>CANJZQ010000013.1 GCA_947479535.1 Oligoflexales bacterium | reverse complement strand
GGCGGATCTGGCGGCAACGGGATCACGGCGCTTTTCGGCGTCACACCGGCGGCCACGACCAGTGCCATCGAAGATGTGGACTATGCCATCACTCTGATGGGGCAACTGCCTGCGGACGCATTGAGTGATGCAGAAAAATTAAAGCTGTCGATTTTTCAGACGGCATCGACGGTACTGAAAATAAAAATCCTAGACACCGATGGTGACGGGACTGTCTCCACATCAGAAATGCTGAATCTGACGGACGCCACGGCCGAATCCATTGTCCTCGGGCTGATCAATGCGTCATCTCTTTTGAGCGGCGGCGGCGCAAGTGCCAGCAGCGGGGGCGATGCCGCAGCGAGTCTGATCAGCGGGATGGTCAGCGGAATCAACGGCCAGAGCGGCAGTACAAGCCGAGATAAACTGGCGGGCTACCTGTCATCCTGAGCCGCACCCCGTCATTCTGAGCGCACTTCGTCATCCTGAGCGTAGCGAAGGATCCTTTCTTCAGCTTCAGTAGGATTGATTCGGGACTTTCCGCGGAAAGTCCCATTATTTGCTGCTATTTTTTAAAAAAAATTTGAAGAAAGGATCCTTCGCCTTTGGCTCAGGATGACGGATTAAGAGACCATCCTTCGCACTAGGCTGAGGATGACAAATTTGGTCAGAATGACGGGCAGGACTCAGCCGCTGTGGTGCGCGCCAACTTTGCAGCCAGTGTCGACACTTCGCATGATGTCGTCACGCGGGATCAATTCCGTCGGCAACGATGCCCGGCGCAGGTTCGCATGAAACAAAATCGCACCGCGCAGCTTTGCGTAATCAAGATCGGCGTCTTCAAGGTTTGCATTGGTGAAGTTTGCACCTTCAAGGTTTGCATTCCACAGCGAAACACCGCGCATGTCGGCATCCGTGAAATTGGCGTCCTTAAGGTTTGAATACGAGAAATTCGTGTTTTGCAGGTTACAACCCGAAAAATCAATCTTGATCAGGTTCGCCTTGCGAATGTCGAGCCCGCCAAGGTCTTTCGATACCGCAAGGGTCTCGAGAACTTCTTTACGGGTCAGGGTCACTGTTTTATCGGATTCTTTGGTCATCGTGTCGTCCAATCCATAGAGCCAGGCATCAAAATTATTGGGAACGGTCTCAGGACATCAAGAGGCGTGCGACATCAAGCATACGCCAGCTGAATCCAGTTTCATTATCGTACCACGACAGAACCTTGACCATCGTGCCTTCCATCACCGCGGTGCTCGCACCATCAACGATGCTACTCTGGCTGTCCCCATTGTAATCAATCGAGACGAGAGGTTCGTCAGTATAACCGAGGATCCCCTTCATCGGGCCATTGGCTGCCTTGCGCAGGGCGTCGTTGATTTCCTCGACGGTCACCGCACGACCCACTTCGAAAGTCACATCCACCAGCGAAACATTCGGCGTCGGGACGCGAATCGCCATGCCATGCATCTTGCCTTTGAGTTCCGGCATCACCAGTCCGATGGCCTTGGCAGCACCGGTTGAAGTGGGAATCATGGAAACTCCAGCAGCACGCGCACGACGCAAGTCCTTGTGCGGAAGATCCAGGATGTTTTGATCGTTCGTGTAGGAGTGAACCGTGGTCATGAGACCGCGTTTGATTCCTGCCAGGTCATGGATAACCTTGGCGACAGGAGCCAGACAATTCGTGGTGCAGCTGCCGTTGGAAATAATCGTGTGCTTCGACTTGTCAATTTTTCCGTGGTTCACGCCGTAAACCACCGTGATGTCTTCGTCCGTTGCAGGCGCAGAAATCAGGACCTTGCGCGCCCCAGCCTTCAAATGGCCTTCGGCAGCAGAACGCTTGGTGAACACACCGGAGCATTCAAAGACAATGCCGACTTCTTTCGATTTCCACGGCAATTCTTCTGGATTCTTGATTGCCGAGACGGAAATCTTCTTGCCGTCGACAATGATGGCGCCATCAACGGCTTCGACCTGATGGTCGAAACGTCCGTGAACACTATCGTATTTCAACAGATGAGCCAGGGTCTTGGTGTCGGTCAGATCGTTGATGTGAACGATCTCAAAGTCGCTGTTGCCCTTGGCATACGCGGCACGGAACACGGTCCGGCCGATCCTTCCAAATCCATTGATACCAACGCGAATGGTCATGTCAGATTCCTTCGACAAAGTGCCCCTAAGTTAGCAAAGAAGCAGCCAGCAGCAAGCGATTTCAGGTGAAATTTGTGAATTGCTGCAACAATTGCGCCTCAAACCCTCTTGATGGCGTTGAAATGGGATCAAAGCCCCTTCAGGCACTTGGCGAAGGCATCGCAGACCTTCGGCATCGCCTGCCCGGGAACATCAAGATGGGTCACTGCCCGGATCCATCCCCCGCCGGTGGGCAGGACCAGAACGCCCATTGCCGCAAGGGCGTCCACCATGGCCTGGGCCTGCTGGGGGTGGACCTGCAGGTAAACCATGTTTGTTTGCGGATCCGGTGTCTTGGCGGATAGAGCCTTATTTGGATGGTCGGCGCAAAGGCTCCGAAATAATTCAGCAAGCATGCCGGCCCGTTCGTGATCCTCTACGATCCGCTCCCGGTGATGGCGCAGGGCGTAAAGCGCACCGGCGGCAACAATACCAGCCTGACGCATACCGCCACCCCAACGTTTACGGACCTTGCGGGCCCGCGCAACCATATCCCGGGAACCACACAGGGCGGAACCCACCGGCGCACCAAGTCCCTTGGAAAAACAAACCGATGCCGAGTCAAACCCGTTCAGCAGTTTCGCGACGGAACTTCCAGTCGCGACTGCCGCATTCCAAATGCGTGCACCGTCACAGTGCAAAGCGACGCCCGGTTGCTTTTGCCGAAAGGCCCGAATCCGTTCCAGCCCGGCCGCGGGAAAAACCCTTCCGCCGTGGCGATTATGGGTATTCTCCACAACGATCAATGAAGTGGCTGCAGAATGCAGGGTGTCCTCGCGAACAAACGCAGATGCCGCAGAATTCCATTGGGTAAAATCAGCGGAATCGACGCAATCAAACTGGATTCCAGAAAGTGCAGGCCCGGCACCAGCCTCGTAAATGAAAACGTGGCTTTCCGCCTCGATCAAAACCGAATCGCCCGGCCGGGTATGCAGATTAATCGCGATCTGGTTCGACATGGTGCCACTTGGCACATAAAGCGCGGCTTCAAATCCAGTGATGCCAGCGACCTCTTCCTCGAGTTCGCGGATCGTCGGGTCTTCCTGAAAAACATCGTCGCCGACTTCGGCTGCAGCCATTGCTGCGCGCATGGCCGGCGTTGGACGCGTAAACGTGTCAGACCTTAAATCAGCGAGCATGGCACAAAGATGGGGCGATCAAAGGTTTAAGTACCAATGAAAGAATCATGGGACGCGGTCTTCAGGAGCAGGCCTGCGCATTTGAATCAAAACGCCGCGTTTTTCCTCGCGCTGCGTCAGGCGCGAAAGATCGCCAATGCGACGAGGACGGCTGCGCCGCGGCGAAGTCGTTGCTCCCAGGCCACGCCCGTCTGGCGGATTCATGAGGATTGCGGAAATGCCTGAACCGTCGATCAAGCGACCGGCAGCCAATCCAGCCTTGACCAGCTGGGCAGCCTTGTAATCGATTTCTGGAAAGGATGCGAGGCGCTCCACCCCAAGTACGCCGCGGGCACGAACAAGGGTCTGCATCGCTTCATCCAAAGCACCACCCATCAAGTGACAACGCATCTGGTGGCTGAAAACATTGGCCATGATCTCGATGGTGTCTGCGGCTTCGATAAGATCGGATTTCTGTTTCGCAGAAAGGGCAGCAAGTTGGGTCTCAATGTGACGAACAAGCGGACCAAGGCGACGGCCAGCCTGACGATAATCACCGCGAAGGTACGAAGGAATCGACCAGAATGCTGCAACAAACGCCCGGCGCAGGATCCTGCGGCGCATGACGCCACGTCCAAGGATACCGATCACACGTTTTTCACAGAGGCATGCGCGGGAAAGCAAAAACAGGCTCCGGACGAAACCTAACAGCTCCCTGATGCCCGTTTGGGCAAACGCGAGGATGACTGCTAAAATGACCAGAATAACTGTAGCCACTGAAACCAAATGCCTCCGGAGCAAAACCACCCGCCTGACTTCAGGACGATGCGTGGAGTTTTGGCTTTAGTGCAATTTTATTGCGCTTGGCAATGCTTAGATTGGAATGGATTGAACGAAAGGTGATCAGAAACCCGGCGGGGAGATTATTGTTGCGAGGTCAGCCCCGGCGTGCTTAAACTTGCGGCCCGTGGCGTCGTACCCAAGTGGCTAAGGGGGCGCATTGCAAATGCGTTATTCGCCGGTTCGATTCCGGCCGACGCCTCCAAAAACAAAAAAACCCGCGCTGTGATGGCGCGGGTTTTCTGTTTTAAACCTAAATCAAGCGTTTAGCGGCTGGCGACTGCGCCGTCCAAGGGGAACCACTTCGGCTCTTCAACTTCCAGAGCTTTCATCGGGAATCCGCTGGTCGCGCCGGATTCTTCCACTGCCATGTCCCAGATAGCAGCCAATACAGCGGCTGCGAAACCCATCCTGGGGGCGAAGTAGTTTTTGAGGCCCCGGTCATCCTGAGATCCGCTGCCATCAAAGTGGTCCAGAACGCCTGCAAGTTCACCGAAAGACACTTCGCCTTCATGCATGGCGAGGCCCTTGGCTGCGCCTTCGCCAGGACGCCCGTTGCGGCGACGAACCAACCCAGGCTTGCGCTTTTCGCCATCATCAATCACTTCGCCGGTGAGGCGATCGTGCGGGACCGTCTCAACCAAGGTCGATTCAAAATATTTGTGCACACCCGGGCGCTTGATGGACTGGCCGTCGTAATCACTGGATACGTGCATGGGCTGGGCGATGTCGCCGATATAGTGGCCAAGGACGCCGGCCATCTGAATCGACTCTTCCCACTTCTTTTTCTGCAGGGCTGTCACAAGGCGGCGGTAGATTCCCGCAACGCGGAACATGGCAGACCCGTTCTCATCAACGAAGGCCATACCCTTCTTGTTGATCACAGACGAAAGGGTCAGTTCGTCGAAAGAACCGAGGAGGTTCGCCTTCTTGTAAATGTCCCAATGAAAAAAGTGCGTGCCGCGCTCTTTTTCGTAAACGCCTGGACGCTTCCAAAGGCCGTCTGGCGTGTTGGCAAACTTTCCAAGGGTCTGTTTGTTGTCTTTAAAAAATTCAGCCGCCGGTGAACTCGTAAGTTCTGCGGCGGCTTCGTTGACGATGAAGTGACCTTTGGATCCCCATGCAAAACAGGGGCTGCTCAAAGATGCCGAAATCATGACTCCGGCGATGGCGAATACACTGGTCGCAACACGTCTTTGCATAGATCACCCTCGTAGACAAACATTTACGGTGTTTGGTAGAAACGCTGGACCAATTACCAGCTTATATTTTGGGTACGGGGACAAAGCCCTGTAAACGCTAAATTTTTTGAACACCCGGTTTATAGCCAGCGGGACCTCAGAAGTCAAGGCCGGCCAAAGTTAAGATCCCGTAAAGGGCATGAGCCGCAGGGCATGCCGCCCACCACTCAAACCACCAAAACCATTAGCGGATTTGCTTCTGGCGTGCCTTTGATGGCTGATTGCCGCCTTCCTGCATCACCTTTTCCATCATGCCAGCCGCCTTCTTTTTCACGCCGCGGAACAAGAAAAAGAATCCCGCACCCCCCAGGGCTACCGGACCAAGGGACCGGAGCAACTCGGACATGGCTGCAGCGCCTTCCGTCCGGGACATGATTCCGGCAATAAGCAAGCCTGCGGCCAAAACTTGAAACTTAAGATCCCAAAGCTTCTTCATTGATCAACTCCTCTTTGCGTTTCGGGCGCCCCCACCAGGCCAAGCCACCGCCCAACCCAATTAACAGTGATGCGACAGAAAGTCCCATGATCCATAAGCGTTGGCGCCCCTCGGCCACGCCATCCACTTCAAATGCCAGTGATTGTCCGGCTCCCACCGGCTCCGAAATCCCCCAAACACTGGGCGATTCGGATCCCCGCCGCGCCAAGAGCCCTGGTCCCTGGACCTTGAGCCCGCTCCCTTTGGTGGTCAAGATTTGCAAATCCTGTACCGGATAGGGTGCAACGAACTCAATTTTCGAAACTCCAGCCTTGGCTCCAACAATAAACCCGAAACTGAGCAGATGCACGCCGGGTTCAACTTTTTTTCGAATGGCGACTTGGCCCCCGTCCCCAATGACGACCTCTTCCGGAGTCACGCCTTCCTGTGGGCGGACATCGACCGCACCTGATGGAAGCATCACCGGCGTCGTGAACTCCTCGGCCACTTTGCCATCATTTTGAAGGGTAAAAACATAGTGCCCCCAAACCTGATCCACGCCGCCACGGAGCATGATGGCATGGCGCTCGCCCAGAAAAGTTGCCGCCTGCACTTCACCTGCAGGCACGAGCTGGCCCGCTGCAAGCAGGGCAAACGCGATCAACACGATCACGCTGGAACTTAACACGGAACCACTGCCAGAACCCTTGCCAGCGCGCTTCAAAAAATCAAGGCGTCGCGCCACATCAATATAACGATGCCGCAAGTATTCTTGCCGCCGGGTCCATTCCCGAAGGGACAAATCCCCGTTGCCGAAAACCACCTCTTCGTTGACATAGCGGGCTACGATGGCCGCTTTCATCGATTCCAGCCTGGCTGGGTCGTTGATGGTTCCAGCAGCGGCCAAAAATCCACCGCGTCCCGCAAAAAAAGGCAGAACCGTCGCAACCAAAGCAGCCAAGGCAAAAAGGCCTGAAACGATCATAATTGCCGTCATGCCTGATCCCCCACTTCGCCGCCCGGGTTCGTGGCGGGATTTACGGCCTCTTTGTGGCCGGAGATGTCACGATCCCATTCCATCAAAATTTCCTCGAGTGGCTTCACGGCTTCGACGCCGACCAGGTTATCGCGACGGCGCCAAACCAAAAACCAGACGGCCAAGGGCCCGGCCAACAAAACGGCAAGCGGTATGGCCCATGCCAGAATGCTGACTCCCGTTTTCGGCGGAACACGCAAAATCCAGGGGCCATAACGCTCGGTAAAAAATGTCAGGATTTCTTCATGGGACTTGCCGGCTTTGAGCTGGTTGGTCACCTCGTCCTTGATCTGTTTTGAAAACGGGGCGTCGGATTCCAAGACACTTAATCCGACGCAGGTCGGACAACGCAAATCACTGGCAACATCACGGAACTGGTCTTGAAACGCAGCGGCATCAGCCATGTCGTTCGCAAAAACCATGGGTGCCCTGATGGCAGTCAAGGCCAACACCGCCAACCAGAAAATCGACAGGCGTATGATTATAAAAGCCCTCATGCGCGACCTCCACTGCCGTGTTCCCACACGCCACCGGCAACGTCGCGGCTGCGATCACCCCGGATCCGGTCAAATGCAGCGATGATCCCACCAAGGACCATGATGACGACACTCATGAACACGAGGCGCACCGTCGGATTGACGTGCAGTTGCAAAGTTACCGTCTCGCCGGATTTTTTTTCAAAATCCACGATGACGGCATAAAGATCATGCCAAAAGCCACCAAGGACTCCGACTTCATTCATCAATTCCGGTTTGGTGGGATATTTACTTTTCGCCGGATAGACCGTTCCAACTTCACGACCGTCACGGGTGATGAGCAATGGCGCCTCGTACAAAGTCGCATTACCCTCCTCGCGAACTTGAAACTTGCCCATGGTGAAGTCGTAACCAAACAAACTGGCAGTCTCGCCAGAGCGAAGCGTCACCTCGCGGTCAACCCCACGGTAGTTTCCAAGAAATCCAAGTATCGCCAGCAGCACACCAATGTGCGCGACAAATGCCCCGGTGTACGCCGTATTGCGGCGTAAAAACGCGACCCAGCGTGCAAAAACGCCACCCGCAACATTCGCAAATGGCGCGAGCCTTTGCCGGAAGTCCGCACACAGGCAAACCACCGACCACATCACGAGGTAAATACCGACAATCTGCGCGCCGAGCGGCCAGGCCCGTGTCGTCTTGAAAACTTCACCGCGCCAACAAAAAAGTGCCGCCGGTAAAATCGCAATCACCGCAGCGTTGATCAGCACGGCGCGTCCACCTGGAATTTTCGCCGAGTGATAGCGCAGCAGATTGCCAATCGCGATGGCGACAATCATCGCCAGGCCGATCCACGGCGCAAAGGCGTTGAAATACGGCGCCTGAATGGAAATCCTTTGGTTGCTCACAGCCTCGGATACAATCGGAAACACCGTTCCGATAAAAACCACAGCCGCCAGGGTCAGCAACAAAAACTGCGTGACGATCAAAGCCGATTCCTTGGAAACGCCCCAGACCTTGCCGGCATCGGGGGGCAGGATCGAAGGCGCACGAAAGGCAAACAAGACCAGGCTGCCCACCAGAAGTGTCGCGATGAAAATCAAATAATTGGGGCCAATGTTTCCGTCGGCAAAACTGTGGACGGAAGTGATGATGCCCGACCTGGTGATGAACGTACCGAAAAAGCTAAAAAAGAAAGCCAGGATCGCAAGAATGATCCCCGACCGTTTCAAGTGTCCGAGTTTGTCTTGAATCACCATGGAATGCAGCAGTGCTGTCGCCAAGAGCCACGGCATGAAGCTGGAGTTCTCGACCGGGTCCCATGCCCAATAGCCAGCCCAGCCGAGCTCCACGTAGGCCCAGTGGCCTCCCAAGGCAACACCTGCCGTCAGGGCGCACCAGGCAAAAAGCGTCCAGCGCCGCGTGGTTTTCAACCAGCCTTCGGTGATGTCGCCGTACGCCATCGCCGCAATCGCATAGGCAAATGGAATGGCCAGAGCCGTGTATCCCGTGAAAAGTGTCGGGGGATGAATCGCCATGTAGGGATTCTGAAGCAACGGATTTTTGCCGAGGCCATTTGTCGGAGCCGGCAATTGCATGACAAACGGATCGGAATGGCTGACCGCCAGATAAAGCATCCAACTCACCACGGCCAACAGGGATGCTGCCACCCACGGCATGATGTGCTCGTTGTCGCGGTTTCCCGTCCAAAGCGCAATCACCGTGAAAATAGCGAGGATCATCATCCAGAGAAAGTGCGAGCCTTCAAGGGCCGACCAAAATGTCGTGAAGGTGTAAAACGCCGGAAGGTCATTGCTGGAATTGCGCCAGACATAGGCGATCGAATAATCCCGCGCGAAAAGCGACAACCACATCACGACGGCTGCCAGGACGATAAACATGGCCGTCATCGTCGCCGCCATGCGTCCCGAACGGTACAGCCGGCGATGGCGCAGCCACGCGGCAGCGATGCTGGCACCGAAACCGTAAAGGGAGAAAATCAGCGCCAAAAGTAAAAACATGAATCCAAGATGGGCAGGCATTGGTCACCACTTTACTGTGGGTGGCAGAGAGACAAAAATAGCCTCGGTATTGCCACCGGTCATGAGTCCAAATCGAGTTCCACGGTCCCACGCCAGATTAAACTCGGCGTAACGACCGCGCCAGTACAACTGGCCTTCTTTTTCTTCTTCGCTCCACGGCATGCCCTTGCGGCGCTCTAATATGCGCGGGTAAATGTCAGTGTAGGCATCGGTGACCGCTTTCATGAAGCCAAGGCAATGGTCAAAGTCACCTTCGAGGTAATCAAAAAAAATGCCGCCAACCCCGCGACACGACTGGCGGTGCGGAATATAAAAATACTCGTCACACCACGCGCGAAATTTTGGGTGGCAATCGGGTGCCCAAGCCTTGCAGGCTTCCTCAAGGGCAGCGTGAAAGTCCCGTGTGTCGTCCTCGTATTCGATGAAAGGCGTCAAGTCCGCACCGCCGCCGATCCAAAAGGAGTCGCCGACTTCGAGCATGCGAACGTTCATGTGGGCAATGGGAGCGTGGGGATTCATCATGTGGGTGATTGTCGAAAGGCCAGCGGCCGTAAAAGGCTTGCCGCGATGCTCACCTTCGATGGCTGGATATTCCGGACCGGAGACCGAGGAAATGTTTACGCCAGCCTTCTCGCAAACGGCTCCGCGGAGGACGGCCATGGTGCCGCCGCCACCCTCGGGCCGGACCCAGGACTTTGACTGAATTTTGCCAGTGCCATCAACCGCTTCCAACCTTGCGGCAAGGCGGTCTCTGGCGTCTGACAAGAACGCCTGGAGGCGTTCGCGATGTTCTGGCAAAAGTTTCATCGCAGGAGGTCATAACACCTCCTGAAATTGGCTGCGAATTATTCTTTACGAACTGCTCTACTTGAATGCGCCTGGGATCGGATGTCACTAACGTTCGTCGAAACGATCTCTCTGAGTGCTTCATGTTCTATCGATCGAAGGTTTCATTGGGTCGGCGCGGGTCGAGGCGCATTGTCTAAAAAAATATATGAAATCGTTAACTTGCGTGTTGTCTGCACAGGGTCCGTTGGGGCAGCCGACCCAATAGACCCTGCCGATTGATGAAATCATGTGCATTCACAATGATCGTTTCAACCGATTCAAGTGACAGCCGATTTCAGGCGGAATCAAGTAGAGCAGTTTAACACTTATTCCTTCGACTTCTTCTTCTCGCGCTTTTCGGCTTTTTTCTCTTTGGCGGTTTTCAGGGCCGGCTTCTTCGTCGCTTTTTTAGAATCTTGACCTTTTGCCATGGAGGCTCCTTTAATCGAGTGATCTAATGATCAGTTTGTTCAACGTAACCCGTTATTATTATGCCAGAAAGGCGCCTGCAATTCGATGTTTTTTTGATCGTGCCAGTCCGCTGCTGCATCCAATCAAGGGCAGCAACCAGCGGTAATTAATTGCCTTAATGGCCCTCGCTCAATTGCCGCCACGATTCCTCCGATAGGGTCTCAACTTTTGGGGGTAAAGAATGAGGCATTTGCCAATCAAATTAATCGTCTTGGTTGCCGCAATCCATTCAGGGCTGGTGGCCTGTAAGCCCAAAGCAAGCTCCGGGCTGAAGGAATACGGGGACGCTGAACAACGTCAACTGTGCAGAGACCAAGCTAGACTAAACTACGAAAGCCAATTTAGCCGGTGCGAAGCAGATTTTAAACCATACAGACAGCAACGTGAAACTTATCCCGAGTATCTTTGGCGGTATGGCACCAATCCCGATACTTTCAACCCATACGCACCCTCTCGTGACCAAAGAGCCCAAACACACCATGACTGCATCAACCGTGCCGATGAAATTTTGCGTAACGCTTTAAGCACATGTGATAGGAATCAGGTGTACGCACCTTACCCAACACAACAACAATTAACGCCCCAACAACGGTACGAAGAATATTTGCGCGGGAATAAGCAGCAACAGACCGGGCAAGGCAATCCGCCCGAGTCTGACTATGCCGAACCCGGCAGCGGGGAATTTGACGACACCTCTGAAGCGCAGGAGCAGGGTGGAGATTTCTGAGTTTGGAAGCTTTTGGCGACCACCGGATCAAGTGGACAATTCTTAGGGTTTCTATTAGAAACCCCCGGGAATTCTACTGAGGTCCGGTGGGCAGAATGACCGAAGCATTGACCCCAACCATTAAAACAATGGCACTCCCGACGGGCGCCACCGCAGCCGTACCAGGCGCAGGCGATGCCAACGGGCGTTCCGCATCGACGGTCTTTATCAAAACACTGGGTTGCAAGGTCAACACCTTTGACGGGAATGCCATCGGCAATCAGTTTCGGGCCAAGGGCTACACCATCGTCGATCACGCCAGCGAAGCCGATATCACAGTGCTCAACACCTGCAGCGTGACCTCCGCGGCAGACCGCGAAGCCCGTTATTTGATCCGGCGCTACCGCCGCGAAAACCCCGAGGGGCGCATGGTGGTCACCGGCTGCTATGCCCAAACGGACTCGGCACGGCTCGCTGCCATGAATGAAGTGGACTTCGTGGTCCCCAACGAAGCCAAAGAGCGTCTGGTCGATTTCATCGAAGGCGAGACGGCAGGGAACGCAGACGGCGACGTCGACAGCGACGGGGCAAATGCCGCCTTGGATGCTGCGCCCGCCCCAAGGACGCCAGCCTCAAAAATGCCAACCGACGTGAAGGCAGTCACGGAAAACCGCCAATCCCATTTCAAATCATCTTTGGTCCTGTTCGACGACGCGTCGTCGTCTCAGACTCGAGCTTTCGTTAAAATCCAAGACGGCTGCAACGGATTTTGCGCCTATTGCCTGATCCCATATGCCCGGGGTGCCAGCCGAAGCGTCGCGCCCGACCAGGCCTTCAACGAAATCAAACGACTCATCGATGCCGGCACTCCGGAAATCGTCCTGACCGGAATTCACATCGGAGACTACGGGCGCGATTTGGAAAGTTATGCGGGCGACGCAGAACCCTTCGCCACGTTTGTTGAATCGATCATGGAAATCCCGGGACTAAAGCGCTTGCGCATCTCGTCCCTTGAACCAGGCGAACTCAGCAAAGATTTGCTGCAGGTTTTAAAACGCCACGCCGACAAATTTTGTCCGCACTTTCACCTGCCGCTTCAGTCCGGCGATGACCGGATCCTGAAACTGATGCGCCGCAGTTATGACACGGCCGGGTATGAGGCAGCCATCAACCTGGCGCGCGAATATTTTCCAGACGCCAGTTTTGGCGCCGATGTCATACCAGGATTTCCCGGCGAAACTGAGGACGAAGCGGATGCAACCTCGGCCTTCATCGAACGCGTCGGCCTGAACTACCTGCACGTATTCCCCTACTCTTTGCGTCCCAACACGTCGGCGGCACGAATGCCGGGACACCTGCACCACGAAGTCGTGAAGGAAAGGGCGGCGCGGTTGCGGGCGCTGTCCGAAAAACTTGCACCGAAATACGCCGCGCAATTCCTTGGCAAGACGGTCGATGTGTTGTGGGAAAAAGACCTGGATGCCCAAGGGCGGCGTTCTGGCCTGACCAGAAACTACCTGAACGTGCTCAGTGCGAGCCGTCAGAATCCTGCTGAATCTCCAGCCCCAGGAACAATGGCGCTGTGCCGCGTCAAAGGCTTCACCGAAACCGGAAAACTGATGGTCATCCCCGTCTCGGGATAAACGCAGCCTTTTTAGCGCACACGCCCAATGAAAAGCGTATGCCATCCGCCACCGCTCGGGTGGGTGCGCGCCCGTTCGACCGTTACCGTGAATCCAGTTTGGCGCATTAGCTTTACAAAAGCCGGATCATCGCTGGCGGACCAGATGGCGAGGCAGCCATCGGGTTTCAGAGCAGACCGGGCCATGGCCAGTCCCGCGGCCTTGTAAAGCCGGCTGTTGGAATCTGCGCTCATGCCACTCGCACCATTGTCGACATCGAGGATGATCGAATCAAAAGCACCGCGATTTTTTCGCAGCACGTCGGTCACGTCACCTTCGATGACTTCGACGCGCGGGTCGGCCATTGCATCACCGCCCAGCTTGTATTCGGGAACCAGGTTCCACTTGATCACCGCAGGCATGATTTCAGCAACGACGACAACGGCATCAGGAGCAACGTTCTTCAGGGCGGCACGCAGGGTAAAACCTAAACCAAGGCCGCCGATCAACACCCTTGCTCCAGGCGATTTCGTACGAATGTGGGCGCAGGCCAGTTCGGCGATTTTTTCTTCCGAGTTGAAATGTCGGCTGGACATCAACTCGGCGCCGGCGATGCGGATGACAAAAGTCCCTTCGTGTTCATGAAGGGTCATCGGTTTGCCGTCGACCGTAGTGGTCTGATCGCGAAGGATGGTTTTTTTCACGGGACCAACGACTCAATTCCGACAAACTTGGTTCCATACTGGTCGCGATGGAAGATTTTCTCCGGTGGAAAACGTGGACTGAGTTTGGTTGGCTCGGGTGTCCGCCCAACCGGAACGATCAGTGGAACGCTGAAGTACCCGGGCAAACCGACGGCTTTGCGCACCCAACGTTCGTCAAGGCCTTCCATCGGACAGGTGTCAAGACCATGGGCTGACGCTGCGAGCATGAAATTTTGAGCGGCGAGTGCCGTTTGCTTCCAACCGTAACCGGCAAAGCCTATATCGCCAAGTGGGACCATTGGCATGGGACGGAAGAAACTCATGCTGCGCATCCCAGCCCAGCGAAAGAAATTTCCGACTCCAAAAAACTCGCGCCCAAAGACGGCCTTGATGATGCGACGCAGGTAGTTCGCATAGGACTCCGACCAATGCCCAAGTTCGAGCGCGTGGGTGGCCGTGCTTTCAAAATTACGAGCCACATGGGTGTCTGTGGCAAAAACCACAACGGCTGGTGCATCTTCCACCTGGCATTGGTTGAATGCCGCGTGACGAAGTTTAATCTTCACTGCTGGATCGGTGACGACAATCGCAATCCAGCCCTGCAAGTTGTAGCCAGTGGGCGCGCGCTGGGTGATTGCCAGAACATCTTCTAGAACACCTGCTGGAATTGGATCCGGAAGAAACCGTCTTGCCGAACGTCTGGCCAGCACGATGCGCCTGAGGGCCTCAACATCCGTATGCCGGCACCCGTTTGCATGAAGCTCAGTCATTGCAATCAAACCCCTCAGTTGAGTCCAAATTTATGCGCCAGAAAACGTGTTGCGCATCACACCACCAAGCGCCAATGAGAGCGCGCCTTCCAGGACCAGGTGCTCTGCAACCAACAAATCGCACGCCATTGTCGTCGATTTTTTAAAGCCTAGCATCACGGTATTGGCGTGACCACCCGTAAACATGACGGTTACTTTTGGATCGAGATCTCCTTTGGCGGCTTCCATCAGAACCTGAACAGCCCCGGCAACCATGGCCCGCCCTCCACCCAGGATCGCATCGTGGGTGGACATGGCCAGGATGCCGACCGATGAAATTTTGGCAACCTCACGCGACAAATCAGGGAGTGCAGGTGCAGCCTCATGCAAGGCATGCAGCGCGGTGCTCAACCCGGGAATGATCACGCCGCCCAAGTGGCGTCCGGCAAAGGTAACTGCATCGATGGTGGTCGCCGTTCCCGCACAGACCACGATTCCAATGGCATCGGCGTCACCCCGGGCCGAATCATCGAGCCTGGAAAGAAAACCCTCAATGGCTGCCACACGATCGGCACCAATTTCCTGCCACAAATAATCGCTGCGCAGCAGCACCGGACGCTTCTCGATGGACTGCACACGGATGCCGTTGGCTTGAGCCGCTTTTGAAAAAGCATTCAGGTTTGGTGAACTGACGGACACCGCGTGGCAAAGCAGCGGAAGCTGCAAGCCATCAACAGAAGCAGCACGCACCATCCCTGCCCAATCGACCGATGCCAACTCATCAACGGTGAAGCTCGCATAAAAATCAGGAGCATCGGCAAAAGCCGATCGCCACACCGCGCATTTGATCCGCGAGTTGCCGACGTCTGCAATCAAGATTGGGGCGTTTTTCCCCAAAAAAGAATCTTCAACATTCCCCGCAAGATCCTGATAAATCCAGCGCCACGTTTGATCGGCGCTGGTGAGTTGCAACGTCTTATTGTCTTTATGCGTTTCAAGAACCAGCGCTCCCGTTGCGTCGATTCCATGGCAGACGGAAGCCTCACTGTTGCTGACGAAGATTTGTCCAGTGGCGATGCCGTATTCTGCAAAACAAGCAGGCAACGCATGGGATTCAATGGAGCTCCAGTTGGCGACCAGCCATCCGGCAAGTTCGCGAGCCACACTGGCAACATCAGGGAAGTGCTTGCTTTGGCGTCCGACGATCTCTTCGAGGCATGTGGTCGCCACACGGTCTGGACCTGACAAATGGGGAGCCGCCGCGATATTTAAGCCGATTCCAATCAATAGATCGCCAAAAGTGGCTCCCGTCGAACTGCTTTCACAAAGGATTCCGCCCAGCTTGCGGCCAGCAAACAGCAAATCATTGGGCCACTTCAAGGTGACCCGGATTCCAAAATGCTCACGGATGTAGCGCGCAACGAGCACCGCAGCCTTTAAAGGCGCTGTCTCCCGTTCGGGACCTGCCGTCCAAAGCTCGGCCGGCAAGACCACCGTCATCATCAAATTGCCAGGCGTGCTGCTCCAGCCTCGCCCGCGACGACCGCGCCCGGCCGTTTGAAGTTTGGCCATGACGGCAAAAGGCGCTTTGTGCTGCGCCGCGCACATGCGTTGGGCTTCGGCCGAGGTCGAATCAACGACCTCGTGGATGACGAATTCATTCATGGATCTAAACTAAAGAGCAGGCTGAGGTCGGCCCAGCGGGACGAATGAAACACCGCACTGGTTGAGACGAAATCGACGCCGGTCTCTGCAACACGGCGGACATTTTCCAAACGGACATTTCCAGAAGCCTCGATCAAAGCCCGGCCGCGCACGGTCCTGACAGCCATCGCCATTTCCGACAGCGACATGTTGTCGAGCATGAGCACATGGGCTCCTGCATCGAGGGCCTCCTGGACCTCATCGAGATTGCTGACTTCGACTTCCACTTTGAGGGTCGGAGGAAGGCTTTCAAGGAGGCGCGACACCGCAGGTTTAATTCCCCCGGATGCACGGATGTGGTTTTCCTTGACGATGACTCCGTCGCAAAGGCTGAAGCGGTGGTTGCGGGCTCCGCCAATGACGGTTGCTGATTTTTCAAGGATGCGCAGGCCCGGGGTTGTCTTGCGGGTGTCCAGCAACTGGGCCTTGGTGCCCTCAAGCTGGTCGACAAACGCACGCGTCATGGTGGCGATGCCACACATCCGCGCAAAAAGATTTAGCGCCACCCGTTCTGCCTTCAGGATCGACCGGGCACAGCCGCTGATTTCAAGTAAAACGTCATTTTTTTGGACCAGCTGGCCATTCTTGACCACCGCTCGGAGGATCAACGAGGGGTCAACCCTGCGAAAAACTGCGGCCGCAATATCAACCCCGGCGATGAGCGCCGTTTCTTTGGCAATGATGGTGGCGCGGGAAAGTTTGTCCGCCGGAACACAAATGTCGGTCGTCCAATCACCAAAACCCCAATCTTCCTCGAGGGCGCGGGTGATGATGGGGTCTATTTGAATGGTGTGTAAATCGTGCATAGGCCGGGACATTCACTCAGGCAGCATTAAATGTCAACGAGGTGCCGGGCCTTCTCATCGGCGAGGCGCCGGAGCTCTGCTGTGATGACTTCGATGGCGAGGCTGCGGAAGTGGCGGTCACAATAATCTTCCACTGCCTGCCGAACCTGCTTGGCCATTTCGACAGATGACGGAAGTGAAGGCGGAGGCGGCATAGCAGAAACCGACGGAGCCACAGAAAAAGCGGCGGCAGGCGGAGGTGGTGCCGACGGCGCAGGAGGAGGTGGGGGAACCAGGTTGAACAGGTCCTCTGGAGCGATATCAAAGGCCTTTTTGCCTTTGCGCGTGCTGTCAATGAGGTCTGCTGGAACTGGAGGTAACTCGCCAATATCAAACATATTTTCGTTTAATGGAGGCGCCACCAGAGGGGGCATCGAGGCCGCGGGCACTGCCGGGGGAGGAGCCGACATCGGTCCCGGAGCACTGGGGGCGGCGGGTGCCTTCGATAAACCAGCAAGCCCGGTCACCATGGCGATTAGCTCGTTGCTATCAAAAGGCTTCTGAATGACATGGGAAATCCCGCATTCTTTAAGGGTCGCCTCGGTCAGCGAGCGGTCATGAGACCCCTGCATCACCACGATGGGAACCGAGCCGGCGCTGGCGACCACTTCTTTGATGCGGGCCGGATCGGATCCAACGCCGGGCAAATTGACGTCGAGCAAAAGGAGGGCAATCCCACTTCCAACTTTCCCGGATGCATCAAGCCACGACGACGCCACTTCGATTTTCACCGGCTGACGCGACAAGGCAATGCGCACGACCTTCTGGATGGTATCCGAGTCGTCTGCAACGAGAATGCGGGGCACCACAGCATTGGATGGCGGATGATTCATATCGATTAAGATATCAGGATACTTGGCGTTTTGCGAGATTGTCTGTGATCGCGAGCAACACAACCTGACGCAACTGAAGGTTGGCCTGCGCGGTGGCCTTGATGATCAGGGCGTGATCGTCTGACGTGAAGTGGGAGCCACCGGGACGGTTGCTCTCCTTAAAACACTTGACCCGCAAGTTTTCCAGATAGACCACCTTGCTCTCACAAAGGCGCTTGAGCGTGTCAAAGTCCAGCCCCTCACCGGAAATCGGCAGCAGAAGATCTCCCATGATCTCGCGATAGGTAGCGTAGTCGAGCTGGTAATGGTTGCCGTTCAATTCCACGATGGTCCTCCTGGATCCACCACTTGAATCGGACCATGCGTGGCGAACCTTAGTCCCCTCATTTAAAAAGATGGCAGCGACCAAATCCCACACGAAAATGTTCAAAAAATACGCAATTTCAGGATATCGACGGGAGCCTGTTTCCCACCGGTTTTTTACAATTGACCAACTCCTTGACCGCGACCATGACGGGGCATAAAGTCTCCGAAGATTTTACCGGCAAAACCCCCGTTCGCTGCCTTCAAGGACTCCGTCATGACGATTTATTCCGGCCAAGTTCAAGTCACTCGCTTCAAAGTCCTGCGCCCTGAGGCTGAGAAGAAAAAGCCCGTGCCTTTTGCCACAATCAATGAGGCTGCAGCCGGCTGGAAGTCGCAACCCCTCGCCAGTTTTCTCGAAGACGCCCCGCGCAAGGGATCTGCCAACCTGACCGTGCGCGAAATCACCACGGGCTGGGTTGCCCCGGAAGGCGTTGCTGCCGTGCGCGAATGGCGGAATGGTGTCGAAGAGGCAGGATTCCAGGATGGGGCGGAATCGAGTTGGGACGTTTCCTTTGGAGCCGTGAACGACGGGATCATGTTGCGAATGCGTATCGACCGCCGCCGCGTGCCAGCACCGTTGGTCCAAGCCCTCTACAAGCAACAGCTCAACGCCGAAGAAAAAGGCAAGGGCGGCCGTAAGAAGCGCCTGCCACGCACCGAGAGGGACGCCCTGAAACAGCATGTCCGGGACACCCTGATTGGCCGGGCCCTGCCGACCTTTGCGTTCGTTGACGCTTTCTGGCGCGAGGCCGCCGGAGAACTCCTGGTTTTCACAACTTCGGAACCCGCCCTAAAAGCCTTTGAAGAATTGTTCGCGCGGACTTTTGGCGGACCGCTTGAAGCCTCGCTCATGCGCATCCAGCCGCCCATGACTGCCGTACCAGATGGCTTCTGGGCAAATGGCAAGACGGTTGGCGCCGAAGTTGACCAATGGCTCGCGAATCTATCAGAGACAATTCCGGCTTCCGTCGGCGTTGCCGATCTGGGGGAAAATGCAGGGGCTTGATCCTGACCCTGTGTCATGACAATGTGTTGCATCTTTAAATACCCGCGCCCATCAAACGGAGCCTAAAGTGACGGTAACAGATAACGAATCAACGAACGAATCAGCAAACGAATCAGACAAAGCAGCAGCGGAAACCAGCGACTGGGCCAGAATGAGTCCCGTCGAAATCGGTGAAAAGCTCTTTCAACTGCGCGACTTTACGCCAGTGCCGCTGATCCTTTTGATGCTGGTTGCCGCAAAGCCAACCGTCGCATCGGCCACCTTGGGCATGCTTGTCATCGGCGCCGGCGAATTAATCCGGATGTATGCCGTGTCCTTTATCGGCGGCGTCTCCCGCACGCGCACCACGAGCACCAATCAACGCCTCATTACGGAAGGTGCGTTTGGTATCGTTCGCAATCCGCTCTATGTTGGCAATTTTCTCATAACGACTGGTGTCGCAATCTACTCGGGGCTGGTCTGGATTGTGATTTTGTCCGCCGCAGCCTTTGCCTTTCAGTACTATTACATTGTGAAGTACGAAGAATCCCTTCTGCTGAAAAAGTTTGGCAGTGAGTACGAAGAGTACCTTAAAAAAGTTCCAGCCTGGTCTCCAGCAAGTGTTCCATCGCTGGACGAACTGCCGTGGCCGGCGACTTTTGTCCCGGCGATCCGCAGTGAAAAGCGCACCATCACAGCCATCGCACTCGTGATCCTGCTGCTGCTTCTCAGGGCTTAGTAAACGGGAGACCGGACTTTATGAACCAGCCGCAGGAGCATCAGGCCCTGGCAACTCCAAAGGTCCGGCGCAACGCCAAGCTTGCCGCGGAGAACAAGCAAGGGATCGTCAAGGTCATTGCCGCATCCTCCGCCGGGACGCTGATTGAGTGGTACGACTTTTATATTTTCGGAAGCCTGGCGACCATCATCGCCACGTCATTCTTCCCCAAGGGCAACGAAACCGTTGCGTTGATGTCAACCCTCGCAACATTTGCGACAGGGTTCGTTGTGCGCCCGTTTGGTGCACTAGTGTTTGGCCGAATCGGTGATCTTGTCGGACGGAAACACGCATTCCTTGTGACCCTTTTGATCATGGGGGGCGCAACCACCGCTATTGGATTTTTACCGACTTATGAACAGGTGGGCGTCCTTGCCCCTGTGTTGTTGGTATCACTAAGGCTCCTGCAGGGCCTGGCACTTGGTGGCGAGTACGGCGGAGCAGCAACTTACGTTGCGGAACACGCGCCAGAGGGTCGAAAGGGATTTTACACAAGCTTCATCCAGACGACGGCAACCTTGGGTTTGTTCGTCTCCATTGGTGTGATCCTTGTGACAAGACTGAACGTTGGCGAGGCTGCATTTAAAGCCTGGGGCTGGCGCATTCCGTTTTTGCTTTCTTTTGCACTCGTCGTATT
Organism: Oligoflexales bacterium; assembly: GCA_947479535.1. Lineage (GTDB taxonomy): Bacteria > Bdellovibrionota_B > Oligoflexia > Oligoflexales > RGVZ01 > RGVZ01. The sequence continues at coordinate 33,717 of CANJZQ010000013.1, read as the reverse complement.
TTCATACGTCATCCGAAGCAAACTGGATGAGTCGCCCGAGTTTTCAAAAATGAAGGCGGAGGGCAAAGGATCAACCTCGCCACTTCGTGACAGTTTTCTCAATCCCTACAACCGCAAGTGGGTGCTCTTGGCCCTGTTCGGAGCGACGGCCGGCCAAGGGGTCGTCTGGTACACCGGCCAGTTTTACGCGCTGTATTACCTGCAGACGGTATTGAATGTGGATTTCGTTTTTGCGAACAAGGTTGTCGCAACGGCGCTGCTCCTGGGAACACCTCTGTTTATTGCCTTTGGTGCGCTCTCCGACCGGATTGGACGCAAGAGCATCATATTGACCGGCGCCGCTTTGGCCGCTGTTTCCTACATACCCATCTATCAAGCGATGGCATCCGCGGCTGGTTACGATGCCGTGACAGGAACATCCATCAATCCAGATTTTTTTGCTTTGACCTTGCTCGTATTCCTTCAGGTCTTTTTCGTAACAATGGTGTACGGCCCGATCGCGGCATTTCTCGTGGAACTGTTCCCTGTGCAAATCCGTTATACGTCGATGTCACTCCCCTACCATATTGGCAACGGAGTATTCGGAGGGCTCGTCCCGCTCATCGGCACTTGGGCAGTCGCCTCCAGCAGAGCCGCGGGCTATTCGTGGAGCATGTACGCCGGACTGTTCTACCCCATTACGATTGCGACAATGACTGTCATCATCGGCACGTTCTTCCTGAAAGAACGGCGCGGAGAATGAGGCCAACTTAAAGTTAGAGGGTCGTCGTTGAAAATGTCGGGCTTGGCCGGCCTGGCTTTGATTGCTCGCGCAAAACACGATTCAGGCCCTCTTGCAAAGCACCAGGCAAACGATTCAACCGCAGTGCAACGGATTCCCGAACTGCCGTTGCAACCTCGGATACATCACCCTCATGCCAGGCCAAAAGACGGGCCAAGATTCCTGTGGCAACTTCGTGGGGATTTTCCACCGTGGATCCAGCAACCGCCAAAACAGCATCCACAACCAAAAAAGCCGTCATGCGAGCCGCAGCCAGGGAAATGCCCGGAGCCTCGATGATTTTTTCCACGGCATCGAACAGGGAATCACCCTTCATCCGGGCGATGGCCGTGGCGCGGTCGTTGGCAATATTTAGAGCCGAATTGTCGTAAGCCGCTTGGCGCAGCCACATCTCATAATTAGCCTTAACATCGTCTGAAATAATCAAGGGGGCCGGAGGCACGGTCGCAAGGGGCTTGGAAATCAGCACCGTCGCATCCAATTGCACTTCAGGAACGCCGCCATCACGGTCAATCACGAACGGAGCCGACTCCTCGTTTTGAAGAAACTCGCTGACTGTCGCGGTCAGTTCAATATTCGGAATCACTTCGGCTTCCAGGCGTTTTCGTTCCTGTCGCAAAACTTGCACCTTCGCACGACGTCCCATCTTGCCCAACGCTTCCTCGGCAATCGCCAAAGACTCGAGGCGTGATGGAGCACTGCGAAAGGCCGCATGGGCGCAAATCAATCCAAGTCGGGGCGACACCGCAAGCATCATCTGTGCCGCGGCAAGCAGTTGGTCTACCTTGTATTCACCGTCAGGAATATCCTGCAGCAAGGACACAATCCGCGATGCCAGCAGTTCGTCCGATGGGTCGGCCGCAAGCTGCTGCAAAAGACTGGAAAGGCCTGGATACAAAGTTCAACCACCCTGTGGAGTTGATTGCGAAGAAGGCGGCGTAAATGTTTCAAGAAACTTGGTTGAAAAATCGCCTTCGATGAATTTTGGATCGTCGAGGACCTTCAAGTGGAACGCGATATTCGTGCGAATGCCGTCCACTTTCATCTCACGAAGTGCGCGGCGCATTCTGGCCAAAGCCTCTTCACGATCACGACCAAACGAGATCAACTTGGCGATCATGGAATCGTAAAGTGAAGGGACTGTGTAGCCGGCATACACCATACTATCCACCCGGATTCCTGGTCCACCCGGCTCGTGGTAGGCTGTGATTTTTCCAGGCCATGGAGCGAAAGTCGATGGATCTTCTGCGTTGATACGGCACTCAATCGAGTGCCCAAATAGTTTGGCTTCGCGAACTGCGACAGACAACTCATGGCCCATGGCAATCTTGATCTGCTCTTTCACAAGGTCGATGCCTGTGACGAATTCCGTCACCGGGTGCTCAACCTGAACCCGGGTATTCACTTCCATGAAGTAAAACTGCCCGTCTTCATCGAGCAAGAATTCAGCGGTGCCCAATGATTGATAACCAACGGTTTTAGCAAGGCTGACGGCCGTGGCTCCGATGGCTTCACGCTGAGTCTGGGTCAAAACCGGACACGGCGCCTCTTCGATCAATTTTTGGTGGCGGCGCTGGATCGAACAATCCCGTTCGCCCAGATGGCGAACATTGCCGTGTTCGTCGGCGATCAACTGGATTTCAACGTGGCGAGGGCGGGCGCAATAACGCTCGATAAAACAATCGGGATTTCCGAAGCCATTCAAGGCTTCGACCTGCGCCAACTGAAACAGGCGGAACAAATCGGCCTCTTCACGAACAATTTTCATCCCACGACCACCGCCGCCAGCTGCGGCTTTGATGATCAACGGGTAACCGATCTCTTTCGCGATGGCGTGGGCTTCTTCTTCTGTCCGCACGACCCCACGGCTGCCGGGCAGCATTGGGACTCCCGCCTTTTCTGCCAAGGCACGCGCCGAGACCTTGTTGCCAAGGGCCTGGATGTGTTCCGGTTTCGGACCGATAAACTTGATTCCGTAGGCGCGGCATACATTCGCAAATTCATAGTTTTCAGAAAGGAAGCCGTACCCTGGATGGATTGCATCAACGCCCGCCAACTCTGCGGCACTCATGATGCTCGGAATCGAAAGGTAAGACTTTGAACTCGGACCCGGCCCAATGCAGATGCTTTCATCAGCCAATTTGGCGTGGAGGCTATCCCGGTCGGCAGTGGAGTGGACGGCCACCGTGCGCAAGCCCAGTTCCTGGCAGGCACGGATCACGCGGACTGCAATTTCGCCACGGTTGGCAATCAGAACCTTTTTCATGATCGACCTACTCGACAATAAAGAGTGGCTGATCGAATTCCACGGGATGCTCGTTGTCCACGAGAATCTCACGGATCACGCCATCCATTTCGCACTCAATCTCATTCATGAGTTTCATGGCTTCAACAATGCAAAGAACTTCGCCCTTTTTGACGCGCTGGCCGACGCTGACAAACGCCGGGCTGCCGGGTTGCGAAGACCGGTAAAAGGTCCCGACAAAGGGAGATTTGATCATCTTGCCAGTGGCACTTGCCGGGCGAACGGATGGAGCCGCGGCAACTGGTTCGTGAATGACCGTCTGGGCCACGGCAGCCATCTGCACCGGAGCGCCTGCCGCCGATGGGGCCTTGATACTGATTTCAAGGCTTTCGTCAGCAACGCTGAGTTCTTGCATCCCATGCTTGCGCATGAGTTCCATCAACTTCTCAATCTTGGCGAAGTCCATTTCAGCTCTATCCTTAACAAGGCCTTCAGGCCGCGGGTTATCTGACTTTTTCGATGTAAGCGTTGGTGCGGGTGTCGATCTTCAACATATCCCCCTCGCTGACGTGAAACGGCACCGACACCACAAGGCCCGTCTCCAGGGTCGCCGGTTTTCCGCCGCCGCCAGAGGTATCGCCCTTGATGTTCGGTTGGGTCTGGGTGACCCGAAGGATGACAAAGTTGTCCACATCGACAGAAACAGGACGTGCGTTGTAAAACGTCACCATCACGCTGCTGTTTTCAATGATGTAAAAACGGCTGTCACCGAGTTCTTCAGCCGACAGCGTGTACTGGTCGTATGTGCCGCTGTCCATGAACGTGTAGGTGCTGCCATCGTTGTACAAATATTGCATGGTGCGCGTTTCCACATCGGGAATCGCCACCTTGTCGCCGGACTTGAACGTCACTTCGAGAACTTGCGCCGTCTCGAGGTTTTTCAATTTGGTGCGAACAAACGCCGAACCTTTTCCGGGACTCACGTGCTGAAAGTCGACAATGACCCAAGCCTTGGCGTTATATTCAATTTTCAGACCTTTGCGAAATTCGGTCGTCGCGTACATCTCGTCCCCTGATTTCAGATGGCTGTGATTCAAGCCGTGCATTGGATTCAATTCGAGCGGCCGACTTTAACCCCGAAAAATCAGAAGTTCAATGGTCTTGAGCCGTTGAGGCCAGACTCTTGTGCCGCAAAATTCGTAAAAGCGGGCCCCTGAAGTGCCCAAGATCCGCCCAACGATCACGCTGGATGCCCTGGCCAGGCTCCTTGATGTCGCGCCCTCCGGTGGCATGGATCACATCCCCCTTGCCCTCGTCGCGACGCCGTTCCACCATCACCACATGGCCTTTGTAGACGAGCAAATCTCCCGGCTGGGCCGCCTTCGCCTCTGCCCCCAAGGTCAAAAATCCGAACCCCTTCTCCAAGCGATCAGGGGACAAAGAGGCCATGTCCTTGGACGTAAGATAAGGGTGCGCAATGCCGGCACGTTCAAACACGATCTGTGTGAAATGGCTGCAATCAAGGCTGCAGCGGTTGCACTCGGGGCACACGCGCAGACGCCGGTCCGCTGCAGGGCGCTCGGCCTCCAGGCATTGGTTGCAGGTTGCGCAATCGGTTGCGGTCCCAAGTTGCGCACCCCCATAAACGTAAGAAACAGATGCCTCCTCGAGCAGCTTTCTGGCCGAACGAACGAGATCCTTTTGTTTTCCAGCAAGCTTTTGCCCGACACGGATCCGGACCATGTCAGCGCCAACGGCTGAGGCCCCATAAATCGCCCCTGAAAAGCCCCATAAGATACAGATAATTATGGATTTTTTCATGATTCAAGCATACCTGAGTAGAGTTCGACATTTATTCCGATCATACTACATAATGTAGCTTCCCACGGCGAAGGATTATGCAGAACGAACAACCCTACAGTTACCGCGAGCAGATCCTTTGGGTTCTGCTGATTGAAGCCTTGATTGTTGCGGGCCTTATGTTCGTCTCGACCTTTTTTTGGACCTCAATCTGCGGAGACAGCCTCAAATCCTGTGTGAGTTACGACACAGCCCTTGGGCCCATCACGTTTCTGCTGCTTTCTGCCCTGCGCCCTTTTGTTTTCACCCCGTTTTTCTTCATGGGCATGATCGCGGGGCCCGCTTTTGGCACCCTGCACGGAGCGGCGTACACCCTGATTGGTGGTCTGGCATCGACCGTGATCATTGCCAGTATCGGCCGCATCCTCGGCAAACAACTGGTCACACCGTGGATGACGGCAAACTTGCCACAAACCTCGGAGTTCCTCCGGCAGCAGGACTATAAAATCGCTTTTTTCCTGCGCCTTGTGCCCCTTGTGCCATTCGATCTGGCGTCACTTTTTTTTGGCGCACTTGGCTTTCGCTGGCGTCATATTTTTTGGACCACGTTGGTCGGATCCCTTCCCGAAGCCTTGCTTTTTGCGCGCATGAGCTCACCCACCGCAACCATCACTGAATCGGCCTTCGATACACTGGCCCTGATTGCCGTGGCCATCATCCTGCCCCTGGTTGCTGCCGAGTTCCTGTCCCGGCGCAACGGCCGCAGCATGTGGCAACAAGCCCGCCTTGTGTACGTGGAACTCGTGAATGAAGTTCGCACCAACAACCGGATCAAACGCCGCGCCAACCTGAGTCCGGACCGTACCCCGATCCTGTTGCTGTACGGTTTTTTTTCCTCCCGCAGATCCCTTGGAATCTTGGAGCGGCAACTGACGAGCAAAGGATACGACGTTATATCGTTCAATCTGGGCGGACTTCTTGGAACCTTCTTTACAAGTTCCATTTTAGACAGCGCGACTTTCATTGACGGAAAGATCAAACGCCAGATGGACCGTCACGGAATAAAGAACATCCACATTGTCGCCCATTCCAAGGGCGGTTTAGTGGCCCTTTGGTGGCTCCTGAAGATGGGTGGAAACCAGTTTTGTAAAAAAGTCGTGACGCTTGGAACGCCCTTCAAGGGGTCACGCTTGACCTACTTGGCCCTGATCACACCCTTGGGGCTGATTTGGCGTGACATGTGGCAGATGCGTCCAGGTTCGACATTCCTGAAACAACTCGATCGCGCGAGGATTCCGGAGGGCTTGGAAATCTACTGTTTCCACTCGGCCCTGGACCGCGTTGCCACCGGCAAAGACGGCCTCTACCAACCTGAACCAAAGTCGCTACAAGTCCACCCGGTCCAATTGGACGGCGTGTCCCATTTCGAATTCCTTTCGAGCCGGGGGGTTGTCGACCGCATTGCTGCCATACTGGGCACCCCTGGTCACGAAAAGCCCAAGGAAAACAGCGAATCCATTGAGGCAAATGTATTGTTGCGGCAAGTATGATTTGGGTTCATTCTCAGAAACCATGGAAAGTTTACACACCAGAATCGACAAGAGCCAACTTGCCCGCCTCCAGGGCCTGACTGCAGCCACGCGCTCCCAATTCGGCGCCAGCATCAGCCAGGCGCGCGTGCCCGCACGCCTGATTGTGGATTTCGATCCTTGGGCGCTGAGCCTCGACATTACGGCGACGGCCATTTCAGCGGGCAGCCTGCGTGCCGAAATTGATTTGTCCAGGTTGCCCCACGACACTGGCAGCCTGCTGTCTCCTGGTGACCTGTATCGCATCCAGTTTCACACCGAAAGTTTGCCTGGACCTGCCCCTTTTGTCTTGCCGCTCATCGCCGCGCGCCTTGAGAACAAAGACATCAACGGGACCACCCTGCGTTTTAAATTGCTGCTTGATCAAGCCACCGAGCGCGAATTCCAAAATTTTCTGCGCCATATGGACCAGCCGTGACCGAAAAGAAAGCCGAGGCGTCCCTCGAACACTTGCGCCGTGTTTTCACGGTTCCAGAAGGCGAAGACTCTGCACTTGCCGCAATCGATCGCGAAATTTCGCGAAATCTGGCCGGATTTCTGCGCGAACACATTGTCAGCGAAGAGAAAGCGCCTTCAAAACTCGAACGTGATTTCATGGAATCCGCGTTACCAGAGGACCCGTGCTTTGTTTCCGAGCAGGCTAAATTCCTTCTGGAAAAAGTTGTGGCTCAATCGGTCCACACCGCCTCGCCCGCATTCATTGGCCACATGACTTCCGCCATCCCCTATTTCATGCTGCCTCTGGCAAAAATCATGTTCGCCCTGAACCAGAACACGGTGAAAATCGAAACATCCAAGGTTTTCACGCCGATGGAATCCCAAGTCATCGGAATCTTGCATCGCCTGATTTACGGACGCGCCGCAAATTTTGACGACAAGTTCTACCGCCGCTGGATCCAAAACCGTGATCATGCCCTGGGTGTTTTTTGTTCCGGGGGCACGGTCGCCAACCTGACTGCATTGTGGGTCGCACGCAATCGCCTCCTCGCCCCTCGCGGTGATTTTGCCGGCATATCTGAAGATGGGATCATGGCCGGCATGCGCGCATGGGGCTACGATGAACTCGTGGTTATGGTGAGTAAGCGTGGCCATTATTCCCTGAAAAAATCATGCGACGTCCTCGGTTTGGGCAAACGAAACCTGATCATGGTGGACACCATCAATCACCGGATCGATCTGGACGACCTGCGCCGCAAAATTTCCGAACAAAAAGCCAGACGCGCCGGCATCGTGGCGTTGGTTGGTGTGGCTGGAACCACCGAAACCGGCCATGTCGATCCCCTCGAAGGAATGGCTGCCATCGCCGCTGAACACAAAATCCACTTCCATGTCGACGGCGCATGGGGCGCCCCAACGCTTTTTTCAGATCGTTACCGGGGCCTCCTCAAAGGCATCGAATCTGCGGACTCGGTGACCATAGATGCCCACAAGCAACTCTACGTTCCCGTTGGTGCCGGCATGGCTTTGTTCAAGGACCCGGCCGCGCTGGATTCAGTCGAACATTCCGCGCAATACATCATCCGCAAAGGCTCACGCGATCTTGGAAAACACACCCTCGAAGGTTCCCGCCCCGGCATGGCCATGCTCGTCCATTCGGGCCTGCATGTATTGGGGCGCAAGGGTTACGAGATGCTCATCGACCTCGGGATCGGCAAAGCCGGGCAATTTGCAAAAATGATCCAGTCTTCCAGCGATTTTGAATTGACCACCGAACCGGAACTTAACCTTCTCACTTATCGTCATGTGCCCTTGTATGCCCGAGAGGCCCTCAAACGTGCCGGGGCTGCGGCAGCAGCGCGGATCAATGACGCCCTGAGCGACCTGACGGGCGAGATCCAGAAGGCCCAGCGGGCCAAGGGAAAAACCTTTGTTTCACGGACCAGGTTCGAATTACCACAACACCACAACCACCCCTGCACGGTTTTCCGCGTTGTGCTGGCAAATCCCCTGACCACCAGGCAAGTCCTCGGTGAAATTCTGGACGAACAGCGCGAGACCGCCGAGCGTTTACTTTCAGGCCCCGTCGGGCACAAACTCCGCGCGGCATGCGCGGCCGTAAATTAAAGGCAGAACCGCCGTGACCCCAAACATGAAACAAAATCAGGTTCCACAAGTCAGTCGTGCCGGGGCTGCTAATGATGCGCGGACGCTCATCCAAAATTTGCGGGTTCTGACCCCTGATGGTCCATCGGGACAAAACAGATTTGTTCACGCCGACTTGTTGATCGCCGGAAACAGGATCGAAAATGTTCGGATCGAAGACGTCCGGGCCGATCGCCATCAGCCTAAAAATCATGCGGCGGATCTCGTCATCGACGGCAGCGGATATCTGGCCATTCCAGGCCTGATCAATGTGCACACCCATGCTGCCATGGGTTTTTTCCGTGGCCTTGGTCATGGCCACACGAACATGATCGAGAATTTTCTTTTTCCGGCTGAAAAGGCCCTCACCCCCGAGCTCCTGGAACCCCTCTCCTGGTCTTATCTGATCACAAGCCTGCGCGCCGGGGTCACTTGCATTGCCGATCACTATTACATGATTGATGGAGTCGGGCGGGCCCTGGAGCGCCTCGGCATGCGCGGCTTCATCGGCGAAACCATCGCCGACCGGGGTGGAGCATTTCCGGGTTGGGAATCATGGACCAGGGCACGCGAAGCCATTGAATCCTGGAACTTTTCCCATCGTGTCCGGCCAGTCATAGCCCCCCACGCCGCCGACACCGTCTCGTCAAAAATGCTGCGCGAGGCAGCCCAGTTTGCGCGACAGAATGATCTGACCCTGCACATGCACCTGAGTCAGACGACCGGCGAATTGAAGCGGGTGCGCGAACAGGATGGGATGACACCCGTGCAAAAGGCATTTGCATGTGAAGCGCTCTGGGATCGTACGCTGGCCGTGCACATGGTCTCCGCCCGTGAATCTGACTTTGCAGAATTAAGAACATCCGGGGCGACTGCGGTTATTTGTCCAGCCTCGCAGATCATCTACGAGCACCTCGCACCTCTGGAAAATATTGCAGCGACAGGCGTTCATTGGGCAACCGCGACGGATTGTGCCGCCAGCAACGATGGCGCCGACCTGCTCAACGAATGCAAGTGGATGGGACTTCTGGCACGCGACCGCAAGATCACCCACGACACGTTTGAACCAAATGGCTTGCTGGCAAGCGTGACGTCAACTCCCGCGCGCGCTCTTGGCATGTCTGGACAACTGGGCGTCCTGCAGGCGAAGTCCTTGGCAGACATTGTTTTTCTGCGCGATGACATTTCTATGCGTCCGGCCTTTGATGACGTGAGAAATCTGATCTACTCCGCCGGGTCCAGCGGCGTCGAACACGTGATGATCGATGGCCATTGGCGCCTGTGGCGGCGCGAATTGTGTTCTGCCGATGAACCGCAACTGACTTTAGCCTTTGACCAGGCGGTCCAGGAAATCATGCGACGGACCGGCCTTAAACCCTGAGGGCATCCATGCAACTCATTGACATTTCGCCAACCCTGAACGAATTGACACCAGTATGGCCAGGCGATACGCCCCTGACACGCCAGTGGCTGACACGCCTTGAAACTGGATCCAACATCGACCTTTCAACCTTGAACACCACAGTGCACATCGGGGCTCATGCCGATGCACCAAGTCATTATTTGCAAGGCGGGCCAACCATAGACCAGGTGGATCTTCATGCGTACCTTGGGCCATGCGTGGTGGTCGATGCCACGGGGTGTGAACAAATTCAACCGGAGCATTGCGAGGCAGCCGTTAAATCGGGGGCAAGGCGCATCCTGTTCAAGACAAGAATCCGCCCAGAGGGCGAGACCTTCGAAACTGACTTTGCCTCGTTTTCCCCGGAATCTGTGGCCATGATGGGAGAAGCCGGCGTCCTTCTGGCCGGGATCGACACCAGTTCCGTTGACCCATTCCATTCAAAGGGACTTCCCGCCCACAAGGTTTTTGGGCAATACAACATCAGGAACCTGGAAGGGCTTGATCTTTTTCAAGTTGAGCCTGGTGATTATGAACTGATTGCCCTGCCGCTCAAACTTCAGGGATTTGATGCCAGCCCCGTGAGGGCAATTCTAAGAAGGAACAGCAAGTGACCAGAGAAACGAAAACCGAAAAAAGAAAAAGAAAGGCCATCCTCACCACGATGGCAGCCGCCGCCATCGCCATCGCCCTGCAATGGGCAAACCAAGGCCAAAGCCTTTCCGTGAAAGAGGCGGCGGCAAGCGCTGTAAAGGGCGCTGCGGCGGACATGGCCACAGAAAAGACAGGACGCATGCCTGCCTCGGTCAAGCACTGCCATGATGGTGACACCTGCCGCATCGTGACAGAACCTGGCCACATGTGGATGAACGTGCGACTCGCTGGAATCGATGCACCCGAAACCTCCAACCGCCGCAATAAAAGCAAAGGCCAGCCAATGGGCGATGAGGCCACGGACTATGTGAACAGCAACATCGCTGGTAAAATCGTCGAAGTCGAACAGGTCGACCTTGATGCCTATAACCGCCCCGTGGTGGTGATCTGGAACGCTGGAAAAAACTTCAACATGACTCTGGTGGAAAACGGTTTTGCCGAGGCCTACCGCGGTCCCGTCAAGCGCATTGACCAGAGTGCCTACATCCAGGCCGAAGCCGTTGCAAAATCCAGTAAAAAAGGGATTTGGGGTTTGCCTGACAATGTGCGGCAATCACCTGCTGAATACCGCAAAGAACTGCGGCAGCAGCAAAAAAAATAAATCACTGCCGCCGCGCAGCGAGCATCTTCGCAAAATACTTTTTTCCAGTCGTCCCTGGCTTGACAGTGATTTCATCGCCCTTGGAATCGTATTGCCGCCCCCAGAAGTGGGCGAAGCGTGAGTCCATCTTGCGCTGCATCACAATTTGCCTTCCGTCACGGCAGCGAAACTGAAACTTGTCGGTATCGCGACTCTTCTCGACAATAAAACAACCATATTTTTCAGACAGCACGCGCACCATCGTCCAATACAACCGGTCACTGGTTCCAACGCGCTTCAATGGAGCCATATATACCGTTGAGGAGCCCAGCTTGCCGTAAACACCCTGATCAAACGCGGTCGGCTTTTCCAGGGAACGACGCACTGCAAATCGGGCGAGTTCTGGATCGGAACGCAACTCCTGTACAAGTTTACTTGTCCGTTCCGGAAGGACTTCAAAATCGACGGGCGTCTCAGGCCTTAGTTTTACAGAAACCGAACGTCCGTAGATCAAGTCGCTCCAATCGAGCCTCAAACGGTCATCCTCCGGGGACGCCATGGCGGGCACACAGGTGAAAAATATCGCAACGAGCATCGAAACACCAAATCGACAGGCTGAAAATGGCATCACCGGTGGCTCCTTATCCGATCCGTGGCAATTTAAATTCATCATCTGAAAATGAATATTCCAGCAACACCCTGTTGAATGCCGCCGACTGCTCTTCGGAAAACCCGTTGATCAAAAATCCATGGACAATATTGCCACCCGAGCCGTGGCAAGACCGAACTTCGGCTTCGATTTTTGAAATGTCGCAACCAGATAATTTTTGACGCAAGCCTTCATTCTCAATTTCAAACACAAAACGGGATCCACGCGCGAACAGCGCAGGAAGTCTGGCTGCAAAACCTCTGCCGGAAAAGTTCACCAGCTCACATGAACCAAGTTCATTTGTGAATATGATCGACTTGCCATGGGGTACGACCCATCGCCGGTCCACACGTTCAATCGCAACGGTCTTCCGGAAAGCGTCCATCAATTTAACTTTTAACTGTGGTTGCGAAGCAAGGGGATCAAACTCAAAGGCTTCAACCAGCGCATTCATATGTTTCATCCGGACAAATTTCCGCACGAAACCAGAATTTCTCACGTCCGGCATTGCCAGTGAAAACGTTGTCGAACTGATCAGGATTGTTCCTGGATCGCACGCATCTTCCAGCCGTTTCGCGAAATTGACGCCCCCACCGACGATCGTTATGTCCATCCTTTTCTCGGTCCCAAGATCCCCAAGGAGGCATGCTGATGAGTTAAGTCCAATCCGCACTGGAAGTACTGGCAGGCCTGACCCCAACGCACCTTCATTTCGCTGCAAATGATCCCGCTGAATTTTCAGCGCGCAATCGAATGCCCGAACCGCGTGGTCCAACTGTTCCCCGTTGGAGTTGATCTCTTGTCCAAAATAAGCAAGGAGGCCGTCACCCAGGCTCTTGTCAATAACACCCTTATGTTCCAGGACGGACTTGCTGACATCCGCCAGAAAATCCCGCAAGTAATCGAAAACCTCCTGCGCCCCCCGCCGTTCAGAAAACAACGAGAATCCCGCGATATCGATGAACATGATGCTGATCGAAACTTCGCGGCATGCAAGGTCCATTCGCTCTGGATGCTGAGCCATCGACTTCATCGACTCGTTGGATACCCGGCCATCAAAAGCTGCAGCCACTGTGATTGCATTCGTGCGGCCCAGGTTCGCCTTGCGGGAAATGACAAGCCATCCTCCCGTCATGATCGACACCACCGGGACAAGCCAAGGAACAGCCATTCCACCAAAAACAAAACTGCATGTGCAGACGGCAGTCCAGATCACACTTGCGCCAGCCAAAGCAAGCAATCCCGTTGAAACAGGAAACCAAATCGCAAGGAGAAGTCCTATCAAGCCACCACTGAACCACCAGAGGGGTTCAAAGGGAGCCCCGGTGATAAACTCCCCAGTGACGAGGCTGTTCCCAATCGCCGCGATGGCGAAACTTGCAGGCATCAGGCCCAGTGGGGTTGGGATTGCGGAGCCAGCGGCATCGACGCTGGTGGAGAAACCGATGAACACGACATCATCTGCGACGAGGGTCGCGGCTGCCGCCACTTTGCGTGTCGCGGGATCAAGAAAATGCTTTAATGAGATCGCTGATCCCGCAATCTTTTTTCGGGCAACCGTGTTTGGTAGCATCTCGCCTTGATGATTGACTGGAACCCGGAAGCCGTTCACCAGTAAAAATCCATTCCCCGGAGACCGGCTCCCAAACCCAGCGATCATGATGTTTGGCACCAGCGAGTTATCTCGTCCGTGACTTGCGGCAGGCACCATCATGTTTTGCAAATAATCGACGGCACCAATTCCAGAAAAGGCCGGCAATAATTTCGGATCGGGACCATAGAGGTAATCGGTGGAGCTGTCTTTTGAAAAGAATTTCAGGCTCGCAAGTTGGGAAGGGACCGGAATCGCTGCATCAAGGCCCCATGATGCCGGGCCAAGTGAAGGCACGGATGAGGCTGAAATTTTGTTGCGAAATGCATTATCCGATTGAGAAAAATACGCACCTGCAACCACCGGAACATGATCGCGTTCCCGGATGGCTTGAAGGGATTTCACAAACTCCGTCGCGTCACCAGCATTGGAACCGTTGGGCAGTATCCCAAACACTTTGTTGATGATAATCGCCTTTGGCTTGCGCGCAGAGATGGCGTCGATCACGTCAACCCACTGGGACAGGGAAGGTTCGCTCACCCCAAGCCAGGACATGGCCGAATCATCAAAAAGAAGGATCCTGATTTTTTTTGATAGTTCAGGACCGCGACCAGCGGCTTCCCTTGCCCGGTAAAGCAATGGCAAGTCCAATCTGGTTTTCAGGTATTCCCCGACATCCCCCAACCCAAAGATGCATGCGACAAGCGCTGTGGTCAGAGCAAAAGCAACCGATCTTGCCCAGTGAATCCCGGGACGCCGAAACCGACTGGCCAGATCGAACCCGCCGGTGGCTGAAGGCATTGATTTTATTTTGCCCTGCTTCATCAGTCACTTATCGGGGTAATCAGGGACCCCTTTAGGGCCGCCCGGGGCGTTATGAAGGGCTGGGCTGGCCCAGCGACAGATGACGAGCTATGATTTATTTTGGAGGAATTTCCAAAATGCCTGGTTTGCCACTCGAATTCCGCAGGTTCGGATTGATTCTGTCAGGTCTTGTCAGTGTCTGTATCCTGCCCAAGCTCGCCTTTTCCGAAGACCACCGACCAACCATTGTAACGACGGCACCGCCATCGTCTTGGCTTGTCGCATCGCACCCTTTGGCAGAGGCAAATCGCAAGGAATCGTGGCTGCGCAATCTGGTTCATGGCCAACTCGTGATTCTGGATCAAAATTGGAGGTGGCAGTGCCAGTTGTGCGTCAGCCTGCCCTCACCATCAAACGGTCTTCTGCGCGTGGCGCGGCGCGATGGGGCCAGCTCAAAAAATTCTCGTCAAAATCTAGTGATCGATTTTGAAATTCCAGCCCACGCCAAGTGGGGCGACGGAAAGCCTCTCGTTGCTGATGATTTTCTCCTGGCACTGGAAATTGCCCGAAGCATGCCGCCGTCGACGAAGTCTGGCAGTCTGGCACGTGCGATCCTTGAACTCTCGCCCGACGCCAAAAACAACAGGCACTTCTTCATCCGGTTGCGGGAACCCCGTGGCGACTTTTGGTTTGCCTTTGGATTGCGTCCAGTTCCGAGCCATCTTGAATCGGAAATTTGGAAGGCCAGCGAAAAAAATTATAAGGACTACCTTCACTCGACAAATTACGTCATCAACCCTTCCCAACCAGGGCTTTACAGCGGCCCATGGTTCCCGAAAAACACCCGACTTCGGAATGAGGGCGAGGCGCAATCCATTTTACTGGAGGCAAATCCGTCGTTTGGCGGAGGCAAGGTCATCGCCCATTCCATTCAAATCCTGTTTCGGCGAGCCGAGAAAGATGCAGCGGCGGACCTTCAGTCTGGTTTGGCCGACATCATACCGGAAACCGATCTTTCCCCTGCGGGAGCAAAACTCATCACCCGCAAAAACGCGATTCGGACGGCACTTGGGTCGGAACTTGAGCACATCGATTTCAACACTCGAAATCCACTCCTGACTGACGTCAATCTTCGCAAGGCCATCAGCATGATGATCAACCGTTACGACCTTGCGAGGACCACCGGTATGCCCGCTGGGCTCCCCATGGCCCTAGGATTCATGCACCCGGCCATGACTGGTTCACCAGTCCGCACCGACCGGGGTGATCTGCTCCGCCATCAGGCCTTTCAACATCCCGTATGGGGCTACGCTCCGAGCGAGGCGGCTGCGCTGCTCCAACAGAGTGGATGGATGCGCGAAGCCTCAAACCATTCGTCCCTCTGGATCAAGGAGGGCTCCCCACTTGAGGTGGATTTAGACACAAATCGTCCGGATCAAATCCGAATGGAAACCGTGCGCAGCGTGGCACGTCAGCTGACGAGTGCCGGCATCAAGGTCAATATCAAAGAACACGCCAACGACGCCTTCATCCGGGAAATCCTGGGCAAGGTCAAGTTCCGCTATCTGGCTGAATACGCTTGGCGCATACCCGCCGGAACCATCCCAGATGCCGTACTGGATTCAAAGCAAATCCCCTCCCTTCAAAACGGCTACACCGGTGAAAACACTTCGGGATGGAGTAACCGGAGGCTGGATGAAATTTTAGACCAGATACGCGACGAATGGGATCCTGCAGCGCGACAGCAATCATTGCAGCAGATTGAAACCCTTGCATCGACGGACGTTCCATTTATCCCGCTATTCTATCGGCCTGTTTTGGGTGCAGCGGTGGAGTCGGTCGCAGGATTCGAAGTTCCGGGGCACGAAGGTTGGTCCAGCAGTTTTGCGACAAATTGGAATTTTTCAAGTGCGACCCTGGGGAAATGAATAAGGGACGAGCAGCGTAAGCCACTCGTCCCTCAGGTAGAGGAACCACCAAGCCAGAAGTCAGGGGGAAACTTACTTCTGGACTGGCGCTTGATGCTGTTGAACCGGAGCGTTGACAGTCGTGCTTGGAGCGCTTGGGGGTGCAATCGGCTTGCCCACATCGTCTTCAATTTTGCTCAGATCACTGCCGTCATCCACAACCGGGGTTTTGTCGAGCGGATTGCTGATCTCGTTGATCACATCATCTGCTTCGGAACCGCTGATCTTGCACTGACTGCCTTTTTCAAGGTCGATTACGGTCGCGTAGGAAGTTTGGGCATCGAGCCCGGCATTCAAGGTGTCAACCACTTCAATGCGTGTCTTTGATGCTGCGTCTTCGCGGAAGCTCAGCATACGAGAGAAGTGAGCCGTCTCGCCCGCTTTCGCGACCGTCATGAATACCGTGTGAACAAACTTGGATTCTTCTTTGAAGCGATCAACCGTAATGGTTCCAATCACATCTTTGGTGGCGCCAGTGGCGGCATTGAGAAGTTGTTTTGCCGTGATGCGAGCATCGAAGTGGCCAACGCTTTCGGCGCCCAGGCTGCGGGTGAACTGAAGGGTCAGGGTTTCTGCCGCATCGCGGGCCTTCACGTCAGCTGATACAGACTCGCCGTCGATCTTTTCCTCTGGAATTTCCTTCAGGCGCATGACCACCTGGCTGCTGGTGATGGTTGCGTCGTCGGTCTTGTCAACTTGAGATTGGCCAACCACTTCAAGTCCGAGTTCACGCAGGATCAGCTGCGAGATCGCGGCCATTTCCTTACTGATGCCAGGATTCAGTTTTGATGCACTGGCTTCACTTATTTTTGCCAGGACTGCGGTTTTGGCAATCATGCCAAGGGCGTCGTCCATTTCGTTCATGTTGATTTTCAGGCCGGTATCGCGGCAGGTTGAATCGCCGGTGTAAAAAGAGTCTGCGCGCAACTGATAGTTTTCGCCGCGGTCGATAATGAACTGGCGATATTTGCGGAATGATTTGCGGAAATTACCGACGTAATCTTTTGATGCAAGTTCTTTTACAAGAAGGTCAGATGCGACAACCTTGAGGCTGTCTAACTGCTTAAGGAAATCTTCACTTGAAGTCAGATTGGTCACACCGGCTACCGAATTGGTGTTGGCGCCGCTACTTTTCTTGTCGACTTTGAGAACGATGTCCCCGCAGGCCGTAACGTTGGCTGCAATGGCAATCGTGATCAACCCGGCCGCAAGGCGGGAGAAGATCGCAAATGGCTTTTTGATCGTAACTTCAAATTTGCTGTGGTTCGTGGCGTTCATAAATTTATCCCCTATGTTGCGCTTGCTGATCCAGCCACGTCCCATGATGGGATTCGCCTCTACCGGAAACTCGTTAACTGGATAAGGGGATAGGAGCAAAGAGCGAGCCAAGAATCAGACTCTACCTTGCGGGCCTGGGAACAGGGCCACTAAATAGAATTTTATGTAATATTTACGGGTCCTTATGGATAAAAATCATCGACCGTGAGGTCGCCCAGGTTTTAAAAAACGGGCATTTATTGACTAAAAATTAGTCAACACTGTCGAGCAAATGGATAAGAAAACGGTGGTCACCATTGAAGTTCGCAGCGTCCAAGGCTGGAAAAAGCACTGGCTTGGGCTTATAGCCCACGGCCAGCCCGCAGGCTTTCATCATGGCCAGATCGTTCGCGCCATCACCGATTGCGACAACATCGGCCAGGGCGATGCCCAACCGGGCCACCTCGCGCCGGACGATGCGCTCCTTGCCCGCGGAGTCGACGACTTCACCCGAAACGCGCCCAGTGAATTTACCTTTTTCAAAAATCAACCTGTGGGCAAACGCGCCCTCAAAGCCAAGCTCGTCTGCCAGAGGTTGGGCAAATTCAAGAAACCCGCCAGAAACGATAAAAGACCGAATCCCCTTGGATCCGGCCCATTTCGCAAATGCTTCGATGCCTTGGTTTTTTGTAATCCTGCGCCCAACGTCCGGCAAACACGACTCTGAAAGTCCCGTCAATATTTCAAGACGCTTCTCGAGCGCAGCACGAAAGTCGGTCCTACCTGCCATCGCTTGACGGGTGATGGCTTCAACTTCCTCTTCTTTCCCAGCAGAACGCGCCAGTTCCACAATCGATTCTTGCGCAACGAGCGTGGCGTCCATATCGAAAAAACAGAGTTTTTTTTGCGCGGGTGATGATGAAATCCGCCCAAGTCCCAACGTAACATTCGCTTCGAAAACCGCATGTTTCACCCCGGCAACAGCATCAGCCTCTTGGCTGTCGAGTTTCAGTGACAAAAAAGGGTCATCACGTAACGGGTCGTGGTTCATTCCAAGTGTCTTGTTTTGAAGTGTATCATGCAGGCGAGAAAAGACGGAAACCGGAAGAAAATTTTCCAGTCGTGCCACATCCGTGCGGCATACAATCAGCAAATGGGATTCGGACATCGCTAACCTGCGGTATCGAGATAAGGCAACCAATCCATCACGACATCCTGGTGGGTGTCCTCAAGCAAGTCTCGCCACCCGGGACGGGATGGCTTGCGGCGAAGCTTGAGTCCAACGCTGTCTGGAGACCGGTTGCCTTTGCGCCGGTTGCAATCCTGGCAAGCGGCGACCACATTCTCCCATGAAGTTGAGCCACCGCGGCACTTCGGAATCACATGGTCGATTGTGATACTGCCGACCCGGCAATTCGCACCACAATATTGGCACTGGAATTTGTCGCGTAAAAAAACATTCTTGCGGGTGCAACGGGCCAACGAAAGGCGCCGGACAACCCTGGCATAGCGCTTCAGGCGAACAACACTTGGCAATGGATAAATGGTAGAGATGGTCCGGACGACCTGGCCATATTCAGCGATGACCTCGGCCTTGCTGGTTAAAACCAGACAAATGGCCTTCTGCCAGCTGACCAGCTGAAGGGGCTCATACCCGGCATTGAGGATCAGTGTTCTCATCATCGCCCTCAAACTCCATCATCGCACAAATGTAGCCTCTGGCGCCATTTTCAGGCGACCTCGACCCCCTTAAACAATCCATCGGAATCGATCCATATTTGTTAAGCAAAAACAAACAGCCGATTTCATTGATTAAAATCAACCCCTTCGGCGGCATCAGGCATAAGTCAGAGATCAATTGGTCGGTTCTTTATGCGGATTGCTGAGGGCAAGTTTCTCCCATCGCGCCACTTTAGGTACCATTAGGGATGTCGTTTTAGAACTTCCTTACCGTCGGAGATTTTAATGATTTTCCAGATCAACCAAATGAAAATGTCGGGAAAATTTTTGAGCATGCTGTTCATCGCGACCTTTGCCACAATGTCGGTAGTCGGCTGCGGAAAAACAGATTCAGAAACGAAGTCCACCAGCGCCTCGGATCTCACGGGTGACTGGGTGCTTGACTGCCACGGCTCCAACGAATCTTACTCAAGGGACATGCATAGCTTTACCGCGGACGGGAGCCTGGTAACGACAACAACGACCGCATCCGACGCTGCCTGCGCGGTTGATGTCAGTCAGATCCTTGCAGTGGCGTACTCGTTCAAGACCAGCGAGTCTTCAGTAGCAGGCGCAATTGAAATTGATGCAACCAAATTACCAGTGGCCATTCTGGTACTAATGAACGCATCGTCTGTTGCAACGGCGAACACTGGTTCACTCTGCGGAGCCACCGATTGGGCCATTGGAACCCAGAAAGACGTCAGCGATTGTGCTGCGATCAACGACGAACTTCCTTCGTCATTTTATAGCCTTGCCAAAGTTGACACCACCGCCACCCCAAACACGCTGCAACTCGGAGACTGCGAAAGCGTATCAGGCGTTGATTGCACGACAGATGCGAAACGTGCGACGAGCTTGGGCACTGATATGTTCAAAAAGGAAACGTCCAGCAGCCAAATCAAGCTGATCACGCAAGGTTTTTGATCAAAACGGTAGGATGACTTCCCGCGGTCGTCATCCTACCCCGCCCCTTCGGCGGTATAAATAATGGGATACGTACCACTCCTGTCCGCCGCGAAATCCAAACAACTCCGCACATGCCATGAAAAACATGCGCCAGCGATTGGTCTGCCGGATCGCCTCGCGACGCGGCATGTCTTTCTCAAACAACTTGATCACTTCGTGACGATGCCGGTCCAGGTTCTTCAACCAGTCTTCAGACGTCTGGGCATAATGCACGCCGCTCACCCGGTCATGCCTCTCCGCAACAAGGTCATCTTGAAAATAGAGCATCAAATCGTCGCTGGGCATGATGCCGCCAGAAAAGAAGTGCCGCGCCATCCAGTCGTCATTTTTTTCATCAGCAAACGGATACGCATAACTGTCGTGAACAAAGATGTGAAAAAAAAGCTTCCCGTCGTCCTTGAGCCAACCTGAAATGCGCGCAAGGAGTTCCTTGTAATTGCGCATGTGCTCAAACATTTCCACGGAGACGACCCGGTCAAATTTCCGGTCGATCGCAAAAGCGTTCATGTCGCAGGTGACAACCTGAACATTTTTAAAACCACGCTCGCGGCAACGTTCTTCGATGAACAAGCGCTGAGGAGCCGAATTCGAAACCGAAGTGATTTTCGCACTGGGATATTTTTCTGCCATCCACAAGGTCAAGGAGCCCCAACCACAGCCCAACTCAAGGATTTCCATCCCGTCGCGAATTTGGGCGCGCTCGCAAGTCAAGGCAAGCATGCGTTCTTCCGCAGCATCGAGGCCTTCGCTACCAGAAGGGTAAATGCAACTGCTGTATTTTAAACGCTTGCCCAAAACCATCTGGAAAAATTCAGGCGGGACTTCATAATGCTGTTCGTTGGCTTTGCCGGTATCGATGGCAATGGGACTGCCACGCAACTTGGCGATGAAATCATGCTGATCCTGCCGATCTCGTTCCACATCATTATGGCGCTCGCCGAGGCGACGTAGAAGAAGGTTACGAATCCCCGCCCGTGTGGCCCAGTCAGGCACCAATCCGCGTTCAACAAGATCAATTGCCAATTGCATCAAATACCCCTTCAGTGACTATCTTTATCGAGGTGCCTTGGGCGTCCAAGGAATAAACATGCTCGTCGTGCGCTGGTACTCACGGTAATCCTCGCCGCGAGATTTCACAGCCTGCTCTTCGGTCCAGGGAATTCCCGTGATCTTGTAGAGAAACCAGAACATCAAGACGGGACCAAGCAAAGTCAACCACCAGTTGGCTGCGCCAATGCCAAACACGACGTAGCTGAACCAGTGAATCCATTCAAAAAAATAATTCGGATGACGCGAGTAACGCCAAAGCCCCTCGCGGCAGGTTTTTCCCTTGTTGGCTGGATTTGAACGAAAGCGCGTCAGTTGGCGGTCAGCCAAGGACTCACCACCAATCGCGCCAAACGCGATGAAGGCTCCGAACGCATCCACGGCGCCAAGGCCACGGGATGGATCGTTGCAAGCAACCCAGGCGGGCAACGAAAAGAGCAGGATCAACAAAGCCTGGAATTGAAAAAAGAAAAAGAAATTGCGATTGGCGGCATCACCCCAGAGATCACGAAGCTTCCGGTATCTGGCGTCTTCAGGTTTGCCAAAGACCCGGTTGCGCAAAAGATAAGTGCCCAACCTGAATCCCCAGTAGGCACCTGCAAAACCAACAAGGGTCCGCCGGCCGGGATCACCAACGCCATTTAATGCGTAAAAAACGCAGGAAGAACCGATGCCAAGGGCCCATATCGCATCCACAATGCTGGCCTCACGATGCCGGGACTGAAAGACCCATCCAGCAAACATGGCCAAGCCGGCGACGGTCAATGCGACCTGAAGCTGGAGGACTAACGGCATAGCGGCTTCTTAAAATGAAGCTGCACATCGCCGATGGCGCGTTCCGCAAAACCGCCCTCGCTGTAACAGAAGTAAAACTCCCACATCCGGATAAACTCATCACCAAGCCCAAGGCTCCTGATCGCCGGCAGGTTTTTAGTAAAGGAAACCCGCCAGCGGTGCAGCGTCTCGACATAGTGCATCGTGATGTCGTCAAGATCCACGAGGCGCATGTCGGATGATTTGGCCATGGCATCGACGATGGCCGTCACGGAAGGGATGAAACTTCCAGGAAAAATATATTTTTGAATAAAGTCGACGCTGCGCAACGCCCGCTCGTATTCCTGGTCCGTAATGGTAATGGCCTGAATGACAGCCGCACCATCTGGCTTCAGCAATCTCGAACAGACATTGATGTATTGGTCCAAATAGCGTGCACCGACCGCTTCGATCATTTCAATCGACACAAGTTTATCGAACGTTCCCCGTTTAGGAAGGTCGCGGTAATCATCCTTGACGATGGTGATCCGGTCCTGCAAGCCGGCGGCTTTGACACGTTCCGTCGCCAAGGCAAACTGCTCGTCGGAAATCGTGGTGGTGGTGACGCGGCAGCCGTAGTTTTGAACTGCGTGAATGGCAAAACCCCCCCAACCCGTCCCGATTTCGACCACATGATCCGTTGGACTGAGTTCCAGCTTGCGGCAAATCCGGTCCAGTTTGGCCCGCGAGGCCTCGGCAAGGGTCATCTCAGGACGTTCAAAAACTGCAGCCGAGTACATCATGGTTTCGTCGAGGAAAGTCTTGAAAAAGTCATTCCCGAGGTCGTAATGGGCCACAATATTTTTCTTGCTGCCGTCGCGGTTGTTCCGGCGAAACCAATGGGCGAGTTTCCAAAAGGGCATGAGCAACCGTGCAAACGATGAGTCCATTTGCGTCAATAAAGCCCGATTGGCAACGAAAACCCGGATCACCTGGACCAAATCTGGAGAGGTCCAGTAGCCCTTCATGTAAGATTCAGCGGCACCAATGGAACCGCGCGTCGAGACATCGGCATACATTTGCATGTCCGTGACCTTGATGCTGGCAGACGGTGCGGGAATCGAACCAGATGACGCTCCCGCAGTCTCCTTGACGCCAAAGGCGTGGATCCCGGTGGCGTCTTCGACGATCAGATGTCCACGCGTGATTCCGCGAAGCAAACGGTGGATCATCGTCTGAGAGAGGGTTGACTTCAATGCGACGTTTGCCAAACTTTCAACTCCGTTTCCTGGATCCACCAAAAGCCTCCGCTGCAGGATGCGAAAAAAAGGGCATGCGTTTTATCCACAGCAAGCCTGCCTGAATGTAGATTCCAGTCAAGACCGCAAGCGTCATAAACGGATACAAAAGTTGTGCACGAAAAAGATTTAGCGATGACATCTCTGCGCGACGCAGATTCAGATTAACCTCAAAAACCTTTTTGCCTTCGTGTTCACTCATCATGAAAACATGCAATGGCGTCCCCGGCTCCAAATGCGGTGCCGAGAAAACCCAAGTGCACTTGATATCCATCGGGAAAAAAGGTGAGACGTGAAAAGACTTCTGAAAGACAAATCGCCCACGGCCGTGGGCGGGAGACCACGCCCCCTCCATGCCCGGAGTCCGATCCGTCAGGACATAGCGATGCCGTTCGTTCCAAGGCGTGTTGGTGATTTCGGCCACCACCGCCTCCAACTGTTTTCCCTCACGATCAAAACAATAATAGAAACTGACAGGATTAAAACAAAACCCAAAGTAACTAAGATGGGTCAAAATTCCGACGCGCCCAGAAGGCCGAAATCCGGCCTGGCGCTCCACTTCATCCAGGACGCAAGCCTTTAGCGGCCTACTTGAGTCACCCAGATAATTTTTGCGGTAAAAAGATGCCAGATTTAAGCGTTCCACCGACCAAAGGAGGAACCGGTCAAAAACCCCCGGCAATTCGTCCAAGTCCAGATACATCATGAACATGCGGTATGAAAAATCGTGACGGCGCGGGGCAGTGCGGGTGTGCTGCACCCGCCCAAAATAAACCGCACTGTGCAGCGGATTTCCCACTAAAAGACCTTCCCGAACGCCCGAGCCACTGCGAGGCCACTTTTGACGCCGTCCTCGTGAAAACCGAAGCCCCAATAGGCGCCACAAAAATGAGTCCGCCCGCCATGATTCGCGGCCGCCCCACTGATTTCTCCGTGGCGCAACTGTGCGCGAATCGATTCCACTGTGTATGCAGGATGGTGGTAGAGGATTTTTTTGATGGCATGGCGGTCGTCAATCGCATCGTCTGAATTGAGGCTGACCAAAAATGTTTTTGTACCCGGCAGGCTTTGCAGGATATTCATGTTGTAGGTCAACGCCACGCGGTCGTCGCTGGCGTTGTCCCGGCTGACACTATCCCCGCGAATATGATAATTCCAGCTGGCCCAGGCTAATTTACGGCGCGGCATCATCCGCGTGTCCGTGTGCAAAGTCGCGTCATTCGGCGCGTAGGGAATTGCGCCCAGGATCTCGCGTTCTGCCTGGCTTGAATCCCCCAATAACGCCAAAGCCTGATCGCTGTGGCAGGCAAAAACCACGTGATCAAAATGTTCGCGCTCGCAACCAACAGCCTTTACCCAAACACCATCAGCAGCCCGGGTGACATGCTCTACCGGCAGTTTCAGCCGGATATTATTCTTGAAACGTCCCGTTATTTTTTCGATGTATCTGAAGGATCCGCCTTTGATCACACGCCATTGTGGACGGTCATCCACGCTCAGCATGCCGTGGTTTTTAAAAAAACGGACGAAATAGCGCGCCGGGAAAGCATCCATGCCGCGCTCCCCGGAGGACCAGATCGCCGCCCCCATTGGAATAATGTAATTCCGGATGAACGGCTGTGAGTAGTTGTGTTCTTTCAAATAATCGCCCAAGGTCTGACCGTCGTCTTCCGGGCGATCCAGGAGCTCCAAGGATTTTTTGTTGAATCGCAGGATGTCACGAATCATCCGGTGAAACGAGGGGCGCAATAAATTACGCCTCTGGGCAAAAAGGGCGTTCAGGTTGGTGCCATTATATTCCAAACCTGTTTTTTGACATTTGACGCTGAAGCTCATCTCGCTGGCTTGGGATTCGACACCAATCTGACCCATCAACTTGATGAAATTCGGATAGGTCCAGTCGTTGAAAACGATGAATCCTGTGTCGATGTCCAAGCCGCCGTGTTCCGGACCGACGTTGATCGTGTTGGTGTGCCCGCCGATGTAATCAGCAGCTTCGAAAACATGAACGTCATGATCCCCGGCAATCAGGTGAGCCGCGGTCAGGCCCGATATACCCGACCCGATGATGGCGATGCGCTGGCCTGGCTTTTGAATGTTCACGGGGTTTTAAACTCCGCTGTAGTCATGTCCCATCAGAGAGAGACTGGTTGTTCCACGCCAAGTGTTGCGCGAACACGATACCACAAAACGGGAAGTCATACCCGGCTTCAATGTCTGGATCACATCATTGAAGAAAAGGATTTTCTCTCGGGACTTTCCGCGCGGCGTTTCTGTGGTCACAAAAACAGCAGTATGCTTTGGGTTTCCAGTTGCCTTGTCGTAGAAATAGCGAACCTCGTCGACGGGGGCTTCCACCACAAAGCGCGGTTCCTCAAAGCCATGGCCGAAGGGTTTGAGTTCATCAAGGAGGCCGGTGACCTCAAGGGACAGGAGCCCCAGCGGAATTTCACAGTCAAAACCAAGGCGGCTCTCCCACATTGCCGGAGTGCGCGTTTGCAAATCCGCCGCGTGATCGATCAAAGCCGCACGTATATTTGCCTCTTGCGACACATCAAAGGTGTATCCACCGGCCGCTGCATGGCCGCCAAACTTTTTGAACAACTCACCACACGACGTCATGGCTGCCGTCACGTTAAAACCAGGAATTGTCCGCGCCGAGCCCTTGCAATTGCCGTCAGCGCCACGCTGGAATAACCACGTCGGACGCCAGAATTCCTCGGCCAATTTACTGGCCGCGATACCCACAACCCCGGGATGCCAGTCGCCGCCCAGAAAAAGGACAGGCGAGCCATTGCGGACCGCTTCTTTCGCCAGCTCCCGCGCCTCGTTCACAATGCCAGCCTGGATGACCTTGCGGCGCTCATTGCACGTCCCCATGTGCAGGACCAACGGCTCGGGATCCTCGTCCAGAAAAGCTTTCACCACAAGCTCGGCGTGCTCAAGGCGGCCAACCGCATTGATCCTGGGGCCAAGGCGGAACCCAACGTCTTTTTCGTCACCGTCTTCCGACACGGCGGCCGCCTCGCGCAGGCGTTTCAAGACTGGCCGCTGCGAGCGCATCAAGGCCCGCACCCCACTGCGCGCCAACGTATGATTCACACCATTCAACGGAACGACATCACAAATGGTCGCCATGCCAGCCAAAGCCAAAAGATCCGTCCAGACCGGATGCGCCCCATTGGGTTGCCCCTGGGTCAATTCCGGAAAATGCGCTGCCAGTTTCCGCAGCAAAACAAAGGTTATTCCGCACCCGCAGAGTTCTTGATAGGCCGGATCGGGATGCAGCTTCGGATTCAAAATCAGGCAATCGGGCATTTTAGCCGGCTGGATCACGTGGTGATCCGTGCAAATAAACGTCACCCCGCGTTCGCGGCACCATGAGGCTTCTTCGTTGGCCGTGATCCCGGTATCCATGGTGATGATCAATTCGGCCTTTTCGTTTTCAACGAGATGCTTCACGGCGCCAAGATTGACGCCGTATCCCTCGCTGAATCGGCAGGGTATGTAAGACACGTAATTGGAATAACCTAGAGCCTGGAGGAACCAAATCCAACTGACGCAACTCATCGTCCCGTCGACATCGTAATCTGAATATAGCGCGATCCGTTTGCCACCCTTGATCGCGGCAAGAAGGCTCTCCATCACCGGGACCAGGCCATGGTCGCCATATTCAAGCCGATCCACCGCCTCAAAGGCCCGATTGGCCAGAATGATCTGGCGCAGGCCCTGAATCGTCTCCGGCCGCGCCGGACGAGCCGGATTAGCTGATAGCCCCGTTGCCCCGCTGCGGGGTTCCCAATGCTGAAATCTTGATCCCATTCCGGAAATGTACGGCGACATTCCGATCCTTGCCATGCCTTATTTTTAGGCAGTGACCATGGCCGCTCTAACTGGTATCTCCCGCTGGTAGATTCCGGGTGAATCGGGATGGAACCAATGCGGGCCAGAATTTTTCACATTTGCTTGCCGGCGTCCTGGCAGTTACAGCTGGGTGACCCTGATTATTCAGATCCGAGCCTGGAATCCGAAGGTTTCATTCATTGTTCAACGAAAGAGCAGTTGGACGGGACTCTGGCGCGTTACTTCCGCGATATTCCAGAGCTTCTGATCCTGGAAATCCTTCCCTCGGCGGTCGCGGAAAACTTGCGATTCGAACCCGCGCCCCATTCCCAGGAACGCTATCCACATATCTACGGCACCATCCCAAAAGGCGCCATTTTGCACCTGCATCGCTTCAACTGGAAAACCAAAGCCATCGACCTCGTTGATGTCTCTGCACATATACCCCACATCAGATGAAGGGAGCCCCATCGTGAAACGCACACCAACCCTCGACGCGCTGACCCTGTACCGGGACCACTGGATCACCAACATTTCTCCGGCGATAAAACACAGATCCTACGAT
The DNA here is from genome assembly GCA_947479535.1 of Oligoflexales bacterium. Lineage (GTDB taxonomy): Bacteria > Bdellovibrionota_B > Oligoflexia > Oligoflexales > RGVZ01 > RGVZ01. The sequence goes on along the minus strand of CANJZQ010000013.1, from coordinate 6,122 downwards.
GCCGCCGAAGAGGCCATCATCGCAGACCGCTTCGCTTCCTTTATCACATCAACTCCAGATTGTTTTGAGCGTTCCCACCTGGCTGGGCACCTGACCGGGTCTGCCATCGTCGTCAGCGAGGACTTCAAGGAAGTTCTGCTAACACTGCACGCAAAACTTGGAATGTGGCTGCAACTTGGCGGGCATGCCGATGGCCATCACTTGATCCACGAGGTTGCTGCCGCCGAAGTCCGCGAGGAATCGGGCCTCACGGAGTTCGAGTTTTTTGACTGGACGGGAAAGGCCCCTGCGAACCAGCCTCCCTTGCCCTTCGATCTCGATGCTCATTGGATTCCGGCAAACCCAAAAGACGCGGGACACTGGCACTATGATGTTCGCTACATCGTCGTCGCCCGGCGTGGACAGGAAATCGCAATAACCCACGAAAGCCATGACCTGAAGTGGTTTCCCCTTGATGAAGCCCGCAAGATCACCAAGGAACGAAGCATGCACCGCCAGTTCGACAAGGTGGAATTCTTCGGACGTACGACCACTGGAACAAATGGAACAAATGGAACAAAGGGATTTCAAACTTGAGCATCCATGACTTCGAAATCGTAACCACCTCGGCGGGAGCCGTCTCCATTCGCAACAAAGTTGTGAATGAGATCATGCATAATCCAGTCGGCCCCTGGCAGGAGGCGAACGACCTGTATGTCCGGCAATCGCGGCTCAAGGACCGCCTGGCGGCTGTTTCTTCGAAAAACCCTGAACAACCTCTCGTTCTTTTTGACGTTGGCCTTGGCGCTGCATCCAATGCGTTGGCGGCGATCCACTGCGCGCTGGGCGTCTACCAAACCCGCGACCCCGGCAACTCAATTGCCCCGCAAGCAAGACCGCTTCACATCGTCAGCTTTGAAAACAATTTATCCCTGCTTGAATTTGCTTTGCAGAATGCTTCAGCCTTTCCCCACATGACTGGTTTCGAAACCGCCATGAGATCTCTTTTAAAGGACCTGAACTGGAAAAGTCCTTGCGGCATGATCACCTGGGAGTTGCGCCCAGGAGACTTCCGTCAAGTGATCCAGCAGGATGCTGGCACGGTCGCGCCAAACTTGATTTTTTTCGACCCCTATTCGCCCTCTGTGAATCGCGAGATGTGGACCCTCGACTGCTTCCAGGATTTATTCCGAATCACAACAGGAACCACAGAACCCGTATCCTTGTTTACTTATTCCGTGGCAACACCGGTCCGGACGGCCTTCTTGTTGGCAGGATTTTACGTCGGTTTCGGCCAGCCGACAGGCCTCAAGCTCGAAACAACAGAGGCCTCGACCTGCCTGGAAAGCCTTGCAAATCCGCTCGATGCGCGCTGGTGGGAGCGCTGGCAAAGATCACACAAGCAGATGCCTTATGACGCAGAGAATTTTGTGCATCAGGATCTCGTCAACCGGATGACGGCGCACCCTCAGTTCAGATTGAATTGACTGCGCAAAAACGGTCGAACTCTTTGGGGGCTGGAACCCTGAAACGCAGGCTCTCGCCGGTCACGGGATGTTTAAAACCCAAAACTTCGGCATGAAGGGCCAGCCGGCGGTGGGGCCAGAACCTGTGGCGGGCATCGGCCACTTCGTAGCGCTGATCGCCTAAAATCGGATTGCCTTGCTCGGCAAAATGAACGCGGATTTGATTGCGGCGCCCCGTCTCCAGCGTCACACGAACCAGAGTCGCATCTTTAAAAGACTGAACCACGGTGTAATGCGTGATGGCCAACTTGCCGTCTTCACCTGCTTTGACAGACCGCTGATTTAGATCCTTGTCGGTGGCCAGGTAGCTCTGGATGGTTCCAGTCTCCTGCGCCAACTTTCCGGAGACGATTGCGACGTACACGCGTTCCGGTTTGCGTTCCGCGAACTGGTCCTTGATCTTAACTCCAACGCGCTCATTTTTCGCAAACACCAGCAACCCGGAAGTGTCGCGATCCAGGCGATGAACAATCGCAACGGGTTGCCCCCGCGATTGTCCGCGATTGACGTGGGAACGCACGGCATCGACCAACGTATTTTTTTCACGGGCGTTCGTTGGCACGGTCAGATAACCAGCTTGCTTGTTGACGATGATGAGATGCTCGTCTTCAAAAATTAAATCGAAAATGCGGCTTTTGTGAGACTTCGGCTTTTCCTTGTAGCGCGTTTCAGAATCATAACGCAGAAAAACCTTGGCACCGCCAGGAATCCAAACGGTCGGATCATCACAGGGGCCACCATCAATTTCCACACAGTCATGGTCAAACATGCCACGGATGACCGACCGCGGCAGCCTGGTCTCCTGCTGGACCAAAAGGTCTGCACGAATGCCAGGGCTATTCGGTGGAATCAAAACTTCTTTTACAACTCTGGCCAAAATATTCTCTCCGGGGTGTGCCAAAGTGTAGTTAGGGCTGGTTTTTTCGTCAATGAGGTTGCTTGTCAAATCCGGCAGCGAGGCGTTCAATCCGTTCTTGAATTTTCAACAGCAGCTCGACCTGGGTCTGCTGAACCTGAAAAAGGGTCTTCATTTCTTCGGCAAGCAACAAATCAATCTTGCGGTGGAGGCCGCGCACTTCCAGCTCCGCCTTTAGATTGATCATATAATCTGAGCGGGATCGCCGGCGGTCTTTGTCCTCCTGCCGATTTTGGCTCATCATGATGATCGGGGCCTGAAATGCCGCGATACACGACAATATCAAGTTAAGAAGAATAAAAGGGTATGGGTCAAATCCCCGGTTCAGCATCCACACCGTATTGAACACAATCCAGAACGCGATCAGGGCGGAGAAACTCAAAATAAACGTCCAACTGCCACCAAAACTTGCCACCTGGTCGGCAATCCTTTGGCTCAGGGTAAGCTGATCGCCTTTCTCTGCCTCGAGGAGGGAACTGGACAAGGTTTTTTCTTCGGCGATGGACTCACGCACCAGCTCATCCAGGCGATGGATATGCAGGGCTTCAGAGGCAATGAGTTCATTTATGTCCATGGGCATTGATTCATGGGTGACAAACTTCAAGAACGATGGCGGGCTCATATTGGAGCATGTCGGTCCAATATGCCTCCCCAAACTCACTCAAGCCCTCAGGTGAGACACGCGGGGAATGCCATTTCAGGCCACGCAATCCGGCGGCGTCAAAAGCCTCGGCATGCAGGGACTTGTTCAAGTGGTAGTTGGTAACCTCAATGGCTGCGCCTTTCGCATCATAAAAACGATAGACGACCGGCTCACCATCAACGCCGGGAGTCGCATCGCGCTCAAAGCCATATTTTCGCATGGCAGCCGAGGAACCTGTATAATTGGGATTGCTGTTGACGCTCACAAAACGGCCGCCAGGTCGCAGGTGCCGTTTGATCGTTTTGCACATCCGGACGAGGTCATCAAGATTTTGGGAATAATTAAGCAAGTAGGCCGCGAACACCACGTCAAACTTTTCATTTAGTTCAAGATCCCTTGCATCTTTGGCAAAATAATCGATCTCCAGAGGGGATTCGATTTCCTGTTTTCGGGCGAGATCAATCATACCTTGCGACAGGTCAACTCCAACCACCCTGTCGGCCCCATGATGCTTCAGGATCCGCGAATAAAAACCCTCGCCGCAGGCCAGATCCAAAACGCTCTTACCTGATACGGAGCCCAAAACTTCGAACACACTGAAAGACTCAACGTGGGTACGCCACGGCTGAAATTTAGATTTCCGGTATTCTTCGGTAATGGAGTCGTAATTGGTCGTCATGGGCGTTGATGATCCCTCTGATAGTTTGTAACATCCATTTGTCACACAGTATCTGTCTTTATCCAATTTGACGTCTCAGCATCTGGTTTAAAAAAAAAAGGACCTTCAAATGGCTGGCAAATTTCTATTGTGCATCGCCATTTTCAGCATGTCGGCTTCAGCCTGCAAAACGCTCGCGCCCGATGTATTGCCAAACTCAGGTTCAACCAAGGGCGTAACCGCCAACGAAGCAGGGCAAACCGACGCTCAAATCATCAAGGGCATGGCATTTCTCAAAATTCCAAAAGGCACCATGTACCTTGGTGCAAATGCCGTTCCGGCCGCTGACGCAGCACGGGAGGGCAAAATTGAAAATCACCGGGTCGACATCAAAGAAGACTATTTCATCCAAAAAACAGAGGTCACCCGCAGGCAGTTCAAGGCGGCCATGGGATGCTATCCGGAAGAACTCCACCAGACAGACTCACGCTGCGCCAGATCAGGCGAATTGCACAATACTTGCCAACCGGGCGTTGCCGAAGACGATCATCCGGTCGCTTGCGTATCACTCGCTGATGTCCAGGAATTCATCAAAAAACTTAATGGACGCCGCGAAGGCTTTTATTACGAGTTGCCTGGCGAGGACGCATGGGAATATGCAACCCGCGGCGGAACATCGACTTTGTATCACTTTGGGGACAACGATTTTCCTTTATACGAATACGCCTGGTTTGCCGACAATTCCGGCGGAAAAACCCATCCCGTTGGCCAGCTGAAAGCGAATCCATTTGGACTTCATGATGTTTACGGAAACGTCTGGGAGATGACAACTGCCTGGACCGGCGATGTGTCAACCATCTGGTATCGCTACTTTGAAAACATGAGGTACGAGGAATCCGATCATTCAATTCCGCCTCAAGGGATTCATGAAGTCATCGTTCGCGGCGGCAGTCTGGGGAACACCGCCGAGTGCAGCCGGTCGGCATACCGGGGCAGCTCGGACCCGAAGAAGCGCAGCCCTGTCCTTGGGCTTCGCCTGATCAGATCCACAACCAAACCCGCTCCCGGCAACGACGCGCCCTTGACACCCTGAATTTCGGACCTACATTGGGGGTGTTGTAGAACCGGATGGGGGGAGACCCGCTGTGGCTGATTATTACAAAGAACTGGGCGTCGACAAGGGCACCAGCGATGACGAAATAAAGAAGGCATATCGAAAACTTGCGCTGAAGCACCACCCGGACCGCAACCCCGGAAACAAGGCTTCTGAAGACAAGTTCAAGGCCATCAGCGAAGCGTATGCGGTCCTGTCGGATCCGGAAAAACGCAAACAATATGACATGGTGGGCGATGCTAAATTCCACCAGGCCTACTCATCCGAAGACATTTTCAAGGGCACGGACTTCTCTCAGGTGTTCCGCGATTTCAACATGGCCGGGGGCGAAGACGTCTTCAGCCGGATTTTTGGCGGCGGTTTTGGCGCTGGGTTTGGCGGGGCAGGTGCCGGCGGACGCGGCCGTGGGCGAGGCTTTGGCGGCGGCGGAGGACCATTTGGTGGCCAAGGGGGATTTGACCCGTTTGCCGGTGCAGGAGGCGGCGGGGCCCCGGCGGGCCAAGACGTCGAATATCCATTACAAATCTCATTTTTAGATTCCTGGCGCGGCTGCGAACGGCAGGTCAGTTTCCGCCTTGGGGATGGCTCCAAGCGCGATTTCCGTATGAAAATACCGGCCGGCGTCAAAGACGGCGGCAAACTCCGCGTTCCTGGCAAAGGGGTCGCGTCTCCGTACGGTGGCCCACCTGGGGATGTTCACGTGATCATCCAAATCAGCCCCAATGCGCAATTCGAGCGGGTGGCTGATGACATTCACACAAAGGTCAAAATCAAGCCGTCCATCGCCTTTCTTGGGGGCAGCGCCGAAGTTGAAACACCGGAAGGTTCAAAAACGGTGAAGGTTCCTGTGGGCGTGCAACCGGGAACCAAACTGCGACTGAAAGAGCTTGGCTTCCCCTATCCGGGCAAAGGCAATGCGCGTGGTGACTTGTATGCCATCCTTGAGGTCGACATTCCAAAGACCATGACACCCGATCAGGAACAGGCCGTGAAGGCATTGCAGGAAGCAGGCCTCTGACGGCAGGTTGGTTCCAAACTTGAGAAGTGAATCACTTGCGAGTCAGAGAAATGAGGATCAAATTTCCAAAAGGAAACCGCCATTTTTTATGATCCACAGCCAGTGATATCTGGTTGGACCACTCTGGCGAGATCGCAGCCACAAAAGGCGCCATGAAGTGCGTGGTGGTAACAAAGTCGACGGCAAAGAACCGGTCAAAGTCAGGGAAAAGCTTTCGGAGCGTTCTCCCAACCGTAAAATAATTAAATTTCGTAATGTGCTGTTCTTC
>CANJZQ010000012.1 GCA_947479535.1 Oligoflexales bacterium | reverse complement strand
CGGCGCAGCGCGAGCACATTTTGGCATCGATGTACGTGGAGTCGTACTTGAAAGACAAAACCAGCGAAGCTGCCCTGCGGAAATACTTTCAAGACCATCGCGCCGAATTTACCAAGCACCAGCGCAGCGCCTTTCACATTGTTACCCGCGAGGAAGTGGCCGCCAAAGCGGCTATCTCAGCCCTGCGAGAACCAAACGTGAATTTGGAAATCCTGGTGAAAGAATTTTCTCCATCGGCGCCAGAAGGCGCGAAGAGTGGCGACCTTGGAACATTCACCAAAGGGCAGATGCTAAAGCCCCTTGAAGACGCCATTTTCTCGACCAACATTGGTCAAGTCTACGGCCAGCCAGTGAAAACTGAGTTTGGCTGGCATGCCATCCTGGTCACCGGCGAAGTCCCGCCCCAAAACGTGACCTTTGAGGAAGTTCGTGACGAAGTCGAGCAACGTTACCGCTCTGACCTGCACCGGGAAGTGGTCAGTAAAGCATCGGCTGCAGGTGTTTCCCGTTGACCAATAACCAACTACGCCTGACCCTCGCCGCCGCGACCATGGGTTGGGCCCTCGATGCGTTTGATTTCACGCTGTTTCTCTTTGCGATTCCGCAACTGACCGGAAACTTCAATTTTGGGACTGGGTTTGCCGGTTTCATTTTGACGTGCACGCTGGTTTGTTCTGCCTTTGGTGGTTTGCTTTTCGGGGTGCTGGCAGACAAACTGGGACGGGCGAAAATGCTCTCCGTCACCATCCTGATCTATTCCGCGGCTTCGCTGGGGAGCGCCACGGCCCAGAACGAATGGCAGCTGCTCATTTGGCGCTGTTTGCTCGGCATTGGGATGGGCGGAGAGTGGGCCACCGGCGCGACCCTTGTGGCAGAGACCTGGCCCGCAGAAAAGCGCAACAAAGCCCTCGCCCTGATGCAATCAGGATGGGCGATTGGATTTATTGCCTCGGCACTTCTGTCCCTTTATGTCCTGCCACTTCTTGGCTGGAGGTATCTGTTTGCTTTTGGCGCCCTCCCTGCCCTCGCAACATTTTGGATCCGCGCAAAAATTGATGAGCCAATGGAATGGCAGATCCATCATGCCCGCACGGCCCACGTTGCCCCCAAGGATGCACGGTCCCTTCTTGATTCCATGACCTTGCAACTCGGCGCGCTGTTCGATCCGCGGTGGCGCCGTGCTTTTCTTGTTGCGACCGCAATGGTCGCATGTGTGATGTTTGGCGTCTGGGGATTTTTCACCTGGCTCCCCTCATTTCTCGCCACACCGATTGAAAAAGGCGGTGCGGGCCTGAGCTTTTTCAAATCCGTGAATTGGACGATTGCCCTCCAATCAGGAGCCTTCGTCGGATATGTCTCGTTCGGCTGGGTCGCAGATTTTCTTGGGCGCAAACGGGCTTATGCACTTTATGTTGTGATGGCTGCAATCCTTGCCCCAGTTTTTGTTCATCAGGCGACATCCGGCGCTAATTTGATTTTAATTGGTCCTTTAATCGGACTTTTTGGCCACGGTCATTTCAGCGCACTGTCGCCAATGCTATCGGAGATCTTCCCAGTTCATATCCGGGCAACTGCGCAAAGCACCATTTACAACACCGGCCGTGGAGTCAGCGCTGCGGCACCATGGCTCATCGGTGCGATGGCGGAACGGTATGGATTTTCCGGTCCGTTGATTGCGGCGTCTGGCTTTTTTATCGCATCCGCCGTCCTGGCCACCCTGCTCCCTGGTCCGTCATCCCAAGAACAGCCGTCATCCTGAGCTGCGCACTCCGTCATCCTGAGCGAAGCGAAGGATCCTTCGTTAACGGCAGGGTGACGGATTAAGAAAAGATCCTTCGCTTCGCTCAGGATGACGGATTAAGAAAGGATTCTTCGGCCTACGGCCTCAGAATGACGGGGACAGTTCAGGATGACTAAAGGCCGGAATTGACAGATTTGTAGCTTCGCACCGCCCAGTTGAAAAACAGCAGCGATCCAACGACAAAAAAACAGCCAGAAGTCCCCGCCATCGCCACCTGCTGCCAATCTAATCGATTGAATAAAAACCCGGCAGGAACGGCCGCCATCAGAGACAATGGGATAACGTAGAGCATGATGCGTTCGACGGCGCGCGGAAAAACACTGGTTGGAAAACGACCGGTACCGACAATGGACCAAAACCCGTCTTCTCCTTCGACCAATCGCTCTGCGAAAAATGCCGGCGCCATACAAAATATCGCCAAGGCGAAACGAACTGCTATTCCGAGACTTCCAAGTAGTCCAAAAGCCAACCAGACCGAAGCCCCAGATGGAGGTGCTATTTTCAAAATAAAATAGACCGCCAAGGCCAGATTGATCGCGAAATTCGGAACATTGGAAATCATGATTTCACTGGTGGCCATCAAAGCAAGCAAGGGATGCAACGGCTTCTGCAAAATATAATCCATCCGACCATTCCAAACATATTCGGGCAGGTTAAAAAGAGGAGCGATAAAAAAACAGACAAAAAACTGGTGGCTCACCCCGTTAAGGGCCGTCAGGGCGAAGACCTGATCCCGTGACCAGCCATTGATGCTGCCTCCGGCCAAACTGACGCCCAAGCCCGCCCCAAGAAACGAAGACGTCAGAAAAAAAGATTCAAACAGGAAAAAAAAGATCAAATTGCTGCGATAGGCCAACATCACGCCAGCACTGTTGGACAGGGCCTGGCGATAGATCCTGAAAAAACTCCGCTGACTGGACGCTGTTTGCTGTTTCATATTCCAATCGCCTCAAACTTGCGAACACCGCGACGCCACATGAACACCAGAATAAAAGTCGCAATGACTGTAACAAGACAGCCACGCGCCAAATAAGCCGTCAATGCCCCGTCTGAGACCCTGCCAAGGGCCACAAGATTGGGAAGCCCTTGCATGTAAAAGAAAGGCGTCCAACTTAATGCCTGCACCGCTGGGACAGGCAATAAATCTACAGGATAAACCACACCACTGAGAGCAAAGAATATCGACATGAATAACAGCTCTGGGCCCCACGTCTGCGTCATGTCAAAGGCGAGCAAGCCGAGGCTCAGACGAACCACCAGATTACAAACCAAACCCAGGCTCAAAGCGGCTAGGTAACCAGACAGCCAAATCACACCTCCTTGCTCACGTGCAACATCAACGAAGAAGTCACGCAGGGCGGGCACAAATACAAAGATCGCAACCAACACCGGCCCAATCATTAAAAGTCGCGACAGGCTGTAGGCGATTCCCTGACACACCGGCTGCAGCAAAAAAGGAAACGGACGCACCAGCGAAGCCGCCAGCTTTCCTGTCCGGATATCCATGCTAAGGGATCTGGAAATGCCAGACTCTTGAAGGATCTGATGGCTCGAGGCCACAATAAAATAAATCACAATGCCAGCGGCACTATAGCCTGACCCTGAACCACTGGTTGCTGCCGCGCGCCAGTAAAATAAAGTGCCGACGAGGCCAATCGCCTCGAACAGCGCGACCTGGACAAAAGCCATTCGGTAGCCGAGCTGCACCGATAATTGTTGGGACAAAATCAGGCCTGCGGCTTTAAACACTGCGCGCATAGATCTCACCAAAAACCGACTCGAGTTCGGCCTCGCTGATTTTAATGTCGACGATATCTCTCGATTCAACCGTCGCTGTCGCATTTTTAATTGAAGCGGCCAGCATCCGGGGAGTGACCGAAAACAAAACGCTGTTAATCCCTTTGTCGCGCAATTTCAAAACAGGTTCCGCGCCCGTATTCCCGAGTTCGGCCTGAGCATTTTTAAAGGAGCCCATCACCCGTTGCGCAATACCCTCGTCAACACACAGGATCTCGACCTCACGCTGCCCATGGATCCTCTCATCAACCTCGCTCAGCAACCCGTCGTAAACGCAAACCCCTTTGTTGATCAGGATCACGCGCCGACAGAGTTCTTCGATGTCTTTGGTGTAATGAGAGGTCAGGATCACCGTTACGCCAAGGGATTGATTGATCGTTTTTAGAAAACTACGAATGCGCCGTGCTGCGGCAAAATCCAACCCTATCGTCGGCTCATCCAAGAACAAGAGCTCTGGCCCGTGCAAAAGCGAGAGCGTCATTTCCATTTGCATGCGTTCGCCAAGAGATAATTTACGAACAGGCTTGTGCACGAGATCTTGCGCCTGGAAAATCCCGAGCATCTGGTTCAGCCGGGTCTCAAATTCCTGCTCGGGCACACCGTAAATCGCCTGGGCCAAACGAAAAGAATCAATGGCCGGCAAATCGGGATTCAACTGGTTGCGCTGCCCCATCACCATCCCGATCCGCTCGAGATAGGGCCGGGGGCGCTTCGAAACATCATATTCGCCGAACGCAGTCCCACAACCCGAACTCGGCGTGATCAGTCCGGTCAGCATTTTGAGGATCGTGGTCTTGCCCGCACCATTTGGGCCAAGCAGCCCGACAAACTCACCACGGTCCACCTGAAAAGAGACTGGTCTAACAGCGTCTACTGCAATCTTTTCCCGGTGAAAAAGGGCCTTGACCGCCCCCTTAAGGCCGGGGTCCTTGCGATAGGTGACATAGGATTTTGCCATTTGGCGGACATCTAAAAGCACAGTTTTACCACCAGATTAAACAGACTGAGGACTTTTATAAAATACTTTGATTCAACGCGGCTGCAACGTCGCAGGAACGCTGATATGATCCCATAGTTCGTGCGACAAGTAAGCCTCTTCCACCGAATTGGCTTTTGACAAAGGAAATCAATCCAGGTGCACCGTCAGAGCCTAGAGACAAAGATATCCCGGGTGGAACACGGAATCCTCCATGATACATCCGACCGCGTCGCCTTGGAGGAACCCCTCGAAATTCGCCTCGACTACCTTGACGGCAACGCTCGTATCCAGAAAAGCCTTTCCATCACCATGCGGACCCCGGGAAATGACGAGGAATTGGCCGCGGGCTTTCTTTTCACCGAGGGCCTTTTGCGATTCCCCGAAGACGTCACCGGGATCGCCGGCTGCGGACCTGCCAGCGGAGCCCATCAGGGAAAGAATGTCGTCAAAGTCCGCCTTTCGGATCAGGCCAGAATCATCTGGCCAAAATTAGAGCGGCACTTTTATGCCACATCGAGCTGTGGCGTCTGCGGCAAAGCCTCTCTGGATGCTCTTGAAGTTCAGGGATTGAAGCCGATCCCCCGGGACGGTTTTCAAATCAGCATGAAGGAGATTTCGGAACTTCCGGCTCGTTTGCGATCCCAACAAGCCGTTTTTGATCAGACCGGCGGGCTTCACGCAGCTGCAATTTTCAGCGAGGCTGGCCAGTTGATCGCCCTTCGCGAAGACGTCGGCCGTCATAATGCCGTCGACAAACTGATTGGTTCGCAATTCCTCGCAGGAAAAACTCCGCTATCCAAGAACATGCTTTTTTTAAGTGGCCGAGCCAGTTTCGAGTTGGTTCAAAAGGCCGTCGTGGCTGGAATCCCCTTGATCGCTGCCGTCGGGGCTCCATCGAGCCTGGCTGTGGAACTTGCAAAGAGATTTGACGTAACCTTGTTGGGCTTTGTCCGCGACTCGCGCTTTAACATCTACAATGGATCATGGCGCCTTACGGGGGGTGAAATTTGAAATTGAGAATCAGGGGTAATGCCTTGCGATTGCGACTGCAGCGCCAGGAAGTCCAGCGACTGGAACAAGAAGGCAGAGTGGTCGAGCAGACCTGCTTTGGCGATGATACTTTTCAATACACTTTAGAGGCTGACGACACGGTGACGTCGATTCGAGCCGATCTCGAAACCAATGTGATTCGCATCCGCGTTCCCCGCGAGCAAGCCATGATTTGGTCCAAGTCTGACGAGGTCGGCCTCTACAACGAACAGCCAGGAAAATCCGGCCCCCTGAAAATCCTGATCGAAAAGGATTTTGCCTGCATCAAGCCACGCACTTCGGCACAATGGGAAGATGATTCCGATGCCTTCCCCAACCCGAATCCAACATGCGGGTAATGAGATGACCGACACAGGCCACAAGCCCCGGAAGACTGAATTTCTCAGTCCGGAAGTTCTCGACGAAAATATTCGTATCGGAAAACCAGGCAAGTCAGCGGGTGGAATCCCCGCCGTAACGGCTGCACTGAAAATGTCGGTCGAGCAAATGGGCCTTGCACGAACGGCGTCGACACTTCTCGACGTCAATCAGAAGAAGGGTTTTGATTGCCCTGGCTGCGCCTGGCCCGATCCCGATGACCGGCGTTCACTGGTTGAATTTTGCGAAAACGGTGCCAAGGCCGTCGCGGAAGAGGCCACCCTTAAACGGATCACCCCAGACTTTTTTTCGACAAAATCGGTCGAGGAACTATCACGCCAAACAGACTTTTGGCTGAGCCAGCAGGGACGTTTGACCTGCCCCATGCACCTGCCGAAGGGCGAGAGTCATTACGTGCCGGTCACTTGGGAAGAGGCATTCACTATAATCGGCAAGGCTTTGAATGATCTGGCTTCTCCAAATCACGCCGCGTTTTACACATCAGGAAGAACAAGCAACGAGGCAGCCTTTCTTTACCAGCTCTTTGTACGACTTTTCGGAACGAATAACCTGCCGGATTGTTCCAACATGTGCCACGAGTCCAGTGGCGTCGCCCTGACGCGCACCATCGGATCCGGCAAAGGAACAGTATCCCTCAAGGATTTTGAGTTTGCCGACTGCATCATTGTCATCGGTCAAAACCCAGGGACCAATCATCCCCGTATGTTGACCACGCTGCAGGAAGCAGCCCGCCGTGGCTGCCGTATCATCAGCATCAACCCCCTTGAAGAGACTGGATTGAAACGCTTTCGCCACCCTCAGGAACTCTCCGGAATCATCGGCAGAGGGACAAAATTGGCGAGCCACCACATACCCGTAAAGATAAACGGTGATGTGGCCCTGCTGAAAGGAATTCAGAAGGCAATCCTGGAGGAACCAGTCCCGTCGATCGACCAGGAATTCATCTCCCTTTACACGTCAGGTTTCGATGCCTATCGGGATAACATCTTGCGCGAAAGCTGGAACGGAATCGTCGAGGGATCGGGCATCGCGGAAAAAGACATACGAGAGATTGCGGCCGTCCTTTCCCAATCAAAAGCGATGATTTGTTGCTGGGCCATGGGACTTACGCAACACCAGAACGCCGTGGCCAACATCCAAGAGATCGTGAATTTGCTTTTACTCGGCGGACACTTCGGCAGGCCCGGTGCAGGAGCCTGTCCCGTTCGTGGGCACAGCAATGTGCAAGGCGACCGCACCATGGGAATCTTTGAGCGCCCGACGCCCCAGTTTCTCGCCAGCCTTGGCAAGGAGTTTGGGTTTACGCCGCCTCAGGAACATGGCCTCGATACCGTTGAAACGATAGAGGCCATGCATCGTGGCGACGTTAAGGTGTTTTTTGCCCTGGGGGGAAACTTTCTTTCGGCCACGCCCGATACAGCCTATACAGCACAGGCATTGAGCCGTTGCAGCCTGACCGTTCAAGTGTCGACAAAATTGAATCGCTCCCACTTGATTACCGGTGAAGAGGCTTTGATACTGCCATGCCTGGGACGCACCGAGCGCGACATCCAAGACGGTGGCATGCAATTTGTCAGCGTTGAAAACTCGATGGGAATCGTCCATTCATCGGAAGGACGGTTGTCCCCTGCATCGCCGGATTTATTGAGTGAGCCTGCCATCGTCGCAGGCTTGGCAATGGCGACGTTGGGCGTAAACTGGGACGATTACGTCGCGAACTACGACAGGATCCGTGAGCGGATTTCAAAAGTCATCCCGGGATTTGAAGATTTCAATTCCCGCGTTCGAGATCCCGGTGGATTCGCCCTGCCCCATTCCGTCCGAGACCGCAGGGAATTTTGCACTCCCGAGCAAAAGGCTCTTTTTACCATCAACGATATTCCCCGGCTGGAAGTCGCCCCCGGGCAATTTGTAATGGCAACCATCCGGTCACACGATCAATACAATACGACGATCTATGGGATGGAAGACCGCTACCGCGGAATCCACCACGGGCGTCGCGTCATCCTGATGAACAGCAGTGACATGGCGGCACAAGAATTCGCAGACGGTGAAATTGTGAATATCATCAGCCATTACCGCGGCGTGCAGCGCCGGGCAAAAAATTTCCGGATCGTATCCTACGAAATTCCTCGAGGCTGCGTGGCATCTTACTTTCCGGAAACCAATGTTCTGGTTCCAATCGATAATTTCGCCGAAGGCAGCCAAACCCCCGCATCAAAATCCATTGTCGTATCCTTCGAAAAGGTTACGCATGACGCCTGAACTTTACGGATTGATCCTGACCGGCGGGCAGAGCACCCGGATGGGCCGGGACAAGGCGGAAATCACTTACGGGGATCAACCACAATGGCGGGCCGTCGCAGACCTCCTCGCGCCATTTTGCAAAGAGGTCTACTGGTCTTGTTCCGAAAAACAGAAAAATGATTGGGGCGTTGGGTCACGAGGCCTTACGGACAAAATCCCGGGTCACGGACCAGCCAGCGGTTTACAGACTGCGTTTTCAAAATTTCCAGATGTCGCCTGGATCGTGGTTGCCTGTGACTACCCATTTCTGCAAACCCACGACATCGAACAATTGATTAACGGGCGGGAACCGGAGTTCCATGCCGTCACGTTTGTTGGTGATCACAGGGACGACATTCAACCCATGCTAACCCTCTGGGAGCCTGCTGCTCAAAGTCAATTTCTTGATGCCTTTGATCGCGGTGAAGACAGCCCTCGTCGCATCCTCAGGTCCACCAGGTGGAAGGGCATTTGTCCGCGCGAAAATCGGATCCTGACCAACATCAATAGTGGCCCGCCATCCCTTCGGGAGCTCGACGCAGAGATGCGATCAGAAAGAGGGGAAAATGGAGCCGCTGTCCGGACTTGAACCGGAGACCTGCTGATTACGAATCAGCTGCTCTACCGACTGAGCTACAGCGGCACTTGAGAAGATCAGAAACGGACCCCAAATATGGCTGCTTGGGGCCGTTTAGTCAACGGCTGTATTGAGGGCCAAGGCGTGGATTTCACGGCGCATCCAGTCACCCAACGCCTTATAAACGGCCTGGTGTTGCTCCACCAGACTAAGGCCCTTGAAGGCACCAGAAGTGATGCTGACCTGCCAATGGTCGCCGCCGCCAGTCATGTCCGTGGCTTTGACCTTGGCGTCGGGAAACGCTGCCAGAAGGCGCTGTTCGATCTGGGTGGAATTCATCATGGGGCAGACTCCAAACAAAAAACCGGGTAAAAACATTAGCCTGAAGCGGCCCTTTATATCACTTCCCCGCTATGAAAAGGCAAGCATGAAACCAGATAATTCCCCGGCTAAAATGCGCCGGACCCTGTACTTGGCCACCCAAAATGAACACAAGGTCGAGGAATTCCAAGCCATGCTTGGATACGCCTGGGACGTCAGGTCGGCCTCCCAATTGGGTCTTGAAACCGGACAGAAAATTTCCTGGGACGAGACTGGGGATTCCTTTGTCGCAAATTCCAGAATCAAGGCCCTGGCCCTGCGCCACATCACACCCTGCGCGGTTCTGGCCGATGACTCCGGCCTGGTCGTTGATGCCCTGAACGGAGCCCCCGGTATTTATTCAAGCCGCTATGCGGGCAGCCCGGAAGGGACCCCTCGAGCGGCTGCCGATGCGGCCAACACAGAAAAGTTGCTGAACGACCTTCAAGAAGTTCCGGACAGCAAACGCACCGCGCGGTTTGTCTGCTGCCTCGTATTCATTGATGAACGTGGAGAAGAAACGGTTGTCGAAGGCTATTGCGAAGGCCGGATCGCAAAATCCCCATCGGGGCATCACGGATTTGGATACGATCCGGTTTTCTTCGTCCCGTCACACAACCGCACGATGGCAGAACTCTCTGAGGCAGAAAAAAATCGCCTCTCCCATCGTGCCGAAGCCGTCGCGAAATTAACGAGGCACTGGCGTCCACTTGCATGAAGCATCACCCTGGTCTGAGCAACACTGATAAATGAAATTCAGGGATGTTTGTATGTCATCTGGTGTTTTTTTGCCGTCGTCAGTTCGTTCTGGCGGCATCCACGGATGGGTTTTTCCAAAATCCGAAAGAATTTTCGCATAGTCACTTGCTGCGGGATCTGCAGCGTACTGGGCGAACGTGTTGCACGTGCTGCCCGAGCCAATACGGTGGCATGAAGTGCATCCCGCCGCGTCTTCTCCTGCAATATGACGGGGGCGCCAAGATTCATTCTTGCTGACCGCGTCAAAAAGCACCGCATAGTAGGGGCTGTCCGGGTCAGAATACTTGCCATAGGGCAATGTTTTCGCCTGCGCTACAAATGGCGAATTGAGGAACGCATCGTTGTCATGGCAACGAGCGCACTGAATGTTATCCACAGATCCTATGCCGCGATCGCTATCCTCATGGTAAGCCGGGTACCAAAACTTGAGCGCATCAGGAGCCCCAGGATTTGGAATGGTGGAGGCAGGTCTGGGATTGGTTGAGCTCATGTCAGATGCCGCCACTTCCACACCCTTGCTGCTGCCCAAGGTCGAATTGAAAAAACAGGTGGCACCGGTGTTGGGGTTGTGACCGATCATGTTGACGTCATCAAAAAAACGGCTGCCTTCTGGTCTAGGTTCGTAACGCCTGCAGAAATAAGCCCATTGGGTTGGTTGCTGACCCTTGATCCTGTCGCCCGTAAAGGCCGCAAATCTGGAATACGGGGCACACGAATTTTGCAGCATGATCGGCTTGTCACACTTGGTCGAATCCCGCGAATAATTTGAGTCCGTCACATTGTCGATCATGCCGTCCGGCCAAGTCGTGGTGATCGGCATGGGTTTGGCCACACCAAAACAATCCAAGGTCGGAATTGGGCCCAACTCTGCCGTGCAGGCTTGGGTATATTTTTGCATTTCGGCAGCACCGTCTGACTTGCCTGAATCCAGACCCTTCGGTTTCAACTTTTTCTGTGCCACCAGACCAAGTCCGTATTGCCTGTCATTGGCACTGGATGACGTGTCAGCACCACCATCCCACGCAGCGACCACTTGGGTCACGGCACCATTACCCACGGAACCTTCCGTCGTTGCGATAAATCCAGAGCGATTGCCGGCTGTAACGCATGCCTCGCCCACGAAAGTTTCTGACAGGCGCTCCAATGCCGCGAAGGCGTCGGGAGACAACTTCCCGTGACCAGCATACCCACGCACTGGGTCAGCGGCTTGCAACCAGATTTCATTGCCAATCGAAAGCAGCGGGTACACGGTCTGTCCCGCATTTAGGAAAACGCTGCCGCGGGAAGTACCGGGAACCCAATCCCCAACGCCGGCAGCTTCGCAGTCCACACGTTGATCGGTGGGATTGCGGCTGATGAGGTAGCGTAATTCACCGCCAGCCGAGGCCAACGCAGGAGACACCTGGACTTCGAAATCTCCCGATGCCTGATTGAAAGAAAAAACAACTTCTGAATTCCGGCTCAAGAGCGATCCCTGACGGATGACCCTTCGTTTGCAGGCAGTGATGGCGGCGGACAAGCAAAGCAACCCGACGACACTTGCAAAAATGAGTCTCACGCTGAGCTTGCTCACGCATCCTCCTCAAGAAAAAATTTCAAAAACCAGATCCGCCACTTGGGCCGGAAGGTTCCTTCGTTTCATTCCACATGGAGGCCCCGCCCCCATCCTCGGCCTCGAGCGAGGCCGGAGCGTCAGCACTGGCACCGATTTTGGAAAGTGCCTTGCGTGCAGCCTTTTCGTAATCCTGGAAATCGCTCTGGGTGCGGAGTCCACCAAAGTCAGTCATGTGAAGCGACTGACGCAGTTCACTCGTGAACTTCCTCGGGTCAAGAAGGTATCCGTTCAAAATATACAAGGTGCGTCCCGCATCACTGCCTTTCGCATAACACCTGGCCAAAAGGAAAAGGCCATGGCGCACCAATCTTTTCTCTTTGGGACTGATTTTCTTGCGGTTAGCCTTCTGCTGAATTTCAATCAGCGGCCCGATCGCCTTGGGACACTCTTCCAACTGCCGGTAGACAAAGGCTAAAGCCAGGAGGCCGCGATAATCCAATGGCTTTTCTGCGCGGGCAGATTCAAAATTTTTTGCGGCTTTCTTCCAATCGTGACTTTTTGCGGCTGCATAGGCCTGGTCCAGAATTGGCTTCGGGATTGGGGCAGGAGCAGACGCCGGGACGACCGGCGCCGAATAGGATATGCCAGGGATGGCAATCCCCAGCAGAAGTGCTATCACGCGCAACAATAAAACCATCGACGATCTGCTGCGCATTGTTGATCCTAAAATCAATTCCAAAGCAGTCTGCCGCTAACTACATATTTCTGACCAGTCCGGTCGTAATATTCTAACCTAATTTCAATCCCAGTGCCTACTGTGCTGGGGTTCACCGCCATGGATGGCAGGATAAAACCGCCATCTTTCAAGTACGGCCGCAAATCCACGCGTTGCCACTTGCCCTGGTCTCCATCCGTCAACGCCCGGTAATTGAGGTAACCGGTCTGGATGCCGTTTTGGGCTAGTTGACCAAGTATCTCCGCCAGATTGCTGGCGTCCGCCCGGGCATGCAGCACGGTTCCATCTGGAGTTTTGCTGGCGATTTTATTTTTCAAAATGTCATCATTGCCGTTGCCAAGCATGACGGTTGCGATCGTGGTCTTGATGTGCTTCCCGTCGATGGTGATGCCACCCGCTTTTAGCTGGGCCGCAAGGTCTACCCCTTCCTTGCCCCTGTCTGGCGCCCCATCAGAAAGGAAGTACACTTCCTTGAGCCCATCGGGACGACCCATGGAAAGGCGGTTCCATGCCTCTTGAAATCCAGCCGTGTAATTCGTTCCGCTGGTTTCGGCACAAATCACATCAGCAATGTTCCCGCCGGCTGCGAGGTCTGCGTAAAGGTCCTGTGCATTGTCGAAAAACCTGCTGGATGCAAATTCAACTGCGCTGCTGAAAGTCGCAATCGCAAACTGATTGTCCTGGCCAGTGGCTGAAATTTGCAGAACCTGATCAAGGGCACGCAAACGCGCGCAGGAGTTACCTCTACGGGGGTCGTTGTCATCCATAGAACCAGACACGTCGACCACCAAAACAATGTCGCGCTTGGAATCCGAGGCGTGGCAAACCTTGCCGCTAAATATGATTGGATGATTGGCGACATCGGCTTTCGAGACAACGTGGTCCCCGCCTCCGATAAACAAGATGGGCTTTCCATCCGGCGTGGTGGCAGGTTCACCATTGGATTCGTCACAAGGGATGTCCCATGTCAGATACGGCCCATTCACCGTCGGATCGTACGATCCATCACGGCGGTTTGCATCCCCAGTGGTGAATGCCGGGCCTTGCCCAGACGAGAAGCCATTGTTACCACACGCCCCGGAAATCCCGGCGAGTGAGAAGGTCATTGCCATCGCAATGGCCGAACGAAGTTGTTTCACCATCATGCTTCCTCCAAAAGTGCATGACTAAATGCAGGGGAGTCATCGCCACCCCTTGAAAAAACTTGAAGTAAAATTAAAAAGACCAACAAATTTGAATGCTTGACCAAAAAACAACAGCCTCAGGTGCAGTTTTCCATAAAAATATTTGAGATTTCACTAAAGCCTTTTTTGCTGCAGCCGAAACACCAGTCATGTTTGGAAGCGATTTCAGAGGTTTTTGAACAGGCGCAAATCAGGGGAGATTTCGTATGATCGGTTCAGCAAAGCGTGAATTCAAATTAGAGGGATGGCCAAAACTCGCTCGCTTGGTCGGAGCTCTCGGGCTCGTGGGCCTGCTGGCTGCGAACACCACCGCGTGCAGTTCCACTGGATCGGAAGAAGGCGAAGAAGAAGTCGTTGACGAGGAAGGCGGAAACGAAGCCGCTGCCGTTGCGAAGGAAGATTCCGCACCCAAAGAAGACGCTGGCGCAGCAAACGAGGCTGCCCCAGAGGCAGCAATCGCAGGCACGGATACCGGCGTGAATACAGGTATGAATACGGCGGGCGTTGACCAGGCTTCCAACATCCCGCCAACGGAGTCAGCGGAAGGAAGCAATGCTGTGGATGCAGCCCCTTCAGATGCAGCCGTGGCAGAGGCACCTACGCCAGCAGCCGACGGAACTGCCCCAGCGGCAGTGGCACCTGCTCCGGCAGTGGCGGGCGCTGGACCGGGCCTACCAGCTGGTACCAATGCAGTCGTCTATGTCGGTGGCGAACATGCCGCGATTTACGATGCACCAAACGGTCGTGAGGTTGGTCGCCTCGCTCACGGGGATTTCGTCCTGGCATCTGCGGAAGGCGAATGGGCGAAGACGAGCGACGGACGGTTCATAAAGTCGGCTGAACTTCAGGTGAAACCAGTCGGTCGGAAGATCGTTCAATCCCGTTGGCGCAGCCCGCGCAGCGGACACTGATTTCAGCCAGTAAAAAACCTGGTGATCCGGAATCCGGCCATGCATGCAGCGATGCACCCCATGGCCCCGGTGAGCCAGTATATTGCAGCAAATAC
The DNA here is from genome assembly GCA_947479535.1 of Oligoflexales bacterium. Lineage (GTDB taxonomy): Bacteria > Bdellovibrionota_B > Oligoflexia > Oligoflexales > RGVZ01 > RGVZ01. The sequence goes on along the minus strand of CANJZQ010000012.1, from coordinate 39,958 downwards.
AAAACGCTTTGAATCAAAAAAAACGACCATGTCCAGCGCGAAACTGGACATGGTCGTTAGTCCACCAAGAAATCCCGTCAACAATAGCGCCCGCGTTTCCGCACTAAGGCTGGTCAATCCAGGCAGAATCATACCGGCCAGCAACGAACCAATCATGTTGGCCGCGATGGTCCCTGCTGCATACCCGGGCATGATCTGCCCTCCCAAGTGCTGCAGAATAAACCGTGCCACACCACCGGCTGCGCACCCAATTGCCACCAGCAAGATCAATCGAAGTTCCATCCAGAAAATCCCCGTTGGACTTCTCTAATTCATTGCATGAAAGCGCAAGGACCGTTCCTCAAACGTCACCCCGCCCTTGCGCCAGACAATATCAAGGCGATTCGCACCGGGAACGGGGCGGATCTTCATCGTTACATCATCCTGTCCCGTGGGCTTCAGTGTCGTAATGCTTGACCCATTCACCGAGACATCAAGTTCAACGTTTCCTTGCAAGGGCTGGCGTCGCTTGAATTGGAGGGCAACCTCGCGCCCCATGAATACGGCGCCTGTCTGACTTTCATCAAGAACCACTTCGAAAGTCGGAAATTTTCCCCAGTCTTTTATCCAAGCTGGCTCGCGCAACCCTGGAGGTGGATTCGCAGGGTCGAGCCCAACGGACTCTGCCCACATGCCCAGGACCGCATTGACGTCGACATTGGGATTACCGAAGTATTTGGTCCCACTACCCTGCATGGGTTCCAGAGCAAGCCAAATGAAATCTGGATGGGCCGACTGGGATTCACCGACCCATTCGCCTCCGATGATTTCGTCTGCTGCATTAAGTTCCAGGACATATTGCAGCGCCATCGTGCCTTCGGTATGAGTAGGCGCCACGTTTCCTACCGGTTCGCTCGGCAAGGCATTCGCATAATACAAAGTCATGTTCACATACGCGAATTGCTCCGCAGCTGGATTAAAAACATAGCTACTGGAGTTAACACCGATGTACTGAAGGGCCGTTTGACGGGTTATCTTTTGGACCTGCGAGGCGTAACGGTATGCCGGGTAGTTCCATACCTGACTGGTCACTGTCTTGTCGGTTACGACCGGGTATCCTTTGCGGCCAATCCAATTTGCAATCGCAACGTGAAAGGTTCCCGGGTTCACATCGTCGCACTCATTCATTTTCGTTGGATCGCTGCGCTCCGATGGCCTGCGGACCCGGTCCTGTTCGCAGCGATTTCCTCCCAGAAAATAATATTTTGCGCTCATGTATATTTCAGCCAGCAGTGCTTTTATATCTTGCGCCTCAAAAGTGATCCCGTTGCGGATCACTGAACGCGCTGGCTCCTTGTGACGACTTGATGCTGCAGAAAATCCATTGCAGTGCCCCGCCCAGTTGGCTCCGGGATCGCCCTGTCGAAGGGCATGGTTGGTGCTCTCCCAATTGGCTGCAAGGGGCCTGCCACCGTTAAAGGCCCGGTCATATTTTGTCACCGCGCCACTGACGTTGGCTCCACCGCGGACTTCTGGATACCAATGCCCAGAGTAGGGAATCCGATCGCTCGGAGCACCACCCGAAGAGGGCAAGTCTGAAAAGCGCGACGTAAATGAATCATCCCACACGGCAAAAAAGAAATTCGAGGAGCTGTTGATCTCACGGCGACTGTCTGCGAGAAGTTCCGATTGAGGTTCTTTGCTGTTCTGTGATTGCGGCGAAACGAGACCACCTGGGGTTGTCTTGCGGCAAGATATAATTCCAGCGCAAACAAATGCGCCAATAAACAGACTGCTGAAAAATGATGATTTCATCTGCATGACCTCTCACTCTTGATTCATCGAATCAAAGCCTTGATCCACTTCAAACGGCCCTTGTACGGAGGATACTTGAGGGGAATGTCCGGGCGAAGTCCGGAATCCACAATCGCCTTTTGGTGGGAAAAGGCTAAAAAACCATCGCGCCCGTGATAACGCCCCATGCCACTGTCGCCGACGCCCCCAAATGGCAAATGAGGGTTCGCCAAATGAACCAACGTGTTGTTGATGCAACCGCCACCGAAACTGATTCCATCCATGAAATAATCACGCATGTCGTCATCCCGCGTAAAACAATAAAAGGCCAGGGGACGCGAACGGGATTCAATCTCGGCTTTTGCCTCTTCTGGTTTGACCCAAGTCTTGACAGGCAAAACTGGTCCAAAAATCTCGTCCTGCATCACCGGGCTGTCATTTCCTGGCGCCTCAATCAACGTCGGCGCAAAGTAGAGGGCGTCCTTGTTGCGTTGGCCACCCGTCAGTACGTTTGCCCCGTCGACGTAACGCTCCAACCTGGAAAAATGGTTGGCGTTGATGATGCGGCCGTAGTCAGGACTCTTTGAGGGATCCTCACCAAAAAAATCCCGGACTGCATTTCGCATGTGCCGAACCAGTGCTTCACTGGCGCGACTTTCCACGAGGAGATAATCTGGCGCAACGCAGGTCTGTCCAGCATTAAAAAACTTTCCCCAGACGATGCGGCGGGCAGCCACCTTCAAATCGGTAGAAGCATCCACAACGCATGGACTCTTCCCCCCCAGCTCCAACGTGACAGGCGTCAGATGCTCGGCAGCAGCGCGCATCACAACGCGGCCAACGGCGGTTCCACCAGTGAAAAAAATGTGGTCAAAGCGTTCTTTGAGCAAAGCCGTTGAAGCTTCGATTCCGCCCAGCATCGTCGAGACAAAACCAGGCAGGAAGGCGTCGCGAATCACCTCGGCGACCACATCAGCTGTTTTTGAAGCAAGTTCCGAAGGCTTCACCACGGCACAATTCCCGGCTGCTATGGCAGCAACAAGCGGTGCGATCGCAAGATGAAACGGATAATTCCATGGTGCGATGATGAGAACCACACCAAGGGGCTCGTGACGCACGTAGCTGCGTGCCGGAGCAATAAAAATCGGGGTGGGTACGTGCCGTGGGGCGGCCCATTCATCCAGATTGCGCATGGCGACATTGATTTCTTCGTAAAGAAATCCAATTTCGCTGGTATAGGATTCAAAATCGCCTTTGCCGAGATCGGCGAACAATGCGGCATTGATCTTGGCTTCCTTGTCCTTGATCACGGCCTTCAATTTCTTGAGCTGGGATTTGCGCCATTCGATATCGCGAGTCATTCCAGTGGCGAAAAAATCGCGATGGCCACGCAATATTCCAGGCAATGTTCCAGGCAGGTCTTGCATCGCGTCACATCCTTGTGGCGTTTTTTTAGATAGAACTTGCTAATGATATCGCGTTGGAGCCTGCGTCACAACGCGGAGGCCTGCTGGTTCGATTTTTCCTGCAGTCCCTGGAATTGTTTCAGGACCGCTGGGGACTGGACTTTCGCATAAAACTCATCAGCAACCTGCAGGCATGAAATCAACGCGGCTTCTGAGGATCCTTCCGATGATCCCTCTTCCTCGCCAAATTTTGAGCCGGCGGCTGAAAGTGCAGCGTGAGGAAACATGCTTTCGCAGGATTTTCGCAGGGAAGTATAAAGCTCGGTGTTGCAGGAGGACCAGCCAGCATCTGCCCCTTCGTAGCATTTGATATGGGCCACACAGCTCGATTTAAAGGACACCGGGATCCAAGATTCATCATATCCGTCCGGTCGTTGCCAGGTTTGGCAATTTGCCTGCCTTGCATCGGCGAAGGCTTGGGAGGCGGGAACGACCCAGATCAGGACAAGGGTCGTTCGCAGGGCAGCGAGAGCACCTTCAAATACGGTTTGGAATAAATTCCGCATACAACAGCCTCAGCAACAGCAGGAAACACAGCTAGGAATTCCACATTTGAACCCAATTTAATGGATTCTATAGAATTTATATCAAATAATTAAACAATTACAATGATTTTAATGAAATAATAAAAAAGAGGGGCCTGATAGCCCCTCCCTCGAATCATTTTTTTTCTTTTAATTCAGTTGGTTACAGAGATATTTCCGAGGAATTAACGGTGAACGTCTCCGGCTCCACGCTCCTCGGTCGGCGGCGCGGCCGGACGTTCGGTTCGGGAACCTGAAGACGAAATCCCACCAACATCATCTGGAAAACTGGAATTGAAGGCGTAGCTCTGTACCGTCTTGTCCGCATTCCAATAGAACTTGAGCTCTTTGGTAAAGCTCTCCCCAAGCAACTTGTAGCGGTAAAACCCGTACGTCCAGGTTGGCGATCCGCCAGAGTTACCCACCATGAATGGCGCACCCAGAAGCCCGCGCACATCTTCCTGCCGGGTCTTGTTCGCCTTGATCCAATTCGTATCGGAAGCAAAATATTTGCCACTTGTAACGCAAGCCGAAGTGGTCAAGGCCAATCCGGCAACCAGAATGGCAAAAGCTTTTCTAAGTTTCACTGAATGAAAGTTCATGGACCAACCCCGCAATTGAAGTTTGCGCTGAAGGATTCAGCTGCGCATTCGAACGATATTCTACAGCAGTTTGCGGTAGCGTTGAAGGGCGCGAATTGATTTCACCTGGGCCCGCTCCAACGCAGGACCACTTCCGTCCTTGCCACCGAGAGCCTCCTCCATGGCGTTTTCCACGTGCTCGCGCAATTCCGGAAAAACACCGGCCAAAGCACCCTTCGCCGCCGCTGAATCCGGGGCGGCGAGAAGCTGGTCCACCGCGACCCGCGCATTGGGATTTGCGGCGTAAAACCCCTCTCCCTCCAACGCCCCGATGACATCCTTGCGAATCGGAAAATATCCAGTGTTCACGTGCCAGCGACGCTGGACGGGAGCCGATGCCAGATATTTAAGAAAATGATACGCCTGCTTCATCTCGCCGTCGGCCCTGCCCTTCATGGCCCAGATCGAGTTGCCGCCCAGGACTGTCCCACCAGAAATCACAGGCCCCAAACTGGCGCGGACTGGAAACCGCCCAACCACCACCGGGAATTTTGCCCGCTGCCCCAAAACAAATACATCGCTGGTCGACGTCACCAGCAAGGCTGACCTGCCGGCCATGAAATTCTCCACGGGTGGATCCCACGAACGCCCCGTGTTGGCAAACATTCCGTTACCTGACAGGCGCTGCAGAAAATCCAAAAAGAAGCGCCCCTCAGCACTGGCATAAATCGCGCTGCCAGAAACTCCACTGCGACCGTTTTCCTGATCAACCAGCAAAGCCCCCTGGCGGGCCAGAGACTGTTCAAACAACCAACTCGTCAGAGGCAGCGTCAGGCAAGTGCGGCCTTTGCTGCTATCTGCCAACCTGGGGCATGCCTCTTCCACACCTTCGAACGTGTCCGGTGGAGTTGTCATTCCTGCAGCCTCGAGGGCATCCCGGTTTGCATAGATGACTGGATTCGAGGTGGCGAAAGGCAGGCTGTGGAGCTTGCCCTTTACCGTGTAGTACTGAAGGACCTGAGGCAACATCTGATCGAGTCCAAATTCGCTGTCGCCCGCAATCAGATCCTCGAGGGGTATTACGGCACCTGAATCAACCAGCTGTTGCGTCCCGATCTCGTAAATTTGTGCCAGATGCGGAGGGCGCTTGCCCATCACGGCAAGCCGAAGTTTATTGATGCCGTCGGTGTAGGTGCCAGTGAATTGCAACTTCACGGGCAAACGGCCCGTTGCCGCCGCATCCTTGTTGAAGTCCTCAACAATGGAATTGAGGACAAGGCTCTTGTCGCCTGACATGCTGTGCCAGAATTCTATGGCCTTTGCCTTTTTAACTTTGCCTGAACCAAAAAAAAGCCCCGCGGAATTTTTACCACCGGTGCATGCTGAAACTGGGATCATCGTCACAGCGCCAGAAACAAGCAGGCTGAACCCCATCCATCTCTTCATTTTCATCTTCATCCCTTGACTCCCGCACCTGACGAAACGAGACCACGGACGAATTGCTTTTGCGTTGCAACAAACAGTGCGATGGATGGCAAAACAAGAATCGAAGTCGCGGCCATCACCATGCCCCAGCTTGTCGCTTCTTGCTCGGAGCGGAACATTCCAACCCCAACCTGCACGGTCCTCATCGACGTCGACTGTGTGACCACGAGCGGCCAAAGATACTGGTTCCAGGCGGAGACAAAGGAAAAGACACCAAAGGCGACAATGGCCGGCATGGAAACCGGCACAAGAATTTGAAATAAAAATCTCATTCGGGATGCGCCGTCAACGGTTGCCGCTTCTTCCAGTTCGCGCGGCACGCCAGAGAAAAACTGGTAAAGGAGAAAAATGCCGAATGCTGATGCTGAAAATGGCGCAATCAACGCAAAGTGCGTGTCAATCAGACCCGCTCCAACCATCACCAGGTAATTGGGCACGATGGTGATTTCAGATGGAACCATCAACATGGCGACTACAAAACCAAGGACAAGTTTACGGCCCTTGAATTCCATCCTGGCCAAGGCGTAGGCCGCAAGGATTGAAGTCAGCATTTGAACGACCGTGATCCCCAATGACGCAATCAACGAGTTCAACATGAACTGCCAAAGGGGCGCGGCGTGCAACGCATCCGAATAATTGCTCAACACGGGGTGGGACGGCAACAGGGACGGTGGAAACTGATAGGCCTCTGCCGCCTCCTTGAATGAGACGGACAGCATGTAAAAAACAGGAAATCCATGCAGAACCGCCGGAACGAGCAACAAACACGTTGCCAGAAGGCGGGAACTGAAAACCGGCAATCCATCCGTTCCTTTTCTCACTGTGGTGCCCCTTTTAAATAGCGAGCCACGAAGAACTGGACCAGGGTCACGGCACCGATGATGATGAACAGGATGACTGCCTCTGCAGCCGCCATGCCCAGACGCGAGTTTTCAAAACCGTCACGGAACAACTGGTAAACAAGGACTCCCGTGGATCCCGCTGGACCACCACGGGTCAAAATATGAATTTGACCAAAGCTCTCAAACGCGTGGATCACCGAAACGACGGTCACAAAAAACATCGCCGGCGAAATGGAGGGCAACGTGATGTGCCAGAATCGCCGTAAGGCATTTGCACCATCCATCCATGCAGCCTCCTGCAACTCAACAGGAACTTGAGCCAGAGCCGCCATCAGAAAAATAATATTGAACCCAACTTCCTTCCATACCGTTGTCAAAGACACGGCCAAAGGCGCCCAATCAGGATCACTCAGCCATGCCGGACCAACAATCCCAACCATCGAAAGCAGGTAATTCAAAAATCCGGACGTCGGATTGAACAAGAACACCCAAAGCATGGCAGCCATTGCTGGCGAAATCCCAACCGGAATTAAAAAAATAGTACGGAATATCGACCTGAAAAACGGCGTCTGATCCAACAGAACCGCCACGGCCAGGCTCCCGATCACCGACCCTGGCACCACCAGTGCAGCAAACTGCAACGTCGCCATCAAACTCGCACGGTAATCCTCACTGGCAGCCAGTTCCATGTATTGGTCCAAGCCCACTGGAACCATTGCAAAGGAAAATGGCTTGAAGTCATGAAAGCTCAAAATCAGGGAAAACAGCGCCGGCGCAACGGTAAAAATGAACATCAGGAAAAGTGCCGGCGCGAGAAAGAGCCAGGCTGATCTGGTGGCGCTGTCCGCGCTATTTTCTGACACGAAGCCCCTCACCATCGAAGAACAGGAGTTGGCTGATGTCGATCTTTAAAAAGCCTTCATCTCCCGGAACGGGAATATTGGGACCATGGTACTCACAAATCACATTGAGCGTTGGCGCCAGTTCACAGTGGACCAGAGTCACCGAGCCCAGTGGTTCCACCAGTTTCACCGCACCTGTACCAACGATAATGGCGTCGTCTTCTCCGCTCACAACCGGAGGCAACCTGCTGGATCCCGAAGCCGGAATAAATTCGGAATGCTCTGGGCGAAAGCCGATGGTTTCTGTGCGATGCATTCCGGTACCCGCAGGGAAAACCGATACCGGCAAAAAATTCATGGCAGGCGAACCAATAAAAGATGCAACAAACTTGGTTGCCGGGTTGCGATAGAGTTCCATCGGTGCGGCAATCTGTTCCACTTTACCGGCTCGCATGACAACAATCCGGTCGGCAAGGGTCATGGCCTCGGTCTGATCGTGGGTAACGTAGACAATGGTTGAGCGCAAACGACGGTGCAGGCTCGCAATCTCTGCCCGCATCTGGACCCGCAACTGGGCATCGAGATTGGAAAGGGGTTCGTCAAACAGGAAGATTGCGGGCTGGCGGACCATGGCGCGCCCCATGGCCACCCGCTGTTTTTGGCCCCCAGACAACTGGTAGGGTTTCCGGTCAAGCAATGCACCGATATGCAGGAGCTTTGCCGCGTCGGTCACCCGTCGGGAAACTTCATCGTCAGGAATTTTTGCCAGTTTAAGGCCAAAGGAAATATTCTCGCGAACGCTCATATGCGGATAAAGCGCATAGTTTTGAAAGACCATGGCGATGCCACGGGCCTTTGGAGACAGTTTTGTCACAGAACGTCCGTCGATGCGGACGTCCCCTTTTGATACCGGTTCAAGCCCGGCAACAATGCGGAGCAGCGTGCTTTTGCCGCAGCCCGATGGACCGACGACAACCAAAAACTCACCGGCCTCGACCGTGAGGTCAAGGCCGTGAATGATGCTGTTCTTGCCAAAATCCTTGGAAACCTGGATCAACTCGAGCTGGGCCATGATCAACCAGCCTGCTGCATATCCTGCGCAACTTGGCTGCGGCCACTTTCTGGCAGATGTTGGCTTGATTCACGGGTGCCCGTCGTGTGGTGCGTCGTCTTCAAGATTTCCTGAATTTGGAATCCTACGAGGGCTTTGGGAGCCCAGAACAAGGAAGCCACTTCAGAAACCAAATTACGGCGAACGTCGAGGCGCGTCATTTCTTGCTGCATCAAGTGCTTGGGTGCCAGAAGATTCGACGCAAAAACCAGCTGCTCGTACGCGAGCAATTGAGGGTTCAAATCACCAAGTTCGGGGAAGCGCGCGCGCTCGCTGTCGAGGATGATCCGGGCCAGGTCACGAGCCACACTCATGCGGGTCTGGGCCTTCAATTCGCCCTTGCGGAACTGAATGCTGTAGTACCCTGGCTTGGTCCGCAGGACGCGACTCAGACGATCGACCATCTCAACCGGCTGGGTGGTCACGAATGAAAAGAAGCGGAGAACTTCAGGCAGGTAAAGGGGCGGCGTTGTGAATTCAGATTGGGCGTGAAGTTGCCCAACAAAACCCTCGACCCTTTTGCGGGCGGCATCCACGTCGGACTGGCTGTTTTGAGCGCAAGTTGCGACAGCCTCCCGGATCGCCAAGCCCTCGTTGAATTCAAAAAAGGCTTCATCCAATCCGCTGGCACCACTCGCCAGATCGTGAAGGATGCCTTGATCAACACGGAGGGTTTCTGCCAGCTTCGCCAAAGCGAAAACCGACTTTACGTTCTTTTCACCGCGCTTCCAGTGGCTGCAATCCGAGGGATTGAAATCAAGGATATGCCCGACTTCCTGATCGTTGATCTTGGAGTTCCGTTGTTGCCCCATAACTTTCAGGCAAAACTTGAACAACTGGATCGAATTCGGGAACTTCGTTGATGCTGCGCGCTTCATCGCCCCTCCTCGAACGTAACTTGGACGTAACCTCAGCCTGCCTTCAGAGACACTCGTGCCCTGAGTCCGCTGTGAATCTTGCGACCGAGTCTCAAAAAATTTCGTAAATGTCTGGCTTACCTTGATGATACCCAGCGGCAAATTGCAAAGTCAAGTTTGCCTACCCGATTGTCACGACCCGGCAGGTCCAGCCAGCCACTTGGCGAGGGTTTCGCCAGGGGAAACCCCTGCGATTAAAGACACAGCGAGGCGGTAAGTTCCAAACAGAACTCCAAACCCTGCCACCGGCAACCACGGCAGGGACGAAGCAATATTGTTCATCGCAATCAGGATCTGAACGGATTGGCGCATCCACACAAAGGACGACAAGATGTTGGCAAGCCCCTGGGGACTGGTGGAGCTCTGATCCAATATCGCTGCAAAGAATCCTGCGCAAACCAGGGCAAACATGGCCAATGCAGCGCAGACCATGACGTCACACCATACGGCCACAAAGCGCTGCCACATCATCAGGGGTGATCGTTTGGGGGGCTTTGAGCCGGCACGCTGAAGGGAGGTCGACGGAACAAATCGTGAAATTTGGGCCTTTGCCGCCTGCGCTGCACGAGTCGTCGTTCCAGACCAGAGGCCCGGAGCGTGACGTAAATCATGCGCACGCTCAAGTCCGAGGCCCGTCGATAAAGGCTTGAACACAAAAATTTCTTTGCGGTTCATAACCACCCCATCACAAAACAACTGAGAAAGCAGGTCAACCGGCGGCATCCGTCCGGCCTTCCATGACCCGTCCTTTCTGAAGTTTAGCTCTGGGAACGAGCGCTCACGAGAGGCAGATTTTGCAGGGCAATCAGCGCCGGGCATGGTTTTCTGCCCCCTACCCCATCCGGCCATGCGGACGAATAACGGGGGTTTCCATTTTCAAACAGGGTTGCCTCTCCAGGGTGTTGAACCGACAGGAAAAGAGTCTTTTCATCAGGGGAAAAACAAGGGCCTGTGAACTCTGACTCCACCGGAGCGCTGGCAATGCGCAAGGCCTTGCCCGCATCAGGTCCACTTACGGGCACAACAAACAGCCCGTTGTTGCCAAACCCTTGGTATGGACCTTTGTGGAGTTTGTCCTTGGCCACATCCGTGGTGAACAGCAAATTTCCGGAACGATCAAAAATTAAATTGTCCGGCGAGGAAAATCCGGTTTCCTTGCCACCCGCCATAAACGTCGTGACGCGAAAATCAACGGCAAGAGGATCAGAATTGACTTCCTCTATCTTCAGCAAAGACCCGTGATGGTTTCCGCGATCGTGATTGTTGGTCAATGAGATGTAAATGCTGCCCGTCAGCGGATGCAGCTCGACATCCTCGGGACGATCCATTGGGGTTGCCCCTGCGGCCAGGCCCGCGGCCCGGGCATGAAGCAACACATCCATCTGATCACGAAAGGATTTGCGCAGCGTTGAATTTTTATCCCACGAAAGCAGAACCCAACGGCCGCGCTCAACGTCAGCCGCATAAAGATCACCTTCCGACAGGTCCCCAGGCCTTTTTGATATAAATTTGAAGATGCATCCACCGCGATGGTCATCACCCGAGTACACCACCGCACGACCATCGCGCGCCGTTGTCACCGTTGCACACTCGCGCGCAGCCCGCCCCATCGCAACCAACTTGTGACCCTTTCCGGTGAGAGGATCGATTTCAACGACCCAACCATAATGAAAGGGGTGATGCACCGCGTGTGTGTGCCAGTCGTGATTCTGGGCCGGAACTTTCACGTGCTTGCGCCAATCGGGGTTGCGGTAATCGTAGTTCCGATCAAAATCGCCATAAAATTCGTGGTAATTTTCCTCGCAAGTCAGGACGGTACCCCACGGGGTAACGCCACCCGCGCAGTTGCCCAGGGTGCCCGTCGCGTGATCGCTGCCGCCGATCGAAACTTTCTTAAAACCCGTCCCCGCAAATGGAATAGGAGTCAGGGCAGAAATCCGGCGATTCAACAAATGCCGTCCCCCGAATCGCCAGCGGTTTTGTTTCGAATCCCGAACGATCCGAATGATTGAACCGCCCACCGCAAGTTGTTCCTCGCGGACTTGAGCCTTGGTTTTTGGAGTTCCACCAAGAGCGGGCCCCGGGTTGCCGTGCATGAGACCGCCGATTGGCGTTTCGTGATTGACCCACAGGAGCGCCTCATCGGCAAACAGGGCTTCCGTGCTGTTACCGGGAACCAGGCGCCCGCGAACCAGTGGGAAAAAAGCAATGAAGTCGTTGTTGAACCCAAAGGCCTCACCGGCGTCGTTGATGATGTCTCCGTAACGGATGAGGATCTCAGAATCAATGCCGTGGGCTGTGATGACGGCATCATCGCCCATCGGTGGCAGCGGCTGGAACCCAGCGCTCCAAACCAAAGCCGATGCGACCTTGGGGTTCGCTAAAATCGCTGCAGCTGCGGCAGAGGACATCCCTAAAAATGCGAGGAAATCTCTTCGGGAGACTGAATCTAGATTTCGAAAGGATTTGATTTTCATGACCGGAGTCTGCCCGAATCACGAAACCCGTGCAATCTTCTCTGACTGAATTGTGGCTTTGAAGCTGGCTTCCGTAGCCCGTTCAAAAACCTGAAGGGCTTCCTTGCGGATTTGATTTGGCAGAGGTGCTTTTGCATTCTGCTTGTCCACCGCGCCCGGCAATAAAGTGTCAACGAACTTTGCGATGGTCTTGACCGTGGTTTCAAATTCAGGTTCTGGCAAAGTCATCAACTTTTCACGAAGCGACATGATCTGTCCGGATTTACGGGACAAGACACCCTTGTCCAAACGGTCCTGCTCGACCGCGTCAAAATAAAAGCCAAGGTTCTGGAGCGAATAGGGCGGCTCCGGAGTCTTTTTGGTTTTTTCCTGAATCGGGATCATCTCGCGCCTCAAAAGGTTGCCGACATCAGGTTCATCGGCGGAAACCAGAACTCTTTGAGAGGGAATTTTTTACCGGGGCGGGCCCCGACCGGCAGACAAAAAATAGCTTAAGCCCCGGCCCTGACTGGTTTTTTGGGCTGGGACCATAAAAATCCCTTTAGAATTCCATGAAAAAAGGTCAAAATCACGAGCCAGAATCGCCAGAAGTGTCCAAAACGTTTGGTTTTTTTCGACCCCAACCGGAACACCCCGGGAGCAGACAACCATGGCCGCCACAGCAGCGCCCCAAATCCTGGTCACCAATACCCTCACCCGGCGCAAGGAACCGCTGAAGTCGCTGGACCCGGCCGGGAAAAAAATCGGCATTTATGCCTGCGGCGTGACCGTCTACGACGACTGCCACATTGGCCACGCGATGCAGGCGATATTTTTTGATGTGATCCGCCGCTATCTCGAATTTTCTGGCTACCAGGTGACCTACGTTCGTAACTTCACCGATGTCGACGACAAGATCATCGACCGGGCGAAGCAACGCGGCATCTCTCCTGCCAAACTGGCGCAGGACATGATCGACTCATCCGACCGCGACATGGCAGCCATCGGAGTCCGGCCGGCTGACCATCAGCCACGGGTTTCGGAGATGATTCCGCAAATCGTCGCGATGATCCAAAAACTCATCCAGAACGAAGCTGCCTACGCGACCAAATCCGGAGACGTTTATTACCGGGTCCGGCGAAAATCCGATTACGGAAAGCTGTCGGGAAGAAACCCGGATGAATTGAGAAGTGGCACGCGGGATCTGGTCCAAGGCGAAAAAGAAGATCCACTGGATTTCGCCCTTTGGAAAAACGACGATGTCCAGGACGCAAGTTGGGACAGCCCATGGGGCAAAGGTCGTCCGGGCTGGCACATCGAGTGCAGCGCCATGAGCAAGGAATTTCTGGGCAATTCATTTGAAATCCACGGCGGCGGCCGGGATCTTGTTTTTCCACATCACGAGAATGAAATCGCCCAATCAGAAAGTGCCAACAAGGCTCCTTATGCATCGTGCTGGATGCACTGCGGACTTCTGACCATTGAACGCCAGAAGATGTCCAAGAGCCTTGGCAATCACATCACGATCCAGGATTTTTTGAAATCATGGACCCCCGAGGTTTTGCGACTGGGCATTTTGCAATACCACTACACATCGAACGTTGATTTTTCAAAAGCCGTTTTCCAGCAATGCCACCGTCGGCTGCTCTACTTCTACGAAACTTTGGATTTGCTGCGTCAGATGATTCCAAACATTGCGGGACAACCGGCTCCAGAAGAGCATTGGTTGTTCGTGGAATTTCACAAGGCAATGTCCGACGATTTCAATACGGCAGCGGCACTGGCTGCATTGAACAAGGCCATGAAGGCGGCACGGGAACTTGTCGCCGGAAAGAAATCCGAACCGAAAATCCTGGAAGCATCACAACTCTTGGCTGCGATCCAGAAGGTGGCGCATGTGCTCGGTTTGTTTGAAGCCGAACCAAAGTCTGCCACGCGGGAATTGAAAATGCGCCTTTTGCCAGAGCTGGGCATCACGGAGGACGAAATTCAGGCTGCGATCCAGCGCCGGGCAGACGCGCGGGCTGCGCGGGATTTTGCAGCAGCGGATGCTGCGCGCGGCGAACTTCTGACGCGCGGCATTGAGTTGCGCGATGGAACGCAAGGGACCGAATGGACCATCCGTTACGCAGACCATCCTGCGCCCTGATGATTACGTGACGTTTACGTGACGACAAGAGGTAGCCATGCAGCCAGACGTTCTCATCACAAACATCGGCGAACTCCTGACCCTGTCACCGCTGGCAATGGAAAAGAGGGCCAATCACGTCAAGCAGGCTGACCTCGGCATCCTCAAAAATGCCTGGATGAAAATCAAAGGCGGAAAAATTGCCAGCCACGGCACGGGCACCCCTCCGGAGTTGGCCCACGGCGGAATCCTTTGCGATGCCAATGGCGGACTGGTCATGCCGGGTCTGGTTGACTGCCATACCCACCCCGTTTTTGCGGGATCGCGCGCCAAAGAATTTTGCATGCGACTCGAAGGCAAGACTTATCAGGAAATTGCAGAGGCCGGTGGCGGAATCAAAAATTCCATGACCGCCACGAGGGCTGCCAGCGAACAAGAACTCCTCGCGGGAACGACCTCCCGGCTGGGGATTTTTTTGCGCCACGGTGTCACGTCGGTCGAAGTAAAATCTGGTTATGGTTTGTCCGTCGAATCGGAACTCAAACAACTTCGTGTCCTGCGCGCTGCTGCAAAAAAATCTCCCCAGCATTTGACGGTCACTTGCCTGGCCTTGCATGCCGTTCCACCCGAATTCAAGTCAGCAGCATCTTGGGCGACCGAGGCAGCAGAGAAATTATTACCCGAAGTCGCGCGAGAGCATCTTGCCGATTGCGTGGATGCCTTCATCGAAAATGGATACTTTTCAGCCGGGGACGCACGGCCATTTCTTGATGCTGCAAAAAAACTCGGCTTGAGGATCCGCCTGCACGCGGATGAGTTCAGTGAATCCGGTTGTGCAAGGTTGGCGGCAGAATACGGCGCAGAGAGTGCTGATCATTTGCAATTCGCCAGCGACAGCGGCACCGCTGCCATGGGCAAGGCCGGTGTCTGTGCTGTGCTGTTACCAGGAACCTCGGTCTACTCGGGAATCCCCTATACAAATTCCAGAAAATTCGTTGAGGCAGGTTGCGTCGTGGCCGTGGCCACGGATTTCAATCCGGGGTCTTGTGTGGCTGACAATCTGCCCATGATTGCCACGCTGGCAGCGTTGCACTGCAAATTGAAACCAGCGGAGGCCATCGCTGCCGTGACCTATGCGGCCGCCTATGCCCTGCGCATTCATGATCGCAAAGGCGCCCTTCACGCTGGTTTTGACGCAGATTTCATCGTGCATCAGATGGAGTCCCATGAATCCTGGCTGGCGGATTTAGGGCGCCATGTCCCTCAACAAGTTTGGATCAAAGGACAAAGAATCATATGAAGATCGCTTTGATTGGAGCCACTGGATTCATCGGCCAAGAGTTGGGCATTGCCTTGGTGCGCGCAGGCCATGAGGTCACGGCCCTGGTCCGTAATCCCGAAAAGGCTAAATTGGATCTGCCATACCCGTGCAAGGTTTTTAAATTCGATCCGACCAACGAGGCCGAACTTGCACGGAATCTTGCCGGGCACGATGCGGTGGTAAATCTGGCCGGCGAAGGCATCCAGGAAAAACCATGGACCAAAGCCCGCATTCGCGCGTTGTATGATTCCAGAACCCAACCCACGGCAGCCATTGTCCGGGCGTTGACCACCCTGAAAGAATCTGGAAAATCGCCATCCACTTTCGTCAGCACATCGGCCATTGGGTTCTACGGTGACCGCGGCGAAGAGGCTCTGGACGAAGACTCCCCTGCAGGCCAGGGCCTGCTCCCTGACATCTGCAAGGAATGGGAGGTTTCTGCTCAAACCAACCTGCCTGCAGAGGTGCGTCTCGTGATCTTGAGGATCAGCGTGGTCCTCGGCAATGGCGGAGGCATGCTTGGCAAGGTTTTGCCGATCTTCCGGTCTGGCGCAGCCGGGAATCTTGGTTCAGGAAAGCAGTGGCTGAGTTGGATTCATCTCGACGACATGATCCAGATGATCCTTTGGGCCCTTGCCAGCTCTAAGGCCAAGGGAATCTATAATGCGTCAGCTCCGGAGCCTGCAACCAATGCGGCTTTCACCCATGAACTGGCGCGTCTCGTCAAACAGCCTATTTTCTTGGCGGCACCAAAGCTTGCCCTGAAGGCGGCCTTGGGATCGCGAGCGATTTTGGTGCTTGGCAGTCAAAAGGTTTATCCGCGCAGGGCACTCTCAGCCGGATTTGCTTTTAAGTTTGCAAAGATCCAGGAAGCGCTGCGGGATTTATGTGGTGACGACGTTCAACGCGGAATCAGCGAGATTCGCGTCCGCCAGTGGCTTGCAAAACCGTTGGGGGAAATTTTTCCATTCTTTCAAAATGAAAAAAACCTGGAAATCCTGACGCCTGATTTTTTGAATTTCAGGGTGGTCGGCAAAAGCACACGGGACCTGCAAAATGGCACGTTGATCGACTACAAGCTCAAACTGCACGGCTTGCCGATCCGCTGGCGAACAGAAATCATCAGTTGGACACCGCCGAAAAAATTTGTCGATAACCAGATCAAAGGCCCCTATGCCCTTTGGCATCACACCCATGAATTTGAAGAACTCGCCGGCGGGACGTTGATGACCGACCGCGTGCAGTACCGGGTCCCAATGGGTTTGTTGGGTAGCCTGACGGCGGGCCCATTTGTATCCAAGGACGTCGAGTCGATTTTCAAATTCAGGAAGGTCAAGGCGCGCGAGATGTTTGGCGGCAACTGACCGCCGAAGCCGGATTGTCGGCAGAAATCCGGCACAAAAAAAACCAGCCGCAACCCTTGCGGGTCACGGCTGGAGTCTAATCAGCGAATACTAGAAGCGGCGCGGTCCGCGATTTTCGCGGGGAGCCTGCGGGCGTGCTTCGTTGACCGTCAAACGACGACCTTCGTACTGCGATCCGTTGTAACGGCTGATTGCAGATTCTGCGTCTGCATCGTTCGCCATTTCAACAAATCCGAAGCCTTTGCTACGGCCGGTGTCGCGATCCATAATGATGGTGGCACTGTCAACGTCACCGATCTGAGCGAACAAGTCGCGCAGTTTGTCATCGGTGGTGGTGTACGGAAGGCCGCCGACGTATAGCTTCTTACCCATGAACATCTTCTCCAAAAGATTAAAACAAAACAAAAATCCCAAGACCGGCGACACCATATCAGACTTTTTCTCTGATGTGTTAGATCATTTTGATGTTTTACGTGAAATTTTCATAGTTTCATAAGCCTCAAGGGCCAATTCCCGCCCTTTTGCAGGGTCAACCACCGGCTTCGGATAGGTCTCCCCCAAAATCACACGGGCTCGGGCAAGTTCAGCCTCCGGCGCCTCCCAAGGGGCATGAATGTATTTAAGAGGCAGGTGCTTTAACTCGGGAATCCACTTTTTGACGTAAAGCCCCTCTGGGTCAAACCGCTTGCCCTGCAAGACAGGGTTGAACACCCTGAAGTAAGGTGCCGCATCAAAACCGCACCCGGCTGCCCACTGCCAACCCATGGTATTGTTTGCCAAATCTGCATCGACAAGGGTGTCCCAGAACCACTGCGCCCCCTCCAACCAATGGATACGCAGGTTTTTGACAAGGAATGACCCCACCACCATCCGGACCCGGTTGTGCATCCATCCGGTCTTCCAAAGCTCCCGCATCCCGGCATCCACCAATGGATAGCCTGTCAAACCGACCTGCCAGGCCTTCAAGTCGTGGGAGATTCCGCCGCCCTTCCGCCAAGGGAATTGTTCAAATTCAGCCCGCATCGGTGCTCGCGGCGCGTCCGGAAAATGCCAAAGTGAATGCCGGGCAAACTCGCGCCACCCAAGTTGGCGCCGGTACGGCTCAAACCTCAGATCAAATCCGCCCTTGGTCGCATCGTGGAAGGAATGCCAGATCTGGCGGACGGTGATCTCGCCAAAATGAAGGTGCGGCGACAGCCGGCTGACACCGTTGATCGAAGGAATGTCCCGGTCCGGCACGTAACGGGCTGCTTTTTCATCATTGAATGCCCTGAGCCGGGTTTTCGCGCCGGCCTCCCCTGGGACCCAAGCCTCGGCAATCGAAAAAGCCCACTTGGCGTGAGCCTCCAGGTGGAAATCGCGCAAATCCAATGACTTGGGCCAATTCGCCGGCGCCGGAATCTTTCCAGGAGCGGCCTTTGGCTCTGCCGGGGCCCCCATTTTTACAAGACTCCGCCAGAATGGCGTAAAAACTTTGAACGGGGTCCCGCCTCCGCTCTTTACGGCGTCGGGTTCATGCAGCAAATCTCCCCGATGAGGCAGCGCCTTGCAACCCGCTGCCTCCAAGACCTTCAGGATCTTGTCGTCGATCCCGGCAATCTGCGCCTCATAAATACGGTGCCAGAGCACCGCACTCGCGCCCGTCTGCTTGACCAATGCAGGAATCTCTTGCAGTGGATCACCGTGGCGGAAGATCAACTTTGATCCCCGATCCTGCAGAGATTTGTCCAATTGCTTGAGGCTGTGGTGCAACCACCAGCGCTGGGCTCCGCCCAAAGGCCATGAATCGCTATTTTTTTTGCCACGCTGAGAAAAAGCATCTTCGAAGAGCACAAAAACCGGAATCACGCGATCGTAGTCCCGGCAAGCGCGCAGCAGAGCATAGTGATCCGACAGCCTCAAATCACGCCTGAACCACACAATGGCCGTACCCCGTCCCGGAGTCATAGACTCAGCCATCAGTAACGGATGCTTGTGATCGTGTATTCAACGGCACCCTTTGGAGCGTGAACTTCAACAAGATCGTCCACACGCTTGCCGATCAAAGCGCGCGCCAGTGGAGAGCTCAGGGAAATCCGAAGCTCGCGAATATCAGCCTCGATGTCGCCAACGATTTGATAAGTCTTCTCTTCGCCAGTTTCCTGATCGCAGCAAGTCACAAAGGCAGCAAACCGGACCTGGGTCTGATCGCCGTCGCTGGAATCAATCACTTGCCCCCGGGAGAGCTTGTCTTCAAGGTCAGCAATCCGGCCCTCAATGAAACCCTGCTTTTCCCGCGCGGCGTGATACTCGGCATTTTCCTTTAAATCACCATGAGACCTTGCCTCGGCAATCTCTTGGATAACCCGCGGGCGCTCATCGGACTTCAGCCGTGAAAGTTCGGCTTGAAGGCGGTCAAAACCAGTCTTGGTAAACGGAATCGATTCAGTGGCCATTTAATTTATTCTCTCTTATTTCTTCTTGCTTCTTGCTTTTCTAAACATCAGAGGCTTGTGGTTGCTGCAAAAGCAAACGTTGTGATTGAAGATGTGACGTCCGTCAATGTGGTCGAACCCCCAACTTTCTGTGCCTTGCCGGCCCCACTCTGAACCACTGCCCCAAGGCTGATCTGGCTGTTGGGTTGGATGTAAGCCGCAAACAATGAACCGCCTTTGTAATCAACATTGGTTCCACCTGTATACTTGGAAGTCGACAGGGACGGCCGCGAATCGTTGTTGGTGAAAAATCCCCCGCGCATCGCAACCGAAGGTGTCACGTAATACTCCGCCCCGGCAGAGTAATTCAGCACTGAGTTTCTCTGATAGGCTGCCGGACTGTTGGTAGCCGGATCGTAATAGCTGACATCGCCGCAGGCCATCAACCTTGGATTGGCAAACCAGGCGGCCCCCAATCGCACTTCTCCTGGAATTTTGCCCAATGGATTCGAAGATTTCCCATCAGCGGCAGATGCCACCTCTGTGACGACTGCTGCTCCGGCCGCATTAACCTGAAGGGTTTGCAAAGCATCGGAAGCGCTCGTCAGTTCTTGTGACACAAAGGCCCCCTTCCGGGCTGAAAGACCAAGGGAAATGGACTGCCCCAAAGCCATTTGAACGCCAAAGGATGGCTCCAGTCCCTTGGCTTCGATACTGGTTCTTGAATTTTGATAAAGTTTCGTCAGCTGGGTAACCGTGCTGGTTCCGCTGGCTGAATCCTCTATGACGGCGTCAGACTGCTGAAAATCCTGAGAAAGTTCACTGATCGTCGTGTAACGCAAGCCAAAGCCAACGGACAGCCTGCCCGACATCCGGTAGCCAGCGCCAAGGGCGATGTGGGAAGTCGTCGTGCGCAGCTGAACCACCCGGTGAAACCCCTGAATCGATTGCGTTTTGGTCCCGACGGTTCCCAAATTCACGACTGGCCAGCGGTCGTTCTGATTGAGAAGCTCTGTGTCAGATGTATACATGGCAAACGCGCCCACCAGACCTGGAACGAAACGATCCAGCTTGTTCAAAATCCCCAAAAACGGGGCAAACATGCCGCTCGCCGTCTCCATATAGTCTTGCTCCATCACGACATTCGAATACTCAGTGGATTTTTTGTAATAGGCATTGCCGGAACCGGAAATATCGTTCGACTGAGCAAACGCAATCCCGGCCGGGTTGTAGTAGAGCCCCGAAGCATCATCGGCCAAAGCCGTGAAGGCGCCGCCAAGCCCCACCGCACGTTCGCCAACCAGCACGTTATTGTAGTGAAAGATATCAGCATGGGCGCTGCCTGAAAAAAACCACGCCACGCTTGCCGCCAATACAACCCTGAAGTTCACCATGCTTGATTTCATCATTTAATCACTTCCCCTTGACGGCTTCAGTCTCTGCTGTTTTTTCTGAATTTTTCCTGCTTGCTGCAACCGGCATCCGCTGTTGCATCGCGGCAAACCGCTGAACCCCTTTAGCACCAGTGATGGTGTCGGCCTTCATCTGGACCAGTAATTGCTCAACTCTGGCACGACGCTCAGCTGGCTTCGGGTGAGTTTTTTCCAGGGTCTTTGTGTTCAAAATTTTCTGGCGCGCCACCAGACGTCCAAGAAAATTGGACAGTGCTTTCGGATCGTATCCCGCCGCGACGGCGTACTTCACACCTTCTTGATCCGCCTCGAATTCAAGTTTGTGATCCAGACCTTTTTCAAGGATCAGTCCCAGGCCAGCCTTCGCTGCGGCGATGATGCTCAAACCGGCAACGCTGGTCGATCCAAGGTAACGGGCCAGGGTTTTGGCGGCTTCAGATTGTTCGGTGACCTGAACGCGCTTGCGCATCCGGGAAGCCGCCGAAGGATCTGGCTTGGAGGCCGAAGCCTTTGCCGCCTGGTCCAACTTTTCCTTGTCCATCGACAGCAGGGTTTTCATCATGTGGCGATTGCCGACATGGGCGGATTCATGTCCGAGGATCGCCGCCAACTCGGCCTCGTTTTCCGCCTGACGCAGGGCACCCATCGTGACCAGGATGTATCCACCCGGACAGGCAAACGCGTTCACCGATTCACTGTTGAGCAATTTGATCATGTAACGGCGGTCGGCAAAGGGACCCTGTTGGGCCACGTAATTGCCAACGAGATTCAAGTATCCGTTCAACGGCTCATCGTTGAATTCACCGTAATACGCAACGAGGCGCCCGGCCATGTTGCGACCGATATCAAGCTCGGCACGAAATTCAGCGAGTTTGCGCTCTTCTTCCTTCGAAAGCTGCGGCACTTCACCAGCTTTCGCGCCGTCCGCGGATTTGTTTGCGGATTTGTTTTCGGTTTCAGCAACGGCAGCTGCAAGAGAGAAACCGGCAGCAGCCAACAGCGTTGTGGTCAGCAGTATTTTTTTCATGAGCAATCCTTTGCTCCAAGGAATTCTTGATATTTGGGTACTTGTTCGGGACCTTACTTGCTTTTGGATTGCTTCGCAATTTCATCGAAGACCTTTTCCGAAAGGCTTTCGATCTGCACCGCAGAAACCCGGCTGTCTTCCATGGAGAAGACCGCCTTCAAATTCGGCCGCGTATTTGCTGCATAAGACGTGTCGTTTGTTTCATCGAGACCCCGGACTCCCATGACGGTCGCGCGGGCACGGGCACTTGCGCCTTCCGACGAAGAACGGCCGCTCTGAACCGCGCTCTGGATCGCACCTGCAAGGGAACCGCGATCCGAATCCGATGACTTAATTTTAACGGACATCACCGAAACAAAACCGGTTTTCCCCCCGCCAGCCTTGACCTGCCAATACATGCCCTTCCGCTCGACCACTTCAACCGCTTCACCGGCTTTCAAAGTCTGAACCACCGCGGCACCCTTGTCCGGGGCCGCAGTCACAGGGACACCGTTTTGTTTTGCTTCGACGCTGCCGGCGTATATCCTGCCCGACGCCATCACCAGCATGCCTAAAACCAATTGTGAGAATCGATTGATTTTCATGAACACTCCTACCAGAACTAAATCGGGGGCTTCGCTGCGTCCTTGAGTCAGTTGCGTAACTTGATGCGATGATAGTGCTTTTTGCCCTTGCGGACCAGACACCCTTCACTCTTTTCCAGCGCACTTGCGGGGACTCGCGCGTGCAGGTCAGTGATTTTCACTTGATCCACACTCAGGCCGCCCTGCTGAATCAGGCGCTTGGCTTCTGACTTGGTTTCAACGACTCCCGCCAAAGCCAACAGATCGACAATGGCAATTTCCGCCTTGCCATCCAGCTGTGCCCGCTCAATAAAATGTTCCGGCTCGTTTCCGGTGTCTCCGCCTGGATGTGAACCACCTGCGCCAAATAAACGAGACGCAGATTCCTGGGCCTCGTTGGCAGCCATTTCCCCATGAGCGAATCTGGTGCACTCCCAAGCCAGGCGTTTTTTAGCTTCGTTGATTGCGGCGTCCTTCAGGGCGGCGAGTTGCGCGATTTCAGCAACCGGCAAATCCGTAAAGTAACGCAGGCAAGGCTCCACCATTGCGTCTTCGACGTTGCGCCAATACTGATAATATTCAAATGGACTTGTCTTTTCCGCATCCAGCCAAACAGCGCCTTTTTCCGTCTTGCCCATCTTGCGGCCATCGGTCGTGGCTAGAAGCGGAAGCGTTACACAGAAAGCTTTGCCTCCCGTCAAACGCCGAACAAGGTCCACGCCAGAGAGCATGTTGCTCCACTGGTCGTCACCGCCAAGTTGCACGGTGCAGGACTGGGTTCTATAGAGGTGCAGAAAATCGTAGCTCTGCAGCAGCATGTAATTGAATTCAAAAAAACTCAGACCTTTTTCAAGGCGCTGTTTGAAACAGTCGGCGGTCAGCATGCGGTTGACGCTGAAGTGGCGCCCAATGTCCCGCAGAAATGGCAGATACCTCAAATCGTTCAACCAATCGGCGTTGTTGACAATGATTCCGCGTTTGGAATCCTTCATGTCCAGAAACCGCTCCAACTGGGTACGAATTCCAGCCAGATTTTTTTTCAATCCGTCTTCCTCGACCATCTGGCGCATTTCCGTTTTGCCAGAAGGATCGCCGATGAGTCCGGTTCCTCCACCGACGAGAGCCACCACACGGTGGCCGGCAGCTTGCCAGCGACGCATGGCCATGATCGGCAACAGGGACCCAACGTGAAGGCTGTCGGCAGAGGGATCAAAACCGCAGTAAGCCGTCCGAATTCCGGTGGCCAAATGCCCGGCAAGTTCTTCCTCGTGGGTGATCTGGGCAACCAGCCCACGTTCACGCATGACTTCTAGAAAACCCATCTTTGCGCTATCCTGATGTAAAGGCTCAAAAAATCGTCAAGTCCACGTCTGCCAAATTGTGCCGGGGGAACCTCACCCATGCAAGCCGAGAAGTGCCTCACATTTCTGATTGGCCCCGCCCATTCCGGTAAATCCACTCAAACCTCGGTTGTGGCGCGCCCTGGACTGGACACCCTGGTGATTGGCATGGCCAATACACAGCACCCGCTGATGATGGCCCGGGTCGAGGCCCTTAAGGCCGCCCGACCAACATCATGGCAACATGTCGACCGCCCGGCTGACCTGCCATCGCTTGTTTTTGCGGCAACCGCAGTCCACGACCAGATCATCGTCGATTCACTCAACCTTTGGCTGGCCGCTTTGACCGTCAATCACCCGGCCGGCCGCACGGCCGTGGACTTGCTAAATATGCTGAACACCGAGTCCGAGCGCATGACGGACGCCCTGCGTCGTGCCCGCGATGCCGGTGCCAATTTGATCGTGGTCGCTGCCGAGATCGGGGCCTCGCCTTCCCCGCCGGTCGAAACAGAACGCGCCTTCCGGGAGGCGAACGGCCGCCTCAATCAGGCCGTGGCCGCCATGGCGGACCGTGTGATCCTGATGACCGCTGGCATTCCGACGGTGCTGAGGGGCGAAGGCCTGTCCGTCGACGGCACGGTCAAAAATGATGTTCCCGTCAAAAACAATGTTTCAAGCAAGACCAATGTTTCGATCAAAACAAACGGACCAAACGTCCACTCAACCCAGACCGGAGGCTGAAATTATGAAAACCAATTATTTTAACCAGCGCAACTTGATCGCAACGGGTATCGCCACGGCGGGCTTGTCGGTCGCAATTTTGATCCAAACCCCGGCACTGGCCATGGTCAATGCTCAAGTGGGTGTGGGCAAGCGGTCCGCGACCAGCTCGTTTGAAGGCACCAGCAAAAAATACGGCGCTGATGAATATGCGGCCAGCGCCTCGATCGACCCGATCCCACTCGTGCCGGTGGCTGCCGGTGCCACCATGACCGTCCAGAACTGGAACAAAGACGATTTTGGAGCCACCAAAACCACGGGGTCTGAGCTGACCCTTGATGTAAAAGCCTGGGTACCGATGGTTCCAATCATCACGCCATACGCGAAGTTCAGTTATGTCGTGGCTGGCAAAATGCTGGTTGAAGCCAACGCGGATTGGTCCGGAGACGGCGTCGTCACCGCTGGCAAACAAACGATGAGCCTGACTGGCACCCATCTGACCGTCGGCGCCCAATACGGCATCCTGCCCCTCGTCAGCGCCGTGCTGGAAGTCGGGATGGGAACTGAGAAAATCAAGACGGATGAAGTCACGGTATCAGGCGTTAAAATCGCCAGTGCTGGCGACTCCAAGGCTTGGAATTCAAATAGCGTGTCCGTGGGTGTCAACGTCGGCTTCTGACCCGCCATCATATCTTGGTTGCCCGATCCGGGTATTTCCCTTAAACAGGTGAAGTATCCGGATTTTTTGTCGTAAACAGCCTTGATCCCGACCTGGACAACCGACGCAAATGGCCAACGAAATTTCGATCCACAACCGCATCGACAGCGCTCGAAAAGAGACAGGCGACCTGCCGGCCCGCCCGGCAGATGAAGGCCAGATTGCAGCCATGTTCGACCGGGTTGCCCCGCGCTATGATTTTCTCAACGCACTGTTGAGCCTGAAGCAGGACCACCGCTGGCGGAACCACCTCGTCTCACTCGTTCCCTACAAGCCTGCTGGTGCCCTGCTGGACGTGGCCACCGGGACTGGTGATGTCGTTTTTACTGCCATGTCACGACGCACGGAGTACACAAACTTCACCGGCGTGGACATTTCAGGCGAAATGCTGACCCTTGCTGGGGCCAAGGCCGGCGAACGCAATCTGGACGCCAAGGTCAATTTTAGCCAGATGAGTGCCGAGAAGTTGGATTTCCCCGACGGATCGTTTGACTGCGTCACCATTTCATTCGGCTTGCGCAACGTGGTCGACAAGGAAGCAGCCCTGAAAGAATTCAGCCGGGTCTTGAAGCCGAAAGGCACTCTCCTGATCATGGAGTTCTTCAAACCGCGTTCCAACCTGATGGCAAAAGCCTTCGACCTTTACTTCCACCACATACTGCCTTTGATCGCCGGATTGTTCAGCGACCGGGCGGCCTATACTTACCTGCCACGCAGCGTACAAGCCTTTTACAACCCGAACCAGTTGCGCGGAGCACTCTACCGGTCTGGCTTCCTCGTGAATCAGGAAATCAGTTTCCTGTTTGGCGGATGCAAGATCATTCAGGCACGCCGTCTGGGATAGCCAAAGCTTCCGGAACATCAGGGATCGCCTCTGGCAAATAGAGGCAGATGTACCCTTCGTTGACGATAAACAGGTTTCCCGGATTCTTGGGAGCCTTCCCCTTTGAATCGGTAACCGTGACTTTAAGACCCTTGTCGTCACAAGTGGCGGTCAAAGCCCAACGGGCTTGATTGGCCGGAATACGGGCCACATTCAACGCGCATGACAGTTGGCAATTGACGACAGACCGGACAACATTTCGCATGTCTTCCAATGCGCCGCGGTCGCGGACTTTATCCTGCACAAAAATCTGCTGGCGAAAAATCTCGGCAATACCAAGTGCCAAAATTCCCATCAAGCCAATGGCAACCAGGACCTCAATCAGGGAGAAGCCACGGTGGCAGGACGCGTTATTTTTGTGCCGGATCATTTCTCAAAAATAGCATCTGCAAACACGGAATCCAAACTTCCCGGAACAAAATCACCAACCGCCACCGGAATCAGTTTAAATTTCGCCCGAAAATGGACGCCCCGCATTTTTTCGAGAGGGAATTTATTTGCGAGGGTCTGGGTATGTGCATCGCTTTCAGTGAGCTCGCCAGGCAAAAAAGCGTGAGACGAAAAGAGCAGACGATCCGAGTCGGACGAAAATTGTGTCGCTATCCATACCGCTCCCTGGCGAACGGCACGACGGTATTCCGCCTCCACACTGACAACAGCCAACACACAGCGATTGGCCACCATGCGGTCCCACGTCCAACCGGACTTTACGAAAATCGAATTACGGGCACGGTCGCAGTATTTCAGGTAATGGGCGTTGTACAGGACACCGCCGGCATCGATATCATCAAAGGGAATCTCAAAACGCTCAAAATAAATCCGGCTTTGGCGGACTTGCGCGTCCCTGGTCATTTCAAGTCGCCCGAAACAAGATGGCCATCTTTGCTCACGAACGATCTTGGCAGGTGACGAACTCCCAATTTCCGGGCGATCGCATCGCCTTTGAAACAGGCCTGATCCACTCCAAAATGATTCAAGGTCGCAACCGCTGCCGTCTCATCATCAAAAGCGGACAGTAGAATTAGATTTGGTTCCTGGGATTTGCCCCGCATCGACTCCAGATCGTCTTTGCAACTGCCACACCAGCTGGCAAAAAACTTTACGGTGACTGGATTTTTTTTCGTTGCGAGCAACGCATCCATATTTTGCGGCGTGATTTCAGGACAGACAACAACGGCCATGGACAGTGATATCGACATCGATAGCCCACGGGGCCGTAACGTAAAAAAAATGTTTCGCATCATGATCTGCTTCGCTGCCATCAAAATCATCGAAGAACTCTCGCCCATGCCATCGTCCAATTTGTCGACGCGACTGAATTTTTTACAATCCCGAATGCGCCCTGACGGGCCAGCGTCAACTTAATGCTGTCAGATTCAAAAGCTGGAAAATCAGCAGAAAGAAAAACACCGTTCACTGACTGTTCCGAATCCTGAACCGTTTCATGGTCTGCTGTGGCTTGGGCGCGACGATCGGCCGTGACACCTGCTGACAGTTTAACCGGTTGAGCCACGATTCCAAAATCACCAGCGGAAACCGCACCTGACAGAGAACCTGTTGTACGGACAAGAGTTCCTGGCTTCAAAAGCCTGTTGTTGTGACGGGTCGCGACAGACTCCGTCACAGCCACAGCAAGGCCAGGCTTCACCGCGAGCATACCCAGCCATAAATCGGTTCCAATCCGAATCTCGTCGAAACCGCTGCCAAAAACATCCAACAGATGGGCATCCGAGGAATCGTGGATCGATCTGCCCATGGCGGGGCGATATCCGGCAAGAACTTGAACCTGCGGCATCAGGGGACGCGAGAGGTTCGGCATCACAAGCGTGTACCGCCCGGACACCAAGGGGTCCCCCAAGCCACTTTCGGTTTGCTTGGCCGGCGCCGCTGCCGTTTCGGATGAAGCGATGCGTGAGTTCGTCACAAGGCTTTGTGAAATCGTTAGAAAGCCGCGGGGCGACATCGCAAGCCCTGCAGCAAAAGTAGACGTGATGCGACGATCAGGACCAGCCGATCGCAGTGTCGAACCATCCGGTCCAGTCGATGCAAGTTGAGGCGTTACAGAAATATTTCCGTGGATTTTTAGTGCCTCGGCAGGAAACAGCACCAGCGGTTCATCACCGCCGCTGCCACAGGAAGCGCAGGCATAGGATTTGCCATTCGAAATAAAAAAAATGGCGGACATCGAGATCAAAGCGGCCGCGCATTTAATTCGAAGCAGGGTCATGCGCCGGGAACTTCCACTGGAACCGTAACAGAATCGCTCACGCTACCGCTCCCGTTCGATAACTCAATTTTGAGATCCCACGGCCCTGACATGACGAAGAAAATATTACTGACGCGGTAAATTCCAGCAGCCGGATCCAGCACGCTTTCCACGACAGGCTGGACATTCCCAGACCCGTGTCCATGGACCGTCATCCAGGGAGTCACTGTAATCTTCTGAAGGGGAACCGTTGCGTCACCACGCGGTATGACGGTCAGTCGCGCGACATTATTCATTCCGGTTTGAGGGCCGGATTCCCACGAAAGATCGACTTCATAACTGCCATTGGTGGTGAGCCAAGCGCCCGGATGTTCAATGGCATCCGACGAATTTCGCCCGGCAGCAGAAGGCTTGCCGCAAGATGTGATGAGCGGCGTGATGAGCGCTGTGATGAACAAAGGGAGGAGTAGAAAAAAACAAGAGGAAGCCTTGATGCCAGGCATAACAGCCATCTCAGCGGACCTGGAACGCGAAGGTACCGCTGTCATTGTTATTCAGCCACAACCGCAACTCCCAGTTGCCACGCATCATGAAATTCATGTTACGGATTGCTGTACAACCGCTGCCTTGGGGAAAAAGCGACACGGGCGAACTGCCGTGTCCCATGGACGGCATCCACAACTCGGCCTTCATGACCATCGCCTGACGGCTGTTGCAAAAAATAGCCTCGGTCGTCGATGTCAAGATGACGTCGTCTTCAAAAGTCAACGTCAGGCTGTCACCACCCTGGCTAACCGCAGTCACTGTGGCTGCAGAAGAGACACCGGAAAGGGTTAAAAAAACGGAAACTGCGATCGCGATTCCGAAAAAATTTTTAACTGAGAAGGTGTTCCAGAAAGTTTGCATGGCAGGCTCCCGTCTGATGCCGCTGCTGATGTCTTAACGCAAGGCGCAAAGGCCTGCAATCACGGACTTGTAATCATCAAACGAGCCGACCGTCTGGTCCGGGGCAGCGCCTTTGAACCACGTTGTCTGCCTCTTCGCGTATTGGCGGGTTGCGATCGTGATCAGTTCTGCCATGGCCTCAAGGTCGACCGTGGCGAGGTCACCCGCAGAGCCAGGAAGGGCAGCAAGCGCGGCAACAACCTCGCGATAGCCAATGGCTTGCATTGGTTTTGCGTCCGGTGGACAGCCACCCGACAAAAGGCCGCGAACTTCCTGCACCAGACCTTTCGCCAGCATGGTTCTGACGCGGTTTGCGATCCGCTCGTGGAGAATCGCCCGCTCGGGATTCAAAAAGATCAGATGGGTCTGTTCCCGTTCTGGGGTTTTTCGGCTGGTGACTTGGCCATGATCCTTCAGGTGACTGGAAGCGGGCCCAGCCGTCAGCCGGCAGAGTTCCACCGCCCGCAGGATCCGCACCCGGTCGTTGGCATGCAGTTGGGCGGCCCGAACCGGATCAAGCCTCTTAAGTTCAGAGAAAAGGGTGTCCGTGGCAATGCTGTCGAGTTCCTCGCGCAGTGCGCCGTCTTTCGGCAAATTGTCCGAGAAACCCTGACCAAAAAAGGCCCGCAAGTACAGCCCCGTTCCACCAACGATGATCGGCAGGGCACCCCGGGCTTGGATTTGCGACACGACATCCCGCGCCAAGGTCGCATACCTGCCGGCATCGAACTCGTCACGCCAGGTCACGATATCAATCATATGGTGTGGAAACTCGGCCATTTCTGCGGAAACCGGCTTTGCAGCGCCGATATCAAACCCGCGATATACCTGAACCGAATCGCAACTGACGATCTCGGCTTTCATTCCCCTTTTATCACGCAAGCACCTGGCCAACTGCAGGGCGAAATCGCTCTTGCCGCTGGCGGTGGCTCCGGTGACGGCGATCCTCATCATCGATCGAACCAGCCAGCAATCTGCGATGTTTCCCACCACCGGAAAACACGACGGCCGTGAGGGCAGTTGTGTTGGAAATCGACTTCAGAGGCTTCGCGCATGAGGCGACGCAATTCATCGGGGCCAAGGTCTTCGCCCGCACGCACCGCGCTGTGGCAGGCATAGGTTGCCAGCAGGTTTTGCGCCAGATCAGCCGTTGGATTCCCGGCAAAACCAGAATCGGCAATCGCCCCGAGCATCTCTTGCGGATCACGATGGGCCAAGATTGTCGGAATTCCCTTCACCTCGACGGTCGTGTCATCGATAAAATCCAAATTGAAACCGTTGGCAGCCAGAATTTCGGAGCCGGCACGGAGGCGATCGCGCTGGTCTGCCGTCAAATCAACGCTCTCTGGAATCATCAGGGTCTGGGATTGATGCAGCAGGGACCGGTCCCGGTTCAGCCGTTCAAAAATAATCCGTTCGTGCCAGGCGTGTTGGTCGACGGCCAATAAACGCTCGCCGTCGGTAAACATCAGGTAGCAGCGGCCCACGCTGCCCAGATAACTCATCGTATCCCACGGAATACTTGCCGACTCCGCCACTCTGGGCTCTGCCGTCATTCTGAGCGGAGCAGCCTCCGTCATTCTGGGCTCTGCCGTCATTCTGGGCCCTGCCGTCATTCTGAGCGGAGCGAAGAATCCTCTCTTCTCTGCGCCATCCGTCATTCTGAGCGGCGCGGACTCCGTCATTCTGGGCTCTGCCGTCATTCTGAGCGGAGCGAAGAATCCTCTCTTCTCCTTCTCCTCCTCCCCGTCCCCCGACTTGTCGGGCATCGCCCAATCCGCACGGCGCAAGCCCTTCATGATGGCCTTGAAAATGACTCCTTGGACTTCTGATCCATATTGAAAGCGCACTTCGGTTTTCGCCGGATGAACGTTGACATCAACCAACGACGGATCGACCACCACATGCAACGCCACCACGGGATATTTCCCCCGCATGAGATGGCTGTGATATCCACGTTGCACTGCATAGCGCAGGGTTTTGTCCTTCACCCAACGCTGATTCACAAAAGTGAACATCGACTTGCCGTTGGACTTTTCCAGTCCCGGAGGCGAAATCAAGCCCTCTACGGCAGCATGGGAATCGGCTTCGTTGATGTAAATAAGTTTGCTGGCGACTTCTTCGCCAAACACTGCAGCCGCCCGGGCGCGCAAGGATGCTTCACCGATGCCACAGACGGAACCTTCCCCGGGACCCGTGGTCACCGCTGCCGATGCCACCACCTCTTTATTGTTATGAACAAGGCGCAGCCGAATGTGCGGCCAGCACAAAATCGCTGCGTCAAAAAAATCTGTGATTGCGCCAAGTTCTGAAGCCGTGGACTTCAAAAACTTTTGGCGCGCGGGGACATTGTAAAATAAATCCCGGCACGCCAGCGTGGTTCCCGGGGCTGCCGAAACCTCACGCTGAATCACAGGCCCTCCCGGCCCGTTCATTTCAATCCGGGTGGCCGACCCTGCATTGCGTTCCCGCGTGGTCAGGGTCAGGCGCGAGACCGATGCAATCGAGGCCAAGGCTTCGCCGCGAAACCCCATCGTTGATGCGACAAACAAGTCGTCGACAGATTTTATTTTACTGGTGGCATGGCGCTGCAGGGCCAAAAGGGCGTCCCCTTCGTCCATGCCATAGCCGTCGTCCGAGATTGCGATCGCCTTGCGACCACCATCCTCGATCTCGACCTGGATGCTGCGGGCCCCAGCATCCAGAGCATTTTCAACGAGTTCCTTGACGACGCTGGCAGGCCGTTCGACCACTTCGCCGGCGGCGATCTTGTTGATCACGTCATCCGCTAAAAGCTGGATTTTGCCCAAGGGGGCCTCCCGTTTCGCTTAGATTTGCCAATATCCGTTTTGGTGGTTGCACCTATACCACCGGCCTGATATCCGGTCCACCCGGAGGAACGGCACGATGGACGCCCAATATGTAACTAGCGCTGCTCTAGCCGACCAACTCCCCGCCCCAAAAGGCCCGGAAGTGGCCTTCTTTGGCCGCTCAAACGTCGGTAAATCCACCCTGTTAAACGCACTGGCGGGTCGCAAGGGCTTGGCCCGGACCAGCAACGCCCCTGGCCGGACCAGAATGGCCAACTTCTTTGCCGTGCGTTTTCCGGGTGGCCACGAAGTCACCATGGTTGACTTGCCGGGATATGGCTTTGCTCAAGCCGGAGCTGCCACCCGTAAAAGTTGGGAGCACCTCGTCGGGGCCTATCTTGAACGCCCCAACATCAAACTTTTCATCATGTTGCTGGACAGCCGCCGCGCCTTGGACGACGTCGGCCTCGACCCTCTTGACGGCGAACTGATCAACGATCTGGCCCGTCGGGGTTCGGTTCTGCTGGCTCTGACCAAAATCGACAAGCTTTCCAAGCGTGATGCCAACCAGGCCCTTAAGAACGCCACCGAATCGGTAAAGGGCTTTCCCACAGTCGATGTGGCCTTGGTCTCCGCTGAAAATCAAACGGGCATTCGGGAAATCCGCGGGATGTTGCTGGCCGCAGCCCGGTCCAATGTAAAAAAAGAAATATCGAAGGACTAGAAAGACTAGAAGGTCCAGAAAAATCAGGAGGAACAACCCGATGAACTTTTTCAGCAAAAAAAATCTTCTGTTGATGGCCGCGATTGTACTGTTTTCAATACCCGGCTTCACCAGCAATTCCCTGGCTGACAACTCATTGCCCATCGATCACAACGAGCCCGTGGACCGCAGGATTATCGAACGGACCGCATTGACGGGACTTGACCAGCGCGAACTCAAGGCGAAGCGAGCCGAGGCGGCGGCGATGGTGCGCTGGTTTGAAGCCAAACAGCGAATCTACAAGAGCGAGCTGGCGCAGCATCTGATCGAAATGCGTTTCAACAAAATGAATCTAGATCGGCTAAATGTGGCCGGAGGCTCGGTGGCTGAAATCAGGCTCTTAGAGGTTCAGAAGCGCGTGGAAATGGACGTTTTCGATACCGAACAGCTCCAAGCCTACATCGACATGTCGTCCGAGGACATCCTTGCCGCCAAAGCCCGCCTTGAATTTTTGGGCGGCGAATAAAACGTCAGTCGATTGCAGCCTGCTTTTTCAGGACTTTCTCGCAGACGTCCCAAAGCTTTTCCTTGCCCTCAATGTGGCACATCAAGGTCCCAAGCCTGTGGGACAAGAGTCCCGCAAGATCGCGGGGCTCGACATCCCCTGCCTGCAAATGGCGCAGGACAATGGCGTCAATTTCGTTGGAGATGCCAATCAGAATCCGGGCCTCGTGATCAACGCTGGATGCGTCCGCCTTTTCCTTGCGGGCGGCATCGCGGCGTTTGGCGTGGTCCGCAATCTGAATGACCTTGTTTCGCGACTTTTCAGGACTTTGAATGTGCTTGCTCACAGGTCCCCCTTTTGGCCTGCCGCCTCGGGCTGCAGACAAAATCTTATCGGCAAAAGCCTTGCAAAACTTCACCCTCAACTGAACTCCCGACCCAACCCGCACTAAACTTCGCAGGCCTCCGCCAACCTCAAGTAACGCTTCAGTTTTATGGCGTCCCTGATGTATCCTGCCCCTCTGTTTACTTTAGAATGATTTCTCCGTTTTTGGGAGGCTTCGGGTTATGGCAGCAGCAAATTCATTCGATCTCGTCGTTATTGGCTCCGGACCCGGCGGTTATGTCGGCGCAATTCGCGCGGCACAGTTGGGACTGAAGGTTGCCCTGATCGAGAAAGCGCCCCATCTGGGCGGAACCTGCTTGAACTGGGGCTGTATCCCCACGAAGGCGCTCCTTGAGTCGGCCAAGACCTACGACAAACTGCAGCATCTTGAGGAACTTGGATTCAACGCAGGCAACCCGACCTATGACTGGGGTCGGATCATGGGCCGCAAGGAAGGAATCGTTGATTCCCAGCGCAAGGGCCTGCGTTTTTTAATGAAGAAAAACAAAATTGAAGTTTTCGACGGCGTTGGACGCCTTGCCGGACCCTCCAAGGTAAACGTCACCGGCCCCGACGGAAAAGTCACAAACATCGAAACCAAAAAAGTCCTGCTGGCAACGGGATCGCGCGTGCGCCAACTGCCATTCGCCAAATCCAATGGCAAAACCATCCTGTCATCGGACGACGTCCTTTCCATCGCGGAAGTTCCAAAAACCATGGCCGTGATTGGCGGCGGCGTGGTCGGAATTGAGTTTGCATCGTTGTTCGGGCGATTCGGGACACAAGTCACTGTGATTGAGGTTGCGCCGCAAATCCTGCCATCGGAAGACGAAGAGGCCGTCGGCGAACTCGTCAAACATTTGAAAAAACAAAACATCACGTTTGAGATCGGCACGAAAGTCACGGCGATTCAAGATAACAACGGCAAGTCAGCCTCTGTGACCCTTGAGGGCGGCAAGCCGCGCGATTTTGATCGTGTTCTGGTTTCCATTGGCCGCGAGGCGGTCACCAACGACATTGGACTTGAACTGCTCGGCGTGAAAACGGACCGCGGGTTTGTCGTGACCGACAGCCACTACAAAACCAATGTCGATTGGATCTATGCCATTGGCGACATCCTGGCGACTCCTGCCCTGGCCCACACGGCGTCTGCAGAAGCCATGCATGCCGTGGAATCCCTGGCCGGAAAAAATCCGACCGTCATCAACTATCAGGCAAATCCCAATGCCATTTACTGCTACCCGGAAATCGCCAGCATCGGGATGACCGAGCAGACGTTGAAAGCCAAAAAAATCGAATACAAAACCGGCAAGTTTCCATTCTCGCCGATGGCAAAGGCCAAAATCGAAAATGCGACAGAAGGCTTCATCAAGATTCTTTACGAACCGAAATACCGCGAGATCCTCGGCGTTCACATCATCGGTGCAAGGGCGACTGAATTGATCGCAGAATTTGCGTTGGGAAAAATTCTGGAGACGACGGTCGACGAAATCGGCCAGACGATTCATCCCCACCCAACCATGTCAGAAACGATCATGGAAGCCGCCCATGCGGCCCTCGGTCACGCGATCCACATGTAAATTGTGGATGAGGCAAAAGTCCCGGTAACGGAGAAATCGCATGGCAAATCAAATTGAAATCCTGATGCCGCTCATGGGCGAGGGCATCAACGAAGCGACCCTGGTCAAGTGGCTGAAGAAGCCGGGCGACAAGGTGTCCAAGGCTGAGCCGCTTTTGGAGGTATCGACGGACAAGGTCGATACGGAAATCCCGGCCCCCGCCGACGGCGTCCTCGTGGCGACCCTGGCGAAAGAGGGTGACGTTGTCCTGATCAATTCCATCATCGGTCATATCAGTTCCGACGGCAGCATTTCGGCATCTGTTTCGACCGCAACTCCATCTGCCTCAGTGGCATCCAAAACTACATCTCGTGCGCAGGTCAAACCGGCACCGGCCCAAGCCAGTTCAATCAGGCCGGCCACTCCGGCACTGGTTCCAACAAGCTCGGTTCGATCTTCGCCCCTGGTGCGCAAAATCGCCCGCGATCTGAATATCAACCTCGGCTACGTCCCTGGCAGTGGACTTCACGGGCGCATCACGAAGATCGACTTGGATGGTTACATCGCAAGCGGTGCCCACCACAGGCAAGCCGCGGCACATGCGGGTAATTCCGTAGCATCTGCACCTGCACCTTCCGAGGCTCTCGGAAAATCGCCACGGGTCCAGACGCAAATCATTGATGGCGTTGAGTGCCTGGAAAAAAATCCAGTCCGGCGCGAGAAGATGACCAAAATGCGCCGGCTGATTGCAGAACACATGGTTGAATCGGTGAGGGTGTCGCCCCACGTGACCACGGTGTTTGAAGTCGATCTGAACAGGGTTTTCGAAATCAGGGAGAAGCACCGGGCGGCGTTCGAAGCGCGCGAGGGTTTCAAACTGACGTACACGCCATTTTTTATCCATGCGGCCGTTGAGGCCATCAAGCAGCATCCGATCGTCAATGTCTCCCTCGATGGCGACGACATCCTGTGGAAAGAAGACATCAATGTTGGTTGCGCCGTAGCCCTTGGCAACGGCCTGATTGTTCCCGTGATCAAAAAGGCGCAGGACCTGAATCTAACCGGAACTGCGCGCCGATTGAACGATCTTGCCTCCCGCGCGCGCAACAAAAAGCTTTTGCCGGAAGACGTCCAGGGCGGATCCTTTTCCATCACAAATCCAGGCGGCTTTGGCAGCCTGACTTCAAACCCGATCATCAATCAACCCCAGGTTGCCATCCTTGGCATCGGCGCCGTCGTGAAGCGCCCGGTCGTGATCGATGACGCGATCACCATTCGTCCCATGATGCTCATCAGCCTGACGTTTGATCACAGGGTGGTGGATGGCGAGGGTGGCGCAAGCTATCTGGCGACCTTGAAACAGATTTTGGAAAACTACAGCGAGTTGCCCCTATGATCCGTCTTGGGATTTTGATCGGCGCTGTTTTGATTCAAACCTATGTTCTGGTGAGCAATTGGCAGGGCACTGAGATCGCCCACTTGCAGGCCGCTTTGATGGTCTGGAATTTACTGCCGTCGGCGATCTTTTGGTGGCTGACGCGTAATGCTTCATCGTCGTTTGAAGTCGCTGCCTTGGGCGCTCCAGCACTTTTGATCCAGGCCTCCTTTCTGGTCGATGTCCTTCGTTCGACCGATGGATCAACGGCGAGCCTGATCTGGATCGCTGCCCCTGTTTACGAATTGTTTTTGATGTTGCTCGGATTCGCCGTCGTAAAATTCCATTTTTGGCGAAAACAACGGCGTCTATCGCCGCATTAAGCGCGATTTTAAGAGTTTTTGGACGAACCTTACGGGCGTGAGATTTTCAGTGCTTTGCG
This sequence comes from Oligoflexales bacterium, assembly GCA_947479535.1. GTDB lineage: Bacteria > Bdellovibrionota_B > Oligoflexia > Oligoflexales > RGVZ01 > RGVZ01. Next base: position 3,142 of record CANJZQ010000012.1, on the reverse strand, counting down.
CTGATGATCTTATCCCGCATGAAGTCCTTGCCAAAATGCCTCTCCGCCATCAGCTGATTGTGCGCGGCGCACAAAAGTCGTAAATTTTCCGGGCGATCATCGCCGCCTTTTGCCACGGGCAAAATATGGTCGATCTGAAGGCGTCCGCGCTCGCTGCAGCGGCGTCCATCATCGGAAACAAAAGTGCATTGATTGCCATCCCGGGCAAAAATTTTACGCTGGATGGCTTTGGGCACTCGACTGGCCGGCAGATCACGCGCTTTTCGCATCATACATAGGGCGTCATTGATGATCTGAGACGGATCCCGGTAAGGATAAAGTTCGCGCAGGCGCAATAGATCCCGTGCCCCCTCACCGACGAGGGTTACCGCCAGCCTGATTGCAGGGCCTGGGACCTGCGTCGCGGGTGCCACGGGGGCTGGCATCTGATTGGATTTTGCCTCAAAAACAACTTCGTTTTGAACATGCTGACTTGATGCTCTTGAAGGCTCTAAAATCTCTGATGACCCTGAAGGTTTTGACGGTCCAGGCAAAATTCTCATCCACGCCCGCGTGGATTGCATGGCGTGATAGCCCTCGATCCGGTTGGCCAGGAACTTTTCGACTTCAAGCCGGTTTTTTCCAGAAATATTTTCGATCAGTTCAACGCAATTTTCGTTGTTCATATGGGCAAAAATCATCGACAGGACCATGACGCTCAACTGTCCGTTCAAGATTTCTGAAAAAATTCTTTCGGCCAGGTGTGGAAACCGAACCATGATCCGAGCCGCATTCGTCCGGCGAACCGCACTGGACTCCGACAGGCCGAGCCCACTGGTCATCCATTGATACGAGGAAGAAAAACCAAGTTCGCGAAAAATTTTTCGACGATCAAATTCGATGAGGTACAAGATGAAACATCCAAGCAGGCGACGCTCGGTCCCGAGGTACTTGTCCAAGGCCGCAACAAGCTCGACCTGTGACAGGTGCTCCAAAGATTGAATTTTTTCTGCAACCTGCATGTCCGTCCTCACCCGATGTTGCTCGCACGATTTTGCTCCAACAACGGACCTTTGCACCAGATCGACCCAGATCGTCCAATGGCACCTAATGTCACCGTCACCGCCACCGCGACGGTGAAAAAATAGGCAGCATGGTGTGGATAAGTGGTCATGGACGTGGGACCTGTGCTAGAAACCCGGCCACGATGACCTTTTGTCGAACCCTGGTGGAATTTGGCTGATGCCCATGAATATTGAATCAACAAACCAGTCGGCTATGGCTTCAAACAGCCCTGGGGCGGCGCCTGCCTTCAGGCCCGATGCCGCTGAGTTAATGCAATGTTTTCGGACCCTTGAAGCCATAATGAACGACCGCGGCATCCTGACTCAACTGTCGGAAGAAGACCGCACGCGCCTCGTCATGACCGCAGGACGCGTCTCAAAACCGGACCGTTTTGCCCTGAAAAAACTGGTCCGGGAATTCCGCCGCCAAGGCAAAAGGGCCGATGAGGCCAGCGACCGCGCCGCCAAGGCCGCAACTGGCCTGCGCCAGGCCCGGACCACGGCCACGTTTGAGGCTCCGGAAAAAATCATGCCGAGCCTCAACCAAAGCCCGAATCAGAGCCAGAACCTGAGGCTGACCAACCCCCAGTGCTGTTACGTCTGCAAATCCAGCTATCAGGATTTGCACTTCTTTTACGACTCGATGTGCCCTGCCTGTGCCGCCCTGAATTATGAGAAGCGCTTTCAAACCGCCGACTGCCGGGGGCGTATTGCCCTGGTGACTGGATCGCGGGTCAAAATCGGTTTCCAGGCGGCCTTGCTGCTGCTGCGGGCCGGCGCCCAAGTCATCGTCACAACCCGGTTCCCCCACGATGCTGCCCTGCGCTACCGGCGCGAGGCAGACTTCGCCGACTGGAAGAACCGCCTTCAGATCTACGGCCTGGATTTACGCCATGCGCCAAGTGTGGAACTTTTTGCACAGCACATTTCCGAGCAGTATCCGACCCTGGATTTTCTGCTCAACAATGCCGCCCAAACCGTCCGCAAACCTCGCGGGTTTTACGATCACATGATGGACGTTGAATCCAAACTTCCGGACGATCCGGAGGCCTTGGGCTTGCTCAGCGGTTTTTTTGCCTGCCGCCAAAAGATCGAACAGCAAATCATGTTGCCCGGCGATTCCAACCACGGGCTACTGTCCTACACGTCCAACGCATCCGGCACGTCCGGCTTGCCGCGCTCCATTGACGACAAAACCACACTGGCACCGGGACTTTTCGCCTCGGCAAAAATGTCTCAGATGCCACTTCTGCCAGATGATTTGAGCTGCGGCAGCGATGTTTTTCCGGTCGGACAATTGGATGCCGACCTGCAGCAAGTCGACTTGCGCGCGATGAACAGCTGGCGCATGAAACTGGCTGATGTGTCGACGGCAGAGATGCTTGAAATTCAACTGATCAATGCCGTGGCACCGTTTATCTTGTGCTCAAAACTGAAGCCACTGATGCTGCGTGACCCTGCCGGCAACGACCATTCGGAATCACGTCGCGACAAGCACATCGTCAACGTGTCGGCGATGGAAGGCAAATTCACGCGCTACACTAAAACCGATAAACACCCGCACACCAACATGGCCAAGGCCGCCGTGAACATGATGACGCAGACGTCAGCCCCCGATTACGTCAAGGATGGCATCCACATGAATGCCGTGGATACTGGCTGGGTCACCGACGAAGATCCGGCGCAGCACGCATCCCGGAAAAAAAATGAACTCGGATTTGAACCGCCCCTCGACATCGTGGACGGCGCCGCCCGCATTGTGGACCCGATTTTCCACGGGCTCAACACGGGCGAACACATGTGGGGAAAATTCCTGAAGGACTACGCCCCGACGTCGTGGTGAGGCGCGTGGCAAGCCAGCCAGCCAGCCAGCCTGTCGGGGAATCAATCCTTCGTTCTGACGAAATTCGTCATCCGAAGTAGGCGGCAGAGAAGAAAGGATTCTTCGGCCTACGGCCTCAGAATGACGGGTTGAAGAAAGGATCCTTCGCTAACGCTCAGGATGACGGGCCTGTTTCTCCGAAAGGCTGACTCGATCAAGCCGGACCGAAGACCACAAGTCGAATATCAGATCCACCATGGGTGAAATGGACTGTCGT
>CANJZQ010000011.1 GCA_947479535.1 Oligoflexales bacterium | reverse complement strand
GATCCATGCAGCTCCAGGAAGTTGGGATGGACTCGACTTTAGGCACGCGGCACGAAACCTGGTGTCCAGAAAGGTTGATGCCTGGGTGTGGACACCGCGGACTTCAATCCCAGCATGGAGCAGCAGGTCAATCTGCTCCATGGGAATATCATTGAAGGAGATGTCGACGAGTTTTAGGTCACGGATTTTCAACAGTTCCGTGACGTCCCGCAGGTGGTTGCCTTTGAGGTCAATAAAAGTTGCTGAGGGTGCAAGCTCGTGCAACCCCAAGATGGATTCCAGATACCAGCCGGAAATGTCGATGGAGGAGCCGGTCTTGTTGGATGCCACGGCTGCAAGCGTCAGCATTTTTTTCTGTGCCGCATCGTCGCCACAAGGTTGATCGATGGGGATATCGAAACCACGGGTGATGGACTCCTGCCTGATCCAACAGGCCGCATCCGCCACAACGGTGGCGACACCGCCCCCTCCGCAGCCAATGTTCAGCCCGCGGGATATCACGGCAACGATTTGCCCATTCTGGTCAAAGGCTGGTCCTCCGCTGTCTCCTTCGCAGGAGTCCTGGCTCGCTCCGCCGAGGGCTATTTCTGAAGGATTCATTTGGGTCACAGGGACGGTCACGGAAAATTTTTTGCCGGTTCCACCATCTTCACGCCTGCCGTAGCCGACCATGGTCAAATTGGGAGAAATGGATCTGATTTTTTCAGGCTCGGAGAGAAGTGCCGCCGGAACCAGGTTACGAACAGAGGCCGCCTTGTCCAGAAAAACGAGGCCGATGTCCATATTGCCGCGTGGGTGATGGCGGAACTCTGGGTGCATTGCTGTGGCAGAAATCGCCTGCTGTGGCAGCTTGCGTCCACCTTCGCGGCCTTGGCCAAAGGAGACACCGGAGATCGCTGGGAGTCCTGGGCGTGTTTCGACGCAATGACCGGCCGTCAGGATGACTTGAGGGTGGATCAGGGTCCCACTGCAGGCGACCCGCGCGGAATCATGAAGGGCAACGACGCTGTTGAACTGGTTGCGGGGTACTGGTTGGCCCCCGTAGATCCGCAGGGCGGCCTGATCGTCTGCCCGCTCGTCCAGCCGATTATCGACGAGATTCGCCCACGAACCGCCGCGGCCACAGGCGGTGGCAAGGAAACAGGCAGCTGCCAGGCAGGTTTTGCCAAGCACCCGTTTATATTGCGTTATCCGCACGTCCGACATCTGGCTTGATCCCCAGTTTGGCATTCGACGGTGAATGCTGCGGGCCGCTAGGCCTTGCCCTCGTATTGTTACTACGAGGCCGGGAATTTTGCAAAACGTTCAGGTCAACGTTGAGGCCAACGCTCAGGCCGACTTTTTCATCTCAAATGGGGTTGTGTCGATGCCCTTGCGCTTCATCATTTCGGCCAGGTTGTTTTTATCGACCGCCTTTGCATAGGCATCGGCAGGACTCACCACATTTCCAGAAACGAGGTTCATCAGGGCCTCGTTCAGCAATTGGTTTCCGTCGGCCTTTTGGGTTTGCATGTGGTTGGGGATCATGTGGTTCTTGCCCTCGCGGATCATCGCACTCACGGCATCATTCACCACCAGGATTTCGTGGGCTGCGACGCGGCCTCCGCCAATTTTTTTCAACAAGTTCTGGGCCACGACGCCACGTAATCCGCCGGCAAGCATCATCCGGATCTGTTCCTGCCGTTCGGCGGGAAACTGCTGGATGATCCTGTCGACGGTCGAAACCGCGGTCGTGGTATGCAGTGTCCCGAAAACCAGGTGACCGGTTTCGGCGGTCTCAATCGCAATCGAAATGGTCTCAAGGTCGCGCATTTCCCCGATGAGGACGATGTCGGGGTCCTCGCGCAGGGCGGCTTTCAGTGCGCGCGCAAACGAAGTCGTATGGCGGTGAACCTCGCGCTGGTTGACGAGGCACTTTTGCTGGGAATGAACAAACTCAATCGGGTCTTCGACCGTCAAAATGTGGTCATGCCGATTTTTGTTTATCAGGTCAATCATCGCAGCCAAGGTGGTGGACTTGCCACTTCCGGTCGGGCCAGTGACCAGAACAAGGCCCTTGTTGAGCTTGCAAAAATTGGTGATCGACGGCGTCAGCTTCAGTTGTTCAGCGGTAAGGATCGTCGAAGGAATGTGACGCATCACGGATCCCACGCCGTTCTTGTCGCGAAATATGTTGACGCGAAAACGTCCCACACCAGTCACTTCGTAAGCGAAGTCGGTGTCGTTGATTTTGAGGAACTCCTCGCGATTCCGCGGCGGAATGATTGGTTCAAGAAGTTGCTTCATGTATTCGGGTGTCAGCATCGTGTCTGGCACGCGGACGATTTCGCCATCCGCCCGGAAACAAACTGGCTCGCCCCCGGTCAGGTGTATGTCACTTGCCTTGCGTTTCACCATTTCTTTCAAGTACCGGTCGAGTTCGTTGCCACCGGCACTGACCGTCTGCTCGCCTTTGGAAAAAGGTGTGTATTCAATTTCCTGCAGTGTTGAAGCTGCCTGTGAGACAGGTGCATCCGTCGAAGCGCCCCCTTTCGAAGGCACGGCATTGTTTTGATTTTGTGCTGGATCTGGAATTGAAGCTACGTCGGGACTCTTCGCAGGTTTTGCCTTGGCGTTCGCCATCGCAGCAAAGGCCTCTGGTGGCAGGGCATTTTCTACCGGAGGCGCCTGTTCCTTGGTACCCAAGGCCGCCTTCTGGAGCATCTGCCATTTTTCCTCGAACTTTTTGTCGCCATCTGGTGAAAAGAAGACAAGAAGTGCTGTCGGCAGGTTGTTCGCTGCAGTCCCGATGAAATTTACCTTGCCGGCTCCTCCCAAATTAAGGCTGCCCCGCATCTTGCCTTGGCTCAGAAGGGCGGCGGTCTCAGACGGCGCAATGCCATTGATCATGTCCATGATTTCTTGCCCTTTGACAGGCGGGCAAGGCAGGTCGCTGAGGCCGGCCTCTGATTCAGCGGAAGGAACGCGGTCCACCCGAATATGGAGCACAGAGGCTTTTGCCTGGAGTGCAGCACGGAGAAGTTGTTTGAATAAATCGAGCGACATGGGACATCCCGCCAATAGTCCAATTTGGCTATCGGCAGGCTTTTGTCGGGAGTTTAGATGGACCGTTGAAGGAGCTTTGGTGAATCACCAAAAGGAAGGGAAATCCCTTTCTCATTCAGGGGGCAACGATTGCAAGGGCGAGGTCGATGCGGCCAAAAGGAGCCGATAATTGCAGGCCTTGGATGTTCCTGCCGAGTTTTTCCACCATCTCGCGCGCAATTTCGACGCCTGTTTTTTTTGCGTCTTCCGGGTCCTGTGGTTTTTCCATGCGGCGGATGATGCTGTCAGGAATGACCACCCCAGGCACTTCGTTTTTCATGAAAACAGCATTGCGCAGGGAAAGAAGTGGCCACACGCCGGCGATGACTGGAATGTGCAACTTGTGCTTGTCCAGATAGTCGATGAACCGGAAAAGCGCCTCAGGATCAAACACGGGTTGCGTGATGCACCATTCAGCCCCGGCTTCAACCTTGTAGCGGAATCTCTTCATTTCGTATTCAAAGTCGCGATGGACCGGGTTGACGCCAACGCCGATGCTCAAGGCGGTTGGTTCACCGATGGGGCGGCCACCCAAATCAATTCCGCGATTCAAGCGTGAGACCATGTTGGTCAAGCCGATCGCATCGATGTCAAACACGCCAGTCGCATTTGGGTAAGTGCCCATCTTTGGTGGATCGCCCGTGACCAGGAGCATGTTTCGAAGTCCGATGGCTTGAGCTCCCAGCATGTCGGATTGCATCCCGAGCAGGTTGCGGTCCCGGCATGTGTAGTGCAGAACGGTTTCAATCCCGGCGCGTTTTTCAATCATGACTGCGGTTAAAATTGCGCTCATCCGCGCGCTGGCCCGCGGACCATCGGGGATATTGATCGCATCAATTCCTGCAGCCTTGAGCTTTTTCGACTGCTCGATGATTTTACCCATCCTGACCCCGGCGGGGGGCAAGAGTTCCACAGAGTGCACGCGCTCGCCCAAGGCAATTTTCCGGGCCCACGACGATTTTTCTTCTGGTCTGACTGGCGTCACCCCTGCGAGGGATTCCGTATTGTCTGGGGTCGCAAGAGAACCAACCCGACGCCAGGTTGAACCCTGGCCGGTGATGCTGGCCTGTTCATTCGCCGCCATGGCGGAGTGGTGCCGAAAGGCGTTCGCCATCGCCCGGATGTGCTCCGGCGTCGTCCCGCAGCACCCTCCGATGATGCTGACTCCCGACTGCAAAAATCCCTTGGTGAACTCTGCGAAGTATTCCGGAGTGCTCATGTAGAAAGTCCGGCCTTCGACCAGCTTGGGCATTCCAGCGTTGGGTTGCAGGCATAACGGACGTTTTGTTGTGCCACGTATTTTTGGCAGAGCGGTCATCATCGGTTGCGGGCCGACGCTGCAATTCAGCCCCACAATATCGACGTCCCATTCGTCGAGTTTTTTCATGGCCCACTCAAGGGGCGTTCCCATCAGTGATTTTCCATCGGGATTGATCGCGATTTGGGCTAAAACAGGAATTCCTGGGGCGACCTCGCGGGCAGCCAGCACGGCCTGCTGCAGCTCACTGATGTCGGAAAAGGTTTCAAGGGATATGGCATCAATTCCACCTGAAACGAGGGCTTGGACCTGCTCGGCAAAGGCTTCCTTGGCTTCGTCAAAAGACGTGGGGCCCCAGGGCTCGATCCGGACGCCCAGTGGTCCAATGCTCCCGGCAATGAGGATCTCGTTGCGGCCAGATGCCTTGGCAGCATTGCGGGCGACCTCGGCGGCCTTATGGTTGATTTCCTTCACTTTGTCGTGAAGGTTGTGCCCCGCAAGTTTGTAACGATTTGCACCCCAACTGTTGGTCGAAATGATATCGGCACCAGCGCGCAAGTAGGCCAAGTGGACCTCGACCACCAGCGCGGGGCTGGTCAGGTTCAGTTCCTCAAAGCATTTGTTGATGAATGTGCCCTTGGCGTAGAGCTCTGTTCCCATGGCGCCGTCCATCAGCAGGGCACGACCAGATGCAATGGCCTGCATAAGGGGATGTTTCGCGCGATTTTGATTCACGTGTGGGATCCTTTCGGCGGCAAGTTCTCTGACAGAGGGGGCTTGCGAGCTTTAGCTTATGCCGAAAGGAATAGCAGATTTATTCGCTGAAGACAGCAGCTTTGACCCAGGACTCGCCGTAGGTCCGGTTCAGGAAATCCCGCATGGCGGACGCTTCGGTTCCGTCGCGGAAGTTGCGGTAGTAATCGTCTTGTTCCTGGTCGGCAAAATCGGTCATTTTGCGTCCCTCGAAAAAAACCTTCATCCCGCGTTTCAGGTTGTAGGCCAGGAATTCCCGGAATTGGGTGTTTGATTTGAAATAGGCAGGATCATGCTTTTCGATTGCCATGCCAAGGGCTACGGAAAACACGCTGAAATCGATCGTACCCTTCACGCCATCCCGCCAACCGGCGCGCCAGATGCCTTTGTTTACGAGATCGACGCCTGCGGCAGACCCGTTAATGTAAGCCACCCATTCATCCATGATGTAGGTCGGCATGTCATCCCACCCGGACTGGCCTGCGAGGTAAAGGTCATATCGTGAATTTCGCAAGGAACGCGGTACAAAAGGTGCCACCTGGGATTTGCGCATGTTCGGTTCCTCAACCAACGCGGCCCGGTTGTCCATCAGGTAATAGCCGTTGGCGCGCTTCCCGGTATTGTTCATGCGATTGCGAACGTGGGAATTGATCCCGTGGGTCGTTTCATGGCCGAGGGTGATCAGGTCATCATAGCCGTTGCTGTCGCCTGGGGCCTCATGGTTCATGATGTCTTGCAGGGCAGGGCCCCATTGAGAGGACGTCCGCTTGTTGAAAGCAGGTAATTCAATGGTCACAAGGGCACTGCCAGGTTCGCCGGCTTGCGAATCTCCTGCCTGGGGATTTCCTGTGATGGCGTCCACTGCATCCGGAATGCGGACGGGATCGTCGTCGCCTTCAAGCTGTGACGACTGGCGGGAACATCCCGTCACGACCAATAATCCTGCCACGACGAGCATACTCAATTTGGCTGTGGCGCGTGTGGACATGGTGATGAGCATGCGCATGGATGAGGTGCCTCCATTGAGTGATTGTTTTCACTGATGATACTAGTGGGAAAGCAAGTTCAGGGCCAGAAACTTTTCATCCCGATGATTTTTAACCCACCGTATTTATTGATTATATTAACCAAATCAGGGCATGAAAATGCGTGCCAATCAAGTCATTGTTCACGATGAGTCCTGAATTGTCAGTTTCTTTGACAGGTCTGGGCTTCGGCCTTCAGCGGGGAGCGCCCAGGGAGACCTCGCCTTTTCCACGTTGCCTTGCGGCGTATGTCTTTTGGACCGATTCGTAGACGTCGCGAAGGTCACGCTGGGTCTCAAGAAGTTCAAACAGAAGTCGCAGAGCCTCGGGATACATCCCCGCTGCGACGGCACTGCCAGCGGCCACAGTTTTCAGCAAGGAAGCATCCTGGCACCTGCCGCAGGCATGAACGGATTGTAAGATCAGTTGCACTGACGCCTCCCGCGCGGCCATGGCAACATCCGGCATCTGCGGCTGAGTGCCTGTGACATTTGAATCACCCATGACTTTCTCTAGCGCGTCACGATAGTGGCAGACAAAAGCACGAAAAGGGTCTGACTTTAGCGCTGCCAACCCTAACTCCTGCCGTGCACGAGGGTCTGCGTTGGACAGGATTTTTGAGAGGTCATCAGCTTTTGCGACGTTGACGGTACAATTTGCGGGTCTGGGAAGAGGATCTACCGGAACCTTGCCTTGTTGTGTTGCGATCGTGGCCTCATGGCGCAAACGTCGAACGGCCCAGTCATTGATTGTAAATTCAGTTTTAAAGTTAGTCGTGAGCTTGTTGTCTTTTTTTTGCGAGGCATGATTCTCTGCGGCGGCTGATGCAGAGAACAAGAGAAGCGCCCAGCAAAAGCCAGCCTGCATCCATGGTGATTTTGTAATTGTTTTCATCATGGGTTGAAATTCTAGCACAGCCAGCTGCCGATAGGTGCCGTGACTTGCTTGAACGTTCGGTGGTGGCGTCAGCTTCGCCGTTGCCGACCAAGCCTTCTGGTGGTTTTTCGGCTAGCGCCAGGAGAAATTTATCAAGATCGCTTTCGGGCATGGCGAGGAACGAAGCGACAAGTCCTGCGCGGGTCGCGATGTTGTAGGCCTCTGAAGTCGGAGTGTCCCCAAATTTGATTCCACCCCAGTTGACGCCGAGGGATTCACCTGTGCTTGCGTCGACTAAAGTCGATCCGCTGGACCCCTTGATCATGTCGCACGTATGGCGGATCGCGTACGGCAAGCTTGGGTCTACGGAATAGGCGTCGGGCTTGAAATATCCGGCGGTATTGCAATCCTCGAAGGTCACTGCCATGCGAGGTGCGGTGGCCGGTGCACCAGGGAATTTGGTGATATCCATTCGGATCCGTTGGGATTCAACATCTGGAAAATGAACGATGAGGGCCCGCAACCGCTCGGCCGGTGCGGGGTCCGTCGCACGCAATTCAAGTCCATTTTCAATGGCGCCATCGGCAAGTTTAAAAACGGCAAGGTCAAGCTTCGGGTTCACGCGCAGGGAGCCTTTTTCACAAGTGGTTTTGATCGAAGGCTGTGCGGTGGCCAAGTCAAAACCGCGGTAGATTTGGGTTTTCTCGCAAGCCCATGGGTCAAATCCCACCGCGCTTGCAGAGTGTTCCTTGTCTGGTGAAAAGCAATGGCGGTTGGTCAAGACCACTGGGCCATTGGCCGACTTGTAGATATTCCCGGAACAAAATCTGGTTTCACCCGTTGTGAGGGGCGTCACAATCAAGACCGCAGTCTCTGCAATGCGCTTGATCAAATCCTCTGTGGGTGCGACTGCAGCTGGATCGACTGGAGTGCGGTCCTCAATGCGGCGGATGTTGTCCTTGCCACCGATAATGTATGCCGTTGTGCGCAAGTGGCTGATCAGCGATGGCTTGCATCCCGCAAGGCACATGGTTGCCATCAGTAAACTGAATTTCTTCATGACTTCTCCTTGCGAATTCTCTTGGTGACTTCTATTTGGACGCGCGCAACTTTCGCAACAGCGATTCAGCCATGGCCCGAACCCGAGTGTCCGTGCCTCCCGTGGCAAGGTCTTTCAGCCGGCGGGATGCACCGTCGACATCTTGGAACCCATAATACTCCGTTACTGCAAGTTGATAATGGGCTTCGTCATCCTTGTCGTTTCGTTTCACGAGCTGTTTGAATTCATTTCGCGCCCGGTCAAACTGGCGTGCGCGTATGGATGCAATCCCTGCGCCATAGAGGGCGGGACGACATTCATTGCAGCGCTCCGATGCCTGTCCGAATGCAGCGAGGGATTCGGTGGGGCGACCGCGCATCAATTCCAGTTCCCCTAGGTTCAGGGCTGCAGCAACCTGAGTGCCAGATGCCGAAAGGGCATCGCGAAAGATCGTCGCGGCATCGTCAAAATCTTCGTTGCGGGTTGAGCCGACCGCAAAAAGCATTTTGGCAATGCCCTGAATATTTTTGGCAGAGGATTGTTCAACGGCAGGTGCATCTGGTTGAAGGGTAGCCAGGCGGGTGGCGTAATAGTTAGCCAACTCAATTTTTCGTGACATCAGGAGGCTGGCTGAAAGTGCAAGAAAAGCCTGGGGATCTGCCGGTGATTTAGCAAGCTGAGCCCGTGCGGTCCTTTCGGCTCCTTCCAAGTCACCTTTTTCAAGCAGAGAGAACACTTCGGGAAGGATTCCACCTTCGTTCCCGTTCCACACGGCAGCAGTTCCACCAAGGGGCAGAACAAAACTGTGGCGAATGACGCCGGGACTTGAGGCGACGCCCTCTTCGGTTTTCTTTGAACCCGAAGTCACGCATCCTTCAATTCCGAGGCTTGTCAAAACAAGCAGTAAAGGAAACGCCCATTGGCTAACTTGAGTGTTGAACATCACTGTGCGTTACCTCACATCAATCTGTGTGAAACCGTGAAATCCGGCTATGGTCCGGTCATCAAGGATCAAATCTGCATCACCACCGAGTTGAATCGCCATGGAATAGCCTGTTGGGGCCATGCCCTGACCAGCCAGTTCTGACGCCTGGCTGTCCGCGGCAGCAGCATCCTTTTGCCAACGGTTGATCAGCTCAGCCTTCCTGGTCTTGAACTGTTCAACAACGGCAGCCTCAAGGGTATCGGGGATTCCAAGGTCAGAGATTGCGGTTTGAAAACGCTCTGCAACCCTTGCAACGCGAAACAGGGCGGCTGCGCAGTACAGGTTTCTTCCGATACCACAAACGCCGTCGTATGCACTTTTGATTTGGTCGTATTCGGCTCCGGTCCGGGCAAGGTGCGCGGTGGGATCCTGGATCTCGAGGCTGAAGATTTCACCAATCTCCTTATTGCCATGCTCTTCGGCTTCGATAAAAAGGATCTCTCCCCACGCGTCCCGGTTTTGCTGATCGCTGTCTCCCAGGCGTGCCCACAGTTTAGCAGCCTCGGATTTTGCGCGGGAAACCAGTGCTTTTTTGTTGGATGTTGAGGCGGCACGGGCTTGGGCGCGGAAAACACGCAACATGATTTCTGGCGGTAGATTGCCAAGGCGGATCAGACGATTTGCAGTATCAAGGACAGAGTCCGGCGTTGCGACCAGGACCTGGATATCTAGAATCCGTGCCAGGGCGTCTGCGCGTCCGGACTTGTCCTTCACTTTCGCAGCAAGGCTTTCCAGTGCAGCAACGCCATCGCTGTAGAATCCATTGCCAAGAGCCAGTTGTGCGTAGGATTCCGTGATGCGGCGTGCGTGCCCACTTTTGCTGTGGGACGAGATATAGTGCTTGCCGAGGTAAAGACCGGATTCTTCATCGGCCATGTCCGTGGCCAGGTCAAAGCCTGTCCTTGTCGCCTCCTCGTTAAACCGGGACCCCGGAAATCTTCCAATGAAATCCTTGAATGTCGTCAGTGCCTCGATAAAATGTCGTGCGCCTTGCTCTGCCTTGCCGCGCAGGAAAAAGGCCTCTTCATAGCGCCTGTCTTTTCTGAAACTGCCGGTGAATTCGGCGAATTTGGCTTCAGCATTGGGTGCATCGCCAGCAGTCAACAGGGCTTTTCCGCCTTCAAATAGTGCGTCGCCCAGCATGGCAACAGGGTCAATCTTTTGTTTTCCATGTACCGGCAGCCAACGCAACGCGATGGCTTGCCGTGCCGTGGCTTCGAGTTCAGGCCAGGATTTTTTTGCGCGAAGTTCAATCAGCGTGAAGCCTCCGGCTTGAGCCCGGTGGTTTGACGCCTTTCCATTCAACGCAGCCTGGGAGTTCAATCGTGGTTTCCACAAGTCCATTCCCTCTTGAGTCCGTCCGGCCGTCCAGTCGATGAGTCCTGTGTGAGCGTCATACGTCCAGTTCGAAGTGTTATCGATCCCGCCTTGTTCTTGGGCGAGACGGATGAAGATATCTTTCAATCCCTGGCGTGCGCCGGGGTCGCCCGACCGCGGGGACTCCTTGAGCTTGGCTTCAGCCACCTCCCGCCATGGCGGGGTCAGCGGCCAATGAGCCAGAACCGCTTGCGACGCTGCGGCACTGGTCAAGTATTGGATGCGACGGCGTGCATCGGTCGTTCGTTGGGGGTCAGCAAGTTCCATGAATGCTCGCACCGCATCCGCGTGTTTTTCGGATAATTGATACAGCCGTGCAAGCCGCGGACGAAAGCCGGCCAGCTCAGATTCGTTTTCCGACCTTGCGATCACGGTTTGCATGAGTTTTAGGGATGCGAGGTGTGCTCCCTTGCCTGCCTTCGGGTTTTCGCCCGCCGCCATTGCTTGTTTTACCCATTGGACATGGAGGCGTGTGATTTTGCTTTCCCAGTTATGTTTTTTTGCGTTTAGCCGGCCTCCTTTTTGGGACGCCTTGACCCATTTTTCATCCAACTTGGCTGCATTCTGGATTTCATTCCGGAAATGCCTGTCCAGGCGAACGGCTTCTTGTGGATCAAACCCGGGTTTGCGTATGCCTTTGGAAAAATTTGCCTTCTGTTGCTGAAGATTCTTTTCCAGTTTTTGAAAATCGGACGTGATTGCTGCCAGTGTTGTTTTCAGGGCAGCACCATCAATGGCCGGCTTTCCTTTTTTTGCCGCAACATTCAATATGCAAATCAATGTTATGGCTAATACGGTCAGGCAGGATTTTCGCATCGGTTTCATTTCAATTTCCCCATTGCCACGATTCATGTGCTCAAAAAGTTTGCCAGATTGTCACGGTCAGTACCACCACCTGAATTGATTGTTGCCAGGGTTGATGCTGCCGCCTCTGCGAAAGTCCCGCCGCTCGCAGCTGCGTTGGCGAGAACGGCGAGGATTGCTGCGGCATCCTCCTCGGTGAGGTCCGACAACTGGCTTGGGTCGGGCAGGCCTGTTTCAAAGTTTGTGGTGAACATTTTCATGTACATCGATGCCTGGGCTGCCTGATAAATCCCCAGCTGTTGACTGGCACTGGATGCAAATTTATCTGTAGCTGATGTGGCCAGAAATTCGGCCGGCAGAGCCTCTATGGTGGAAATAGCCTGTCCCAGAAGATCAATCTTGGCGCGATATTCAGTCCGGGTGAGGCCCTCAGGGGTTGGCAGGAAGGCATCCATTGAATCCATGATCGATGCACCTCCACCCGATGATGCTGAAGAACTTGCGATTGCCAACAGGTCAAATCCGGACAGGCCAGCATAGACTGCGGCAAGTAGCGGGTAGCGTTCATAATTTTCAGGTTCATCTGCGATCGCGGCTTCGAGCAGCACTTGCGCCGAGGCAAGGTCCTGGTCATCCAATGCCTCCCGGATTTTTTCGTCGGTGGTTAGTTCGGTGCAGGCCACGAGAGGATTTGACGCCGGGCAGCGGCCAAGGTTCGACGTCCCGCAAGACGAGGTCGCAAGGTAGACAAGCAAGTGTGGAATCATTCTTATTGGGTTGATTCGTGAACGCATGATGGAATCTTTTTCGCCTCCTAAAATCCAGTTGCCAGGTTCATGACGTATACATTCCGTGGTGAAAGTCCTGGTGAATCCGTCCGCTCCCGCCGGTAACTGGCGGCGCCGAGTTTAAGAAATATGAAGTCGAGTTCCGCTCCGACGGACGGATAGCCGTCATAATATCCAGCAGCGATCCCGATGTAACTGCGGAGTAAAACCTTGACTCCCGCGCGGGTTGACTTGAATGCGGGTGTTCCATAAGCATTTTGCAGGTCGCGTCGATCGACGGCGATGTGGATGGCGTCTGCGCCCCTGTGAAATGTGACGGACGCTCCGGTGCTGACCACTTGCTTGAAATCCTCAACCGAATCACCGCCGCTGAACGAAGTTCCTGTGGCATCGTCAATCTTCAATGCCAATCGCCAATCAACTTTTGGGCCTTGAATGAACAGCAGGGCACCCAGATCGTAGCCAATTCCACTGGATGGATTCACGAGGGATGACAAGGCAGAAGGATCCTGAAACTGCGCCGCTGCATTGGGATCTGCCAAATCAATTGAGAGGTTCGGTTCCGAAATCATGAGGTATTTTGCAGTCAAGCCAAGTGACAAAGGCATAAAGGGAATCCGGCCGGCAGCAGATACCGTTCCCCCCGTGTAGGATTTTCCATTCAGGATGATCGCGGGGAGTCCGGTCGGCCCGTATTCCTGGGCCTCCAGGTCAACTTCGAATTTTGAAAAAAATCCAACGCCACCGTACGCATTTAAATAGGCAAGGGAAGTCTGCGTCCCAGCCAGGAAAGGCGATTCGAAAACGTGATCGACGAAATCGGAACTGCTGCTACCACTGGTCGACGACCCTGGGACCATGGTCTTTGCCATGGCCACCGATTCCCGGTTGATGTGCAGAGAGAATTCGCTGCCAAGCCAACGATGAAAACTGCCACTGAAAGGGAGCAGGGCGGGGTTCGCCAGGGCTGCACCGTACCTCGACGCGCGGGTGAGCGACGCGCCACCCGCTGCGATGTCAAAGGTCTCTTCGTAAACAGGCGACAAATCCCGGGCAAAGCAAATCGCCGGCGTCGCATTCCATAAAATGGTCGCTAGCAATATGGCGGCTAACACCGCCGAATCGATTGGGTATTTCAGTTCAGTTTTCACTGGCATCGTATCGGCTGGACTCAAGAAAGATCGAGGATGAACGAAGAGAAACTGATTGCTTCTGAGCGCCAGCGAAATATCCCGGAGTTTCGATGTTCAGGTTTTTTCTAACAAAAAAGATCTTTGCCGGTGAAATCCGGCAGGTTGCGTCGGAATTGGGGCGGACCGATGGTCCCCGGCAGGCCGCAAAACAGCCAAACCGGCGGATGAAGGAGCGTTTCTCTTTCGACCACCGTCGGATGACGATGATGAGCGATCAAGACATCATGGTAGTCCGGGAAGTCTCGGAATCTGGTTTTAGCAGTGTCGTCAGCGAGCGAACCTGGGGTCGCATGGGGATCGGTGATGGCTATTCATCCCGGGTCCGGATCGGACCTGATGTCCTCGAGTTTTCGATCAAAGTTGCCTGGAAAGACGTGGTAGAGCCAACGATTTCTGCTGCCGGAGATGCGGCCCCGGCGATCCACTTTTTAGGTTTTGAAATGATTCAGAACGCTGAAAATTCGATGTCGGGTTGGCGGCGCCTCATCAGGCCATCAACTTTGGCTGGTTCGCTTCAGCGCGTCGACAGTTCCTTTATGCAGCAGTTCGGTTCCGAAAAGGTCTGGTACCATGGGGACGAGGGCTGTGATTTGATGATCTGGTTCAGTCCGGACGAATCTAAAATGATCGCCTGGCGCCTGAGTTATGACAGCCATTATGTGGAATGGCGTGACGGATCACCTTTTGAAACCGGCAGGTCCCCCGATCTGTCGCCTGGCGTTTTCAGCAACGAAGCAAACTTTAGTGTTCCCGACCTTCCAGCGATCCGGACAACGGGAAGGGGTGGGGACATTAGTGGTGGCGAGGCAGCAATCGACCATCGACGACTGCAGGAAGCCCTTGATATCCTTTCTGCGTCAGATGTGACTGAAGCACCCGAATTAATCCACTTGATTGAGGGAGAACTGGCACATCATGGCCAGAATAGAAGATCAAACATCCGTTAACTTGAACCTGCTGCGCGACACCTTGTTGACTTTCGTAGCCCGGGCGGGCAAAGGCAAGGACGAAGTGCTGCAGATTCTAGCCCGCGAAACCGGTGCTGCGATTGCTGGTCTGCTCAAGCAGCCACTTGCCGATTTCTTGGCCGACGTGACAAAGCATCACCGCCTCCAAGTGACACTGGAACTTGTACCCAAATCGAAAGGCTCGGCCTCACGGAATGAAAAAACTCGAAAAAAATCTTCCGGAAGTGGCAAGCCAAGATCAAAAGCAAAGCCCAGCAGCAGCTCAGCTATCTAACGTTGAAGTCACTGCCGTCGCTTTTGGTGGCAAGGGTATCGGTCGCGTCGACGGCAAGGTTTTCTTTGTGGCTGACGCCGTCCCTGGGGATATCGTCGATATTGAAGTGACCGGTGACAGCGGGCGTTACGCTGACGCGAAAATAACAAGGTTCGCGACACCGTCTGGGCTGCGTGGGAAATCTCCCTGCGCCTATAGCGAGCGTTGCGGCGGGTGCCAATGGCACGGGATACCCTACGAACAGCAGCTCGCTTGGAAACGGCAATTTGTCGAGACCGCCCTTGGCCGTATTGGCAAAGTAGAAGCCTCCGTGCCCGTCGCGATTTCTGGATCGCCGGAAACCCTTGAGTACCGCAATCGTATTTTCGTACGCGGCGTTTTTGCGTCTGACGGCGGTATTACATTCGGTTATTTCAGGCGCGGATCACGCGATCTTGTTCCAATCGACCGTTGTGCCATTGCCGCTACGACCATCAATCGTGTTTTGGCTAATCTCGGATCTGCGAAATTCTCGCGGCCTCCGGCCCTTCGAACACCGACGCCTTACCGCATGGAACTTCAGGAGATCCCTCCTCAGCCCGATGCCAGTGGCCAAACTGGCGGGGACCCGCAAGTCGTCATCACGGTTTATCCTCCAAGCCCGGATTGTCGTGACCTCGATGCCTTCGTTGAGGGCCTTCGTCAAACCGAAGGCGTATTCTGGGCTGGTTTGATCAAGGATCTAAAAACGGCTCCACTGGTTGCCTTCGATGAAGATCGCCAGCGGATCTACCACACACGGCCAGGCCAGTTTCAACAGGTGAACGTCAGGCACAACCGGACGGTACGGTCCCTGGTCCATGAACTTGTTGAGGTCTACAATCCGACACGCATTTTGGACTTGTTCTGCGGCAGCGGGAATCTTTCGCTGGGGCTTTGCCGGTCAGACCGCTATGTCGAAGGCATTGAGTTCAGCGAAGCTGCCATCGCCACGGCCCGCGAAAATGTCCGCATCAACAAAGTCACCAACGCGCTCTACCTTTCAGGAAGTTCGGAGAAGCACCTCTGGAAGTGTGCGAAAAAAGGCGAGCGGTTTGATGTCGTTATTGCGGACCCGCCCCGGGAGGGCATGTTCAAGGATCTGATCCCACTTCAAAAAATCGGCGCCAGGGCGATCATTTATGTCAGTTGCGACCCGGCGACCTTGGCCCGTGATCTAGGGGCTTTGATTCGTGGTGGATATCAACTGAAATCAGTCAGGGCTTTCGATTTTTTTCCCAACACGTGGCACGTTGAGACCGTTGCAGTGCTCGAGCAGCCAGGTGTCATTTCGTACTGATAAGGGACTTGGGAAATGCGGCTTGGGCTTTACATTCACATTCCATTTTGCAGTTTCCTCTGCCACTACTGCGATTTTGCCAAAACCGCCAATTACGATTCAATTCTGGTGCAGGATTATTTTTCTGCACTTTTGAACCAGTTCCGTGTCTTGACGCGCCACCTGGAACAGATGTCGGGGCGTCCTGTGTCTTTTTCTTCCGTTTATTTTGGTGGAGGAACCCCAGGGCTTTTTACAACGGAATACACCAGTCTTTTAAACGCTGTGTACGAGCATCTTGATCCTGGTGCCGAAATAACCATGGAGTGCAATCCGAAGAATCTCAACCAGAATGCCCTCGATGCATGGAAAGGCATGGGCGTTAACCGCCTTTCGATCGGTGTTCAAACACTGCACAAGAAAGGGCTCGAAATACTGACGCGCGATCATGATGCATCAACCGCCTTGCGTGCCCTTGAGCTGGCGATGCATGCCATTCCAAGCGTCAATATGGATTTGATTTATGGTTGGCCTGGGCAGGATGCTGACGATTGGGTTTCGGATTTGCACCAACTTGTTAATTCCGGTGTTCCCCATGCCAGCTTGTATTCCTTGACCTATGAAGACAGGACTCCGTTTGGACGGATGGCGCGCCGTGGCAAGGTCCGGCCAGCGGCTGACGAAGCGCTCGTTGATCGCTATGTGGCAGCGCGTGAAATTCTCGGTGCAGCCGGGTTTGAGCACGATGAGGTTTCGAACTGGGCGCGTTCCAAGTTCACTTGCCGCCATAATTGGTTGTATTGGGACTTCAAACATTTTCTCGGTATTGGCGCCGGGGCCCATGGGTTTCTGCCAGCGGGCACGTCTGCTGAGGCAATGGCTCCCGATGGAGTGGATATTGGAATGCGGTATTCGTTTCCACGGGATGTCCGGACCTTTTTGCGGCGTGCGCCGGATTCTGTGATTTCAGAGTCGTTAACGTCAGTTGTGCGAGAATTGGGCGGTGAAATTGACGAGGGGCGTGATCTGGATTCAGCCCTGATCGAATACGTCGGCGGTGCCTTGCGGACGCGGCATGGAATTGATTTGTCGCTCTGCGAAAAAATAACAGGTCAGGTTTTTTCACCTCGCCCTGTCGTCGTCGAGGCATTAAAGCGCGGTATCGCCTGGCGCGATGGGCCACGCTTGCGGTTTGACCCGGCAGAGTGGTTCCGTGAAAACAGTTGGGCCAGCGAAGTTCTGCTTTCTTTCTGAAATGCGGATCATTTTTCTTCTTGCTTGAGGGCTGCGTGCAGGGCAACGGCCGACTCTTTGCGCAGGCCCTTTACCTTCTCCAGTTGTTCCAGGGTGGCCCGGCGCAATCCGTCGAGCCCACCAAATTCCATGAGAAGTTTTTGCCGCATCTTTGTGCCGATGCCGGGAACCGTTTCAAGGGTTGAGCCCTGCAGGACCTTTGCTCTTTTCTTGCGGTGGTGGGTGATGGCAAACCGGTGGGCCTCGTCGCGCAGCCGGGTCATGAGGCGATACTCTGGACTGCCCGGTGGAAGGGGGACTGGCGCCTCATCCGGCCGCAGGAACACCCTTTCAAAACTGCGCTGCGGAGTGCCAGTTGCCATGACTTGGCCAATCATTTTTGTTTTTTCAATGCGACTTTTTGCCAAGCTAACGATGGCCAATTGAACGTCAGGGAATTCCTTCGCGGAATCGAGCGCCGCCTGAAGCTGCCCCCGGCCACCGTCGATGACCAGGAGGTCAGGTGTGTCGCCATCCTTTCGTGCCCGTTCGAGGCGTCGTTTGACCACCTCGCGCATGCTCCCAAAATCGTCGGGCGCGCCCTGCACCGTTTCGATTGTGTAGTGGCGGTACTGGTCCTTTGCAGATTTTCCGCCAATAAAGCAGACGTTTGATGCAACGATTGCCGTTTCGTGGAAGTTGGAAATATCAATGCACTCCATGCGGTTTGGTAACGTTGGGAGATTTAGTTTTTCTTTCAGGATCTCAAGTTCTGTCTGTCGCTTTTCGGAATCATCGACAACCTCGCCAAGGTTGAACGACGCATTTTTCTCCGCGATCTCGACCAGACTTCGTCGCACCCCCCGTTGGGGCGTCAAGATCCGCAGTGCTTTACCGATCGCTGAATGCTGTTCATCACCAATCTGCTGCAGTGCCGTTTGTAAATCCGCAATCGCTTCGCCGTCTTCCCAAGTTTGAGGCAGAAGGATTTCGGGGGGCAGGGCGCGGCCGTCGTAATACTGCAATAGAAACTCGGTGAGGGCTTCGCCTGTGCCATTGGCGGCGGAGTGGCTGGTAAAGCTGTCAGATCCTACGACTTTGCCCTGGCGCACGATCACGACGTGGAACGATGCGTTCTGCTCGTTCGCAGAAAATCCGATTGCGTCAGCATCGATATCTTCTCCGACCACCACGGACTGCTTCTCGGTCAATTTTTCAAAGGCCTTCAACTGATCGCGGTAGCCCGCTGCCAATTCATAATTTTCATTTTCAGAGGCCGCAGTCATTTTGTCTTTTAGCTCGCGCACGAGATCGCGGTTGCGCCCTTGCAGGAAGGCCACAGCATCGCGCACGGTTGCGACATACATTTCACGGTCGACGGGCAGGGTGCATGGGCCAAGGCAAAGTTTCATATGGTAGTAATTGCACGGGCGTTTCACATTGGAGAATTCATGGCGCGTGCAACGGATCAACGGAAAAATCCGGTAGATTGTTGCCAGCATGATTTTCAAATTTCCAGCGCTGCCAAAAGGTCCGAGATAGGTAGCACCATCATCTTTACGCCGGCGGACCTTTTCGATCCTTGGCCACGTCTCGTTGAATCCCACACGCAGGTACGGAAATTCCTTGTCGTCGCGCAGGAGGATGTTGAACCTTGGCTTGTGGTGCTTGATCAAGGTTCGTTCAAGGAGAAGTGCTTCGACTTCTGTTTGAGTCAAGATGACATCGAAGTCCAGGACTTCGCGGACGAGGGCTGCCGTCTTGATGTTGAGCTGCTGTTTATGAAAATAGCTGCTGACACGGTTTTTCAGCGCTTTTGCTTTTCCAACATAAATAATCGTCCCGCGGGTATCCTTCATGAGGTATACCCCGGGGGTAAGGGGCAGGGTGCTTAATTTGTCCCGGATCAACCGGCTTTTGCTCACGCCTCGCCCCCGTGTGCGCCGATGGCATTGGCTTCTTCTCCAGCCTTCAAGAGCAGGTTTCGCAAGTGGGCCACTTCGTCGCGTATACCGGCCGCTTTTTCAAAATCAAGGTCTGCGGCTGCCTTGCGCATCTCTTTGGTTTTTTTGGTGATGTCTTTTTCCAGTTGTTGGACGTTCTTGTATTGAACTTCGTTCATCCTTTGTTTTGCAGCAGATCCGATCAGGGGCGGGTCTTCTTTTTGCAAACCGTAAATAACACGTAAATCTTCAGGGATCGCCTTCAGGATGGTTTGAGGGCTGATGTTGTGTTCCGTGTTGTAGGCGATTTGTTTTTCGCGGCGACGATTCGTTTCGTCCATGCATTCATTGATGGATTTTGTCATGCGGTCCGCAAAGAAGATCACCCGGCCATCAACGTTTCGTGCCGCACGGCCGACGATTTGAATGAGGGATGAGCGGGATCGCAAAAAGCCCTCCTTGTCGGCGTCCATGATGGCAACCAGTTGAACCTCTGGCAGGTCGAGCCCCTCACGAAGCAGGTTGATTCCAATAAGGACGTCGTAGTCGCCCCGCCGCAGGTCGCGCAACAATTCAACGCGCTGCAGGCTCTCAATGTCGGCGTGCAGGTACCGTACTTTGATCCCGGCTTCGGTGTAGAAGAGGGTCAGGTCCTCTGCCATTTTTTTGGTGAGCGTCGTGACCAGGACCCGGCCGCCGGCAGCCACCGTCTTCTTGATTTCGCCGAACAGCGCGTCGACTTGGTCCTTGGCCGGTTTGACTTCGATTTGTGGATCGATCAGTCCGGTCGGACGGATGATCTGTTCGCTATAGTGTCCGCCTGAGGCCTGCATTTCAAACGCCGCAGGCGTGGCGCTGACGTAGACCGTTTGATGCACCCGGGCCAGGAATTCTTCGAAGTTCAGGGGGCGGTTGTCCAGGGCTGACGGCAAGCGAAAGCCGTGATCGACGAGGACTTGCTTGCGGGCCCTGTCACCGCGGGACATTCCGTTGAGTTGTGGAACGGTGATGTGGCTTTCGTCGATGATGGTCAAAAAGTCCTTGGGAAAATAATCCAGCAGGGTTGGTGGCGGTGCCCCTGGCGGATTACCGTTCAAGTATCTGGTGTAGTTTTCAATTCCCGGGCAGAAGCCCAGGTGTTCAAACATTTCAATGTCGTGCATGGTCCGTTGTTCAAGGCGCTGGTATTCAACCATTTGCCCGCGGGCGCGGAATTCCCGCAACCGGTCTCCGAGGTCCTTAAGGATTTCCTTGACGATCTGACGCGAGTCCCGCCGGTCCGTCACGTAGTGGCTATTGGGATAAATGGAAAGGTGGTCGACATGGCGCAGGGTTTTTCCGGTGAGGGAATCGATGACCACCATGCGTTCAATTTCAGGACCAAAAAATTCGACCCGGACCGCCTCGTCGCGCTGGTTTGCCGGAAGGATATCGACGACATCGCCCCGGACGCGAAAGTTGCCCCGGCTGAAGTTCGCATCGTTGCGGGTGTACTGGATGTCAATCAGCGCGCGGAGCAGCTGGTCGCGGTCCATCCTCTGGCCCTTCGCCAATTCGACGACGAGTTTTGCGTAACTGGCCGGCGACCCCAAACCATAAATGCAGCTGACGCTGGCGACGATGATGACGTCGGGGCGCTCAAAGAGGGCCATCGTTGCATTGTGGCGCATCTTGTCGATGTCTTCGTTGATGGCCGAATCTTTGGCAATGTACGTATCGGTGCTCGGGACGTAGGCCTCTGGTTGGTAGTAGTCGTAGTAGCTGATGAAATATTCGACGGCGTTGTGCGGAAAAAGTTCCCGCATCTCACTGAAAAGTTGCGCAGCAAGGGTCTTGTTGGGTGCCATGATGAGGGTGGGCCGGTTGTATTGGGCAATCACGTTGGCCATCGTGAATGTTTTGCCGGATCCCGTGACCCCCATCAGGACGTGATGCTTGTCCCCGGCAGAAAGGGCCTTGCAAATTCCATCGATGGCCTGTGGCTGATCCCCTTGCGGGACATACCTTGAGGCCAGTTGGAAGATGGAGTTTTTTTGCGCCGGCGTTGGGGTCATGGAGCGTTCGTTGCCTTTTTTTTAAGCAGCATGAAAACCATGCATATATCTGAAATCGCTGGACGATCCACCCATTTATGCTTAACAATAATTTGACTCTTTTTCAAAATTGAGGAGGCTGGCGTTGATCCGGAAACTGGTTTCTCTCTTTGTTCTCCTTGTCGCACTTGGTTTAACCACGGGTTCCAATGAGGCCCGAGCATGGTGGATGTGGACGCCAGGCGACACAGTGGATGACGTCGGTTACAAGCCGACGCAGCCAATTCCATTCAGCCACTCGCTACACGCGGGCAAGCGTGAGATTCCCTGCGAATACTGCCATTCCGCAGCGCGTCGTGCGGCTTCTGCCGGCATTCCGCCCATGAACACTTGCATGGGCTGCCACAAAGTCGTCGCGACGGATAAGGAGCCAATCAAGTGGCTGACCGAGAAGTACAACAAAAATGAGCCGGTCGAATGGGTCAAGGTTCACGATTTGCCTGAGTACGCCCGGTTTTCCCATAAGCCTCACGTAAATGCGGGGGTCGAGTGTCAGAGTTGCCACGGTAATGTTCAAAACATGGCTGTGGTTGAGCAAGTTGCGCCCCTGCAGATGGGTTGGTGCATTGGCTGCCACAAGGAAAAAGGCGCCAGTATCAATTGCATCACGTGTCACTACTGAGACAGGAACCACCAATGACGATCAACAACCTGGAATCCGGTAAGCAAGGCACAGAAGTTGAATTGGACGAGCGCGGTCCCGTCGTATTCGGGCCAGTCGATGAGCCGTTCGAACGTCCCGCCGAAAAAATGGTCGAAGGTCCCCTTTACATGGAGACCGAAGAGGTGATGCCCGAACTGGCTCCCCTCGCGTCGGCGAAAGAGCAGAAAGACGAGGCGCGCAAAGCCCTGTCGTTGAATCTCGATCGCCGCGATTTTTTGAAATTGTTCAGCGCCACTGCGGTTGCGGGTTCTGCAGCATGCGTGCGACGCCCGGCCGAGAAGGCCATTCCATATGTAAATCAACCGGTGGATTTTGTTCCAAGCGTGGCAAACAATTATGCAACAACCTGCGGCGAATGCGCTTCTGGTTGCGGTCTTGTTGTGAAAACCAAGGAAGGCCGCCCGGTAAAAATCGAAGGCAATCCCGAGCATCCGATCAGCCAAGGCGGCACGTGCACACTGGGTCAAGCCGCCCTTCAAGGGCTTTACCATCCGGAGCGTCGTAAGTCTCCGCTGCTCAAGCGCGCCAATCGTGCGGATGCGATTTCCTGGGATGACACTTACGAAATGCTGGCGAAAGATTTTTCCGGTAAAAAAGTTGGCATCCTGACCAACGGTTCTACCGGCCATCGCCACCAGTTTTACCGTGAGTGGCTAAAGGCCACCGGTGGTGCGGAGTCCAGGCTTTACACTTATGAGTCCAACGCGCTTTACGCAGCCGTTGCGCAAGCCCACGGCATGGCGTTCGGTTTTGAAGCCCTCCCACGGGTGGATTTGCGCCAGGCGAAAACCATCGTTGGAATCGGATCCGATTTCCTGGATGTCGGGGTTTCCCCGGTATTCTTTGCCAAAAATTTCAGTGATGCCCGCAATATCAAGGCCGGTAACATGGCCCGGCTTGTCCAGTTCGAAGCCGCCATGACCATGACGGGTGGGCGTGCAGATGAACGTCATGTGATCGGGCCTAATTCTGAGCTGGTGACGACCCTCCTTTTGATGAAGGCACTGACGGATCGTTCTGATGCCAAGGGTTCCGCCAACGCAAAAGCCATTGCCAAGAAAATTCTTGCTGCGAACAGCGCAATTGTCGCTGGTGGGCACGAGGCTGTGGGTGTCGACAAGGCTGTGTTTGAAACGCTCGCAGCTGACATGATTAAAAACCAGTCGGTTGTGTTTGCGGGCGGAAGTCATAGTTTTGACGATCAAGGGACGGCACTTCAAGTGGCCGCAATTGTAGTCAACGAACTCGTTGGTGCCTACGGTAGCGCTCTGATGTTGGATCGCGGCTGGATGGTCTCACCGGTGAAGCCAGGTGATTTGAAGCGTTTCGCCCAAGAAGCCAGCGGTTTGGATGCGTTGATTATTATCGACTCCAACCCAGCCTTCACCTTGCCGGCATCGTTTGGTTTTGCCGAAGCCGTGGCGAAAATTCAAACGGTCGTATCAATGCAGTCTCAGCCAGTGGAAACAGACGATCTGGCAAAGTACGTGTTACCGGTAAATCATTCCCTCGAATCCTGGGGTGACGAACAGCCAGCAGCGGGCTTCTGGTCTGCACGACAGCCAACCGTGTTGGCGACGACAGACAGTCGGCAGACGGAAGATGTTCTTCTTTGGATTGCGGCTCATATGAAGCGGCCAATGCCTTACAGTGATTACCGCGCTTATATCCGCGAGCGCTGGAAAGCGGTTGCGGCTTTGGTGGATGCCAAAGGCGATTTTGAAAACTTCTTTAGTGCAGTGCTTCGCCGGGGATTCGTTGGCAGGTTGGCGACTCGGGGCAGCGACTCGCTGCGTGATGTGGCGGTGGCGGTCAAAGCAACCAACCTTCCGTCGGCTGGTACATTGCGGCTTCTCGCTCCTCTCGATGTCCGGTTGAACGATGGGCGCGGCGCAAACAAGCCAGTCCTTCAAGAGGTCGGCGATGCCATGACAACCATCACGTGGGACTCGTGGGTCGCTATGAACCCCGAAACTGCGAAGAAGATGGGCTTGCGTCGAAATGACGTGTTAAAGGTGGAGAGCGGTACCGGCACAGTCGAAGCTGCCTTGTATCCTTTGCCTGGCCTTCATGCCGATGCTGTGATCATCCATCGCGGAAACGGTCACGCCAAACATGTCAGCAAGATCAGCGGCGGAAATGGTATCGATCCCCTGGCCCTTTTTGCCAAGGCTACCGATTCCGCGACTGGAATGCCGGTCACGAGTGGTGCAGTGGTGAAAGTTGCCACGACAGGCAAAATCTTTCAGTTGGCCGCAATGCAGAAGCACAACGATCTTGCGAATCGCCGTGACATCGTCAAGAAGCTTAGTGTTGCCCAGGCTGTGGAGAAAATGTCCAAGCGTCAGAATCTGGACGAAGTTCCAGACCTCTATCCAGCCATGTACAACACGGTGGATTACCGCTGGGGCCTGTCAGTCGATTTGACCAAATGTACGGGGTGCGGAGCCTGTCAGGTTGCTTGTGCTCAAGAGAACAACATCCCTCAGGTTGGACGTGAACAAATCAACCTCGGTCGCGAGATGCATTGGATACGGTTGGATCGCTACTTCGAAGGCGACACCAACAACCCTCAGGTCTCGATTCAGCCGATGATGTGCCAGCAGTGCTCGCATGCACCTTGTGAGGCCGTTTGTCCGGTATTTGCAACGACCCACGATCCGGAAGGCATCAACTCGATGACCTACAACCGGTGCATCGGAACCCGATATTGTGCCAACGCCTGTCCCTACAAGGTGCGTCGCTTCAACTGGTGGACGCATCGCTGGAACATGATCGGCGACCGCCTCCAGGATCGCAACCTTCGCGCCTTGAATCCGGATGTCACGGTTCGTACCCGTGGTGTCATGGAGAAGTGTAATTTCTGCTTCCAGCGGGTTCGTGATGCGAAGCATGTGGCGAAAGTCCAGGACCGCAAGGTCATGGATGGTGAAATCAGGACCGCTTGCGAGCAAGTTTGCCCTTCGGACGCCATCGTTTTCGGCAATCTCAAGGATCCGAACAGCCGCGTGGCGCAGTTGCGCGCCGATGGCCGTTCCTATCTGGCTCTCGGTGGAGATCCTGAGATGAAGGAATATGGCTTAAAGACCCTGCCGAACGTGAGCTACGTTTCCCAGGTCAGCCATCGCGAAGGTTTTGGTGATCCGGTGCACACTGGTCACGATGCCCACGGCACTGGTGGCAAGCAGGACAGTCAAGGCAAGTCGGAAGAACACAAGGGACACTAGGTCGAATACCGGATTCCTGGGAACCTGAC
Source organism: Oligoflexales bacterium (assembly GCA_947479535.1). Lineage (GTDB taxonomy): Bacteria > Bdellovibrionota_B > Oligoflexia > Oligoflexales > RGVZ01 > RGVZ01. Next base: position 29,923 of record CANJZQ010000011.1, on the reverse strand, counting down.
GGAGAGCACTCATGGCAGAATTGATTGACGCATCGAAATATAGCAACACGGTTAAGTGGGAAAAGACGATTTCGGATGTGAATGACGAAATCCTGGTCAACCTGCGAAACCCTCATCCATCTTTTTATGTGGCATTTGCTGTCGCAGCGACGGCGCTGCTTGTTGCCATCGGGTTCGTTGCGGCTCACACGATACTTGGTCTTGGTGTGTGGAATTTCGCACCGCCCTTGTTCTGGGCGGTTGACATCACCAACTTCGTCTTTTGGGTTGGTATCGGACACGCCGGGACGCTGATCTCTGCGATTCTGTTTTTGTTCCGCGCAAAATGGCGGAACACGGTGAATCGCAGCGCGGAGGCAATGACGATCTTCGCCGTGATGTGCGCTGCGGTTTTTCCGTTGATCCACATGGGCCGGATGTGGGTTGGTGCTTATTGGGCATTGCCCCTGCCGAACACGAATAATATTTGGGTGAACTTCCGGTCTCCGTTGGTCTGGGACGTTTTTGCAATCTCGACCTATTTCACAGTTTCGCTTTTGTTCTGGTACATCGGGTTGGTCCCTGATCTGGCAACCATCCGTGACCGCAGCAAGGGGTTCAAGCGGCTCGTTTATGGAGTCATGTCCTTCGGTTGGCGGGGAACCGCGAAGCAGTGGTACCACTATGAAGCTGGGTACGGGTTTTTGGCAGCATTGGCGACCCCGCTCGTGCTCTCCGTGCACTCCGTCGTGTCATGGGACTTTGCCATGTCCCTGCAGCCAGGCTGGCACACGACAATCTTTCCACCGTATTTCGTTGCCGGTGCGATCCTTTCGGGATGCGCGATGGTCTACTCACTTTTGATTCCCGTCCGGAAGATGTTCCGCCTGGAGAAGTTCATCCTTCCGGAGCATCTGGAAGCCTGCATCAAACTGACGCTGCTGACGTCGACCATTGTGTTCTACGCTTATGCGATTGAGTTTTTCGTCGCATGGTATAGCGGGAACACCTATGAATGGGCACTTTTTGAAAAGCGTGCGGTTGGACCATACTCATTCTACTTCTGGACCATGGTGTTCTGTAACTGCATTTTCCCATTGGCATGGTGGTCGAAGCGCATCCGCAATAATATCCCCGCGTCGTTTGTGATTTGCATCCTGGTCAATGTCGGGATGTGGTTCGAGCGATACAACATCATTGTCTCTGGTCTGGTCGAAGATTTTCTTCCAGGCTCATGGGGGCACTTCGAGCCTGGACTTTGGGAAATTGTGATTACGATTGGCAGTTTTGGCCTGTTTTTTGTGTTCTTCCTGCTGTTCTGTAAATTTTTCCCAATCATTTCGCTTTCGGAGATCAAGTTGATCATGCCGAAGCCGCTCAGCCGGGGCCATACCGGATCTGTGAAGGGGCACTGAAACGATTATGACAACACCAGTGAGCACAAAAAGCAGCGGAATCCTCGGCGTTTTTAGCTATCTCGACCAATTTTGCGAGGCGATTGAGAAGGTTCGTGATCGTTCGGACTTTCACGGACACGAGTCTTTTTCGCCGACCTCTTACCACGAAATTGAACACGCCTATCAGTTCGACCCGAGTCCCGTCCGAAAGTTCACTTTGGCCGGCGCTCTTACGGGGTTGGTGACGGGGTTTAGTCTGGCATTGGGACTAGACTTCGCATGGCCGATCGTTGTCGGTGGCAAGCCGGCGGGGGTGTTTTCAATACCGGCCTATGTGGTCATCGGTTTTGAAATGACGATTCTTTTTGGTGCCTTGGCCACCATTGCCGGCATTCTGATCATGGGAAGGCTTCCGAATCCGAAATTAAGGATTTTGGATACGCGGACGACAGACGACAAGTTTGCAATTTACGTACCCGGTGCCACATTGGATGGTCCTCAGGCGAAGCTCCTCCGCGAGCTTGGCGCAGAAGAAATCAACGTCACGCAGGCCCCATGAAAAGTCTTTGCGATGTAGGAGTTGGCAGGATGGCATCTAGAATTTTTATGAAATTGGCGGGCCTTGGAATAGCAACCAGCTTGATTGCTGGTCTTGCGTGCACCAAGAATCCCGACCAGACCAAAATGCAATACGTTCCGGACATGGCAGATTCAGCTGCACTGAAATCCCAACGCGACTTTCTGCAGCCACCGGAAGGGTCCGTGACCCGAACGGCGATCCTTTATCCTTCGACCATAGAAGAAGCAGAAAAAACCCTACAGAACCCGATTCCTCCTTCTGCAGAGGCAACGGCCGCGGGCAAGAAGTTGTGGAACAAGTTCTGTATTCCCTGCCACGGGGTTGCCGGCGATAGCAACGGCAGCATCACGGATGTGTACCCCAAGCCCCCTAATCTGGTGGCGAAGGATTACCCGGCCCACAAGGACGGATTCTATTTTCATAAAATGACTTTCGGTGGTGCTATCATGCCGTCTTACGGCCATGCGATTTCACCGCAGGAACGTTGGCAGATTGCGCACTATATTCACGAACTGCAAAGGGTGGCGAAATGAACGCACGTCAGCTCTTCGATCATCGGAACGATCTGAATTTGAAGCCTTCGACCAACGCCCGCGGCGCAATGGTGTTCTGCCTCGTTGCAGGATTTGCAACGGTGGCGATCGGGATGTTGTTTGGAATGCAGGAGCGTGTTTGGGGAAGCCTTCTTCTGAACGCTTTCTTCTTCTTTGCCATTGCCCTCGGAGGCAGTGTCTTTGCCGCGATGCAGGACGTGATCGGTGCGACCTGGGGGCGGGCCGTGATGCGCATCCACGAAGCGTTCACCAGTTTTTTGCCCGTGGCCGCAGCAATTTTCATCCTGTTCTTCATTGCCATTAAAATGGACTTTGCCCAGGCCCGCAATGTTTACACTTGGATCAAGGATCCTGAATCCATCGGTCATTTCTGGGGCAAGCGGACTTGGTTGGTCGAGAACTCGATGCTTCTTCGTGATACATTTGCAATCTTGGCCATCCTTGGTCTGGCCCGTTGGCAAATCGGGATGAAGGTTCGCCGCGACAAGGTTTTTGTTGATGGACGCAAGGACGATGCAGAACGCATTGGCAGAGAGGTTCAAGCAAAGCTCCGGTACTGGAGTGCTCCTATCCTGATAGCATACGCAATTCTGTTCTCCATGATGTGCTTTGACATGCTGATGTCGCTCGCTCCAACCTGGTTTTCGACGTTGTGGGGCGGATGGAACTTCGCGATCATGATGCAGACTGTCATGGCGACAACTCTGATTACCATGTTCGCGATCAGCAATACCACGGTCGGCTCGATGTTCCAGCGCAATCACTTCCACGATGTTGGAAAACTGATGCACGGTTTCACGGTCTTTTTTGCGTACCTTACCTATGCCCACATTTTGACCTACTGGTTCGGAAACATTCCGGAAGAGACCGAGTATTTTATCCATCGTCTGCACGCGCCGTGGATCTATATCGTGATCGCAGCGCCGATCATGAGCTTTCTGATTCCATTGTTTGGATTACTTCCCAAGGTCAGCAAGTGGACCCGTGGCATCACCGTCCCCTTGGCCTCGTCGATTTTGTTTGCGCAGTGGCTGGCTTATATTCTGGTTGTTCAGCCACAGATTGTGGAACCAGCCGCCTGGAATGGCCCTTGGATTGAATTGGGTGTTGGCCTGGGCGTACTGGGTGCCTTTATGATGACGTTCTTCCGGTTTGCCGGGCGAAATCCGATGGTTGCCGTGGCTGATCCGTTGCTATTGGACGGCCTTGGTGGAAGTGCCCATTAGCAGGTAGCCTGCTCCTCTTTTCTTCCTAACCGATCAGCGGTCCGTGGACATAGAAATATGCCAGGATCGCTGTTCCTGCTTTGAGCACAACCGACGAAATTTGCTGCAACATGTGGACCTCGCATGTTAAAGTCCGCCCCGTTGGGGATTGGACAACTTCAGAGTCGTCGGCGAACCTGAGGGGGACTTGAGGCAATTTTTTTTGGCCTTGAACTTTCCAACCCCTTAACATGCTGTAATAATTCCAATATATTTTGGAGGCATCCATGTCTATGCCAGGCTTCTGGGAATTGATCCTGATCCTCGCCGTCGTGACCCTGCTTTTTGGTGGCAAGAAGTTGCCGCAACTCGGTGGTGCTGTGGGGGAGGCTATCCGTAACTTCAAACGCGGCATCAAGGACGAGGGTGGTCGTCAAATCGAGGCTTCCAGCATCCAAGCTAACGCCCAAGCCAACACCCAAGTCAACGGCGACACTAGCCCCGAAAACAACAAGCAAGCATGAGCCAGGGGAAATCCCTTGCTCAGTTGCTGACCTCCCGGAAGTTACTTTTTGTGACTGGAAAGGGTGGAATCGGCAAAACGCTGGTATCCGTCGCAATGGCTCAGGCTGCCGCGGCTGCCGGCCTCCGTGTGCTTTTGGTAGAGAGCTCCTCCCGCGATCAAATTGCGCCCCTTTTTGGTTTGGATCCAGTCGGTCACAACGAGACGGTCGCAGCTCCGGGAATCAGCTGCATCAATCTCAATACCGCTGGTAATTTTCGTGAGTACATCACGAAATATCTTGGAAAGAAGAAAATGTTCGACACGGTGTTCAGTCACCGTGTGGTTCAGAGTTTTTTCAATACGGTTCCGGGCCTTGCAGAGGCAATGATGCTCGGGCGCCTTTACTACACTTGCGATGTACGGGACGTTGACCAGCGTCCCGATCTTGTCATCTTCGACAGTCCTGCATCCGGTCACTTTCTTTCATTGATGACCACACCGGACGCAATCGTCGGGTCCGGCCTGGCAGGGCCGATGTTACGAGATACCCAAAAAGTTCGCGATTTTCTGCGCCGCAAAGACGACGTTGGCGTTATTTATGTCTGCACGCCAGAGCCTCTTGTCGTCAGTGAAGCCCTGGAATTCTTGCCAGTGATTCAGGAGAAATCACCGGCAAAGCTGTGTGGCGTTATTGTAAATCGCATTCCGCCATCGTTGGGACACGACGCCACCCGCCAGAGCCCTGCGCATGGTGCAGGGGAGTCGAGGCTTCTGAGCTTTCTTCGGGAAAGGTCGGCAAAAGCCACTGCAGCTCTTGATCTCGTCCGGGTTTCCACTCAACAGTTTCCGGGTATCATGTACCTTGGTTTGCGCGATCTCGGTTTTGTTGACGATCCGCTGCCATCAGATTTCCACCGGACTTTTCTGACGGAAGAAGCCCTGCACCCGTGACGTCCCCATCAGAAATTGACGCGCTGCTTGAGACCAAGAAAATCATCGTCATGGTGGGTGCTGGTGGCGTTGGTAAAACAACTGCCTCTGCGCTGCTTGCGATTCGCGCTGCCATGGCGGGGCGGCGTGTTGCCTTGCTGAGCATTGACCCCGCAAAACGTTTGGCGAGCGCGCTTGGTTTGGGGCTTGGGCACGAGATGAGGCCAGTGGCCCTGAAGCCTGCAGCCAACAGCCCGGCACCCAAGGGATCACTTCACGCATCCATGCTCGATCAGAAGGCCGTGTTTGACCGGATGGTGCGCCTGCACGCCCCCAGCGAGAAGATCGCGGATCGCATCATGCGGGATCCGCTCTACCGCGCCGCATCGACCAACCTTAGCGGACCATTGGAATACATGGCCCTGGCGAGGCTTCAAGAACTGACCCAGGACAAGGACTTTGACCTTGTCATCCTGGACACCCCGCCTGATACCCACGCCCTTGATTTCTTGAAGCGTCCCAATATTCTGGCTGGATTCATGGAAAATCGCGTGATGAGCTGGCTGATCAAGCCGGTCCTTGCGATGGGTAAACTTGGCCTCGGCAGGCTTATTGGTGTTGGTGAAAAACTAGCCGGCGGCGTAGCCAGCCTGACTGGATTCGGTGCGCTTCGTTCCTTTGGTGAATTTCTTCTTCTCATGCAGGAAGTCATCGAAGGGTTCCACAAGACCGGTGAGCAGGTTGTCACAATCCTGCAGGACAAGAAAACGGCATTTATTCTGGTTGCCGTTCCAACCCGTGCAGCAGAGCGGTCGGCTGTTTTTCTTGCGGATCAACTTGCTGAAATGGATTACCGGGTGGACGGACTTGTGATCAACCGCTGCCTGCCAGTTGACTCTGCAGCGGAATTGGCGAACGTGGCCATGTCCCTTCCCCTCGCCGCCAGGGATTTTGTCAATGTTCGCTATTCTGGCGAAGATAAAGTCATTGGTAATTTGATTAAAAACCTCTCGTCTTCCAGAAAAAAGAACCGCCTTGTCGTCCGGATCGAGGATCAGGGGGCGGACTTTCATGACATGGACGGTCTGACCCGTCTAGCGCTGTCCTTTTGAATGACTGATAATGAATGGTGTGCCGTCCTGCATCTCTCATATGCGGTGATTCATGCCAGTTCGTACAGCGGAAATTGCGGTAAATTGGCTAGGCGTTGAAACAACGGCCCGGCTGGTGGAGATCGGAAAATTTTTTGTTTACGTCGGTGACGTCCTCAAGCAAACCGTCCGTCAGCCAATGCGAACCTCCCTTGTTTTTCAGCAACTTGAATTTATCGGCAATCAATCGCTAAACATCATTTTGCTCACCGGTTTTTTTACAGGTGCTGTTTTTGGCCTGCAAATCGGCGGTATTTTCCAAATTTTCAAGGCTGAGGGACTCATGGGAGCGGCCACGGCAAAGGCCCTTACCAGGGAACTTGCTCCGCTGATGACGGGGTTTCTTATTTCCGGACGCGTTGGGTCTGCGATGACTGCAGAAATTGCAACCATGCGAGTCAATGAACAAATTGATGCAATGGAGGCCATGGGTGTCGATCCGGTAAACTACCTGGTTGTTCCACGCTTCATCGCATCGCTTGCGATCATTCCGCTATTGTGTGTCGTCTTTATCTTTATTGGCGTCATCGGCGCTTACACAACAGGTGTTGGGATATTCCGGGTCGACGTTGGGATTTTCATCGAAAAGATGACGCAAATCGTCAATATGACCGACATCTGGAACGGTCTGGAGAAATCTGCGGTGTTTGCCGTGCTGATGAGTTTGATTGCATGTCGCTACGGACTCCGCGCATCCGGCGGCGCCAAGGGTGTCGGCGTTGCAACAACCAATTCTGTGGTCGTTAGCCTGCTTGCGATCCTTTGCTGTGATGTCTTGCTGACCTATGCACAGGTGAAGTTTTGATTGAATTTAAAAATGTCCGCAAGGCATTTGGCAAAAGGATCGTTCTGGACGATCTGTCTATTGTCATTCCACCGGGCAAGATCACTTTCATCATCGGTAAATCTGGTGAGGGAAAATCAGTGACGATCAAGAACTTGATGGGCTTGATGCACCCGGACCGCGGTGAAATCATCGTTGATGGCGAAGACATCACCAGACTGGACGAGGAACAGCTGCGCCTTTACCGGCGCAAGTTTGGGATGTTGTTCCAGAATGCCGCACTCTTTGACAGTATGACAGTTGGTGAAAACGTCATCTTTCCGTTACGGGAACATACCAGGCAGCCCCTGCCCGCCATGTTGGAAAGGGTCGAACAGGTTTTGGCCTTGGTTGGTTTGCCGGGCATCCAGCATAAATATCCAACGGAACTTTCGACTGGTGAAAAGAAACGGGTGGGCTTGGCCCGCGCTCTTGTCACAAAACCAAAATTCCTGCTTTATGACGAGCCTACCACGGGGATGGACCCGCTCGTTTCAGAGATGATTGACGGCCTTATCGTCCAAATAAACCGGGATGTTCCGGGCGTATCCTCGATTGTGATTTCGCACGACCTAAAGGCCGCGCTGGCAACAGCCGAAAACATAGTGATGCTTTACCAGGGGAAGGTCGCCCTCGCGGGTTCGCCTGAGGAATTTAGAAAAACGAAGGACCCGGTGGTTCGGCAGTTTTTTTCTGGAAGTGTCGAAGGGCCGATGGAATTTCTGTAGGGAATTCCTGTCGCAACGCATCTAACTTGCAGGGGTGGTGATAAACGAGATGAAAACGCTTGGCACAGAGTTCAAGGTGGGACTCTTTACGCTGGTGGCGCTTTCCACGCTGGTATACATGTTTTTTGTCCTGAGTCCCGACAGCTTTGAGTCGGGCAAGCGAAATAATTACTACACCATCCTCAGTGATGCGGCTGGCATCATCGCCAAGACCCACGTCAAGACCAACGGTGTCATCATCGGAAAGGTGAAAAACGTCCGCCTCGACGTCAACATGACGCGGGTTGACATGGAAATCGACATCCACGTCAAAATCCCAGAGGGTTCCCACATCGAAGTTCGCACCCGCGGCCTTCTCGGTGATGTGTTCCTTGAAATCGTGCGTCCAGAGGACAACGGACTCTACATCCCCAAAGGCGGTATGATTCCAAAGGCAGAAGGCACGACCGACATGCAGGCAGTGCTTGCCCTGGCAGGAAGTATCGGGCGCGACGTCAAGAAGATCACCGGCGTTTTGGCCGATGTGATGGGCTCCGACGATGGCCGGAAAAATATCGGAGAGATTGTTGGCAACATCCACGATAGCTCGTCAGACCTGCGCAAGACACTCGCTGCCTTGCGTGGTGCAGTCGGTGACCGACCCGAAGATGTGAAGGCGATTGTTGCCAACATCAAGGGATTTACGGAAGGACTGCGCGATGTTCTCGACAAGGGAAACAGGGCAAAGCTGCAAAACATCATTGCATCGTTTGACGAATCCATGGGCGACGTCAAGGGTGCGAGCAAAAACATTCGCATGATTGCCGAAAAGGTTGAACGCGGCGAAGGCACGATCGGTAAGCTTTTGTCTGATGAGTCAACCATTGCCGAGATCGAAGGCGCAATTAAAGATTTGCGAGAGGTTCTTTCCCCAGTCAAGAAACTTGAAGTCGGTGTCGAGTATCGCGGTGAATTCCGTAACGACCAGACCGGGCAGAATTACTTCAACATGGTTTTCCGCACGCGGCCTGACCGTTACTACCTCTTGGGTGCAACTGATATTCAGGGTGAACAGATCGAGCGGACGACCAAGACCATCACCGAAGAGCCGACGGTCGACGACGATCCAACGACGACACAAACACGAGAAATCATTCAGGACCGCAAGTCGCTGCGGTATAACCTTCAGTTTGCCAAACGCTTTGGAATTGCTGGTTTGCGCTTTGGCTTGTTTGAATCCACCGGCGGGTTTGCAGCCGACTTTTACTTGTTCCGTGACCGCTTGAAGGTCAGTGCCGAGGCCTTCGACTGGAAGACCAAAGACAATGAGTTCCGCCGCGTTGCCCATTTGAAAGCTTACGCAAGTGCTCTATTCTTCAATCATGTTTCGGCCATTGTCGGTGTTGATGATCTGACGCGCCTTGATCCAGTGACGCGCATTGAAAACAAGAAACCAAAATATTATTTTGGTGCTGGACTTAGCTTTAACGACAACGACTTGCGGACCCTGTTTGGTGCCGCGGCATTGGCTCGCTAAACGGGATCCGTCAGTTTCAAAGCATACCGTCTTCATTGATGACGCGTTTTCCATCCAGGTTGAGTTCCAACCTGAACCCGTCGCCCACGCGCAGTGGGCCGACCCCTTCGGGCGTTCCCGTATAGATGATGTCACCGGGAAAAAGTCCGTGTGAGTCGTTGATGGTGCCCAGGATAATCTCCAGATTGAAGGTCATTTCCCGCGGTGCGCCATGCTGCCGCCTTTCGCCGTTGACCCACAGGGTGAAGTCGGCCGCCTCCAGCCGGGTGAGGGTATCCACCGGATCCCCGCGATGAATCAGTGGGACGAAAGATGAGAGCACGGCAGCGCCCTTGAAGCTTTTGGCCTCGGTCCACGGCAGACCTTCTTTTTTCAGGCGGTTCTGGACCTCGCGCCGGGTCAAGTCCAGTCCCAGGGCAATCTGGTCAACATGGCGCAGGAGGTTTTTTTCGCCGGGGGCGGGTGAAGATCCGATGTGAAGCACAAGCTCCACTTCGTGGTGAAAGGTCTCGTCAGGGTAGGCGATCCTTCCTGATTCGGCAGGGCCCCGGATGGCAGACGGAGACTTCAGGAAAACGACGGGGCTGGTTGGGATCGCGTTGCCCAGTTCGCGTGCGTGAGCGCCAAAGTTGCGGCCAATGCAGTAGATGGCGCGGACGGCTTGTGTTGCGTGCATTGGGACTCCCGTTCAATGGAACGTTAAAGGTAACGGATCTTTGCGGTTTTTGTCTGCCATCATCCGTTAGAGCAGTTTATAACCTACCGATTATATTGGATTTTATTTTTCATGTAGTTCTTTTTGTTGATTTTATAATTTTTAATAGAATTGCATTGATTTTAATAAAATCTATTGATATATATAAAACGTCGAGAGTTGTTGTTGAAGCGGTGTTTTTAGCTGAAGTTGTGATGGAGAAACGAACCAATGAACCACAGTAGACCTCAGACGTTACTTGTAACTGCCACCAAGATCCCAATCATCCTGGCGACCCAGACTGGCGTCACCATTCCCAGTAGCCGCTTGAAGGCAAAGCGGCGTTGGGAAAAAACAGACCTGCTTAAAATCCTGGTCCCAGCCCTGCTCGTTGCAAGCCTTTTTGCCGTAAAATCCCGGGTCGCGTTTGGTGCAGAGATTGCCGGTGTTGACATCACTCCGCCTCAGGGCTGGGAAGTGACCGAAGGTATGGCTGGTGCCAGCCTCGTGATGCAAGAACCAATGGCAGACAAGGGAGCAGCAGAAAAGGCTGCGGCTCAAACCGGCAAGGATCAGACGACGTTTCGCCGCAACATTACCGTGGCCGCGATCCAGAATCCGGCCACCATTGACGAACAGCGGGCGCTTGAACTCCAGACAGAACTTGAAAAACGCTTTGGTCAAAGTGCAGTTGTTCGTGATTACAAGGTTACAGAGCACAAGTTTTTCAACTATCACGGCACCAACGATGGACTCGTCATGTACTCGTCCATGGTGTTGAGTGATGTCGCAGTGATGCAGATGCACATTCTGGTTTCCGGTTCAGAAAAACAGTACTTGTTGACCTATACCGACCTTGCAGAATCGATTTCGAACCCGAATAATCCTGTTTTTGAAGCGGCATGGAACTCGATGGTTTCCATTGGCGTGAAGGGCGAGGCCCCGAAGCGTTTTGATCAGAAAAAAGCGGCGACTGCTGCTGGTGCCGGTGCCGCTGTCGTCCTTGGAATTTATCTGGTGGTCCGCATGCGCCGCCGCAGTCCTGTCCAGGAAGCCGACATGATGCTTGCTGAAGAGGCTGGCGCCGCAGGAAACTCGCGCGACGGTTCAGACTTTATGCTGGGCAGCTCGCTGGCAACCCTGCCGGTGGCATGGGACCTCAGCGGCAATCAAGTGGAAGACGAGAGTTTCGACATGCCGTCGGTCAGTTCAATCTCGAATTTCTGAATCAGGTTTTTTCGCACAATCTCGTGACGATATTAAAGACCTCGCCACTGGCACAAGAGCCTGGCGAGGTTGTCACGTTTACATCTCCTCCCGCGGCTTCACTGCCACTGCCTGATTCATTGCGTGGCACTAGGATCAATTCAACCGGGTTCAGTTTTACCTGGGCGTCGGCAAAGCCATCAAAATTCTGCTCTGTGACGCGTCCCTGGTATTTTTGACCGATGCCCCCCGCACTCACCCAAAGAAACTTGCAGGCGTATTTGGTATCCGCACGGGCTTCGGCGACGAAAGTGAATGACTTGTTGGGAGCACCGCTTGCGTCGGAATATTCGGCAACATTGGCGATTCTTGGATTGCAATCCAAGGATGCCGAAATTGGAGCATCGTTTGGTGCTGGCGTAAAAATCACTGGAATCTGAATGGTGAATGTCCTGCCCGGCTGTCGCGGGATCACGCGTTCAAACATGGGCTGCAGGTTTGCCGTCGCGACAAACTGCCCGGTTTTGTCTTCGCCAATTTTGACCGATCTGGCCCAGTATAACGTCCCTGGCTCGCCGATAAACCGTGTGTCCGCCGAGGAATATAACGCGCGGACCTTCAAGTCACAGATTTGGCTGCGAAGGAATTTTCCCGACTTGAACAAAACGGTGCCGTTGGTCTGCAGGCTGCCAATGGTCGTCTCTGTGCATCCCGACAGTTCAAAGGCAACGGGTGACTGGGCGTTTGATTCGGCAGAGGTTGTCTCCATGCCAATCAGTGAAACAAATAATTTTGCGGTATCGCCAGCAACCTGGTCTGCACGCCGTGGTGTGCGGCAGCCGCCAAATACACTTCCGACAACGAGTGTGGCCAAGGCGATGCGTCTGGTGTTTTTGAAGTGGAAAGTCATGCCGCCGGCGCTCCCCTAATTCTGCCAAATTGGATAAAGTCGCTTTATTAATTTGACCAATTCTATCATGTTACCCTTTGGTTCCGTCAAAAGGTGGTGATCCATGCCTGAAAAATTGAAGTCCCCAGGGGCTCCGTCGCCTCACAAGTGGTTTTGGGACGTTCTCAATGCTTATCTCGACAAGCAGGCTTTAAAGCAAACCCGTCAGCGCAAGGTTGTGGTCGAGGAGTTTTTGGCCCAGGACCGGCATGTCGATGCCGAGGATTTGCATGGCATTGTCCGCAAGAGAGACCCGAAGGTTGGTCTGGCCACGGTTTACCGGACCCTGAACCTTTTGAAGGAGGCCGGGCTGGCCGATCAGAAGTCATTTCGGGACGGACGTTCTGTCTTTGAAATCCATCGCCCGGATCACCATCATGACCATCTTGTTTGCCTGGACTGCGGCAAGGTCATGGAATTTGAGAATGAAGAAATCGAGGGCTTGCAGGAAAAAGTGGCTGAACAACTTGGCTTCAAGCTCACCGGACATCGCCTGGACCTTTACGGGCATTGCATGCGGCGAGATTGCGAATTCAGCGACCGTGGCGGTCCCGGAACGCCTTGAACGATTCGCTCCAGATTTGACCGGTGGTGGCGCCAATGGGTTCGTACAAAGTCACAAGAAGATAAAGACCAACGATCACACCAGAAACCCAGGCAACGGTTTTGACGGTTTGCCTGAAGTGACGGTCCTTGCGCCATTTGGTTTTAACCTTTGCCAGTTTCTTTATCAGATCGATGTGACGTTTGACTTTTGCAGGTCCAACCTCGACCGAACTAACTCGTTCAGAGTGCGGTAATGCGGGCGTTGGCATGGACGGTGGTGCTGAAATGGTTGCCGCCGCTGCTGGATCGATGAACCCCTTCATTTGCTCGGCAACGAAGGCCGGAAGTGCCGCAGATAATTGGGCCCGCTGTCCGCGATCAAGGTCAGAAAATGCGAACTCTGCGACATGCGGATGCAGCGCATGTTCCGGCCTTGGATCCTTGTATGTGCTTGTCAATTTAGCAAACACAGGTCGGCCAAATAGTTTTGTCAGCAGTGGTGACTCGATCTTGACCAGGGCATACCGTCCAACCGGCAGGCCAGTAAGGATCGTTCCCTGCAGCGGATGAAGCCGGGTCAATCGCGCTGGAATGCTGATTTCGGCGAAGGACAGCACGTGTTCGGGTGGCAAGTGAACGAGGTCCAGCTGATCAAATTCCGGGGCTTTGATGGTTCTGGTGGCAAAGCGGTTTTTGATGGCCTCCCGAACAAGGCTGGCTTTCTGGGGCAGCATAAAAACCGGACGGTGGTGGAAGGCATTACGGGCGGCCGCAAAGTCGATCTTTTCGCCGAGTATCAGGACGGGGACGTTGGGTTCAATATTGTTCATCAGGGCTGCAAATTGTGCCCCTCCTGCATCGGCTGCCAAAGTGTCTTCGATCAGGACGATGTCTGGTGAAAAATAGCGGGGCTCAACCGGAATGCCATGGCGTTGCAGTGCTGCCGAAAGTTTGAAGTGTGGTGGCGGCAGGGCGTCAATGATTTCGGTTCGAAGGCCGGGTGATTCAATGGCAACAAAGATGCGGCAGCTGGGGCCGACACCGGTTGCTCGCAAATCACGCAGGACAAACTGAGCAGGTTGTTGGAATTTTTCTGGCAGGGACCATTTGCAAATGGTGGCCTGTGAAAACCGGTAGAACAGGAAACTGTTTCGTTTGGCGATGACCTCAAGCTTGAGGCTGGGCAAGCCAACCGCATCGGCCAGGCTGCCGTGCAGGCTCAGTGTTGTGCCAACCGCTGCCTCCAGGCGTGACTCAATCCAGATCTGGTCGCGGGAAATCCAGACAACGCGCGCCGGCAGGTGCACCGAGGCCAACTGGTTCATGCCAATCATGGCCGGAGTCATTGGCAGCGGATCAGGGCTGGTCGATGTCGCAAAAATAAATCGTTCCGCCCAGATGACCGGCGGTAGATCCATAGGCACGATGTCGCGGAAGTTGAATGCCGCGGCAAGGCCCATGGTTCCCGGGCGCATGTGAAGCGGGGTCAGGATAAACCGAACCCCTTGCAGCTCAGGCCTCTGGGCGAGGTAGCGCAGCGCAGCATTTTCCTTTTCCAGGGAACCGAGGTCTCCGATGACCACGATTGTGGTGCGGCGGGCAGCCACAGCAGACATCAGGGCATCGAGGCTCGAAAAGAAGTCACAATGGAACCCGCTGTGCTTCAGCTGGTTCTCCAATGCCCGCACATGGTCGGTAACCGGCGTGGTCAGCCAATAGATTTTTTTCTTCTTCTGCATGTCTGGGGGATCGGTATGTTTTCGGTTATTATGAATGGTACCTTCTTGAACGGAGTTCCCCCAGATGGTGTCTAAATTGCGGAAATCTAGTGCTAAAATGCTGGCGTTTGTCATCAGCGCAACTGTTTTTGCAGGCGCTGGGGCTTTTGCTGGCTCTGGAACGGCCTTCGCATTGGACTGTGCTCAGGTCAATCAGTTGACCAAGTCCTATTTCAACATTCATTTCTCTTTTTCTTCGTGGACAGACGAACTGTCTACGCGAACCCTCGATAATTTCATCAAGGCCTGGGATTCCGGAAAAATCTATTTTCTGCAGGCCGATGTGGATCGTTTCACCAAAGAATACGACACGAAGCTCGACGACATGATCAAGTCGAATGATTGCAAGGCCATCACGGACATCACCAATACGTTTGCCCAGCGTTTCTCTGAGCGCCAGCGTGAAGTGGACAAGCAAATCATCGCAAAGCACGATTTCACGATTGACGAATTTCTTGAGTTTGACCGCAAAAAACAATCGTGGGCGACCACGTCGGAAGAGATCAACGAACGCTGGCGCAAACGGGTTAAATTCCAACTGCTGCAGTTGAAAGAATCCTTGGGCGATATCAGCAAGGCTCAGGAAAAACTGACCAAGCGTTACAAACTTGGCAACAAGCGCCAGCAGGAAATGACGACGGACGATGTTTATTCATTGTTCCTCGCCTCATTTGCCACGGCACTGGATCCACACTCGGGCTATCTTTCAGCCGAGGAACTGGAAGATTTCAGGATCCAGACTCGATTGAGCCTTGAGGGTATCGGTGCGGTTCTGCGCAGTGAAGACGGGTTTACCACCATCCAAACTTTGGTGCCGGGTGGAGCCGCCGCACAAACCGGCAAGGTCAAGGTTGATGACAAAATCATCGCCGTGTCGCAAGGCAAGGAAGCTCCGGTTGATGTGATTGACATGGATTTGCGCGAAGTCGTGAAACTCATCCGTGGAACACGCGGAACTGAAGTCCGCCTTACCCTGCTGCGCGAGAGCAAAGGCAAGAGCGTGCAGCACATCGTGCCTATTGTTCGAGACAAAATTCAGTTGACCGACAGGGCTGCGAAATCAAAAGTCCACAAGGTTGAATTGAGAGAGGGCGCCGCCGCATCACGCAAGATCAGCATCGGCGTCATCACGTTGCCATCTTTTTATATGGATTTTGAAGGGCGTCAGAATCGCCAGTCTAATTTCACCAGCAGTTCGGCAGATATGCTGCGCGAACTGAAAAAGATGCGGGAACAAAAGGTCGATGCGGTTGTCGTGGATTTGCGCAGCAATGGCGGTGGCAGTCTGGATGAGGCCATCAATGTTGCAGGGCTGTTCACGGGGAAGGGGCCTCAGGTTCAGATTCGCGGCTCGGAAGGCAAGACCTTTGTGCAGCAATATAAGGATGGCGCGGCGGCTTGGGACGGACCATTGGCTGTGGTCATCAATCGTCAATCAGCGAGCGCCAGCGAAATTTTTGCGGGTGCCATTCAAGATTACGGTCGTGGCCTGATCATTGGTGGGCACCACACGTTCGGCAAAGGCACAGTCCAGAATCTTGAAAATCTTGATGAGCGCCTTGGAGCCATCAAAGTCACCATCAGCAAGTTCTACCGGCCAGCAGGATCAAGCACCCAGTTGCGTGGTGTGGAGTCCGATATCGTCCTGGCGGATATCATGGATGACCTTGAAATCGGGGAGAAGCACTACGATTACGCCCTGCCATGGGAAAAAATTGAGCCTTCCGAGTTCAAGTCGTACGGTATGACCAATGGCTTGATTCCGGCACTGCGCACGGCCAGTTATGCGCGGATGGACAAGGATCCAGGTTTCAAGAAAATCCTTGCGGACATCAAGGAATATCGTGATGGCGAAGCGATTCGCAACCGGGTCAGCCTGAAGGAAAAGTCTGGTGACAAGGCAGGTGAAAAGTCGGGCGAAAAAGCGGGCATGAAGTCCGCATCCAATGGAAAAACAAAAAAAGATGCCGCGAAGGGTGGCAAAAAATCCAGCGCAACCGGTCCAGATGGGGAAGATCTCAACGAACCGGGAGATTTGAATGGCGAAGAAACGGACATCAATGATGACTTCGTGATGCAGGAGTCACTGCGCATCACGGCAAACTACTCTCAGGTGCTGGGCAAGCGTCCGATTACAGATGCCGCATTGCTTGGCGTTGGCCCGTCAAAACTTCTTGCCGGCGATCCGAAGTCGGACAAGAAGCCGGTCCCTGATTCTGCAAGGCGGTCGCCGCAGCGTCCTGCGGCGTCTGGCTCCATTACCACGAAGAAGGGTGTGTCCGAGTAATTTGTTGAATGCCGGCCCCCCATTCTGAGGCCGGCTTGTCATTCTGAGGCTAGCCCGTCATTCTGAGGCCGCAGGCCGAAGAATCCTTTCTTCAACTCCGTCATTCTGAGGCCGCAGGCCGAAGAATCCTTTCCCCAACGTGGAAGAAAGGATCCTTCGCTAACGCTCAGGATGACGGATTAGCTCAGGATGACGGATTAGTTCAGGATGACGGATTAGTTCAGGATGACGGATTAGTTCAGGATGACGGATTAGCTCAGGATGACGGGTCGGCTCAGGATGACGGGCCGGAGGTTTCCAGCGGGAACGTGATCGAAAAGGTTGTGCCTTCGCCGACCTT
The DNA here is from genome assembly GCA_947479535.1 of Oligoflexales bacterium. Taxonomy (GTDB): domain Bacteria; phylum Bdellovibrionota_B; class Oligoflexia; order Oligoflexales; family RGVZ01; genus RGVZ01. The sequence continues at coordinate 12,755 of CANJZQ010000011.1, read as the reverse complement.
GCTGCTGGCTGCAATTTTTCCACCCATTCCTGTGACCAGCCCATAACAGACAGAAAGTCCAAGGCCAGTGCCTTGACCGGGTTGTTTTGTCGTAAAGAATGGATCGAAGATCTTTTTCAAGTGCTCTGGCTTGATGCCTGTCCCTGAGTCCGAAATTTCAATCACAAGATTTTTCATGGACTTGTCGTTTTTCACGCGCAGCGAAATGTCGCCGCCTTGAGGCATGGCCTGAATTGCATTTTGCAGCAGGTTCAGGACGACTTGGATGATTTGGTTTTTATTCCCCCGAACGGCTGTTGATTTCGCATCGAAGTTCTCTTTGATGCGGATGTTATGCTTTACCTTCTCTTTCAGGTTCATTTGCGCAAAGCGCGTGGCCGATTGAATGGCTTCCGTGGCGTCGATCGTGAGAAATTGCCTTTGTCCGTCCTGGTCTGGCCGGATTCTGGCGAAATCAAGTAACCCTTGAACGATTTCCTTGCACCTCTGTGATGCCGCCTCAATTTCCACGACGTCGCTATAGTAGGGGCTGTCCTTTGGCATTTCGCGCAGCAGCATCTGCGAAAAAATCATGATTCCGCCCAACGGATTATTGATTTCGTGTGCGATGCCTCCCGCAAGAAGGCCAATGGAGGCAAGTTTTTCACTTTGCACGAGGCGTGCCTGCAGGACTGCGGCTTCAGTCCGGTCGCGGTAAATGTGCACGGCAAGGCGCCGCTCATCGGTTTCGGGAAATGGCTGCGAAGTCACCTCAAACTCGCGTTCCGCGATGACATTGCTCAAGCGGAATTGATGGGGTGATCCCTCCCTTAGGGTTTCCGTAAGCTTGCATCCAGGGCATGGATCCGGACGTCCCGCGAGCACTTCATGACACTTCATCCCAACAATCTTGCGGACGTCGACGCCAGATAATTTTCCGGCGGCCATTTTTGCCGCGGCTAAATTGGCGCGGTGAATCTGGTGATCCGGCCCAATGATCATCACCGGGTCAATCAGCGCGTCAAAGGTGGCGACCCATTGCCTTTTTAACTCTTCAACGAAGTGAAGGGTCTTTTCCATGCTGTTATTTTTGGTGTTGTCCAAGCTTTGCCTGCCATCTAAAGATGTAATGATTTCGCCGTATTACCCTAGAAACATCATACCAACCTTTTTCTGCTGAGGCCAAGATTTTGGACGCCCCAAAGAAGCCCTTAATTTTTACCCCTGCTGCGCCGATGAGAGAGGTGATTTCCGGGGGTTCGTTGTGACATTTGGTTCCCTAAAAACTCATGGGACGAAACCCTTTTGGGCGGTTTGTGTCGCAGCCGTCTGTGGCTGCAGCGGTCCGTCTCCCTATCAGCCGAACTTAGCGTCAAGGACCCAGACCAGCGAGCAAGGTTGGGGATTGCCTGGTGTCAACGGCAATGCAAATACAACGTCGTCCGGAGATGATCTGCAGGGGACGGCTCAGTTTCGCGGCTCGGGCAATTTAGCAGTCGCTGATAATCTGCTCGGTGGAAGCCTCAACAATTACGGCGTCGCCAACTCCCAATTGATGGCCGAGGTCCGTTCTTCTGTTTTTACGTTGACGTCCCAAGGCGCCAGTTTAACCGGCACGCCAAATAGCGATAAAGTGACGTCAGGATTGCAGGGGATGAACCGGCAGACGGTTTATAACATCGCGCCATCTTCGACCTGGCCCGCCAATGATACAAATTATTCCCAGCACGCCTATCTGGTGTTCGCCAAGTCTTTTAGCAGCAGTGGTGGAGCGACTTTCACTGCGGATAAACCTTTTCCGGTCTTTCCGGTAAAGCAGTCAGCCGCTCGTGATTTTGGCCCCCTTGCCGCGCAGGGGCGTGCGGCCTTTACGGTGACATTCAATGGCAGCATCACGGCCGACTATACCGTTACCCGCGTCTACAATTCGGACTTGTCGGGTTGCAGTTCCAATGTTTTTGCTGCGGCTGCCAGCCGCCTTGCCGACACGGCCAACACCATCGGGATTAAAATCGCAGTCAGCTTGCGGGGAAATCAAGACGGTTACGGAGTCTTTCCTGCCACGAGCATGGTGTTTGTGAACGATTTTCGCAATGGCGGCGATATCACGACGATCGCTTCCTGTTCGCCATCGTGGAACAAAGACAAAAAAAATCTCGCCTATCTTTCGATGCTTTATTCGAAATAGGCGGGTTGAGTAACAGCCAGGCAAGAGCCGAGGGGTATATGAAAACTAAGTCGATGGTCGAAATGTTATTAATCCCCGTTGCGGTTGGCATTGTGCTTGGTGTTTCTTTGGCCGGGTGTGCCGGCAAGCCGCCTGAAAGTTCGGGGCCGGTGCCCGGTGGTGACGGAGATGCCGTGGTATCGAGTATTTGCGCTGATGCCGCGAAACAAAGGATCGCGACGGCATCCGGGGCTGAAGCCATTAATTTTCTGTGCAGATACAAGGATGGAGTTTCGGATACAACGAAGGAATACTTTTATGACGGTGGTGCTGAAAAATACGCGCCATATTTTTCCGACAATGCCGAAGAGAGAAAAATAGATGGCACCGACGGGGATCAAAAGCTTTACACCTTCTCGATGTACACAGGCGTGATGGCTACGGGTCAAAAGCCGGCCGACGTCGCTGAAGTCATCAGGCTTCAGGCCTTTTACCCGACCGAATTTAAAAATGGATCCTTTGCCACGGATACAGCTGTGACTTACACGCCGAAAAATGTCGTTGCGAAGGACTTCAATAAACTGGATTACGATTACTACAAAGGTGCCGTCGGAAACGAACGGCCCAAGATCGATTATTCCGGGTCGTTGACCTTTTTCCCTTTTGGTCAGGCCGGGATCGCCGTGGTGGACAAGCTTGTCACGGAACGGGGTGGGGCGATGAAGTCCCTGACTGGAGTCCTTCTCATTTACCCGAAGGGCAACGACACCATAGTCGTTGGGCGGTCGCTGCAGGCCATCCGCGCCGCACAACAAAGCTGGGATGCAGTCCAGCAAAACGTAACAACGGACTTGGATGCACAGGTGAAGCGCGATTTTGCAAATTACGCGAAATCTGCAGCGGCGTCGCAGATCATGGCGGCCAAGCGCAAGTGAGGCACCACGACCAAAAAAAAGTAGTTTCCCTTTACGGCGTCACCAAGAGCTTTGAGTTGGGGCGTTCCACAATTGGTGCTTTGCAGGATGTCTCAATCGACGCGGATGCCGGGGAGATGACTGGCCTGGTTGGTCCCTCGGGAAGTGGGAAGACAACGATCCTGAATCTTGTCGGTGCACTGGATCACCCTACCGCTGGCAGGGTCATTGTTGCCGGTCATGAGTTGAATGCACTTGACCGGGATTCCCTGGCTTATTTCCGGAACCGGACGGTTGGTTTTGTTTTTCAAAATTTCAATTTGATTCCGGTTCTAACCACCCTTGAAAACGTTCTCTTGCCGAGTCAGATCGGAAGGTCAGACGAGTCAGAGATTCTTCTCCTGGAGCGAGCCTGTCACCTGCTCGACCGTGTGGGTCTGGCTGCCCAGATGAATCAACCCGTGAATCGGTTGTCTGGTGGTCAGATGCAGAGGGTTTCCGTGGCCCGTGCTTTGATGAACCAGCCGAAAGTGATTTTGGCCGATGAACCCACGGCCAATCTGGATCACGCGACTTCAGAGAAAGTTTTAGAATTATTGAAGGCCCTGTGTGTCGAGGAGCATGCAGCGGTCCTTGTCGCAACTCACGATCCAGCTGTCTTGCCCTATTGCAGCAGGATCATCCGGCTGAGAGACGGGCTCATTGTTGAGTCTGCAGATACTCGCGCGTAAAAACCCGGTCTGGAATTTTTTTCCTGGTCATCACAAGCGTGTTCCAGACGCTGAATTTTCCATTCGTGACATTATCATCCATGCGTAATTTATCTGGACGCATTGCCCCGGCAAGTTCCCGCCTGGAGGTCATCGTCAGCGTTTTCAGAAGTTTTCCTGAGACGCCGTAAAACTGTGCCATGACCGGAAACGAATCCGCCGGACGTACGAAGTAGTGAATTTTTGCGTAGGGCGCGTCTTCACTGATTGCGGTCAGTTCCAGTTTCGTGGCGGGGGCATTTTCGATGGTTTCTGTGCCGATGATTTTTGGTTCGTATTCTTTTTCCGTATCGATCTGAAACAAGTCGGCCACGGCAAACGCGCTGTTTCCTATCAGCTCCCTGCGCGAAATGGGGACGACCCTCTTTGAGTCGGGCAAGGTCGAGAAGTAGTTGCGCCCGAGGGCCAGCATCCTGCGTCCCCGTTCTTCTGCAGGAGCGAGGAATTCCGAGTACGAGCGGCGGCCCGTCGACGCCAGGACCTTCATGGTGTAGCTGGATGATTTTCCCGTATTCACGGTATCCAGTTTGACTTTCATTTCGCTACTTTGTGGTGCCCTGATTTCCTCGGCACGGCGCATGATTTCTCGTGGATTTTCTGCGGCGGTCAATGTTTGGGCGAAGCCCGACGACATCGTCCCTGCAACGAGAATCATTTTTAAACTCAATCGATGGCTCATTAGATTTGCCCCCTGAATGCTTTCACCGGTTCAACGCTTGCCGCCTTTTGAGCTGGCGCCAACGATGCCAGAACACACACGACGACTGATCCGGCCAAGATTGCCACGGAGAGGCCCGTATGGACGCTTGGGTGCAAAATGTAGACGCCGCTGCTGAAAGGGGATTGCAGTGGGATCCCCACGGCCCCCATGGTGGCAACGATCAGATTCGCCACGATAACCCCGGACACGCCGCCGATCAGTCCAATCATTGCGCCTTCGATGCAGAACAAAATCCTGATGTCACGGGCCCGTGCGCCGATGGCCATCATGGTTCCGATTTCGATGGTCCGCTCTGCCACCAGGAGAAAAATGATGTTCAAGACCGAGAGGGCAGAAGAAATGAACAGCAAAAATGCAATCAGTCCCACCACCGAATTCCATATGGCCTCAATCCGCCGGATGATCACGTCGATTTGCCACCAGCCCTTCAGGTCCAGTTTTTCTGTTGTGGCCCGGGCTGTGTTTGCGGCGACCCAGGATTCTGCAGTGGCTGGATCGTGCAGGCGTACCGTGGCCTCGGTGATCCGGCCAGGAAGGCGCAAAAGCTGTTGGGCATAGTCGAGGCGCAGATAAACAGCCCGTTTGGAAAAACTTGGCAAGGGGACATCGATGATTCCACGGACTACCGCGTCAACTCCATTGAGTCCGCCAGTAACCGTGGTTGTAAGCAAAGTCACTTCGTCACCCAAATCCAGTTTGAGCATCTCGGCGAGTCCGCGCCCAATCACGATTCCGGCTTTGTCGCGTGGATTGATGAATTCGCCGCGATCAAGTGTTCCCGGGCGCATGGGGTTGAACAGCGCCGGTGAAACCCGAAGTTCCAAATCCGGATGAACGGCTGTTCCCATGAAATAACGGGTTTGGTCCCTGGCGGAGATCACCCCTTCGAAATTCAGGCGGGGTGCCACGACGGATACGGCTGGGTCATTCGCTAAACTTGTCATGAACGGACTGGATTCGGGAAAGGTGAGCGATTCGCTCAGCAATTCGCTGTCCTTGAGAAAACCATCGGCGTGGATCTGGGCGTGCCCAAGGCCGGTGTCGCTGGCAGCTTGTGCCCAAAGGCTGATGGCCGCAGTGGAGTAGCGGCTCGTGACAATGGTGACCCCGGAAGACAGCATGACTGTGGCGATGGTCAGGATCGTCCGGCGCCGGTTGCGAGACAATGAGCGGAAACCATATTTGACTGAAAAAGCGAGGAAGCGCCGGTCCAAGATGTGGCCGGAAAATGGGGGTGACGATTTTTTGGACTCGTGTCTCATGATCTTCCAATTAGTATAGCTTTTTTTAGGACTTGCAGTGCATGGGGGAGTTGGTTACTGTTTTATTATTAGTCAAAAAAACTGAGATTTCGCGCAAGTGCCGGTGTGCTCAAGCCCCCATCTGGAGGAACCTGACGTGCAAAACGCTGCAAACCCTTCTTTGATCCATTTATCCCCTGCCGAGATCGATCAAAAGGTGATTCAGGTTATCGCCGATTCCTTGTGCGTCGAACCGGATTCGATTTCCCTCAAATCAAATTTGATGCGCGATCTGGGCGCTGAATCCATTGATTTTTTGGACATCATGTTTCGACTGGAACGTGAGTTCAGCATCAAGATTCCACAGCGCGAGATTGAACGCATGGCCCGCGGGGGGCTTGCCCCGGAAGAGTTTGAAGTGAACTCGATCCTTCAAGCCAAAGGCGCCGAAAGGATGCGCGCGATCCTGCCTGAGTTGAACTCAGAAGAACTGAAGGCCGGGCTGCCGTTGCGCGAGTTGCCGTCCCTTTTCACCGTTGAGGTTTTTGCGAATATCGTAAAGCGGAAGGTTGTCAGTGGCGATCTGGACGCATTTATAACAACTCGCAGCGATTCTCCCAGCACGATGGTTTGAGATGGGATTCTTTTACGTCGACCGGATTCACGAGTACGAGCCAGGCAAGTTCATTCGGGGGGTCAAAAACGTAACCCGCAATGAGCCTTTTTTCTACTGGCTCCCTGACGGTCGTCGCATCTTGAGCCCCACCGTTATCTCTGAGGCGGCTGCACAACTGGCGTCATGGCTCAAAATGGTCGGAGCAGACTTTCAAAAGCGTCCGGTTTTGTTGGCCGATGAATTGACTGTTTATACCGGTGTGGCAGAGCCTGGCGACCAGATTGAAATGTTTGTGGAAATCATCGATCACGATGAGGACGTCGTCGTCACCAGAAGTCGGGCGACGGTTCGTGGAAAGCCGATTCAGATTAGCACATGTGGGCGTGGTTATTTGCTGCCGATGCAGGATTTTGACGATCCTGAAAACATGAGGCGGATGTTCAACCGCCTTTATCGCCCCGATCTTAAAGACGCAAAACCTTCCGTGGACCTGAACGCAGCGCGCGGGCTAAAGGCGATTGCCGGTGCGTCGACTTTTGAGTCGCTGCGGCTCGTTGACGGCATCGTCCACCACGAACCTGGCAAGCAGGTCATCTCATTCAAGAACTGTGCGTCCTCCGAACCCTATTTTCGCGATCACTTTCCCCGCAAGCCTGTCGTCCCCGGGGTTTTGATGCTGAGCATTGTCGGTGAGACCTGCCAGTATCTTGTCAAAGACGAAATTGACGCACCCGTGCGGGGCCGGGCATTGATCCCGACTTGGGTGCGCAACGTCCGCCTGCGCAAATTTGTTGAGCCTGGCGATCAGTTTGTCGTGAAAGTGGACGTAAAAAGTGGTGACACCACGAAACATAACTCTGACGTGGTCGTCCAGGCTGTCGCGACGGCAAACGGTCAGCGCGTGATGCAGGCGGAGTTTGGTTACCGTACCATGTTTGCCACAGACATCGCCCACGGTGACTCTTGGCTGCCCCCGCCCCCTCCCATGGAGGTCAATCTCTGATGCGGCGCGTCGTGATCACGGGCATCGGTGCAGTATCGCCGCAGGGCAATGACCGTGAGTCGACGTGGGCAGGAGTGTGTGCGGGCAGAAGTGGTGCCGGACCCATCACGCAGTTTGAGGCATCGACTTGGCCGGTCAAGTTCGCTTGCGAAGTTCGCGACTTTAAACTCCAGGCTGACGCTTACTTGCCGCAGCATCAAAAATATTTGAATCGTCCATCCGAGTTTGGACTGGCCGCAGCCCACGAGGCGATGATGGATAGCGGCCTTCTGGAAACGCAGCCCGCCGCAGATGGCCACGCGGAAACTGCGCTTTCGTGCGATCCGGAATTATTTGGAATCAGTATCGGGGCTGGCATAGGCGCCGTTAGTCCGAAAGAATTGGCGTCGATGTTGCGCAGTTTGGCTGCTGATGGAAGCTATGCGGAACTGGGCCGGGTGGTTCAGGATCAAACTGAATCACGGATTTTTTTGCGAAATCATCCCGGCACGCTTGCGTATCTTTTATCCGCACGATGGAATGCCCAAGGGCCAGTGACAACGGTTCATACGGCTTGCGCATCAAGTGGCCAGTCAATCGGACAGGCGATGTTGCAAATCCAGCGCGGCGAAGCCGACGTCATTTTGGCGGGTGGTGCCGATTCGCTGGCGGGCGAACTGTTGCTGGCTGGCTTTTGTTTGCTTGGTGCATTGAGTCGCCGGAATGATGATCCCAAAAAGGCATCGCGTCCCTTTGACCGGGATCGCGATGGTTTTGTTGCCAGCGAAGGCGCAGCGATGCTGGTTCTGGAAAATCGTGACCGTGCCATCGCGCGGGGTGCAAAAATATACGCGGAAATTGCTGGTTTTGGTGAAACGGAGAGCGCATTTAGGATCACGGATTTGCCACCGGATGGGCGTGGCACCGTGGAAGCCATGCAGCAAGCGATAGAGATGGCTGGACTCACACCGGAAGATGTCGGATACATCAATGCCCACGGAACCTCGACTGAAGTCAATGACCGCGTTGAGTGCCATGCCGTGCAGCGTGTCTTTGGCGAGCAGCGCATGGACCTGTGTGTTTCTTCGACCAAGTCCACCACAGGCCATTTGATTTCAGCAGCGGGCGCATTGGAACTGATGTTTTGTGTCTTGGCCTTGCGTGATCAAAAGGTTCCACCGACCATGAACCTGGACCATCCCATACCAGGTTGTGCCTTTGACTTTGTTGCGCATCGCGAGAAGGTTTTCACTAATGAAAAACCGCTGCGCGCAGCACTTTCGAATTCCATTGGATTCGGTGGATCGAATTCTGCTGTCCTGGTTAAAGCTCACGGAACACCGTCGGCACAGGTGACGCTATGAAATTGCGCCGCGTCGCGATCACGGGCATCGGTATTTCCACTGCCATTGGCGATGAGTTGGCCACCAACATTTCCAGCTGGCGAGAGGGCCGGACCCATTTTGGAGAAGTAGGAGCTGCGTCAGGACTTGGCGGAACAGCAGTCAAATACGCAGGGGAATGTCCTGAGCCGCCGGCATCGCGCCTTCCTGACCGGAAGGTGAAAAAGATCCTGACGCGCAAAGACGTGATTGGTTTGGTGACCGCCCTTGGAGCGGCATCGGATGCCGGCATCAAACCCGGCGCTCGAAATTTTGACCCCGAGCGGTTCGGCATGTACGTCGGCGCGGGCAGCACGCAAATTAAGGACCTAACTCCGTACTTTCCACTGGTCCGCCAATGCGTTCAAGACGGTGTTTTTGACAGTTTGAAATTTGGATCTGAAATGATGGATCTGGTGAACCCGATGGTGGTTCTCCAGACACTGATGAACAACACGCTTTGTTTTGCCGCAATCGCCTTGGACATTCGGGGCGTGAACTCCAACTTCATGGATTTCAATGTCAGTGGTTTGCGTGCGATTGGTGAAGCCTTTCGCAGCATTCAGACCGGTCGCGCGGATTTGTGCCTTGCCGGTGGCGTTGCATCCCCGGTGGAGCCGTTTCATGTCGGCACGGGAGTCAATAGCGGCTATCTGGCGCGCAGTGCCGAATTGCCCTGGAGCGCGGCAGAAATACTTCGGCCCTATGACCGCCAGCGCTGCGGCACAGTGCTTAGTGAAGGCGCTGCGTTTTTGATGCTGGAAGACGAAAGCCATGCCCGGGGGCGTGGGGCCAGAATCTGGGGTTTTATTGACGGTTACGGGACCGGCAGTGACGGACCAGTCGAATTCATGCAGGAAGAATCTGCTCCGGGCCTGTCGGGGTCTGTGAGGCGGGCTTGCCGCGAGGCAGGAATAAATTCCGATGGAAAACGTTTTGCCGCCGACTTGATCGTCGGTCATGGCAACGGTGTGAGCCGTTCCGACTCGGTGGAGTTGGATGCCTATGCTTTGACGATGGCTTCGGGGACACCCTTGGTTTCAATTAAATCCGTTACGGGTGAATTGGGAGAAGCTGCCGGTGTGGCTTCGTGCATCGCTGCCCTGGATGCCCTCGCGTTGGAGTCCGTTCCACCAACCTTTAATTTTTCTGCACACGATGATCTTCTTGGCGGTCAACGCCTGATCACTTCTTCTATATCTTCGCAGGCGCAGGCCATTCCCGGGGCGCGGCAGGCTTTAGTAACCCAGCGCAGCTTTTTGGGGATTTCGTGCAGCCTCGTGGTGTCCAAAGCATGACGGACGCAAAGCGCATCTTTATCACGGGAGCCAATGGATTTATTGGTTCTGAAATTTTGCGTGCACTGCGCGAGCGTGGAATTCCCGGATCTCGTGTCGTTGCCGTTGTTCGTTCAAAGCACGGACTCTCGCCAAGGCAAAGGCTGGACCAGGTTTTTTCCCGTTGGGTGCGGGCTGGTGCAGAGCGCCACGTTGCAAGTTTGGCCCAATTCGGTGATGCGGTGGAATGCATCGACTGGAGCGAACTTCGTGAAGTTCTCGGGGCCGCATCTGAGGCCAGCGTCATTCATTGCGCGGCAGAAACGGCATTTGATTTGCCAATTGATGAGGCGCGGCGGATCAATGTCGAACTCACCCGTGATGTGATCAAGTCCATCGAATCTGCTGGTGTTAATTCAGTCGTTCGTTTCATTCATGTGTCTACGGCCTATGTGTCGGGAAAAAAGTGCGGCCTGATCATGGAGGATGAAGTTTCCGCTGATGTCCGGGCGGAATCTGATTTTAACAACACCTACGAACAATCCAAGTGGGAGGCCGAACAGATTGTCCGCCAATCCGCCTTGCCATGGACGATCGTCCGGCCTGCGATTGTGGTCGGTGACAGCCGCAGTGGTTTTACCCTGCATTTTCGCGTTATTTATTCGGTGATTCGCCTGTGGCTGCGTGACGTTGTGCCTCGGGCCCCGGTGGCACGTGATGCCCTCATTGACATTGTCCCCAGCAATTTTGTCGCATCCTCAATTTTCCGGTTATGTGAACTGCCACCAGATCGGATCACGGGACGGACCCTGCACCTTTGTTCCGGTGCCGAGGCTCCCGGTCCCGTTGACGTGATGGCCGCGGCGGGGCGGGCTTTTGGTCGCAAGCCATTGCCTCTCAGTCCTCCGTGGGTCCTACAGGTTTTGTTGTCGCGACCTGTCATGGCGCTCTGCAATCATTCGATGCGCGAGATCCTGACAACGTTGGCCTGGCATGTGCCATATCTTGGTTCTCGCGAGCGTGTTTTTGATACTTCAGTGGCAAAGGCTGTGTTGGGAAATGAATTTGGCACCAGCCCAGGCTTTGATGAGTACGGCGATCGCCTTTTTGATTATTGCGCAAAGACGTCATGGGGGCACCGGTGTTCAACCTCGACTTGACTGGCAAAAGCGTTTGGATCACGGGTGGCAGTCGCGGACTTGGCCGGGCAATGGCTGTTGCCTTCGCAAAAGCTGGTTCCGACGTTGCCATCAGTTGGCGCTCTGGTGAAGATGCGGGGCGTGCAGTTGCACAAGAAGTGGAAGCCTTGGGCCGAAGGGCGTTGAGCCTGCGATGCGATGTCACGGATGCGTCAGCCGTGGAGCAGGCACGGGACCAGATTGAGTCTGCATTTGGTGCGATTGATATTCTTGTGAATAATGCCGGCGTTGTCCGCGATAATTTATTTATGATGCTCGAGGATAAAGATTGGGATGAGGTTTTTGCCACGAACGTGATGGGCGCAGTCCATTGTTCCCGCTCGGTGATTCGCGGCATGATGATGCGACGCTGGGGGCGGATCATCAATATCTCGTCGATCGCTGCGTCCCGCGGAGGCCGCGGACAGAGCAACTATGCAGCCTCGAAGGGGGCCCTTGAAAGCCTCACCCAAAGCCTTGCCGTCGAACTGGCTTCGCGCAACATCCTCGTGAACTGCATTGCCCCCGGCGTGATCGAGACAGACATGAGTCGCGAAGTCATCGGACTTGCAAAGGATTTGATCCTTAATCATCAATTGGTAAAACGGTTCGGTCGGCCCGAGGACATTGCAGCATGGGCTGTCATGTTGGCCTCTGAGCACGCCGCTTTTATGACCGGACAAGTGGTCACCATCGACGGTGGTTATAAACTCGGTTAACCCCCGTCATCCTGAGTGAACCCCGTCATCTTGAGCGAACCCGTCATCCTGAGCGACCCCCGTCATCCTGAGCGCAGCGAAGGATCCTTTCTTAAACGCCACAGGCGAAGGCTTCATTGGGCCGGCGCTCGCCCATGGTGCCCCCCGCAGTCGCGTCATGCGCTGTCGGCCTTGGGTTTTTGACACCAACTTCCATGTGGCGCATGACAGCTCTGCGGGGCCTCCCATGCCCGGCTGCCCCAATGCATCATTCACCTAGAACGTCATTGCAGCCCGTCATCCTGAGCGAAAGCGAAGGATCCTTTCCCCCTTCCCCGGCAGACTGGATATCCGCTGCCTTCTGGTTTATCCTTTTACTACACCGTAAATCACTGAATTTGCTGTTAATCTGCCTGCATGCGCCGGTACGGCCCTTGTGGGTGTCGAGGAGTCAGGCGATGGGGTTTTCCGCGCATCCAGACCAGGCACTGAAGTGCCTGCTTGTCTCGCCAAAGTTTCCGCCGCACAGCTACTGGAATTATGTGGCTGCTGCCGAGCTGATCAATGCCAAGTCTCCCAGTCCGCCGTTGGGTTTGATCACCGTCGCTGCATTGTTGCCGCAGCACTGGGAATTCAAACTGATGGACTTGAATGTCCAGGACTTCAGCGAAGAAATGTGGAACTGGGCGGATTTGATTTGTGTGGGCGGAATGTTGCCGCAGCAGCAAGGCCTGCTGGAAATCGTCAAGCGCGCCAACGCCACCGGAAAATTTGTCGTCATTGGTGGGCCGGATCCATCAAGCCAGCCCGATTTGTATGCCGAAGCCGAT
>CANJZQ010000010.1 GCA_947479535.1 Oligoflexales bacterium | reverse complement strand
CACAAGTTTAATCAATGCGGCTTCGGACTCGGTGGTAAGTGGATCTGAACTCGCTTCCGATGCTCGTGCGATGGTCTCATCGGCCACAGGCAGTGAGGCTCTTTCCGCGTCTGTTTATAAGCTAATGTTGTTTAGCGAGACATGTGGCGCATCGGCTGTTTTCGCATCCGGAATTCCTGCAGCAAACAGCTCTGATTTTGGATCTGATGGCAATTACAAGATTTGCATGAGGGTCACCGATTCTGCCGGGAACGTCGGTTATTCGGTTTCGCCAACGATAGCGCTGGACACAACGGCGCCGACATTCTCTGCCTCGATTGGTCTCGCAAACGAAGCGTCTGATGGTTACATCAACAACACCGAAAAAGATGCAGTGAATAATTTGATTGCCGCCGTGTCATCGGCTGGTGCAACCGCAACAAATTATTCTGTGGTGGCAAATTCTGCGACATGCTCTTCCGCATCCGGTTATGGCTCCACGATTCCTAAAACCAATGACGCTGGAATGACGTCAGACGGGTCATGGAAAGTGTGCGTCAGACTTTCAGATAATGCGGGAAATGTTGCTTATAGTGCGTCTCCGCTGATCGTCCGGGACGTTGTCAGTCCTGTTTTGTCTTCGGGATTAGCGCTTCAAGTTCCTGCCGCTGACGCATACTTGAATTCATACGACCGGATTTCGTCCTACCCATTGGTTTCCATCGCGACGATTAATGAGAGCGGATCAGTGGAGTATACGGTTTCCTCTGGATCTTGTTCTTCTGCCTCAGGGTATGGCTCATCTCCCCCGACTGCGAATGCGAACGGAATTACTGGAGACGGGTTGTGGAAGGTCTGCGTAAAGATGACGGACAGTGCTGGGAATATAGCCTATGAAAATTCCAGTGAAATTTTGGTTGATACTTCTGGTCCTTCCTTCACATCGCTTGGTTTGGTTAATGCTGCATCAAACGGGTATGTAACGTCTCTTGAGACTGCGGCGTCAACCGATCTTGCTAGTTCTCTCGTAGCGAGCGGTTACGTGACCGTGGATTATAAGCTTGTTTCAGCTTCGACAACTTGCGGATCTCCATTGGTATTTGGCGTGATGCCAAAATCAGATAGTTCGGATTTTAATGGTGATGGATCTTACAAGGTTTGCGCAAGGTTGGTGGATTCTGCGGGAAATATGAGTTTTGGAGCAACCGGTTCATTTATCCTGGATACGGCATTGCCATCATTTACTTTATTGGCTTTGGCTAATACGGCACTGGATGGCTATCTGAATGCGTCGGATCGGTCAGCTGCTACGGGGATTACTGGAACGCTGACGGCGTCAGGTCAGGATACGACTACTTATAAAGTTTCCTTGGCTTCCGTATCGTGTTCTTCGTTGACAGGCTGGAGCATGTCTCCGCCCTTGGCGAATGATTCCGGTATTGGTTCTGACAATACTTGGAAGGTTTGTGTTCAGTTGGCTGATGCGGCAGGAAATACAACATACGGTGCTTCCGATCAATTCGTTGTCGATACAACACCTCCAGCGCTATCCTCTTCATTGTCTCTAGCTGGGGTTGCCGATGATGGTAGTGTTGGGTCGAATGAGATTTCGAACACGGCTGCAGTCATGGCATCGCCAATCCTTAATGAGTCTTCGACCGTTACGTATATTTTGGCGATATCATCAAACGCTTGCTCATCCGGGTCTGGTTGGAATTCCGCAATTCCTTTGGCAAGTTCGTTTTCGTCATGGCCATTCAATGTCGATGGCACATATAAAGTGTGCGTGAGGGCGGAGGATGTAGCAGGTAATGCTGCTTATTTTAGCAGTCCGACGATCACACGAGACACTTCCGGACCCACATTTGGTTCAATTGCTCTGGCCAATTCTGCGGCGGACGGATTTTTGAATGCGACAGATAGAACTTTGGCAACGGCCGTCGCCGATACGCTTGATGCAGAGGTTGCTGCTGCAGCGACGTATGCGTCTGTTTCTTCAGGAACTGTCTGTAATTCAAGTTTGGGTTATGCGTCCAGCGTCCAACTTGCCAATGACGGTGCCTTTGCCGCAGACGGAACCTATAAAGTTTGCGTCAGGCTGATGGATGCAGCAGGAAACGTTAGTTTCGGGGCTAGTTCCACGTTTATCGTTGACACGGTTAGCGCAAGTTTCAATTCTGTGGCTCTGGCAAACATAGCAGCGGATACTTATCTCTCTTCGGCGGATCGGCTCAGTGGACTTGCACTGGTTGGCGATGCAAGTTCGAGTGGGGCTGACGTGATTTATTATTCAGTGATCACCTCAGCGGCAACTTGCAATGCAACGGCGACGTTTGGTGGTGCGGGGGTAAAACCGCCAGGTGACTCCCCATCGATTACTTCAGATGGGGTATGGAAAGTTTGCGTGAAGGTGACAGACAACGCTGGGAACACCCCAGGTTACGGGTCATCTGCTTCATTTACAGTGGATACTTCTTCGCCATCAACGACAGTTACCTCCTCAGGTACACTGTCGATTTCTTCGACGAGTGGTTCGACGACGATATTAGAGGGGGCTGTCTCTGATTCATCTCCATCGGCTGGGATTAGTTCAGTGGCTGTTTCTTTAGAGGATCCAATCGGCAGTTGTTTAAATAATTCAAAATCTGCATTCAATGCCCCGTGTCCAAATTGGCTGAATGGCAGTGCGGGTTCATCGACTTGGAGTTTCCCAGTTGATGATTCGATGTTCCTCAATGGAGCTTCCTACATCGTAAGTGTAAAGGCGACGGATCTTGCGGGTAACGAACAAAACAGTGTTTCCACAGGATCCTTCTCATGGTCGGCTTCCGAAGGGAGTGATCTGTGGAATAAGAATGTTACGTTTAATGGGTCAAATTCAGCCCAGGCATTGGCGAGTGCCGTTGACAGCCAAGGTCGTCTTGTGGTCGTGGGCTTCGACACGAACGGGGCTACCCGCGGAAGGGTCAAACGGTATACGAAACATGGTGTTGAAGACGCTGCAATTGACATCACGATAGGGGACAATTCGAATAACGTTGTTGCGTATGGGGTTGCGATTGGAGGTTCGGACAGCATTTTCGTTGTTGGATCGAGGTACAACGGATCTAACAATGATTGGTTTGTGAAGAAATATTCATCAGGCGGCGTGGAGGATACATCGGCCTGGGATAAAACCTACAACGGATCTCGAGGCGATGATGATGTTGCATATTCCGTTGGCATCGCGACGGATGGCAGTGTTGTGGTTGGGGGGTATTCGAGGCGCGCACTGGCTTCCAACTCAGGGGACGATTGGCGGATTGCCAGGTTTGCTTCTGACGGGTCTCTGGCATGTTCTCAGAATGTCGATGTCAGCGGTGGTTTATCGGATGACAGGATTCGCAGTCTTGTCATTCGAAGTGCCACGTCGCGCATCTATGGTGCCGGATATTCCGATTCCCCCGGGTCATCCCGTGGATGGGCGATCGGGGAGTTTGATCTTGCCAACTGCAGCCTCTCCAATAGCACGGTGATTAGTCGCGGTGTCAGTGATGAGGCCAATAGCATTGCGATAGACTCAACGGGTCAACTGATTGTGGCAGGTAAAACCTCTGAGTTTATTGGAACCTCTCCCGATCCATGGATTTCGATCATGAATACTTCCTTTGCAAGTGTTTGTGATATCCGGCCTGATGTTTCGGCTGTCTCTCAAGCGTTGGCCGTTGCGGTGGACAGCCAGGACAACATCTATGTCGGCGGTTATAAGACGGCGGCGAATGAAAACTGGTGGTTACGCAAGTTTTCATCATCCTGCACAGAGGACACAACAAACTGGAACAAGGTAGTCAACGGGGCTGGCAATGGAAATGACCGGATTCAGTCCATAAGTGTTTCATCTGGCACAAACGACACTGACAATGTCTATGCTGTTGGGTGGGGTTACGGAGCTGTTTCTGGTTCAGGGAACAATGACTGGTGGGTGAAAAAGTATTCAGGTTCACCGTGATTACGGTCTATTTCTCCAATAGATCCGTTTCCAACGTTTCAAGATCCTCTGCAATCAAGGCTGATGCAAAAATCGCCGTGTAGAGTGCAGAGAAAAGTGATCCAAGGATCATCATACCCATGGATAACCATTTTCCAGTCGCTGTCGAACTCGTCACATCGCCATAACCGACGGTAGTGGCTGTCGCGATGGCCCAATAGATGGCGTCCGTAAATGTGATGGGTTTTGGGTTTACGCCATGCTCGACCAGGTAAAAAAACGTAGCGCCTGAAATGACGACCGTATGAACAAAAATTGTCAGCCACCAGAAGAGTGGTCTCTTGAATAGCCAGAGCAGGCGGTGAGTCAGGGTTATTGGGGTGCGGCGAAAACTCATTTTAGGAAAAGATCCATACCTTAGAGGCGAGGCAGCAGCGAGGGGAGTGGGGCCACCTGGACTTGAACCAGGGACCTACCGGTTATGAGCCGGCTGCTCTAACCAACTGAGCTATGGCCCCACAGTTGTCGCCACTAAAGGGTTTTTTATTTGATCAAACCCTTAAGATTCAATGAACGCCCGTAGCTTTTTGCTGCGTGACGGGTGACGCAACTTGCGAAGGGCTTTTGCCTCGATCTGACGAATCCGTTCGCGGGTCACATCAAAGTTCTGGCCGACTTCTTCGAGGGTATGGTCACTGCGCTCGCCAATTCCAAAACGCATACGGAGAACTTTCTCCTCGCGCGGGGTCAGGGTCGCCAGAGCTTTTTTGGTCTGCTCGGACAATGCGCCGGCCGTGACCGATTCCGAGGGGGACATCTGTGACTTGTCTTCCAAGAAATCGCCAATATGGTTGTCTTCCTCTTCACCAATCGGTGTTTCGAGGGAGATGGGCTCGACGGCGATTTTCAGTACCTTCCGAACCTTGTCAATCGACAGGTCCATGCGGGCCGCAATTTCTTCCGGAGTCGGCTCGCGTCCCATTTCCTGTACAAGGTAACGGCTTGTGCGAATCAACTTGTTGATGGTCTCGATCATGTGGACCGGAATCCGGATCGTGCGGGCCTGGTCAGCGATTGCACGCGTGATGGCCTGGCGGATCCACCATGTCGCATAGGTCGAGAATTTGTAGCCGCGGCGGTATTCGAATTTCTCAACGGCCTTCATCAGGCCAATGTTGCCTTCCTGAATCAGGTCAAGAAACTGCAGGCCGCGGTTTGTGTATTTTTTTGCAATCGAAACCACGAGGCGCAAGTTGGCTTCAACCAGTTCGCGCTTTGCAAGTTCTGCGCGACGCTGCATTTCCGCGAGTTCCGCGTAGGTTGAGACAAGCACGTCGGGAGCCAACCCACAGGCCGCACTTGCCTGCTGGATAACATCTTGAGCTGCAGTCAGATTGCGCAGGATGCGTTGCCATTCACGGTCTGTCATGCTTGGGAAAGGGGCGTTCGCTGTTGCCCGGGTGACCATCTGTTCAAGGTCAGCGGGGCTTATGCCAAGGCGGCGGGCGTAGTATTCGACGTCCTGGCGGGCCTCGCGGATTGCATTGGCATGGTTTGCAAGTTCGGCAATCGTATTGGCGAGGAGCTTGCGGTTGATGTTCAGCTCTTTTAGTTGCTCAAACATTTTAAGGAGCAGGGCATCTGCCTTGTCCTTTTCTTTCGATTTGGCGGTCGCCGGGACCTTTTGGCGAACGAGCGCGTATTCATCGTAAACTAGAAGAAACTTGGCCGTGACTTCTCTGAGCTTGTCAGCGTGAACTTGCTCATTGTTGGATGCTTCGTCATCGTCGAAGCCTTTGATGAAGCCTTTCATCCGGATTTCGTTTGCGACGAACTTCCGGGCCGTGCTGATGATGTTGTGCATTCCCATGTCAAGGCGCAGAAGCCGCTCGAGGATGCGGTTCTCTTCGTTTTCAATTTTCTTTGCGATGACCACTTCGCCTTCGCGCGACAAAAGGGCAACGCTGCCCATTTTACGAAGGTAAATGCGAACTGGGTCGTTTGATTTTCCGAGGGACGCGTCACTGGTGTCGGCCTGTGCCTTCACGTTTTCCGTGGCGCCGTCACCATCGGTGGCATCGCCATCCGAAGACTCATTATCCGAGTCTCCACCGGCTTCTTCGTCTTCAGACATGAACTCGTCGTCCGAATTGCCGCTGTTTTTGCCGTCTTTTCCAGCCCGGCTGCGACCGGGACTTGCGTCTACCAGTTCAATACCCTTGTCGTTAAGCGCCATGATGATTTCATCGATGGTTTCCGGATTGGCATTTGCCTTTGGTACCGCTGCGTCAATGTCCTTGTAGCTCAGAGATCCGTGCTTCTTGGAAAGTTTCACGAGTCCATCGACAACCCGGTAGACTTCAAAAGTTTCGTTCCCTTTTGCTTTTAAAGCTTTATCAGCTTTAGCGACTTTTTCCGCTTTTGCTGGTTTTGATGCCTTTGTCTCCGGAGCTTTTAAAGACGTCTCTTTTTGTGCGGCGATTTTTATTTCTGGTGTCTTGGCGGGTTTTTGCCCCGGCTTGATCGGACTCTTGGCGACAGGGGCCTTAGAGGCCGGAGACTTTGCCATTGGCTTCACTGGTGCTTTCGTAACGATGCTCCGCGTTGGAGCCTTCGTCACTGCTGGTTTTGCCGGCCGCACTGCTTTCGGTTGCATTTCCGTGATCCGTCCCGGGATTTTCTTGGGAACGGGAAGCTTCTTGGGTGCCGGCTTGGTGCCCTTGGTCACAACTTTCGGAGCGGCGACCGTTTTACGCAGGTTGATCGTGCCGCCGGCCTTGGTTGCCGGTTTGGTCGGACGACCTGATGCGAGCGATGTGGGCTTGCTTGCCTTCGGCTTGCTCGCCTTTGGCTTGGTGGCCCTGCTGACATCGCGAACGGTTTTCTTTGCTTTAGCCATGAAACGTGACCCTCAATAAGCTTCCCGCGAAACGCGGAATTCCTGTTTCAAAAAAGAAGCCAAATCTAATCTGAAAAACCCCGACAGATCAAGGGATTGATGGGGCTTCAAGGCGCTTTAATTCAATGGTGAGATCGGTAATGGATCCCAGTAATTCACGACATTCCTCGGCTGAGTCCGAGCCTCGTGCCGCTGCTGCAATCTGCATGCGCAGGGATTGGATGGTTTTTCGAAGGCTACGGATCCGGATGTCACCCAGGATTTTAGCAACAGCAACACGACGGTCAGGGACCGCAAAGGCATTGGGTATTTTTCTGGATTTCTCAATAAATGCGGTTACTTCAGTCGATTCTGAGAGAAAGGTTTCTGGTGGCAAAGCGGACGGTTTTTCGCCGCCATCGAGGCTAGTGAAAAGCGCCTGAGCCAGTTCTGTCCAAATGTTGTCCCACTGAGCTTCCTGAAGGATATACCGGCGCAGCTCGGTCCAGTCGGATTCTCCTGGAGTTGCAAAATAAAGATGCCTTAACAATTCGAAATCAATTTGGTCCAGTGGCGCTGCGGGAGCTTTTGGAGCGTCCGACTTCGGATTTTTTTGTGTCTGGGGCCGGCTTGGCAACAAAGTACTGCCGTCGCGGCCAGTGGCTGCGTTTCGCAGGTGTGTCCGCAATTCAGACTCAATCATGTCCTGGGGCAGGCCGCTGATCTGTGCGATGCGCGACAAGATGAATCCTTTTTGGATGCGATCGCCGATGCGCGCAAGCCATGGGATAAACTCTTGGGAGACAAGCGAGGGGATTTGAGCTTGCCCGGCCCCCTTGAGGCGGGCTGAAATTGCGAAATCGAGGAGATCTTTAGCTTGAGAGGCAAGGCCTTCGAGGCCTTCTGGGCCTTTTTCCCGGATGAAATCGTCGGGATCCATGCCATTGGGAAGGGTGATGACTTTTAATTTCATTTCGGGGACTTGCAGGTTTGCTTCCAGGGCCACGAGGGATGCCTTCTGTCCCGCAGAGTCTCCGTCAAAGAGCAAATAAGCAGTCGCCGAAGCGGCCTTCAGGAGGTTCAGGTGCCGGACGGTCAATGCGGTACCCATGCACGCCGCTGTTTCGGTGAATCCCTTGGTCCAGAGTTGGAGGACGTCCATGTAGCCTTCGACGATAAAGGACCGTTGCTTCAAGCGGATCGTCTGACGGGCCCGGTCAAAACCGAATAAAAGCGATGATTTGTCGAATAGTTTGGTTTCTCTGCTGTTGATGTATTTGGCCGGGTGATCGCCCAGGGTTCGTCCACCGAAAGCCACGAGTCGCCCTTGGCTGTCGCGGATTGGGATCATGACCCGGTTGTCCCGGAAAAAATCGTACAGTCTGCCGGTCTTCTCGGAGGTCGTCCCAAGGGAGCAGGCCTTGATATCGCGCTCGTGAAAGCCGAGGCTCCGCAGTTTACTGACAAGGCCCCACGGTTCGGGCGGCGTCAGGCCGAAGCCAAACTCCTCGATCTGGTCCGGTGTGAAACCGCGAGCGGCGAGGTAAGTGCGGGCCGGTTCTCCGGCCGGAGACTTCAAATTGGCGCGGAATTCATCTGCGGCGGCCATCAGGAGCTTGATCTGAGTCGCTTCTTCCTGGCGATCCGCAGAGTTCAGGCGCGAAGATTCCAGCTCCGGGGCTTCGATTCCGTATTTTGTGGTCAGGTACTTCAGGGCTTCGATAAAAGCCATGCCCTTGGTCTGGCGGACGAAATCGATGATGTCGCCCTTGGCTTTGCATCCGAAGCAGTAGTAGCGGTCTGCAAAAACATGAAAACTCGGGGTTTTTTCCGCATGGAACGGACAAAGCCCCACATGGCGTCCCGAGCGCTTTTGGAGCGCCATGGATTCACCAGCGAGGCTTTCAAGTGATGTCCTTGATAGGATCCGCTTCTTCAGATCATCGATAGAGCCGGATCCAGCTTGCATGTTTAAAGGCCCGGTCAAGGATGGTCTCAGACCATCTTGCGAAGCTTCTTCAGAGCACGTTTGCGTGCTGCGATGGCTTTTTTCTTGCGACGTACTGAAGGCTTTTCGTAGTGCTCACGTTTGCGAACATCAGAAAGGACACCCGATTTTTCACACTGCTTCTTGAAGCGGCGCATGGCGCCCTCGAAAGCTTCTCCGTCTCTGAGGCGAATGCCTGGCATTGCAACTCCCTAAAAAAGAAACAAAATCAGTCTTGCCGCTACTTTTCAGCCGTTAGTCTGACAGCAAGGCGATCTCCGTATTCGCATAAATTTTTGACGTTCGCTACAACTAAATAACGCGGCTTTGCAGGATTGTCTTTCGCCGCCTGGACGATTCCGACCAAAGAATTGGGGCGGGGATCCTTGCAAACGTTGCGCGGGTCCTTCTCATCGTCGAATTCAACGAAGTCGGTGTTCGCAACAAAGGCGGTTGTGTCGTTCTTTATGATCGCGTGGTACCCGCTGCCTCCGGCATTCAACATGTCGATCAATTTTGTCACCAGGTCCTTGGTGGTCATATCTTTAAAATTGGGCCTGTAGTGGGCAATCCCGAAGTACGGCGTGACCTCGGCGCTGGCCTTGTCGATCAGGTAGTATGCGCTGAGCCCGGAAAATGCTTTGCCAAGCTGTCCGTCAAAGTCGCACGCTGCGGATGGAAAGAACACGGTTGCCTTTGGTCCGTCGAGGCCACCAAAAATCCTGCCAAATCCGGCGGTTCCGGCGCCTTTTTTGCGATCCGCGTTGGTCGCGTCTTCCATCTGAAGGGCTTTGGCAAGGTCTTGTGGCGATAATGGACTGAGGGTTTTGAATACCTTGGGGTGGTTCCCAAAAAGGATGTGCTGAGATTCAAGGGGGTTCAGGATAGCCTTGTTCAGACGATCGCAGTCGAAGTTGGGTGGATCCAACGTGGCTGCCAACTGCGTCTTGTTCAACCCGATGCCACCGAAAAAAAGTTGATTGTCATTGACGAAAAACGGTACGGGTTGCTCACGATCGAACGATGCCGCCACCAGAAGTTTTTTGCAGGCAACCAGGGCCCCGGAAGGATCTTTTTTGGTGGTTGCAGCGGCTTCGATTGCCTGACGCTTGCACTGGCTGTAGAGGCTTATGGCCGGGAAGCGTTCGCGGCAGGCATCGACGGCAGCAGAGAATTTCACCTGATTGATCAGCTTGGAATTCAAGGCAGTGATTGCTGCCTGCTGACATTCCTTGTAATTGGCATTGGCGGTTTTGATTCGCTTGACTGCCGCAGGGTTTAGCCCCTCGATGGGGGCGGCCTGGACTTTGAGAGGGCTGACGGCGCATGACGCCGCAATAGCGGCGGCGGTCAGGACGGCTTGGGCGATGGTCTGGTGCAAAGTAATCATGTATCCAATTTAAGGTAACGGCGGGTAATTTCAAAGTTTTTAGTCGGTCACCCAGCCTTTGTGGGAATTCGGGGAGAGTAAAATGCCTTCTTTTGACATCGTCAGCGAAATCGACATGATGGAGGTGGAAAACGCCATCAACCAGTCCCAGAAGGAGATCGCGCAGCGGTTTGACTTCCGCGGCGGGAAAAGTTCCGTTGAGCTGGACAAGACTGGCAAGAAGATCAAGATTATTGCGGACGATGAGCTGAAGCTTCGTGCGATTCATCAGATCATATCTTCTAAGATGGCCAAGCGTGACCTGGACCTGCGCGCCCTGAAGTATGGCAAGGAAGAGGCTGCAACAGGCAACGCCATCCGGCAGACGGTCGAAATCAAGGCCGGGATGGAAAAAGAAGAGGCCAAGGAAGTCACCAAAGCCATAAAAGATTCGAAATTGAAGGTCCAGGTGGAGATTCAGGGCGAGCAGGTCCGCGTCACGGCAAAAAGCATCGATGAACTTCAGGGTGCTATTGCCATGCTCCGGGGCAAGGAACTCAAGTTCCCCCTCCAGTTCATCAACATGCGCAGCTAATTTACTTTTTTTAGACGGGTATCACACATGGGTTTCAATTGCGGGATCGTCGGACTTCCTAACGTCGGCAAGTCCACTATTTTCAACGCGCTCACCGCTGCTGGTGCCGCATCGGCGAACTATCCATTCTGTACGATCGAACCAAACGTGGGCCGCGTGGATGTTCCAGATCCACGCCTTCAAGTCATTGCAGATTTGGTTAAAACGAAAGTGCTCGTTCCCACCAGCATGGAGTTTGTGGATATCGCCGGCCTTGTCCGCGGGGCTTCCAGGGGCGAAGGCCTTGGGAATCAATTCCTCGGTCATATCCGCGCAACCGATGCGATTGCCCATGTTGTCCGCTGCTTTGAGTCGACGGACATCATCCATGTGGAAGGTTCCGTTGGTCCGACCCGTGACATTGAGACGATCCAGACGGAACTCGTCTATGCCGACGTAAGTACCGTTGAAGCGGGCTTGGAGAGGTACCGTCGCCTTGCAAAGAGTGGCCAGAAGAAGATCACAGCAATCTTGAGTATGCTGGAGGCGCTCAATGCGCATTTGCAGCTGCTTCATCCGGCCAGGACTTTCAGCGTCGAGCCTTTTGTTGGCGACATTTTGGAAGTTCGCGAAGCATTTAACGAGCTCCATCTTTTGACTTCGAAGCGGGTTCTTTATGTTTGCAATGTGGATGAAGACATGGCGGCCGGAGACAAGGACAACAAGCTCACCCTTGAAGTCAAGGAATACGCCAAAAAAGAAGGCGCTCAGGTGGTCATCATCTGCGGCAAGATAGAGGAAGAATTGGGCCAACTTGACGCGGACTCGCGCAAGGAACTGATTGAGTCGTTGGGCATGAGAGAGCCGGGTCTGAACCGCATGATTCGTGCCGGCTACGACACATTGAGCCTGCAAACCTATTTTACGGCAGGCGAGAAAGAAGTTCACGCCTGGACGATTCATCGGGGAGACAAGGCGCCGCGTGCTGCAGGATGTATTCACTCCGATTTCGAGCGTGGGTTCATTTGCGCGGAAGTATATTCCGTGGATGATTTAGTCAAAGTCGGATCCCGCCCCAAGCTCAAGGAAATGGGACTGATGCGAATTGAGGGCAAGGAATACGTCGTCAAGGATGGCGATGTGATGGAATTCCGTTTCAATGTGTAAGGCGTAATTAAAAAGTCGCCAGAAAATTTTTATGTGACGGATTCATCCATATTTTTCCGAACAATTCCAGTTCGGCGCCATAGGCAGCCCCGGGATGTGCATCCGTCGCAATCCGGAACATTTCTTTCTGCGCTGCAATGGCGCGTGGCTCCAAATTGACGATTTCGCGCGTGGTCTGGGCTATCAAATCTGCAAGCTGCTTTTCGTCTGCAACAACATTGTGCAGTAGTCCGAGCCGCAAGCACTCCTCTGCTAAAATATCACCACCCAGA
The DNA here is from genome assembly GCA_947479535.1 of Oligoflexales bacterium. GTDB lineage: Bacteria > Bdellovibrionota_B > Oligoflexia > Oligoflexales > RGVZ01 > RGVZ01. The sequence continues at coordinate 45,403 of CANJZQ010000010.1, read as the reverse complement.
TAAATCAAGCGCTGGGCATTAGCCTTTCCAATCAAGTCAACCAGCCTCTTCGTTCCACCGTATCCTGTGGCAAGGCCGACGCGGAGTTGGCGAAACTCAAATCGTGTCATCTTGGTTCCAAATCGCAGGTCCGCTGCAAGCGCCAGTTCTGCGCCGCCGCCAATGGCGGCTCCGTGGATCGATGCAATCACTGGAATGGGGAGTTCCTCGAGGCACCGGCAAAAACGGTTGAGCATCGCGGCATAATTGCGGCCTTGGCCCTCGCCAGTTAATGCCGATAGTTCCTTCATATCCCCGCCCGCAATCCATACTGGTGAGCGGCCCCGGCGGGAAGATTCTGCACGGAGGATGAGGGCGCGAACCGGTAGCACATTAGATGCCGGCGCTGCCTGCCAATTTACGAGACGCCGGTGCAGGTCATCAACGCATTCGTTTAATTCGCGGGCGAGGGTGGTGCCTAAGGCGTTGAAGCGTTCCGGCCGGTTTATAGTCCAAGTCTCAATACGCCCTGATTCCGAAACCTGCACGAATGACATGGGATGCTCCTTAACGGCGCGTGATGACTCAAAATGATCCCATTTTTTATTCAAAAACAAAATAGGCCAGCATCGTTTGCAGACTTGATGTCGGTGCCATCCTGCTCTTTTTTAGCAATCTGGGCTAGAATGAAATGACCAAATAGATCGAGAGGTTAGGCCTTGGAATCGGTTGAAAAAAAGTCATATGCAAACATCGTCCTTGTCGGCGTGATGGGCAGTGGAAAATCTGCTGTCGGACCACTTTTGGCGCATATGCTTGGGTTTGGTTTTCTCGACACGGACGCTGAAGTGGAACGCATGACGAGAAAACCAATTGCGCGGATTTTCATGGAACAAGGGGAAGCCGGCTTTCGTGACCTTGAGCGTAAAGTTGTCGCGCGAGTCGCAAATGCGCGCCGTCATGTCATTGCAACTGGCGGCGGAGCGGTGAGCGACGAAAGTTCGTGGCAAGAGTTGACCAAGCGCGGCCTCGTCGTCTGGTTGAATCCTCCGGTTGAAGAAATCGTTCGACGAATGGCTCCTGGTCCAAAGGCGCTGCAGGGTCTTATAAGGCGTCCGTTCCTGGATGATTTAGCCGACATATCCGGTCTGCCACCAGGGACAAAGGGACCTGCCCTTCAGCAGTTCATGGAAGAGAAGCGCAGACGCTTGGCAGAAAGGATCAAGGCCTTGCTAGGGCAGCGACTTGAACGTTACCAGCAGGCAGCAATTGTTGTGGAACCTGAGTTTGAATTGGCTGAGACAACCGCGCGGAATATTGCGGCACAGTTTTCCCTGTTGGAGCCTTGATGGATATCGAAACCATCGCGAAGAGGCTTGCTCCCTTGCCTTGGCGTAAGATTGCCGTGGCGTTGGGCGGAGCTTTTCTTTTTGCAACAGTGGTGTCGACAATTGTGGCGTTTATTCTTGCGCCGACAGATCCAAAAAAGATCCTTGGTTCAGAAAAGCCGGCGGTAACGGTCACAATTCCGGATCCAACGGTGACTTTTGACCAGTCCGTGGTGGATGAGATTCTCAAACGCAATATTTTCAATTCTGAAGGCAAGATTGACGACGAGAAAGGTCGTGCCAAAACGGGCGAGGAATTAGCGGTGACGGACCTTCCGGTTCACGTGATCGGGATTATTTACGGGGGCGATCCCTATACCGGAATCGCTTTGGTTGAAAATACGGCTAAAAAAACCTCAAACAGTTTTCTAGTCGGCGATCAAGTCGAGGCTGATGCCACGCTTGATAGAATAGAAATCGACCGGATCATTCTCTTGCGTGCGGACGGGCGCAAGGAGATTGCGATTTTGGATCGTCAAGACATTGTCCGGTCTTCTCGAAAAAAAGGCAGGGCGCGTCCAAAGGGCGAGGCTGGTGGAGAGCGCGGTTTTGCGACAGAGGCTCCTGGCGAAGCATTTAAGGAGCCAGGTTTTGATCGCAAGGGCGGGAATATTGAAATGTCCCTGGATTACAAAAACAAGCTCCTTTCGACGGATTTTGCTCAGGTTTTACAGGATGCAAAGGCATCGCCAAACGTGGTGGACGGGGAGTTGAAGGGTTTCAAGTTGGACCGGATCCGGAGCGACTCAATTTATCAGAAGGCTGGATTGCAAAACGGTGATGTTGTGGAGGAAATCAATGGGATCCCTCTGACAGACACATCTCAGGCCATCAAATTGCTGCAATCGTTGCGCAATGAGGCTGATATCGAAGTCAGATTTTCGCGAAGTGGTGCGAAACAGAATCTGAATATGAAAGTGAAGTAAGTGCAGTGAAATTGTTTATGCCCAGTCGCAATGCATTGCTGGAAGAGCTCCAGCAACTACCACAGCAAAAGTGGTGGCCGGATGCCGTGCGTCTCGCGCTTCGCGCCTCAATGGCAGTTTTTACAGCCTACATTCTTGCCACGACACTTTTGACCATGGTTGCCGTGGGTCCATTGGTGGATCTGGCCAGTGGCTTGTTGAATCGTCCGAAGGTCAGTGGCGGTGGAGCCGGTCTGGGGATCGCATCGGTAAACTATCGTGACTTCAAGAAGTCGATCACAGACCGTAATCTTTTTAATTCATCCGGCGAGTATCCAAAAGAGGAGTTGGAACGCCGTGGTGGTGGCGATGGGCAGCCCGTTTTTGACATCAATGCACCATGCCAGCCTGGGACGCTGAACCTGGAATTGATTGGGACCATTTACCTCGGCAATCGCGATAAATCCTTTGCTTCCGTGCGCGAAAAAGGACAGGCAGACGCGGATATTTACCGGGTGGGGGAAGGGATCATTGGAAACGAAGAGGCGCTAGTCGCTGGGGTGGATCGCAACGAGGTCATTATCAACAACAAGGGTGTCAAGGAATGCCTGAGTCTGGTCTCTGATCTGGAAAAGCAGTTGGCTGCCGGAGATCTTGGCGGGGGAATCCCCTCTGGCGGTGGATCGGGCGACCAATTGCCGCCGGTTTTGGTCGATGGTTCGTATGTAGAGTCTGAACTTGGCGCAGGATTTGGTAAAATCATCAACGCGGCCAGGCTGGTACCTAATACGGTCGACAATCAAATCAACGGATTTAAGATCTTTGCGATTGATCCCAGCAGTCTCTTTGCAAAAGTCGGTTTACAGAATGGCGATGTTATCACGCAGGTCAACGATGCCAGTTTGAAGAACCCGGATCAGGGATTTGCCTTGTATGAATCTTTTCGTAACGAACGTGAAGTGCGAATCAGTGTTTTGCGCAATGGAACCACGCCTCAGATGATCACGGTCCGGATCAAGTAACGTCCGGGCAAGATGGAGCCTCAAATGACCAAGGTGCAGGCAAGACAAGTCAAAAAAATGATGGTGCAAGCTGGAGCCTTGTTTGGGCTCCTTTTTGGAATCCATGGTGGGCAGATTTTGGCCCAGGGCACTCCGACCCTGCCACCACCGCCGCCCCCTGCGGTTGATTCTGCTGCGCCAGCTGAACCACCAGTTGCGGTTCTGCCACCCGCTGATGCACCTGCACCTGTGCCATCTCCCACCAATGATGCTGCGACGCCAGTGCCGCCGCCACAGACTTCGGTGGCGCCGCCGCCAATCACACCTTCTCCAGCACCGGTCGTGGGCACGCCCAAACCCACGGCTCCTGCGGAATCGCAGCCAGGCAAGCCGGCGAAAGCGAAGCCGGGAAGAAAAAATTCGGATCCCAAAGCATTCAAGGACAGGGCCAAGGCAGAGCCCTTCATCCCCGCTGGTGAGCCCACGGATTCTGCAAGTTCATCTGGTCCAGCTGAATCAGCGGGCGTGGCAGCAAAGGTCGAGATTAATGAGAGCAAGGGTGAGGGCAAGAGGGGCTCATCAACGATTCCCTCTGGCCAGGAACTCATCAACATCGACTTTCCGGAGCCAACCGAAATCAAGGACATCATCAAGGCAGTTGCCTTGTGGACCAACAAGAATGTCATTCTCGATCGCAATGTCAGCGGTAAGGTGCAAATTATTTCACCCCGCAAGGTGACCAAGGAGGAAGCCTATCAGGCATTCCTGTCAGCCCTGAACCTCTTGGGGATGACCACCGTTGAGACAGGGAAGGTCATCAAGATCATGCCGGTCCGGACAGCGGTCAAAGACAACCTGAAAACTTTTCTAGGTTCTAAATGGACTCTTCTGACCGACGAAATCATCACTCAAATCGTTCCTTTGAAATACATCGAGGCAAAGGAAATTCAAAACACCCTTTCGCGCATTGTTTCTTCGAATTCGATGATCGCATACGAAAAAACCAACACCTTGATCATCAGTGACAGCGGCTACAAGGTCCGGCGCATTTTGGACATTCTAGAGCTGCTCGATGTGCAGGGGCAGCAGCCTCAGGTTTCGATTGTCCCGATTCGCTATGCCGACGCAAAGGGCATCGTGGACAAGATCAATGAACTGATGAAGGCTGGTGCCGGGCGTGGAACGCCAGCGTACAAGCTTCTGACGGACGAGCGTTCAAATGCAGTCATCATTTTTGGCCCCCCCCGGACGATTTCGGATGTCAAAGCACTGGTAAAGAAATTTGACACAGCACTTGATGATCCGACCAAGCAGGCCACCATCCATGTGCGTCCCTTGGATTATGCGGATGCTAAAAAATTATCTTCGACCCTGTCAAACCTGGCCCAAGGCAAAGGAGGGAGCGGGGGAGGAAGCCGTCGCATGACGCCGCTTCGCCCATCAACCGGACCCAACGGACAGATGATGCCTGGCAGCGATGCAGTCGTTGCAGAGCTCGATGAGGGGACTAAAATTACTGCCGATGAGCAGTCAAACTCGCTTCTGATCACCGGAAGCCGGGCCGCCTACAACGCCATCAATGCCATTGTGCGAAAACTGGATATCCGTCGCAGTCAGGTTTTTGTCGAGGCCGACATCCTTGATATCAACGTCGACAACAGATTCAAATTTGGCACCAGCATCTTCGGAGGCCGGGGTGGGCAGGGTAATTCCAACATCATCACGACATGGGAGGCGAGCAAGATTGCTCCACTTGTTGCGGCCCAAGCAGCCGGAACAACGGCAACCTCAGCCGCGGCAGTAGAAAAGGTCGCGGGAGCGTTTGCCGAGGACATGACGATCGGTATTCTTGCCGGTAATTCCGTGGAAGTCCCGGGACTCGGTAGCTTCACTCCAGGAGCCTTGATCAAACTGATCAAAACGGACTCCAACACACGCGTCTTATCGTCACCTCATATTCTGACTGCGAATAATGAAGAGGCCAAGATAACGGTAGGAGAAAAGATCTTCTTCAAGTCGGCCGAGTTCAATGCCCAGACCGGGGTTGCAATTCCAAAGATTGAAAAGGAAGACGTTGATTTGACGCTGAGCCTCAAGCCCAATATCAGCAATGCGAACTTTGTAACGATGAAAGTTGATCTCGAATCAAGCACCCCACAGGTGGACTCTCAGACTGGCCTGCCAAAGATCAACAAGCGCAAGACTTCGCAGACTTTGACCGTGAAGAACCAGCAGACGGTCGTGGTTTCAGGGTTGGTTCAGTCGACTGAGTACGAAACGTTCCAGAAGATTCCCTTGCTCGGTGACATTCCCATCATCGGATGGCTGTTCCGCAATTCTACAACTGGCAGCGTTAGAAACAATCTCGTCATCTTCCTGACTCCGCACATCATTCATGGAGCTGATGATCTCGCGGCAGTGTATCAGGCGAAGATAAAAGAACGTGACGATTTCATGCAGCAGGTTTACGGATCACGTTTTAAAAAGGATGACTTTTATGCCTTGCTGCCGAAAGCTGCTGACGGCGAGCACAAGCCGGACGAGTCTGAGATTCGCGAGAAGGAATTGCGTGAGCAGGCAATGCGTGAGCCTCAGGGAACAAGTGAGAACGAAAACTCGGGTGAGAATGCCAACGATTCAGCAGAGGGGAATGAGACTCCACAATCCGAACCAGTTCCGGTTCCGTTTATCGGTGGCGGATCCGGTTCAGGCAGCAGCGAAGGTGCTGGTGGAGCTCCTCTTCCACCACCACCTCCTCCTCCGGCGGCACCTCAAGGCGGGTTTGGCGGTGATGGCGGATCATTTGATGCGCCTCCGCCAGTGGAACCGCCGCCGCCGATGGAGTGATTTGGGAGTCCATGGGAGTGTTCAATGAATGACAATGTAGAAGATTTCGATTTTCCAAATTCCGACGCCTACGGTGATGGCACCGGCGACGGCGTGCGTCCATTACCCGATTCTGATTCATCCGGGACCGAGGGTGGAGCTGCCTCAGAGGGACCAAAGTGGGCCAACCTCCCTGTTGCGGACGCCGGGATTCCCGGTGCCAGGAAGCGAAAAAAATCCCTTGGCGAGATCCTCGTCGAGACGGCGGTCATCAGCCGTGCGCAGCTGGATGAAGCGCTGAAGGCACAACAGTCTGCAGGCAAGGGACAGAAATTAGGTCAGATTCTGCTCGAAAAGAATTTGATTAGCGAAGAGGACATGCTGCGCGCCCTGGCTGCGCAGCTTGATTTGCCTTATTACACCCGACTTCCGATCAATGACATCGATCCGGCACTGGTGGAGAATATCCCGATTGCTTTTTGCCGCGACAACAAGCTTCTTCCCGTTGCCCGTGACGATTTCAATGTAACGGTCGCTGTTGCCGATCCATTGAATATTTTCCCGTTAGATGATTTGCGTCTCATCCTTTCGACAAACATCAATATTGTGGTCAGTCCTCCGTCCATTATTGAAGCCAGCATCAACAGGGTTTTTGAGCGCTCAAACGATAATTCGAAGAAAGTGATCGATGAACTCAACGTCCCTGAAATTGGCATGGACGAAGACCTTGAGGAAACCCGGGATCTCCTGGAGTCGACGGACGATGAGAAACCCATCATCCGCCTCGTTAACGGGCTTTTGACCCGTGCGGTAAAAGAAAAGGCGTCTGACATTCACATCGAGCCGTACGACGCTGAAATCGTGGTGCGTTTTCGAATTGACGGCGCCCTTCATGACAAGATGCAAATACCCAAGCGCCATGGAAATTCGCTGGCTTCCCGTGTAAAAATCCTTGGGAAGTTGAACATCGCTGAAAAGCGGGTCCCGCAGGATGGTCGAATTAACATCAAGGTCGCTGGTCGCGATATTGACGTTCGATTATCGGTTTTGCCGACTGCCCATGGTGAGCGTATCGTCATGCGCCTTTTGGACAAGACGTCTGGTGCGAAGCGCTTGGATCAAATGGGTATGGAGGAGGACCTTTTTAAGGTCTGGGCTAATCTCATTGAACAAAAACACGGGATGATCCTGGTAACCGGTCCAACGGGTTCAGGTAAGTCCAGTATGCTTTACGCTTCATTGATGCACATCAACTCCACAGACATCAATATCTTGACGATTGAAGATCCGGTTGAGTACCAGTTGCCCGGCGTCGGACAGATCGAGGTCAAAGACAAGATTGGAATGGGTTTTGCTGAGGGGTTGCGCTCGATCCTTAGACAGGATCCAGACGTCATCATGATCGGTGAAATCCGTGATGCCACGACGGCAACCATTGCCATGCAGTCATCGATGACCGGACACCTTGTGTTCTCCACGCTTCACACCAACGATTCCGCCGCGACGGTCACGCGCCTCATGGACTTCAATATTCAAGCGTTTCAAATTTCATCAGCGGTTTTGGGGGTGGCGGCTGTCCGGTTGGTCCGGAAGTTGTGCCAGACTTGCCGCGAAGCCTATGATCCGACCGATCGTGAGCTTCACATCATCGGCATCACTCGAGAGAAATTGGCCGGAAAGAAGATTTACCGGGCCGGACAAGGATGCGACCGTTGCCAAAATCAGGCCTACACCGGGCGTGTTGGTATTTACGAACTTATGATCTTTGATGACCATATTCGTGAGACGATCATCAAGTCCCCTGACGCCAAGGCCATCAAACGGGTTGCGATTGAACGTGGCATGAAAACCCTGCGGGAATCCGCAATGTCAAAAGTTGTGGACGGGTTAACGTCGATTGATGAAGCCGTCCAGAAAACGCAAACCGATGATCTTGATCTGGGTCTATAGTGTGATGCAGCCGTTGAACTGGCAGTGGGGAGCTTGAATTGCCACAGTATTCCTACAAAGGACTTGATGCAGCAACGGGTGCCCAGAAAAAGGGCAAGGTTGAAGCCGAGTCTGTAAAAGCGGCGCGACAGAAGCTGCGCCAGCGCGATGGCATTATGGTATCTGAAATCAGTGAAGAGGCGGCGGCCGCTCAGGCGAAGACCAAGTCCCGCTTTTCTGGTTCTCGCGTGTCGCCACAGGACGTTGCGATCATGACGCGGCAATTTGCGACCTTGCAAACTGCGTCGGTGCCCTTGGACGAATCCCTGCGTGCACTGACTCAACAGGTCGAAAACCAGGTTTTGAAGAACGCTCTTGGTTCGGTCAAGGATCAGATTTCCGAGGGTAAGTCCTTGGCGGAGGCAATGAGCTCATTTCCAGGCGTTTTTGATCGTCTCTACGTCAATATGGTTCGCGCCGGCGAATCCTCCGGGAATATGGCTCAGGTTCTTGAGCGTCTTGCCGACTTCATCGAGTATCAGGTGAAAATCAGGGGGCAGATTGTTACGGCAATGACCTACCCTGCAGTGATGATCCTCGCCAGCTCAAGCATTGTTGTCTTTCTGTTTGTCAGTGTGGTTCCCAAGCTCCAGAAGGTTTTTGTGAGTCTGAAGGTTCAGCTGCCCTGGTACACGGAATTGCTGATCAAGATTTCGGAGTTTCTACAAAATTACTGGTGGCTGGTTGGTGCGTTTGGCGTCTTTGCTTGGTTCGCCCTGAAGTACTGGGTTTCAACCGATGCCGGTCGACGCAAGTTTGATGAAATGGCCCTGAAACTGCCGGTTTTCGGCCCGATTATTTTGCGGCTGAACGTGTCTCGTTTCACGCGTACTCTGTCAACGCTGCTAAATTCAGGGGTGCCAATCATCCAGGCCCTGGAGATCACAAGGAATGTGATCCCGAACTCGGTCCTGGCGAGCGTTCTGGACGAGGCCAAGGTCGCAGTTCAGGAGGGCAAGAGCCTTAGTAGCACGATTGAGAAGAGTGGTGAGTTTCCGCCTCTTGTGGTCCACATGATCATGACTGGCGAAAAAACGGGACAGCTTGAGGAGATGCTCGGACACGTCGCGACCGCGTATGATGCCGAAGTCGAGCGGAAAGTCAGTGCGATGATCTCGTTGATCGAGCCTGCGATGGTCATTCTGATGTCGGGGGGTGCTGGTGGGATTCTGGCGGCACTGATGATCCCAATGCTGAGTGTGATGAATCGACTGCGGTGATTTTTACAGAATTTTAAAGTACGATGTTAGCCATGTCAGGCGCGGTTTCAACGCCTTCGCATATCAAGGAGCAGATGATGATCTTGTTGCGCAGAATCGGTGTGTTGTTAAAGAAGCCATTCACTAATGCGGCGAAGTCGGGGATGACACTGATTGAGATCATCATCGTGGTCGCCCTGATGGGGACCTTGATGGCGTATCTTGTCCGGAACCTTGTCGGTCAGCAGGAAGAGGCCAAGAAGGATCAGACGAGGCTGGGTATGGGAGTGTTGGAGCAGAGCCTTCAATTATACCGGGTGCACAATTCACGTTATCCAAGCACCGAGCAGGGATTGGACGCGATGATTGCTGCTCCGTCCGATGTCAAAACCTGGCGCGGTCCTTACACCGAGAGCAACAAGTTGAATGATCCTTGGGGCAATAAGTTCCAGTATGAATCTGATGGCCGCAACTTCAAGATCATCAGCGGAGGTCCGGATGGTTCGGTCGGCAATGCTGATGACATTGTGTATCCTGAGCAGCCTGCAGGCGGCGGAACGACTCCTTAATTCAAGGAGGGCGTATGCCGTCGGGTAACCGTGGCTTCACACTTTTCGAAGTGGTTGTGGTCATCGCGTTGGTTGCTTTTGTTTATTCCATTGCAATACCTCAATTCAGTTTGAAATCTGGGGCCGAGGCGGCCACCAAGGTCGGACGTCTTGCTGAAGACGTCCGGAGCGCCTTTGATTTATCTGTGCTGACGGGTAAGCCATACCGTCTTGTTTTTGAACTGAATGGCGGCCGTTATTGGTTGGAGACGACCGACCGCCCGGAATTTCTTCTCGGTGACCAGAAGGCCCAGAATGATCCAACCGAGGAGGAAGAGCGCGATTTGGACAGTGCTGCCGAATCCGCATTCTTGGAATACGAATCTCTCGCAGGTGAACCGATTGTCGATCCGGATACCCGGACTGAATTCAATCCGGTATCTCCGGTGGTTCTTGCGAAATCCAGGCTGATGCGTCCCAAATGGACCCGGGTTGCAAACCTTGAATGGCGGGAACGGACCATTGGTCCTTACCTGATGATCAAGGAGATGCAGGCAGAGCACCACGCCACGAAACAGTCGGTGATGGACCTGCCAGACAACGGACGGGCTTTTTTGTATTTTTTGCCAGGTGGATACGTTGAAAAGGCGTGGATGATTGTCTCTTATAAAAAGGACGAGCGTCAGCCTGACGATTCGATCACCCCTTACACGATGAAAACCAATCCGTACTCCGGCACGTTGGAGACCATTGGTACAGGTGAGGAAAGCACGGTGACCTTTGATTGATGTAGACCAGAAGGCCAATCAGACCCCCTCCGGGTCCTTTCGCAGGCAACGCGCTGGTGAGCGGAGCTTTACGTTGGTAGAGACCGTCATCGCGTTGAGTCTGATGGCATTTCTCATTGTCGAGATGGGTGGCGTCCAGGGCAATGCGATCTCGTTTGCGGAATACGGCCGAAGGGTGACTGAAGCCTCTTGGCTTGCAAAAAGAATCATGGCCGAAGTCGAGTATCAATCATCTTTCAGGCCGTTCAAGGAACTGACGACTTCGATCAAGGATCAGAAGTTTGAAGATGCTCCAGACTATTCGTATGACCTCGAAATTCAGGATTGGAAGTTGAACCTTTCGAGCATTCTGGCCGGAATTCTCTCTGCCCGGAAGGGTGCAGATGGAGAACCCTCGGCTGCTGCCGGTATGGGTGAAATCGTCAAAATTGCCTTGGAGCAGGCAATCGGTGAGGACTCCTTCAAGATGGCGAAAGTGACCGTGTCCTGGCCCGAGGGAGCGACTAGAAATAGCACCAGCCTTGGACTGATTCTGACCAATCAAGAAAAAATGGATACGTCTCTGGCCGGATTGAAGGGTGCCTGGGATACATTACAAAAACAGGAATCTGCGGTTCCCGGGTCCAAGCCTGGATCAAATCAGCCCGGGGCTCCTCCGGTTGCACCACCCATAGCACCCCCAGTGCCCCCGACACCAGGCGGAGGTGCTTGACCATGAATAAATCCCGGGTTCATCGTGGGCCAGCTGGTTTTACAATCATCGAGATCATGATCTCAATCAGCATCCTTTTGTCGCTGACAGTGGCGGTCGTCGTGATGATGCGCTCGAGTATTGATGTTCGCCAGGGCTTGTCGATCCAGTCGCGGTCAGTCCGTCAGCTCAACTACGCAATGGAAATGCTTTCTCGTGATATCGAACATGCATTTGTTCTCAGCAGCACGGATCAAGTCCGGATGCCGGTTGAGCGAAATTTCAAAACGATTTTTCGGGTCGATCCGGCAGGTGACAGTGACAAGTTGTCCCTGACCACGATGGCCAACCAGCCCGTCGTGGCCAACCTGATGGAGGGTGACCAGGGATACGTTGTTTACGAATTAAAAGACGCTGAAGGACGCCCTGGCGAGAAAGACTTGCATCGCGGCACGGCCAGCATCGCAACCGCAAACTTTCGCGAGGATCCAGTCTCGAACATGATTTTGCAAAACGTGAAATCATTCAAGGTGATTGCGTGGCGAGGGGATGACTGGTTGCGCGACCGTTGGGACTCATCCCGCGGCGACACCCGCAACAAGTTGCCCAAAATGGTTCGGATCGAAATCGCGGCCTTTGTGGATACCGCTGGAACCCCTTTCGGTATTCCGGCAAATCAAAGTGGTGTTGGGAGTGGCAGCGATTCCGCGCAGAGTGCTGCGACCTTTGAAGTGAAAACGATCGTTGTTCCTGCCTTGTCTTCGGGAATGGCTGAACTGAAACAACCTGTCAGCAGCATCAGGTGGTACTGAAAGTGAGATGGAGATCCTTTAAATTTCCGTTCACACCTCCTGCGATGGAGTGGGGTTTTCCCGTTGCTGCGCAACACACAAGCATCGAGCGCAAATCACGGGGCGTGGCACTTCTGATGGCGGTCATGCTGATCGCGTTGATGATGCTGTTCGCTGCGGATTCAATCGTGACGTCACAAGTTGACCTGCAACTTGCGGTGAGCCACCGGGACCGCATCCGGGCAGAATTTGCTGCCAAGTCCGGCTTCAATCTGGCGACATTTTTGCTGTCAGCGGATCTTGCGAAGGACCTCACCATTGGCTCAACACCGGGCCTGCAGAAACTCGGTCTTGGCGACACCAATATTCGCTTGTGGGACTTGTTGAACCAATTGCCACCAATAGGCGGAGCCGATTCGGAGATGATCCAGGTGTTGGCTCAAAGCTTTGGCCTAAGCAGTGTCTTGGACTCATCTGTTCTCGATCAGCTCAAGGCGATAGACGGGTCCTTTGAGATTAAGGTGTCGGACGAGCAGCAAAAGATCGACGTGAACTACTGTTCAAGCGGGGCAAGGGAACCGTGTGCGGCCGTGCGTGCAATGCTTACAGCCCTTTTTAGTTGTCCCGCAGAAAAAGCATTTCTGGCAAAAAAGCGCCTCACCCCAATGGAGCTTTCGGCCCGGATTCAGGATTGGGTGGACCCCGATTCGCGGACCGAGTCTGAATCTGGATTTTCGGATGAGTCCGATCCCTACCAAAAACGTAAAAAGCCGTATAAATCCAAAAACGGACCGCTTGATTCAGTTGATGAACTGAAGATGATTGAGGGATGGGATGAGGAGGTCCATACGGTGTTCGCGCCATATCTGACGGCATACCCCATCTGGAAGAAGCGTGAGGACCGGGCCCGGATTAACTTGAATTCTGCGCCCCGGGAACTTCTACAGTGCCTGTTCCAAGATGCAGGTCCAGACCGGTTCAGAAAGCTCGCACAAATGCTCCGGTTGCGCGAAACAGATTTCAAAGACATTGCGGGTAAAGACAAGCCGATGGATCAGGTGATCGCAGACCTTTTTGGATACAACAAGAATGATGCAGGATCCGCCAACCAAGCGGATCCTACCAACAAATCGTCATGGTTTGGCAAAATGTCACAAACTTACCGAATCTCAGTAAAAGCCAAGTCAGGGGATACAGCCCGGACCCTGGAGGCCGTGGTGGAGAGAACTGTACCCGACGGGACAGCCGCTGGTGCAAGCCTTTCGAGCCGGGCTGCCTACAGGATTCTCTACTGGCGCTTCCTCTGATCATTGACAGGGTAAAACCTCGCGGGCGACAATAGAATCTGACTGCAATTTCGCCGGGATAGCCTTTTCGGGATATTTCTTGATGCAAAAGATAATCGGGCTCGACATTGGCAGCTATTCCATCAAGGCCGTTGAGATCATCAACACCTTCAAGTCGTACGAGATTGCCAACTTTTACGAGACGATCATTCCCATTCGCGAGGATGTCGATCCTGACGTTGTCATTCCATCCTGCATGGAACAGCTTTTCCGCGAAAATGCACTTGATGCCGATCGCATCATTACTGCAATGCCAGGGCAGTACATATCAAGCCGGATCCTGTCGTTCAATTTTTCGGATCCTCGCAAAATTCAGGCGGCCGTCTTTTCAGAAGTCGAGGATGTTGTCCCGTTCAATCTTGATGAGATGATCATCGACCATCAGATCCTTGGCACCGCAGATTCGAAAACGCTGGCGCTGATTGTTCTGACCAAGAAGATCTTTCTGAAAACATTTTTGGAGCATCTTCAGAAGATTCACATTGATCCAAAGTTGGTCGATGTGGACAGCCTTTCCTTCTACAACCTTGGTCCACATTTGAAACTGGATCCAAACGAGGTGGTTGGGCTTGTCGATATTGGACACGAAAAAACCAGCTTGTGCTTGATCCAGGGGGATGTCTTGCGGATGTTCCGCTCGATCAACATGGGTGGCAAGTTCCTTACGGAATTCCTGGCGCGGGATCTTGAAATACCATATCTGCAGGCCCAGGAGCTCAAGCACGCAACTGGACGGCTGGATTTTGAGGCTGACCCTGCGACTGCGCTGACTGGAATGGAGCGGCGTGCAGCAGAGCGGATGACCCTCGGTATCAATTCGCTGGTTAAAGAACTAGGGCGAACCCTTTACGCATTCAAGACTTACGAAAAGGCGCCGGTGGCGCGTTTGATGATTTCCGGCGGGACATCCAGGATCGCCAATCTGGATAAATATCTGGCCAACAGGCTTGAGATGGATGTCACTCGACTCGACTTGGGTGCAACGAACCTTCGAATGAATCCAAACTTGCAAAGTCACGCGGCAATTATTCCTCAAGCTGTTGCCATTGGCCTGCGCTCGGTCGGGACTTCCAAAAAGCTGAGCACGATCAATTTGCGGCGGGGCGAGTTCGCTTACGTACAAAACTACGAGTCATTGATCAAAGCTGCAGGCCTTGCCAGCAAGGCAGTCGCTTTTGCGGTGTTGCTGTTGCTTGGCAGCTTTGCCATCAAGTCAATTTTCTACAACCGCCAGATCAGCCAGTTGCAGCAACTTTATGTCAAGGAGATCGCGGCCCAGTTTCCTGATCTCAAACGCAAGTTGAAGACAGAGAATGTTTTATTCTCCAAGGTTCGTTCAGATTTTAAAAATCTCGCGAAAAAAGAGACCCTTGCCCGCCGCAACGCCGTCGATTCGTTTGTGAGGGAGAACTCAACCACACCTGCTCTTATGGTGCTCAGGTTGTTGAGTGAGAGGATTCCAAAAAGTGTGAAAGTTGATATTACAACCTTTGACTTTGTGCTCAACCCCGACGGCGGTGGGAAATTGAGGCTCAAGGGCGAGACCGATGGATATGCGTCTGTGGCGACCGTCATTGAATCCCTCAAGACCGTTGCATCGTTCCGGGAAATTGAGGAAAAGCAAAGCGGGCCAAAGCCAGGAACCGACGGCAAGGTAATCGAATTCATGATCGGGTTGAATTATTCAGGCGAAGGTTCCTTGTCGCAGACTGCAAGCAAGGATCAAAAAACGCCAGGTTCTTCGGGTGCCCCGAAACCGCAAAGTCCCGAGGAAAAGCCATTATGAATGAACTGCGTCAGCTCATTGAGCAACTGAGAGAGCGTCTGAACCAACTGATGGAGCAGATGCGGATCCGTGCATTCGGCGCCAACAACGAACGTTTGGATTTCCTGATGGACAGCTTTTACAAGCTGGAACCGAAGGAGCGAGTTGGCGTTCTTGCCGGAGTTGCCGGGGGCATTGGTTTTGTCATCATCGTTGCCTTTGTGATTTATTTTTCCCAAGTCAGCCGGTTGAAATCTGAATTAAACGATACGTTTGCTGCCTTGCATGAATTGCAGGAGTTAAAGGCAGACTATTCCGTTGAGGACGCACGGTTTCAGAGGGTTATTGAACAAGTTCAACGGAAAACCGGTGATCTACAGGTGAAGCCTTTTTTTGAAAAAATTGCCCGCGACACTCTGGTCCAGATTGAGGGCCTCAATGTGCAGAAAAATCCCCTCGATGCTGATAATCCACTTGGGTTAAAGATGCAGGAAGTGAAAGTAAAAGATCTCCGGATCAACAATACTTCGATACCGAAGGTTCTCAACTTTTTGATCGAGATAGAGAAGGCAAATAATTACATCCGGGTTCAGGACGTAGAGATTCGTGGGCGGTTCGGAACCCGCCTTTACTTCGACACAAAACTGACCGCTCGCGGTTATATGGTCGGCGGTTGAGATGACTGACTGGCTTGGTAGACTAAATGGCAAGGCCGGTGTCGGCGCAATGTTTGCTGTGAGCTTCGTTTTCTTTCTGTTGGTCACATTTCCTTATGAGATTCTAAAAGAATCAATTTCGAATGGACTTTCCCGTGTCACCGGGCTTTCGATCACGATGTCTGATTTTGGCGCTAAACTGCCAATTGGGATGAAGGCCAGCGGTTTATCGGTTTCGAGCCAGGGACAAAAAGCAAAAACCATAAAGCTCAATCAGCTCTCTGCGCGCATCAATCCCCTTTATGCCTTTGCAGGGAAATTGGCGATCAAGGTCTATGTGGAGAATCCTGACCAATCTGCCATGGATCTTTTCGTTGTGATTCCGCTGAGTGCGGCTTTCGGTGGTGGAAACCCGGTTCCAAGCCGCATTGAAGTGGATGCACAGAATTTTCGCGTTGACGAGCTCGCTGCTTTTGCGTTGTCAGCAATGGCATCGGGAAATGACGTGAACCCTTTGCTTGGTCCGGTGCTTCAGGCGATTGGATTCTCTGGAAAGCTTGATGGGACCATAGACCTTTCCATCGATGCCTCGGCTCCTCAGCAATCTGCTGGAAACATCAAGATAAAGTTCAAGGATGCTGTATTGAAGCTGAGCGATCCTTCTCTTGGCCTCCCAGACCAGAGGTTTTCCAAGGCGGGAGTTCAAGCAGCACTCAACAATGGGGTGTTGGTCATCGAGAAGGGCTCAGGTTTTGAATCCGATGAACTGACGCTGTCTGGCGGTGGGTCCGTGGCAATCAAGTCGTCGCTCCCAACCAGTCAGCTTCAGCTTGAAATTTTGGTAAAACTGCAAAAGTCCCTGGCGGAAAAATTTGGATTTCTTTTGGATGCCTTCTCTGGTGGAGCCGCCAAAAATGGTGAGCTGCGCCTGCAAGTTAAAGGGCCATTGTCCCAACCAACCACACAGCCTATTTGAAAGTCGCGGATAAACTGGGAGGGTCCTTTCCCAGAATTTTGACACGACCTGCCGCAGGTGCGTAAAATCATAGTATATGAATCCGGAAGAACACACGGGTCAGTCATCCAATCCGCTTGCCGAGGCAGCAGTGCATGCGCTGTCGGTATACGTCAGCCTTGGCGACAAGGCGATTGAGATGCTTGGCAAAGGGCAGTTTGATGATGCGGCCGCGGCCTTGGATCGACGCAAGGCGGTCCTTCACAACTTTCGGGTTATCGATGCCCGCATGTTGCGGCACGGTTATTCAGCAGAAGGTCTGGCGCAGATCGAGCGCCTTGGAATGGCTGCCATCGCGATTGACTGTGCTGTGAACGATGCCTTGATTCGGGAGCATGCGAGCCTTTGTACCTCCATGACCGATGTGGCGAGTCGAAAGAAGATAGCTAAATACAGGTCGGGGCAACCAGACCGTCCTGTCGTTGAGCAAGGCATTTGAACTAGATCGTTTGAGTCCAGAAAAGAATGGTTTCTGCCATTTGAAGGAGACCCAGGCATGAATTCCCAGAACAGCAGTCGGCCGAAGTTAGCGTTGGTTTACGGAAACCTGCCTACCGTTGAAGAAATTGACCAATTCAGGCTCCTTCGGGAACAATTCGACATAAAAGTGGTCGCGTCGGAATCCATCTGCGGCTACCTGACCCAGACAAGTTGGTTTCAGGACCTTGAGTGCATCGCCCTCAAGGACTATGACGAGAATCCAGGATACCTTCCTGGACTTGAAAATGTTCTCGTTAACTTTGATGTTGTCGTGATCAAGGAACGCCTGGGTCTTTATGCCTTCCAGGCCGTGAAAGCGAAATTGCGCAAGCGCTTCCACCTTGTTGCCTGGGTGGACAACCTTGTTCCGTTTCCAGGTGCCGATGTCCACCAGATTCGCGCCATCCGCCATGAAGTGGTGAGCGTCGCCGACGCTTTCATCGTGCAGACCGCTGCTGCGCGACAGGCGTTGTTGCTGGAAGGCATCGAAGACGCGCGAATCTTCTCGATGCGCCCCTGGGTTGAGGCTCACATTGAGCGTTCACCGAAAGCTCGCGCTGAAGCCCTCAGCCGCCTCGGATTGGCCGAAAGTGAATACATAATTGCCCATCTTGGGCAGGTCGAGTGGGAGGAAGGTCTATATGACTTGGCGCACGCTGTGCGAATCGCCATTGATGTAGATCCAAGTCTGTCCCGGCGCCTGCGCCTGGTTTTCTGTGGTATCGGCAGTTTTGCCACGGAATTGCGCCATCGCATGGTTCAATTGGGTATCGATCAACGGGCTGTTTACGTTGCTCCGGAACGTGACACAATCAATACCGTGCTTCAAGCTGCTGATGCGCTCTTTATCTCTGCGATTTCAAACAGGGATCGCCTCGAGGGTGATCCGTACCGGCTAATGACAGCCATGACTCTGGGTATTCCTGTGATTGCGAGCCGTTCTCCGATGGTTGAAGAGTATCTTGGCAAGCATCGCATCGATTTTTGCTCAGGTTCGCCATTCAGTCTTGCTGAGGCAATCCAAAAGGCGTCTTCTGCCCGTGCCATCACCAACGACATCGTGAAAAAGAATCAGGATGTTGCGAACAAGATCCATGGCATCGACAAAGTGACCGATGAGATGACCAGGGTATTCAAAGACATCACTAATATCTCGCAGGTAGTCCGGAAGGGCTCAATCGACTCGCAGGTCGAAGAGATTGAAACGAAAGTTCATTCGAAGCAGTATCTCGTTGCAATCGGATTGATCGAGGAAATCTTGCGCAAGCAGGACATTCCGACCCATCATGAGGCAACCCTGCACCGGTTGATCGGGGATTCATTTACCAAGCTCGGCGATGGTGAGTCGGGCAAGGCAGCCTATATCAAGGCGACGATGCTTGATCCGTTCTGTGCCAAAGGATTCATTGGTCTTGGTACCGTGGCCCTGCTGAAAAACAGTTACGATCTGGCCGTCATTAATTTCCAGAAGGCAGTGAGCTTATCGCCGGACGATGAGATGCCAAATTTCGGCCTGGGTCTTGCGTTCCATGGTATGGGTGAGTTGAAGGAAGCTTCCAACTGGATGGCGAAGGCTCTTGAACTCAATCCTGACAATACCGCAGCGATCTTCTCCTTGATCAAAGTTTCATATGAAAGAAACGAATTTGTTCAGGTCGAGAACGCACTCAATCGGTACTTGGAACTTCATCCTTTGGATCTGAACATGCTCTTTGCGCTGGCTGGTGCTTACTTCAAGAGTGGCAAGTCGATTCAGGCAATGGATGCGCTCCAGAGGATTCTCCGTGTTAATCCGCAGGACGAACGGGCTATTGCTCTGGCGGCTGAAGTCAGCAATAGCGAGGCAATGCAGCAGGGTGTTGAAAAAAAATCTCGCGCGGTCAATTTCACGCGGAAGTAGGTCGGCCGTCGATGCTTAAAAAAATCTTGCTCAACAACCGCCTTGTACCGGTTCCTGTGCCGGTACGAAACCTTGCTCAAGCTTTGGCTTGGGTTGAGTCCAATTTGGTTCCGGGCGGCAGCTTGATCACCCGCGTGGTGCTGGATCGCGATGTGATCGAATATGATAATGTGGTTCTGGTTCCAAAGAAGGCCCAAGCTGAACTGACTGAGAAGTCTCGCCTTGAGATTCAGATTGATTCTCCTGCAACTTTGGCAACCCAGACTCTCGATACGGTTCACTCGCTCTGCGCTGCGATCCTAGGCACTTTAAAGGGGATTGCTGTCCACGCCTGGCAATCGAAAACATCGGAAAAAATTCCCGATTTGTATTCATTGCATGATGACATAATGTTGATCCTTGATTTGATCGGTCATGCCCAAGTTCTTTTGCAATCGGCCACGGCTGCAAAATTAGTGGACCCGGCTCCAGTGGCCGGAATCGGGCGATTGCTTGAGCAAAGCCTGAGCAGTTTCAGCTTGGCGCGCAGCCAGTCGGACTGGAAGGCATGTGCCAAGGTCATGTTGAACAGGTTCGAGCCCCTGCTCAAGGACCTGCTGATGGAATCGGAGACCCTTCAAATTAGAGTCCTTGGCATACAACCCCAACTCTCCCTGCCGACTAGTTCAGGAGTATATGGTACGATAGCCGACGTCATGCCCATGAAGCGTCCTGATACCTATCGTTGACCTGGAGTGGATTCGTGCAAGTCAAAACGGCCCTGTGGTCAGCGGCCTTCTTATTTTGCATCGCAAGGTCAGTTACTTCGGTCGGATCCGTTCTTCCGGAGCATTATCCACCACAGCAGGATGCCCGGACTGGACCTCTGGTTGATCCGGATCTGAAGCGCTGGTTTGCGGAACACGTCGATCAATTGCCAGTTTCGGTGCTTGATGAACAAAAATACCAGAAGTTGCTCCAGGGCTCTGACCGGTTCACCAAGATCTACATTGAGTCATTGCGTGGAATGCCGGCACTGCGCGGCGACAAATTAAAAGAAATGACAGAGGCGTTGAACGCAGAAATCAGTTTTGCCAGGAAGGAGTCCCGTACTCCGCATCCTTTGACCCCATACTTGATGCAAGCAATCTTGAGTCGAGGTGGTTTGGTTGATGCCGAATCGGCAAGCCTCGAGGAATCGATGATGAAAGTCGCCCCGCGCAGTTGCCCGGCGCGGAAGGTTTTTCTCCGGTCAATTTCAAAGGACCGGCTTGACCATATCCCTGACGATGCCCTGGTTGAGTTGTTCAGGTCGATCAAAGATTACCGGTCACAGCCATTCCGAAAACAATCATACGACATCTTTTTTTCGAATCTCTCGACGAATCGCCGGTCCCTTCTTAAATCCCCTGTGAAGTCAGTCGTTCCCGACATTGAAACTATGGTTGGCAAGCATTCTTGGATTGCTGGCCTTCTTGATGGTGTCGAGGGCAGTAAATCCCTAAAGCCTCTTGCGAGGTCAAGGGAGGAGAGCAAGTCCGGGAATTGCAAGGAAGCGGAAAAATTTCTGACTGAGGCTTTGGACGTTGAGGATGCACTTTTTGGTGGGAAAAAATCTGGTGCGATGCTCGATGACATGATTTTAACAGGAAACATGATCGGTCGGTGCCTCCGTCGAAAAGGAGTTGGGCAGGCACTTTCCTTTTGGACGGGGGTCATGCCAAAGTTTGAGAATGTTTTTGGGTTTCCAGGGAAAGCCAGCGTCCTGAACCGGATGGCCTCGTTGCTCTGGAATGCTGATCAGATCGAGGATGCCAAGGTATACGCCCGTCAACTCCTTGCAGAGGCAAAGGCTCAAAAGGCAGATGACTTCGTGCTGCGAGCCGAGTTTCTTCTTGCGCGAATTTTGGACGACAACAAAGAGCGCAAGGAAGCCAAAGAACTGTTCTCAGATTTCGTCGCCCGCAATCCAGGTGACGACAACTTCGAAATTGCATTAACAAATCTTGTCCTGACTCAGTACGAGGATCGGGAATTTACCAAGGCACTTGAATCTCTCGATGTGGCCATCGCATACCAAGACAAACTAGCACCCGAAAAAAGATCTTCTGCCATCAGCAGCTTTGCCCTGTTCTGGCAGGGGAGGATCCACTCAGCAGCAAAACGACAGGACCTTGCGATCAACTCCTGGCGTCGCCTCGCCACCGAATATTATTCCACGTACTACGGAGTGCTGGGGCACATCCTTTACGAGAAAACCACGGGCAAGAAAATTGTTCTTGAGCCATCGAGGGTCCCCCGGTTCTCGCCAGATTTTCTGACGGCACCATATTCGGGCGATGATCGGTCCAGCATGGCCCGCGTTTCTGCCTTGTTTCGGATCGGCATGCCTGCGGATGCCATATGTGAGTTACGAGAGGTGAGTCAGGATTCATCTGACCGGGACCAAGTCGCTGCCCGTTCACTGGCTCTCTATGCGGGGAAGGAGTGGCTGGATGCAATCCGTTTGATGGATTCATTGCCCCGCTCTTATCGCAACTCTTTGCCGCAGGGTTTTGAACGGATGTTCTTTCCCAGGGAGCATGAGAATCTCGTTTTTGATTATGCAAAAAGGCTCGGTATGGATCCGGATTTTATTTTTGCTTTGATCCGGCAGGAGAGTGTTTTCAATCCGAAAGCCCAATCGCCGGTCGGTGCAGCTGGGCTCATGCAATTGATGCCAGCAACGGCCCGTGTTGAAATGTCAAAGCTCTCGAAAGGCTACCTTGGCATTCAAAAACGGCAAAAATTCATCCGGGCCATGCAAGATCGGTCTAACCTGCTGGATCCTGAGCTCAACGTGGCTCTTGGCGTTCATCATGTTTTTCGATTGCTCTCGACCTACAAGAGCCCGGTTTTCATGCTGGCAGCGTATAACGCAAGTCCCACCGCCGCTGAAAAGTGGTCACGTCAAATCTCATTCGATGATCCGCTGATCGGTATCGAGCGGATTCCCTATCAAGAGACGAGAAGTTACGTGAAATTGATCATGCGTAATTATTTCTATTACAAGCGCTGGTATGTTGGTGGGCAGCCGCAAATGCCCCATCTGGAATACCTGCTTGGCAAGGTCGAGAAAAAATAACCAGCGGAGTCCGTCACGCTAAAAGTTGTGCTCCGGGCTGTTTGTCCGGGTGGGCAGCCTTGCATTCCGGCAGTTCGAGGGCGCGCTCGCCAATCCCGTGAAGCAACGGCCATTGGCGGACATCAACGCTAAAGCGCGTGGCATTATAGATCTGGGGTATCAAGCACAGATCTGCCATGGTGACTGAGTCCCCAAAGCTGAATTTGCCCGGCTTTCCATGCTGCAGCAGCTTTTCGTATCCTGCCAATCCTTGGCTGATCCAATGGTTCGCCCATTTTGCTTGTTCGGTCTTGTCTTCGCTGTGCATGCGCATGACCGAAAGGTTTTGAACAGGTTGCGTGTTGCATGCGATTTGAAGCATCAGTTGCCTTACATGCAGACGATCCAGAGGATCTTTTGGTAGCAGTGCCGGCGTGGGTTGGGTTTCTTCGAGCCACTCCAAAATCGCCAGCGATTCGCCGAAGCACCTTCCATCGATTTCAATGGCAGGCACAAAACCGACTGGGTTCACTTTCAGGTAGTCAGGGGATTTTTGAGCGTCGGCTAGCAGGTTTACTGGGACATCGTGGTATGAAATGCCCTTGATTTTTAGGCCCCAACGAACGCGCCATGAACTTGAAGAACGCCAATAATGATAAAGCGTCATGGACTTTTTCTGGTTATTTATTTCTGCCATCTCATACTCCAGTTAGTCCAATTGGACATGTAATTCAGTGCCGATTCCAGCGTGGATCAGTGTGGTCATGGTGCGCCACGCCATTAATTCAACGCCGCAGGCTGCTGCTTGTCGCAGGGCCAGCGCATATTTCGCATCAATTTCGTGAGCCGCTCGAAATACCTCCCCGTCTGGACGGTTCACGAGAAAAAACATCACACTTCGCACGCCCTCCGAAGCCAGGCGCGAGAGTTCATGGAGATGCTTCAGGCCGCGTGAGGTGACTGCGTCAGGAAATGCAATCGTGTGGTCCAATTTCAAGGTGGCGTTCTTGATTTCGATGACACAGATGTCTTTGCCACCACCATCCCGGTCCAGCATGATGTCGCAGCGTGATTCGCGGCTGATGGGTACTTCACGCTTCAGGGTGGCGTAACCCGTGAGTGACGGAATTTGGCCTGCGGTTATCGCCTCGGCGACGATTGCGTTGGGGCGTGCCGTGTTGACCCCGATCAAGCCGCCGTCAGGTGCCTCGGTCAGCTCCCAGGTGAAGTGGAGTTTTCTCTTTGGGTCGGGGTTCCAGGACAAATAGACAATGCTGCCCGGTTCGCCGCAGGTCTTCATGGTTCCAGTGTTTGCGCAGTGGGCGACAACCACAGGTGGTTCCGCGTCGAGGCCAGACTTCGGTCCGGCAGGATGACTGTCGATCAGTTCGACATCCGCAAAAAAGCGCTTGTACCTGCGAATGAGACGTCCCTTAACCAAGGGACTTGAAAAACTTGGCATCGTCCCGCTCCATTTCAAGCAGCTGCATCACCGGCAACAAGTTAAAACCGTATTTTGCGAGTTTGGCCTCGTAAACCTGGTGGCGTTCGCGAAGCTGGCGCATCGTATGCTCATAGGCGAGTTTCACCAGTTTAGTCCTGATCCTGAAACGCATTGGGGAACCGGACATCAGTTCAGCGCATTCTTCATCGGGCTGAAACACGATAAAATCAACATCGGGATAGCGCTCGGTCAGGTGCATCAGTGTGACGTGAAAGCGAGTGGATACCAGAGCCTTGATTGCCTGTATGGTGGAATATATTCCGCCCAATTTGTCGACGGATCCTGGTACGAGGGTTCCGTAGGGCTTCAGCGGATCCACGATGAAAACAAGTTGGCAGCCCCGCTCAATCAGCAATTCGACATTGCACGATTTCGTGATCTGACCGTCGACGAACCAGCGGTTTTTTAGTTTTGTCGGCATGAAGAATGGTGGCAGTGCGCACGACGCCCGCAACGCGTCTGAGATGGTGACATCATCCCATGGTGCTTTGCCAAAGGTCACGTGTTCAAACGAATCCTGGTCGGTTGCGCCGATGTAGAGTTCAATATTTTTGTTCGCATGGAAGGAGTCCTTGAAGTCAAAAGCCTCGATTGCGGCCTTGAAATATTTCTTCAAAGCTTCGCCCTTGAAAAATCCGGTAGGGAAAGCGCGGAAAATCTTGTTTACCCACTTTTGTGGGTCAAGTCCTGACCAGGACAAGGATTCAAATCCGATCCGTTTGGCGATATCCACCCCTGCGACGTCAAACAGGATTTTGCTGCTCAATGGAGGCAGTTTATCGGATTTTCCATACAGGGCTTTGATGACTTCCGCGATTGAAACGCCGCCGGCGGTCATGGCTGCCATGATGGAGCCACTGCTGACTCCAGAATAGACGCCGGCGTCACGAAGTTCGCGGCCGTTTTTGCTGTCCAGTGCACGCTCCAATGCATAGACGCAACCAATCTGAAACAAAAAGCCTTCTAATCCGCCGCCGCTGAAAGCGATCCCGGTCCGTGGTTTTTCCTTCACTCCGGTTTTGCCTTGAATGTCGGTGCGCCGTGATTCAATGACGCGAAAGATCCACCGCAGAAGTTGAGCCGTGGCCGGAGGATCGATGATGACATCGCGGACTTGAACGCGGCCTAATTCCAAACTTCGGGCCACATCGGACTTGTTGTTGCTGCGCAGGATTGCAACAACCCGGCTCATTGGAAAAAGGAAGTCCGGACCCCAGAGTTCCGCAAACATGGCCACGTCATCCCTGATTTTGCCGATGGCAGCCCGTGCCTCGATCGCGGGCTCATCGCCGACGGGGCGTTCGTCATAGATCAAAAGGTCGACTGGAAAGTGCCTCAGGTGCGGGGTGACGCCGTCAAGGTCTGTCAGCAGAGTCACTTCCAGGAGGCGCCCTTGCAGCATCGGGTGATCAATTTCCCAAGTCGGTGCCCGGGAGAATGCTGACTCGACCGGTGTCGCATCAAGGCGGCTCAGGGACTTCTTGACGGCTTCAACTTGAGGTGCTGTTCCTACGTACAGCAAGAAATATTTCACGGATTTTTCCCTGTGCCCCCGGACGCCCTGGAAAATTCGCGCATCCGGCCCAGCAGGGTTTCAGCTGGTGTATAGCCCGTGACGGCGTCTTTTGCTGCCAGGTCACCAGAGGAAGGGATCATGGTCAGAGTAGGCAAGCTCTGCAGATTGTATTTGTCTTGCAGTGCGTCGTTTGCATCAGACCCTTCGGTCAAGTCAAGTTTGAGAAGCACCCAATTTTTCTCCAACTCTGCGATCACAATTGGATCCTCAAAGGTGGTGACGTCCATTTTTTTGCACGCATCGCACCATTCGGCCCAGGCATCGATCAGGATTGGTTTATTTGATGCCTTTGCTGCCGCGAAGGCAGCGGCCTCATCCTTCAGCCAAGACAAGGATTCCCGCGACGCGGCACCGTTTTCAACGGCGTAATCCGTTCTGGTTGATGGCGCAAAATAAAGCTGGCTGCCGGAAAATATTCCGATGGCCAGAACAAAGGCCGGAGCCAGGCTCATCGCTTTGCTGTTGTGAAGAAATGGAACTGCGATCCAGACAAGCAGCATCGCTAATCCCAGCGGTGCGAATATTCCGGAAAGCAGACTGAAGTGTGGTTTCAACTGTTGCAGCAATCCATAGGCTGGGACGCGAAGGTAGTAAAGGGCGAGGGCGAACATGATGGATGCAAAAACAAGTTTCGTTGCGATTTGCACGCGGTAGTTGACCTTGATCTTGCTGACCTTGGCTGCGGCCCCACCGAGGAAGACGTAGGGAAGTGAAAAACCGAGGCTGTAGGTTGTAATCAGGGCGACAGACTCGGCGAAGGAGGCTGACTTGGCGCTATAGGCCAAGAGCGCGGCAAGGATGGGGCCCGTGCAAGGAGATGCGACGAGGCCGGCACCTGCGCCCATCAGAAAAACGTTGAGGATGGATGGTTTTCCAGAGCCGAACTTCATGCCGAGGTTTTGCAGGGATGAAAAATTGCCATACCCGAGCATGGTCAGGCCAAGAACTGCCATCACAGCGGCAAAAAACAAATTGAACTTTGCGTTTGCAAGGATGCTGCCGAACAGGCCACCGCTAAGTCCGGCCGCGACGCCGGCAATGGTGTACGTCACCAGAATTCCTGAGGCATAGAGGCTCGCATTGCGCAGGCCGTGGCCTCCGCGCCCACTCAGGACCCGAACTGTGATGGGAATCATTGGGGCAACGCAAGGGGTTAGGTTGGTCAGGAGCCCGCCAATGAAGACGACCAGTAACAAAGCCCAGATCGAAAGCGTGCCGGATTCGAGTTTGCGGGCCAAGCCCGATTCAAAATCCACTTGCCCTTCTGGTGCGGGTCCTTTGACCTGGGATGAAGTTGCGGGCATGAGAGCCGGGACGTTGCCCCCTGGTTGGCTATCAAGTTGGGCATCGACCAGCGCGACGTTAAGTTTCTCGGTGAAGGGAAACAGGCAAACGCCTTCGGCGCAGGCGGTGTAAGTCACCGAAACCGGAATGTTCCCCCCCAAAGTGGCAACGGGGCCTGAGAACCGGAGGATGAATTCTCCACCGTCGATGAGTTGCGCAGGTTGCCCTGAAATGGGGTCGGGCTTTAGTGTGCCCGCAGGTGCAGATTTGGCGATTTCGCTGAAACCAAAGGGAGGCGCGAATTTAATGCGATCCTGGTACAGGGCGAAACCGCGATCCGTCGACAGGCGCAAAGAGACTTCAACGATGTTGCGTTCGACGGTTGTGGCGCCGGCCGAAGTCCAATGGACGACTTCGTGGGGGGCTACGGTCAAAACGGCTGGCCCGGCTGCAATTGCAGGGATTGATGTAAGGGTATATAGGGAGATAATGCTCGAAACGGCGATCAGCAGGGAATTCATCCGATCCATTCTCCAAAGAAAATAGCGAGTTGGGGAGACCCTAGCAGATTCCGCGAACTGCCGTCACGAAGTAATGAACGTGCTTGACGCAGGGATGTCTTTCGCATAAATACCCGGTTCCATTTATGAACGTACCGGAAGTTTAACCATGACCGAATTGACCAAACACGAAGTGAAGTGCCGCCTGAAGAAGGGCGACGAAGTTGTAGTCCTTTCGGGGCGTTGCGCCGGCCAAAAGGGCAAAATTGACCGCATCGACCGGAAACACGACAAGGTTTTCGTAGCGGGCGTCAACCTGGTGAAGCGCCACACCAAGCCGTCTGTTTCAGACCAAGAGGGCGGTATTGTTGACAAGGCTTCTCCGCTGCATGTCAGCAAGGTTGCTTTGGTTGACCCCAAAACCAAAAAAGCGACGCGCATCGGTTACAAGGTTGAAGACGGTAAGAAAGTCCGTTTTGCCAAAGCATCGGGCACCATACTCGCATAAGTTTCAGTCCTGTCGGACTCCGACGGATATAGAGCCAGTGATTCCTTGCTCGGGATCACTGGCTTTTTTTCGTTACGGTCACAGGAAGGACTGTCAGCCCCTTAAAATCAGCACAGAATGGGATTCGTTGATTGCCTGCGGATAACTGACGCTTCCCAGCATCGCCCTCCCAAAGAAACCATGCCCCTGGGCAGCAAGGATCAGCAAGTCAGCGCTGCGCTCATGCATGGTGTCAGCAATGGCCTTGTGCACCGGCTCTCGGGTCACAATCGAATCGGTGACCACCGGGCCCAAGTCTGCAATCTTTCGCATCAGGGCTTCGTTCTTTTCGATTAACTGCTGTTCAACCCAAGGTCTGATGTTGACTGCCATATCGGGCATTAGTTGCCCGAGGGTGCTGGCCAGCCTGTGTGGAAAGGCTGACAGGATCGTAAGGCTGCCTATCCCTGCGGGGTGCCAGCTAATAAATCGTTGGATGCATTCGCTCATGTATGGGGAATGGTCTGTTGCCAGCACACAATTTAGGGGTTTGTCCTTATGTGGATGCTTGGCGAGGAGGATGCTTTGCTTTGCATTGACGATGACACTTCTTGCAACGCTTCCAGCGAGGAGTCCCTCGACCGGCCCGTGTTTTTCCCAGCCGAGCGCAATCAAGTCAGCCTTGACCGAATCGGCGTAGTTGCAAACGGCAGAGCCAGGAAATCCCCCCAAAATTTCCCTGCGGATCGCACGCAAACCGACGTTTTCCAGTCTTGCAGCTGCATCGCGTAACTCAGTTTCGGCGCTTTCTTGCTGCATGGCTTCTATCCGCGCAGCGACATCCCCCGAACCAGGCGGTAAGCCAAAGTATTCCGGACCAGTCAGCCGGTCGACTGCATGGACTGCGTGAATTTCTGCTTTAGGAAATCGAAGTGCAGACAAGAGTTGCATGGCATGCACATGATTTTCTGGCGAGCTGACCCCAAGGACGATGCGCATGATGATTTCCTCCTGGCCGTCTGGGCCCAATAAGCCAGAAAGCAAGAAGTGTGAAAAAGGGCTCGAGGCTATTGCGTGCTGAGATCGCGGGCTGGCGAAGTAAGTGATTCAAGGAAGGCCTTGAGTGCGCTTTTTTCTTCCGCAGAAAGATCAAGCGGACGCAGGCTTTCTTCGCGATGTCCGATGGCAGGCTCATCTTTCAGTTGGTCGTAATGCTGTAAAACTTTATCCAAGCTCGCAGCGCGACCATCGTGAAAATACGGCGCAGTCATGGCCACATTGCGCAGGGTTGGTGTTTTGAATGCACCCACGCTTTCAAAATTTTCCAAATCAATAAATTCCTGCTCGCGGCAGGACTCGGATTGCTTTTTAGCTGTCGCTTCGCTGGTCTTCTCCCAAATCTCGCTTTGGCAGTTGAACTCGGATTGGCGGACATCAAATTGACCCTTGGCCCGCCCGGCGACATCCTCCAGCCAGGACTGGATTTGCAAATCCTGCTGCTGCGGGGCCTCTCCCAACCCGATATTGTGAAATTGTTGGTCTGATAGCAGGGCACCCCGATGGCACAGGCTGCAGTTGCCCCTGCCCGTAAAAATCCGCAGGCCTGCCAGTGCCTCGGCCGTGAAGTCGCCTTCGTCGGTCAGGGCTTGGAGCGGGCTTTCGGGGTGGTCGATGACCTTTTTCAGGTAACGGTCGAAGGCGGACTGATTTGAGATTTGGAGGCGCTCCCATGCCGCGACGGCGTCTCCGACATTGGCCACGACTTCAGTTGCCCTGGCATCTGGTTCGGCGCGGTGGTCTGGAAACAAAGATTTCGAAATCAAGGCTGACGGTTGCAATCCATCGTGGCTTGCAGCCTTAAGAATCGCGGTCAGTCGATGATACGGCCCGATCGAAGCCAAAATATAAGCTGGAAGTTTCTTCGGGTCCGCATTTCGTGCCTCAGGATCGTTTTGTGCATATGCAGGCTGCGTTTTGGTCAGATTTTGGAACAATTGGGCATATTCGTCGCGATAATGCCGGTCAATCATGACGGCAAGAGACTGCCTGGTAAGGCCATGTTCGTTCTGGTTTTCGAGGGGGCCGATGGCTTGTGCTGCCAATGAATCGGCTCGGCCGTCCCAAAAAAACCAGTGCGCCATGCCGCTATTCAGAATCGTCGGGGTATTCCGGCTGACGGTGCCAACGCCGCGTGCGGTGGGGAGGTTATCAGTGAAAAATTTATCTGGCTGGTGGCAGGTTGCGCACGAGACTTTCCCATTTGCCGACAGGCGCGTGTCAAAAAATATTTTTTTTCCAAACGAAGCGAGACGGTCTTGTCGGGATCCAGGCATGGGCGTGACGGGTTCTGGTAGAACCATCGATGCGATGGTCGCCCTGAGTTCATTGTCTCCCAACGCTTTGCGCGTGGGTGGTCTGGGATCCAGAAGTCCCATGCGGGTGATGAAAAAAGCAGCAATGATTCCCGTTGCGAGAATGAGTCGCAACATCGCACCAGTCAAAGGCTTGTTCTTAGACGTCTCTTTGGACTTTTTCTTGCGAAAAGGCCTCAGGGAGTTTATCTCTTTCATGGTACTCTTGTCAGGCGTTTCCACGGCTTAGCTGAATTTCCTTTTGTCGTTGTTTGCGGAGACTTCAGTCCTTGATAAAGCTTCAAACACTTTCAATGTGCCTGTTCCTGCTTGCATCTAGCGCGATCGGATTCGCTGCGCAAGTGGTCCCGTCCCATCCAGTGGCCGGCACGCCGGTTTTTTTGACTTACACGATCGATGGCGGAGGTTCCTTCAATTCCGACCGGGTCCAAAAGCTCACGGTGAAACTGTTGGGCAGGGATGGCAAAGCTGCTCCCGCAGAATTCGAACTCAACGGGTTCGACGCGCGGATGCCTGAGCACAACCATGGCATGGTCACCAAAGCGACCATTCAAAAAAAATCCACCGGGTACGATGTGGGCGGGGTTAAATTGCATATGCCAGGCAAGTGGGTTCTTGAATTCATGGTTTCAAATAAGGCATCAAAAGTTTCGGGCGGGGCTCTAGTCATCGTTCCAGTCAAGGTTCCTGTCGAGATAGAATAAGTGACGAGCGTTCAAGCAACCGTTTCAGGGAAGTGAACATGAGAAGAAAAACCGGAATCGTAACTTCGCCGTTGATGAGCCTGCTGTGCACCATGCGCGCGTGGGGCATCGGAGCTGGGTCTTGGCTCGCCTCAGGCGCGGCATGGGCTCAAAAGTCTTTCGACGACATGCCGTACAAGTTGGATGGCGGTTTTGACAACCCCATGACAACGATCTCCGGCATCACGGAGTTGTCACGCGATATCAACCACCTTTACTTGACCACAACCATCATTGTGACCGGCGTATTCTTTGCGGTCGCGATCCCGTTGATTTACACGCTGTACCGGTTCCGGGCAAAAGATGGCGATGAAACGCCACCCAAGCAGCTTCACGGCAACGCGGTTCTCGAATTCCTTTGGACTGTAATTCCGGTTGTTTTGCTCATTTTCATTGCGATTCCAACTTGGAAGACGATTTTTAAACACGATGGTTTGGCAGCGCGGCCCGATGCGATCAAAGTCCACGTTATCGGCCATCAGTGGTGGTGGGAATTTCAGTACCCGGACTACGGGATTAAGACCGCCTTTGAACTCCATTTACCGGAAAATACGCCAGTCGATCTTTCGATCACTTCAGCAGACGTTTCTCATGCGTTCTGGATTCCAAAATTCGGCGGGAAAACTTCTGCCATCAACGGAAACATCAATCGCCTGTCTTGGGTGACGCCCCCCGCGAAGATGCCCGAGGTGGCTGGTGGTGATTACTACCAGGGTCAGTGCGCAGAACTTTGTGGGTCTTCCCATGCCCTGATGCGTCACGTTGGTGTGGTCCACACAAAAGAAGGTTTCGAACGGTGGGTCAAGGCTCACAATCAGCCGCCAAAGGTTGAAACCGCTTCCCAGCGCGAGGGCGAGCAGATTTTCGGTCGCTGTATTGCGTGCCACGCCATCGAGGGCACGCCAAGCGCAGCGATCCCTGGGGACAAGATTGGCCCAAACCTTTCCAGCTTTGGGTCGCGCTCTCACCTGGCGGCCGGGACTCGCAAGAACAACGAAGAAAATTTGGCGATGTGGTTGCGTAATCCGGCTGACCTGAAGCCTGGCGCACTGATGCCAAACCTTGGTTTGACGGAACCGGAAATCAAGTCCCTGACGTCATACTTGCGCCAATCGACTTACAAGACTTACTAAGCTTCGCGAAGGAAGATGAATCATGTCAGCAACCACACATAGCGCGGGCTATTCAAAAACCGGAATCTGGAGCTGGATCACCACCGTGGATCACAAACGGATCGGCATCCTTTATGCTGTTTCTGCCTTGCTGTTCATGGTCATCGCGGGAATCGACGCGCTCCTGATGCGGACCCAGTTGGCGATGCCAAACAATGACATCATCTCTGCCGAGACCTATAACGGCCTGGTGACCATGCACGGCACGTCGATGATCTTTTTGTTCATCATGCCCCTGAGCGCTGCGTTCTTTAACTACTTCACGCCGCTCCTGATCGGTGCCCCGGACGTGGCTTTTCCGCGCCTCAACGCCCTGAGCTTCTGGATTTTCCTTTTTGGCGGGCTTCTGCTTAATTCCTCCTACTTGATCGGCCAAGTCCCATCGGTGGGCTGGTTCGCTTACGCCAACCTGACGCTGAAACAGTACAACCCAACCCACTCTGTCGATTTCTGGGTATGGGGCATTCAGATCCTCGGACTTGCCTCGCTGATTGCTGCGATCAACTTTTTTACGACCATTTTGAACATGCGCGCGCCTGGCATGACCCTGCTTAAGATGCCGATCTTCGTTTGGACAACCCTCGTGACTCAGGTTTTGCTGATTCTGGCGCTGCCAGTGATCACCGTGGCCTGCGTCATGCTTTCGTTTGACCGTGCGTTTGGAACCGGGTTTTTTGATCCGGGTGCTGGTGGTTACGTTTTGATGTGGGAGCACTTGTTCTGGGTTTTCGGCCACCCCGAAGTTTATATTTTGATTCTTCCCGGCATGGGCATCGTATCTGAAATTTTGGCGACTGCGAGCCGCAAGCCACTGTTCGGATATACTGTGATGGTTTACTCCAGCTGTGCCATCGGCTTCCTTGGGTTTGCTGTATGGGCTCACCATATGTTTACGGTCGGGATGGGGCCTTGGGCAAATGCCCTGTTTTCTGCTGCAACGATGCTCATTGCGGTTCCAACTGGCGTTAAAATCTTTAACTGGATCTCGACCCTGTGGGGCGGAAAAATCCGCTTCACTACGGCGGCCCTGTACGCCATCAGCTTTGTTGCCATGTTTACGTTTGGTGGTCTGTCCGGAATCATGCACTCCTCTCCGCCAATTGATACCCAGCATCATGACAGCTACTTCGTCGTGGCCCACTTTCACTACGTCCTTTACGGCGGTGCGGTGATGGCCCTTTTCGGTGGCATCTACTACTGGTTCCCTAAAGTCACCGGCAGGTTGATGAACGAGACATTGGGCAAGATTCAGTTCTGGCTCTACATGATCGGTTTCAACGTGACCTTTTTCCCGATGCACTTCCTCGGGGTCCAAGGCATGCCGCGCCGGATTTACACGTACGCTCCCGACCAGGGTTGGAACCTTTGGAATCTGGTTTGCACGGGAGGTGCTTACCTGACGGCATTGGGTGCGTTTCTGTTCGCGGTCAATTTCTTCTGGAGCCTTTGGAAGGGCAAGATTGCGGGCAATGACCCGTGGGATGGCCGCACTCTGGAATGGTCACTGCCATCGCCTCCGCTCGAGCATAATTTTGACGTGATACCGACCGTGACGCACTTGGATGAATGGTGGCACCGGAAATACAGCGAAGACGGCAAGCGCAAGGTCTTGGCTCCGGCGCCGAAGTTCGATCCGTCGACCATTCATCTGCCGAATCCGTCGTTCTGGCCAATCGTGTTGGCTTTTGGAATCTTGATGATTGGAACGGGGTTCTTTTTACCCGATTTTGGCAACGCGATAGCCATTGGTACGAGCGTGACCGGTGCATTGATCGTTCTTGGATCGGGTTTTGCCTGGGCGTACGAAAAGCCCTGATAATGGTTACTTGGTACTGGCTCCTTGCTATTGGCTAATGGTCCCCTCAAAGGAGATTGAATTGTGATGCTCGATACACACCCTACAGGCTCAGCCGGAGCGGCGCATGCGGAAGCCCATGAGGCTCACGCCCACCCGACCAATACCGGCGTCGACAATCGCAAGTTTGCGATGTGGACCCTGATTGCTTCTGAGTGCTTTCTTTTCGGAACGCTCATCGGAAATTACCTGATCCACAAAAACCGTGGAATCGATGGGCCAAAGCCCCACGAGGTTTACCAGATTGACATCACAACCCTGAGTACCTTTGACCTGCTGATGAGTTCAGTGGCAATGGTGCTGGCGTTGTATTACTGCAATGCGCGTCGCCTGCGCCTGTTTCAGTTCTGGACCGCCATTGTTGCGGTTGGTGGATTGATTTTTCTGGGATTCCAGTACTTTGAATTCAGCCACTTCGTGCTGAAGGAAGACCTTGGTCTGTCCCGTAACATCTTTGCATCCAGTTTCTATTTGCTCACCGGTTGCCACGGTGCTCACGTGACGGTTGGGGTGATCTGGATGCTGGCCATCTTGACGACCTCTCTGATCAAGGGAGAAAAGTGGTTCAATTCCACAATGGTTGAAGTGGCGGGTCTTTACTGGCACTTCGTCGATGTGGTTTGGATTATTATTTTCACGGTCGTCTATCTGTTCGTTTACGTCTGAGGAGAGGAAGATCATGAGCAACCATAACGCTGCCGCCGCGCATTCTCATGGCCACGGTGAGAAGGCCCACGGAACCGTGACGCTTTATATGATTTTTGCAGTGATCCTTTGTGTGATCACTTACTTCGAATGGTGGATCTTCAAGCACCGGGAATCCATTGGGATTTCTCAGCGGTTCATGGTCATCGCCCTGCTGGGGATGTCTTTGGTGAAGTTTGCCATGGTATGCGGCTGGTACATGCACTTGCGGTACGATCACAAGTCACTCACAAAGCTATTTATTGGCGGAATGTTCTTGGCGACTGCTACCTATTTTGCTCTCGGGATTATCGTCCATCCCAAGGAGTGCGACGCCCTCAAGGGCGAATGCTTTAAGATTCAGGAACCAGCTCCAGCACCGGATACATCGACTCCGGCAGATGCAAAGCCAGCAGAGGCAGCGCCGCCCGCGCCGTAAATCCAATGTTCTTCAGCAGCACAGCCTATGCCCACGCCCTTTACGACCGCCTCCCTGCGGGGTCGTTTGTGGTGAAGTGGGCTTGGGATCCGGCTCTTATATTGTTTCTGATTTTGGGGGTGCTTTACTGGAGGGGTTTAAAAGCCTTTCGGGGTCCCTTGCCAGTCAAGAAATGGCAGATCGCCAGTTTTTACTTTGGGATCACCGCTCTTGTGGTTTCGATGCTGCCGCCGATTGACCCTTTGTCTGACCAGCTTTTTTTCGTTCATATGATTCAGCATCTGATGATCACCAACATCGGTGTCCCTTTTATGATGCTGGGTGTGCCGTTCTTTATCATTGTGCGCGGAATCTCGCCTTGGAGCCGCCGGCATTTTTACTTTCCCCTGGTTCGTCAAAAGGGGCTTCACAGGGTATTTCAGTTCATCAGCCGGCCACTGCCAGCATTGATGTTGTTTCAGGCCAATTTCTTCTTTTGGCATGTGCCGTACTGGTACAACTTGGCCCTGCTCAACGATTACTACCACTTGCTTCAGCATGGGACGTTTTCCCTCAGTTCGATATTACTGTGGCGAAACATCATCGATCCACACCCCATGAAGGCCCCGTTGCCCCTGCCGGCCAGGATCTTGTTTCTGGTCTCGATTATGGCGACCAGCATCGGCCTTTCCGTGGCCCTGACCTTTGCCGACCGGGTCTGGTATGCCTACGAAGGGCGCCCCATTCCCGGGTGGTGGACTTGGGGGCATCACATCGATCAGCACCTCGGGGGACTGATCATGTGGGTCCCGGCCGAGTTCATGGATCTCATTGCTATGACTGCTGTTTTCTTTGTTTGGGTCCATCGGGAACAGATCAAGGAAAAGCTCAATGAAAAGCTCAAGAAAAGGTCCGAGGAGGCCTTAAGCGAAAAGAGGAACGCCACGGTAATTACTAATTGACAGTCACGACCTTGGGCCTTTATATCTTTCCGAACGTGGGGGCGTAGTTAAGTTGGTTATAACGCCGGCCTGTCACGCCGGAGGCCGCGGGTTCAAGTCCCGTCGCTCCCGCCACTTTTAGTTCAAGAAACCCGGTGCCTCGCGGCACCGGGTTTTTTGTTGTTTCAAGCTAGTTTCGCATCCAAGGTGATTTTCGCCTTGAACAGCTTCGATATCGGACAGCCCTCTTTTGCCTGATTGGCGAGCTCCTGAAATTTTTCATTGGTGATGTTTGAAACCTTGCCAATCAAGGCCAATTTAATTTCGGTCACCGTCCAATGGACGCCTTCCTGTTCCATGATGACCGTCGCCTTTGTGTTCAATTCTTGCGGTGGAAATCCGGCCCCGGTCAACATGAAGGAAAGCGCCATATCAAAGCATCCCGCGTGTGCCGCAGCGATGAGTTCTTCTGGATTCGTGCCTTTGCCGTCTTCAAAGCGCGTGTGAAATGAATACTGCGTGCCTTTTAGCGTGCCGCTCTGGGTTGTCAGAACACCTTTACCGTCTTTGCCGGTTCCGTTCCAGATGGCGTGCGCTTCGCGTTGTAGCATGGGATCTCTCCTGTGAAGATTGTGGTCACGCAAGCTTATCAATTATAGAGGCTGAATTGGAGAAGGCCTCCGTCCCAGGGACGTAATCCTTTTTTTTTGTAGGGAAAATCCCAGACGAGGTGATCAAGATCCCAATTTGCCAGAGCTCTGAAGGATCCCTTGACGCACCTTGAGTCCCCAGGGCGGTCCCCAACGCGGTCCACGATGCGGTATTCCAGCCCGGTCTGAAATTTCAGCTGTTCGATCGAATTCAATTCCTGGCTAATGCGCTGGGTGCCGCGGCTGCCAACCCCTCCCATAAACATCCAGAGGTTGGCTGATAAGGCCTGGCTTCGGCTGGCATATAAAATCATTTCATCTCGCGATGCTGATTTTGCACCCGGATCCCGATCCAGGCGATCCCGGTGAAATTTGATCCCTACCGTGTCCCTGTGATTGTCCATCAAGAATCGCTCCCAAGAAAGATCAAAGCTGGTTGTGGTTCTTTCAACGTACTGCTCGTCGATGGATTTATGTTTTTGATAATGATCCATGTTCCACCGGAATGGATTTTTGGAAAAACCCGGCAAAAATGCTGCCCCGAAGTAGCCCTGGAGGTGGGCAACATGGCTGCGGTAGTGGCAGGTGCTGCCATCCAATTCGTAAGTTGCAGGTTCATCAATTTCAATTTCAGCCTTCGCGATGGCTGGATCTTGGTCGGGCGAACCAAGGCGGAACCCCCAAGATAGCGGCCTCCTTGACCAGCGGGCGGATGATGCCTCCTTAACGTTGTAATAGTGGTCAACGGACCACACGAAACCTTCGGCAAAATCAGTTAGGGATTTGCGCCTGCCGAAGGCCAGCCCCAAATCCGACCACTTTTTGTCAGAGTCGCTGTCGGTCATCAGACTGCCGGAAAAAATTTGGCCAGGAATCGTCAGGTTTAATTCATTGGAAAATCTGTATTCATTGGCAGACTCTTGCTTTTCGCGTTGCAGGAAAATCCAAAGTGCGTTGCCTTGTGGGGCTGCTTGAAGCCTGATTTGCTCATGATAAAGGAACTTTCTTGCGTCCAGGCTGCCTGCCGAAATCCGCGCGGCGGCCGCACTTGAATCGCGATCCCCTTGTTCGTTCCATTGCTGGTCCCAATCCCGGACCCAAGCATAAGATGCCGCGTCGTTTAGGGCTTCTCCTGCGAGTGGAACATCGGCGAAAAAGCCAGCGCATTCGGTTCGCGACACCCTGCCCTCAGAGGCGTGGCTCCAAATACCAAGTACGAACGCCAAGCAGATTCCGAATGCCAAGCAGGGGTGTGGGGGATTCATGACGGGGGGATCCTCCTTCGAAAAGCCACTTGCAAGAAGCAGGGTTTGCGGGGGAAAGGATCCTTCACAGTCTGGGCACAGGCATGTGGATCCTTTCAAAAAATTAAGCCTTAATAAATCACAACAACCCGTAACTATTGATAAATATCTTCTTGGTGGTTAATCGCTATTGGGTTTTCCTTACAAATAACCGTTAAATCCGCATGCTTCTTTTGAACCATAAATTATTAAACTCTAACCGAATGAGCCTGCTGGCTTTTATGGTCTGGGCGATTTCCACTTTGGCGTGGTTTTCAGGATGGAACCACGTGATGCTTGTCGAGGGTTTTGGGCTTTTATTGCTCGTCTTTGCCCTGAATCCCATCCTCGCGAAACTTGCACTTGTGATCCATGGAAGGAAGAATCAGATCACTCGAAGCCTGTCCTTGGCGTTAAACGATCGCCGTGAACTGGATAAATTATCCGGCATTCCAAGGGATGTTTTGAGCAAGGATTTTATTCGGTGGTCAAGGACGCGGACAGCGTACCTCCTGGCGGTGAAATTGATAGCCGACATGCCGATTGTTTTTTACATCGCTGCTGTCATCATTCCCGGTATGCCCAGTCAGCGGGCTGCAGGTTTGATCCTTGCCGTTCAGACTGGACTTTATTTCTGCATCTCAACTATTTTAACTGTGACAGAACAAATGAATCTGAACGGCCGGCTGCGCCGTTTGCTTGCACTGGAACTGGTTTGGCCCGAATTTGCGGAAGTCGGTCTACCAAGCCCCCCGACGAAAAATGCTAAATTTTTAAAGTCCGTACTGGCTGTTTTTTCCTCGATCGTCATCATTGGTTCCTTTGGCGCACTGTGGACCCGGATGACATCTGATTCGTATTTCCCGATCATTTATAGCATTGCATTTTTAGGAATGTGTTTCATTTGGGTGCAGGAAAAGAACCATTCTCAAGGGCTGTCGTTGAGGTTGGATGATTTTCAGGTCGAGTTTTCTAAGGGCTTGCGGCGTGATGTCGAAACGCAGAGGATGAGTTCTCTCGGTCAGATGACAGGCCTTGTGATTCATGATTTGGCACAACAAATTGCCAGTCTTAAACTGTCACTTGAATCCCAAAAGAGTTTCGCTGGCGATCGTCGTGCCCGTGATGTGCATGATGTGCATGATGTGCATGATGTGCATGATGTGCGGAATATCAATTTGGACACCCTCATGTTGGTGAGCAATCACATGGAAGGGTTGCTCGGGAGCCTTCGCGCCAAATTGAAAAATCCAGGTTCGCCTCCGGTTGGCCGTTGCCGAATGGGGGATGCGGTTGATTACGCGGCGGTGCTGTTGCGTATCTCTGAACGGGTCCAGGAAGATTCGAGATGGCATTTTCAAGTAAGTTACGAGGCGCGGGAGCTGATGATCGCTCTGCCGCAGTCCGATCTGATTCAGATCCTGATGAATCTTGGTTTGAACGCAATCCGGGCAACGAAAGGCAAGAGTGGAGTAAAATTTAAAGTGGCGGTCGCATCGCGCGACGAAAAATTTGTGACCTTTGCTTTGAGCGATAATGGAACGGGATTGACTCCCGAGCGGTTTCTCGACCTTACCGCGATCGCAGATCTTGGATTTAATCCCCCAAAAATAAGGGAAGGCTTGGGTTTGCGCCTCGTGTGTCGTATGGTCGAAAGCGCAGGGGGGGCGATCACTGTGGCTGAGAGTTCCGATGCCACTGGGACCGAAATGTACGTGAAATTGCCCTTAGCCTGAATTCATTGCCTCTGCCTGGATTGAAAATCGTGCTGACACATCCTGTTCAATTTGGCCTTGCCCCAATGGAAGGGGTTACTGATTTTCCAGCTCGCATCTGGTTTAACCAGACTGGACAGCCGGATTTTTTGTGGACCCCATTTTTGCGCATCACCGACACTTTTCCCGGAAGGGCGATTCCGCAGCTTTACTATCCTGAAATCCGAGGTGGTGGATCCGTTCGTGTCATTCCGCAAGTGATGGCCACTAACGCTGTTGATTTCGTGCGGGCTGCCGAACTGATTTTCAACGAGAATGAAGCTAGCGCATCCAAGGTAAATCGCCTTTGGGTTGATTTGAATTGCGGATGTCCATCGCCCGTCGTGGTCGGAGGGAGGGCAGGTAGTGCCCTCTTGCAGCATCCCGATGCCATGGGTGCCTTGCTTGACGAAGTTGTGACGCGCCTTGGCAGTGGGCGCGTCAGTGTTAAAATTCGAACCGGATTTTTTTCCGCAGATGAATTTCCAGGGATCCTCAGAACCTTGCTCGGGCAAAAGTTGGCACAAGTTGCCGTCCACGGAAGGACCCGCCCCGATCGCTATCTTGGGCGCGCGCGACACGATTTGATCCAAGTGGCTGCAGAGACTTTAGCCGGGATTCCCGTGGTCGGTTCCGGCGATATCTGTGACATGGTGACGGCCAGCGGCGCAATGGTTGCCGCGACCGGCGCCAGTTCGTGGATCATCGGTCGCGGGGCCCTGCGTAATCCATGGATTTTTCGCGAATTGAGGACCGGGAATTCCGTTACGATTCCTGTGCAGGCGATCACGGCTGCAGTCCAAACCTTTGCCTGGCTGCATGAACTCTATTGGAACGATGGATCGCGGTTGCTGCGCCTTTGGAGCGACGGTGTCTTTG
Source organism: Oligoflexales bacterium (assembly GCA_947479535.1). Classification (GTDB taxonomy): domain Bacteria; phylum Bdellovibrionota_B; class Oligoflexia; order Oligoflexales; family RGVZ01; genus RGVZ01. Next base: position 4,952 of record CANJZQ010000010.1, on the reverse strand, counting down.
AAGGGTGCGCTGGCACTGATCCGGATCAATGGCACAGGCTCGTGGAGCGGATTTCCGTGCGCGGGGCAGTCCCCGGTCGAAGGGCCTGTGCCCGGACAAAGATGATTTGGAACTACTTCAGAAGCTCACTGCCGCAAGGGATGCGTGACGGGCAGGTCTTGCGGGCAACGAATTTGGAAGACCTCGTGGGCGCCATCGAGGGCCTTGCACGTGATTTGCAACAGACTGAATTCAAAGCCATTTATGACCCGAGTTGGGATTGGGTATACAATGGTGGCGGCCGGCCTGGCGCGAATGCGGTCCCGAACCTTGGCGGGTTAACTTAAGCTGCCGTTTTCCGATGGGATTGTGAAGGTGAAGCCCCGTCCTAAGGCGAAGGCGAGATTACCCAGGAGGATCCCATGACCCAGCATCCGTCCCTCAAGTCTCGCGATTTGAGCATGACCGTCCTGATGACACCCGACATGGTTAATTTTTCAGGGAACGTCCATGGTGGCGCGATGCTTAAACTTTTGGACCAGGTCGCCTATGCCTGCGCGGTTCGTTACTCAGGCCGTTACGCAGTGACTCTTGCGGTCGAAAAAGTTCTTTTTAAACAGCCCGTCCACGTTGGCGAGCTGGCAACGTTTCTGGCGCGCATCAATCATGTTGGCAGAACTTCGATGGAAGTTGGCATAAAAGTGGTGACGGAAAATCCGCGCGATGGTGAGTGCCGTCACGTGATGTCCTGTTTTTTTTACATGATTTCCGTGGACGAAAATCGCAAACCGGTTGAACTCGAACCGTTCACTCCCGAAACGGAAGGCGACAAGGAGCGTTGGGCTGCGGCTTTAAAGCGGAAGGAAAACTTGTCCGCATGACCCAATTCGATTTTAATATCGAAGGGATGACTTGCGGCAGCTGCGCCGCAAGGATCAATCATGCGATCGAGGCGACTGCCGGAGTTGAAACAGTCAGCATCAATTTTGCCATGCGGACGGGCCGTGTGATTGGAAACATCACGGCAGAAAAAATTGCACAAGTCGTCGCAGATGCCGGCTACATGGCAATTTTCGGGGGTGGAATTCCTGCATCCAGTCCCATCCAGTCCCAACAGGAACCGGCAAAAAGGGACATGAAGATTGCCGTTGGAATTGGTTTTTTGGTGGTTCTCCTTGAGATGATACCGATGGTGGTGTCCATTCCACCTTATGAATTCATGACTTGGATGCAGGCAATCTTGTCAACCGTTGTGATAGCTGGTCCGGCGCGGGGATTTTTTACGAGGTCGACCAGACTTTTGCGGCACGGAAGCGTCAACATGGACACCCTTGTTGCGATGGGGGTGGGTGCGGCGTGGATTTTTTCCTTGTGGCAGATGGCCCGCGGTGGTCACCATCTATATTTTGAATCCGCAGTGATGATCGCTGCTTTTGTACTGGTTGGCAGATGGCTCGAGGAGCGTGCGCGCAACTCGGCGCTGGACGCCATTGCGGGTCTTGCAGCAATGCAGCCCGCCACAGCAATTGTGCGGCGGCATGTGGCCGGTGATCCCGAGATGAAAACGATTGATGTCGAGGTGGCGTTGGCGGAGGTTGCCGTTGGCGACCTGATGGTGGTGCAATCCGGACAATCCTGCCCAACCGACGGCATTGTGGAAGCGGGATCCACTGAATTTGACGAGTCGCTGGTCTCGGGCGAATCCGTGCCTGTTTTAAAGGTCGTCGGAAGTGCTGTCATTGGCGGTACGATCAATTGCGGATCGCAGCTGATTCTGGTTCGTGCTGCTAAAGTCGGAAAAGACACGATGCTGGCACGCATCATGGGGTTGGTTCAGGATGCGCAAGCAGCCAAGCCAGAAATTCAAAAAATGGTTGATGCCATATCTGCTAGGTTTGTCCCCGGAGTTATCGTCGTGGCAGCCGGGACACTCATCCTGCATCTATACCGTGGGCAAGAATTTACCGATGCGTTGCAGTCATGCCTTGCCGTGCTTGTCATTGCCTGTCCCTGTGCCCTTGGCCTGGCGACCCCAACGGCGATCCTCGCCGGGACCGGTCGCGCCGCACGCATGGGGATCTTGATTCGAGATCCGGATGCGTTGCAAATGATTCGCAAGGCGACCGCCCTCGTGATCGACAAGACTGGCACTGTGACCACAGGAACCTTTGAGGTTCCCGACGTTTGGTGGGTCCCGCAAGTGGCATCAGAACTTGGGACAATCCTGCCGGCCGTTATTTACGCGACTCAGAAATCATCCCGTCATCCATTGGCACAGGCGGTGGCCAAGCATTTTGCGAGGGACATGTTCAAGGAAAAAGAATCGCCTTCGATTGCTGGTGGGATTCACGTGGGTGAGTCGCGCGAAATTCCGGGGCGAGGTGTGATCGCAAGGCTGGTTGCGGATGGCAAGGTTTTCGTGATTGCGTCGGGAAATGAATCGCTGATGCGTGAACAGAAAATCGACTTGTCTGCTGCGCCGAAAATTCCCCTGAATGCACAAGACGGGACAGAGGTCGCCGGAGGGACCATCATTTGGTTTGCCATCAATGGCAAATTGGCTGGCCGTGCGGTTTTGACCTCGACGATTCGGCAGCGCGCTGCTCAAGCCGTTCACCGGTTGATGGTGGAGGGAATGGAGGTTGTCATGGCCAGCGGAGACCGTGAGGCTGCTGTGGCGGTGGTCGCGCGAGCCGCTGGGATCACCAGCTACCACGCGGCACTGATGCCAGATCAAAAAGTGGAATTGGTCAAATCGCTGCAGGCTTCTGGCAAAATTGTGATCATGGCTGGGGATGGGATCAATGATGCTCCGGCCTTGGCTCAAGCCGATGTCGGGATTGCCGTAGGGCGTGGGACTGACATCGCGATCGGGACGGCTGGGCTCATTATTCCGTCTGGCGACCTGACGCGCATTGCCGATGCGGTAATGTTGTCGCGGGCAACCGCTCGCATCATCCACCAAAATCTTTTCTGGGCTTTCTTTTACAATACGGTGGCGATTCCTGTTGCTGGACTTGGTTTCTTGTCTCCGATGTTGGCGGCTGCGGCAATGGCCCTGTCATCGGTTAGTGTTGTGATGAATTCCCTGCGCCTCACCCGCGTCAGGCCTGGAGGGCGATCATGAGCCGGACTGAATTCGACTTCGTGATCATTGGGTCGGGATTTGGCGGGAGTGTGTCGGCCCTGCGGCTTGCAGAAAAAGGCTACCGTGTCTGCGTGCTCGAGCAAGGCAAGCGGTATCGCGATCAGGATTTCCCAAAAACAAATCGCGAGGTGCGAAAATACCTCTGGGCGCCATTTCTGAAATGCTTTGGCATTCAGAATATGACTTTTTTCAGGAATATTCTTGTTTTGAGCGGGACAGGTGTTGGTGGTGGGAGTCTGGTTTATGCCAACACGCTGCTGGAGCCTGGTGAAAAATTTTATCAGACTGGAACCTGGGCAGGGCTGCGCAATTGGAGGGATGAACTGGCGCCGCACTATGCCAATGCCAAGAGAATGCTCGGTGTGACCGTCAATCCGCGCCTTGGCGAGCAAGACCATGTTCTGCGAGATATTGCCCGCGAAATGAACAAGGAAGATACCTTTCGGCCAGCCCACGTCGGTGTTTACTTTGCGCCGGAGGGTCAGGAAGGCCGCGAAGTGGCGGATCCGTATTTTGGGGGCGCAGGTCCGGCGCGCAGGGGCTGTATTTATTGCGGTGGCTGCATGGTTGGGTGTCGCCATGGCGCGAAGAATACACTGGTAAAAAACTACCTTTGGTTTGCGGAAAAAAAAGGCGTGAAGATTTTTGCTGAACGCAAAGTAACTGATGTGCGTCCCATGCTTGATGCAGCGGGTCATCCAGATGGTCGATCTGGATACGAAATCCAAACCGAGTCTTCGACGTCATGGTTCAAGAAGGATCGTCAGATCATCCGTGCAAAAAAAGTCGTTTTCGCTGGTGGCGTTTTAGGGACGATGGCACTTTTGTTGCGCTGCAAATTCGTGACAAAATCCCTGCCAGATATTTCGGACCAGTTGGGTTGGAATGTGCGCACCAACAGCGAGGCACTGGTTGGAGTGTCTGCGGGCGTTGCGCAGGACAAGGAAGTCTACAGTCCGGGCGTTGCAATCACTTCCATTTTCCATCCCGATGAAGACACTCATATTGAACCCGTTGTGTATAACAAGGGATCTGATTTCATGCGCATCCTGGCGGTGCCAATGGTGGATGGGGGCTCTCCAGTGGTTCGGGCCATCAAGTTGATTCTGACGATCCTACGCAGCCCCATGCAGATGATCCGGTTGTGGATTTCTCGCACATGGGCTGAAAATTCCTTGATTCTTCTCGTGATGCAGACGCTGGACAACCGGATGCGCCTCAAGATGACGCGCCGGATTTGGACCTTGTTTCAACCGGTCATGACGACGAGCCGGCAGCCGGGCGTCAAGGATGTCCCTGCCTACATTCCCATCGCCAATGAAGTGGCGCGAATGTTTGCGCGACGCATTGGCGGAGTTCCGCAGAGTTCCATTAATGAGGTTTTGCTCAATATTCCTACGACGGCTCATATCCTTGGTGGGTGCAGCATCGCTGCGGATGCCAATCACGGTGTCGTTGATGTGCGGCAAATGATCTTTGGATACGAGGGTCTTTACGTATGTGATGGCTCTGTGATTCCAGCCAACCTTGGGGTGAACCCAAGCCTGACGATCACTGCAATGACGGAACGAGCCATGTCGCTTGTGCCTCCGTCATCCTGAGCCCCGTCCGTCATCCTGAGCGCAGCGAAGGATCCTTTCTTATTCCGTCATCCTGAGCGTAGCGGAGGATCCTTTCTTATTCCGTCATCCTGAGCGTAGCGAAGGATCCTTTCTTATTCCGTCATCCTGAGCGCAGCGAAGGATCCTTTCTTCCGCATTGAGGAAAGGATTCTTCGGCCTTCGGCCTCAGAATGACGTTTCGTAGGAAAGGATTCTTCGGCCTT
>CANJZQ010000009.1 GCA_947479535.1 Oligoflexales bacterium | reverse complement strand
TAACGTTTTTGCCTTGCCTGGTGCCAAGATCCGGAAGAATATTTGGAAAACGCGTCAAAACCACGAGCATTCTGGCGGAGTCGTCCTCCATGATGAAAAAGGTGTGATGCTTACCGGATTCAACAACCTTCCCCTCAATCAAAACTTTCTTACCCCGCAGCTCCTCAAGACCAAGGTGAATCTCTTTTAGGGTGATGGGTGCATACGATGAGAACAAAAACTTCCCAGATCGGCTGAATACAGCGCGGTCCAGAGAGTTCACCAAGGACTCGTCACCGATACACGATGTCGTCAGACACACCAACATCACGGACAGAAAAAGACCTACTTTCGTCATACTCAACCCCTTTATCTGTCGCGATCTTATCTTCACTTAATCTATCAAATCTAGAGCCATAAAAAAAACCCTCCCCAGTTTTTCTGGGGAAGGTTTGACAATCAGGACGCTTGCTAGTTCCAACTAGAGTCAGGCCTACTTGGATCCTGCGACAAACTTGAAGTCTACGAACTCAATCGTAGCAAGTTCAGCGTTGTCGCCAGCGCGGTTCCCGCGGCGGAGAATCCTGGTGTAACCACCGGAACGATCCTTGAAACGGGGACCCAGATCTGAAAAGACCTTTGATACAGCGGCATCATCAAAGAAAAAGCTAGCAGCCTGGCGGCGAGCGTGAAGATCACCCCGCTTCCCCAGTGTGACTAGTTTCTCGACAACACTGCTAAGCTCTTTTGCCTTGTGCAAGGTGGTCTCGATGCGCTCATGGAGAACCATCGAGGTTGCCATGTTGCGCAACAGTGCCTTGCGGTGAGCCGTTTTGCGGCCAAGTTTACGATATCCAAAACCGTGGTTCATAACACGTGCTCCGTGATCCTAGTTGTGTTCCTGGTCTTTTGAACGCAGGGTCGACGGGTCAAACCCATCAATCTTCATGCCCAGCGACAGACCCATTTCAGCCAAGATATCCTTGATTTCATTCAGGGACTTACGGCCAAAGTTCTTCGTCTTCAACATTTCGCTCTCTGACTTCGTCACGAGTTCGCCAATAAACTTGATATTAGCGTTCTCAAGGCAGTTGGCTGCGCGAACGCTCAACTCAAGAGAATCAACCGTCTTGAACAGGTTATCGTTCAAGGAAGCGTTCACTGGCTTGGTCTCTTCAGCGCGACGCTGCTCTTCCTCTTCATCCTCGTCAAAATTGACGAAAATCGTGAGCTGCTCCTTGATGATCTTTGCCGAATAGGCAAGCGCGTCATCAGGACGAACCGCGCCGTTAGTCCAGATCTCAATGCTCAGTTTGTCGTAGTCGGTCATCTGACCGACCCGTGCGTTCGATACGTTGTACGAAACACGGCGAACGGGAGCAAAAATCGAATCGATCGCGATGAATTCTGCAGGGAAATCATCTGACCTGTTGTCTTCTGCTGAAACGTAGCCGCGGCCATGGCGTACAACCATCTCCATGTCCAACGACCCATCGTGACCCACGGTTGCGATGATCTGCTCCGGGTTCAGAATCTCAACATCACCACTGGTGATGATGTCCTTCGCCCGAACCACACCTTCAGACGATGCTTTGATCGAAATCCGGCTGTCTTTTTCGCCCAGGTAACGAAGGTTCACCTGTTTCAGGTTCAAAATGATGTCTGTCACATCTTCTTTGACACCCTGAATCGTCGAAAACTCGTGATCCACACCGGCTATCCGAACAGCGACAATCGCGGCGCCGTTGAGGCTCGCGAGGAGTGCGCGCCGCAGTGAGTTGCCAAGCGTAAGGCCGTAGCCGCGCTCTAGCGGCTTTGCCACGAACTTGCCGTACGTGTCCGTGAGCGCTTCCGTCTCAATATTCTTTGGTTTGATCAAACCTTGCCAATTACGATGCATGGCGCTTTTCTCCCGACAGTATCAGGACAACAAAATTATTTGTTGTACAGTTCAACGATGAGACGCTCTTTCACATTCATATGAATGTCTGCACGCGTCGGTTCGGCAGTCACTTTGCCACTGAACTTCGCATGGTCCACCTGGAACCAAGGAAGGGGAGCGCGCTTGGAGAACAGATCCGAAGCCAACGTAAAACGTGGCTGCTTCTGGCTGACTGATTCCAGGCTGACTTCATCACCAACGCTCATGCGCGCACTTGGAATGTTGCAGCGCCTTCCGTTGACGAGGATGTGGTTGTGACGAACGATTTGCTTGGCCTCGTTACGGCTACGGGCAAAACCCATGCGGTAGACGACGTTGTCCAAACGAAGTTCGAGGTTGCGGAAAAACGTTTCTGACGTCACGCCACGCTCTTTGTCCGACTTGGCGAACAGGTTGCGAAGTGGACGTTCAAGAAGGCCGTAAACCCGCTTAACTTTCTGCTTTTCACGCATCTGCACGCCAAACTCGGAAAGCTTCGTGCGACGCTGACCATGCTGGCCAGGCGCGTAACCACGACGCTCAAACGAACAACGGTCGGTGAAGCAACGATCGCCCTTCAAAAAGAGCTTCTCGCCTTCACGACGACAGAGCCTGCAAACTGGACCGGTATATCGGGCCACTGGATTACCCCTTCTTCAATACTGTTGATTAGACCCGACGGCGCTTTGATGGGCGGCAGCCGTTGTGCGGGATCGGGGTAACATCCTTGATCATGGCCACACGCATTCCAGCAGCTGCAATCGCACGAACTGCACTCTCACGGCCAGACCCTGGACCGCTGACGAGCACAGAGACCGTACGCATGCCGGAATCCATTGCCTTGCGAGACGCTTCCTCAGCCGCCATTTGCGCTGCAAATGGTGTGCTTTTACGCGACCCTTTAAAACCCTTACTACCCGAACTCGACCAAGCCACCACATCGCCATTGACGTCGGTGAATGTAATGAGTGTGTTGTTGAAGCTAGCCTTTATGTGCACAACCCCTGCTGGGACGTTGCGCTTGACTTTCTTCTTCTTAGCACCAGTTGCTGCTGGTTTAGTTGCCATGACTATTTGCTACCTTTCTATCAAGTAGGAGCTTTTTTCTTGCCGGCGATCGTCTTGCGCGGACCCTTACGGGTGCGGGCATTCGTCTTGGTGCGCTGGCCACGGACTGGCAAACCTTTGCGATGGCGAATGCCCCGCGTGCAGTTCAAGTCCATGAGGCGCTTTACCGACAAGGCGATTTCACGACGCAAATCACCTTCGACAACAAACTTGCTGTCGATGACTTTGCGGAGTGCGTTGACTTCATTGGAATCAAGATCAGCGGCGCGTACTTCAGGCTTCAAGCCTGCCTCGCGAACGACCTGCTGAGCGGTCTTGCGGCCGATTCCAAAGATGCTCGTAAGAGCGATTTCGATACGTTTTTGACCTGGAAGGTCAACACCTGCAATACGTGCCATGGATCCCTTACCCCTGCTTCTGCTTGTGCTTGCCAACCGAGCAAATCACCCGCACGACATTCTTGCGGCGGATAACCTTGCACTTCTCACAAATTGGCTTCACGCTTGCTCTAACTTTCATAACCCACCATTCCCTTTAAAAACTTCCGAATACTGGTGCTACTTCGCGCGATATGTAATCCGCCCACGAGTCAAATCATAGGGCGATATTTCTAACTTTACCTTGTCCCCAGGAAGAATCTTGATGAAGTGCATCCTCATCTTTCCGCTGATATGAGCGAGAACCTCATGCCCGTTTTCGAGCTTCACCCGAAACATCGCGTTAGGGAGCGGTTCTTTGACAACGCCTTCGACTTCAATGACTTCTTCTTTTGACATCAAGCTCTTTCAAATAGGCGCACCCCTGTGGACACAAAGGTGCGGCAAACTAACCTAAAGCAACTTCACCTGCAAGCTTTTTAGGCTCGAAGATTCAAGTGAGGCCAAGCCGGTTAAGACTAGCCTTCAACTTACTAAAAACCTCTTCCGTAGTACCCTTGCCATCAACCCGGTCATAAAGACCTTTTTCCCTGTAATATTCGAGAACTGGCTTTGTCGTTGAATCATAAACCGACAATCTGGTCCGAACGCTCTCTTCCCGGTCATCCGTCCGCTGCTGCAAGCTTCCGCCACACTTGTCGCAAACTCCGCTTGCCTTGGATGGCGTCAAGCTGACATGGAAGGTTGCGCCACAATTACCGCATACGCGACGGCCGCTCAAACGGGTGACCAGCTCAGAGGCATCGACGTCCAGATGGATAGCCAAAACGACAGGGTTTATTTCACGTAATGAATTCAGAGTCTTGGCCTGTGCCACATTCCGTGGGTATCCATCCAGAAGGATTTTTTCTTCTGGGTTTGGACCAAGTTCCTCACGCAAAACCTCAAACAGGATCTCATCCGAAACCAACTCACCGCGTGCCATGACGGCTTCCGCCTGCAGGCCAATTGGCGATTTGATCCGGACATGCTTGCGAAGCGCGTCACCTGTCGAAACCTTACGAAAGCCAGCGCGAGAAGCAATCATATCCGCCTGGGTCCCTTTTCCGGCCCCCGGAGCTCCCGTGAGAACAACAATCATACCGTTCCCCGACGGGGTCGAATCGCGCCACGCTTCAAAAATGAATCGTAACGGAGGCTCTGGCGGTGGGCTTCGATCTGGCGGAAGGTTTCAAGCGCTGTGCCGACCACAATCAGAAGGCTCGTTCCGCCAAAGTAGAACTGAACGTTGAAATTTCCGGTCAGAATGGTCGGAAGGACGCAAATGGCGGAAAGGTACAGAGCACCAGACAGCGTTAAGCGGCTCACAATCCGTTCCATGAACTCGGCCGTCTTGGTGCCGGGACGAATGCCTGGGACGAAGCCCCCGTGCTTCTTCAGGTTCTCGGCAATCTCATCGGGTTTGAACGTGATTGACGTATAGAAGTACGCAAAGAAAATAATCATGGCGACGTACATGCTGTTGTATAGCCAGCCGCCCGGATTCAGGTTCGCCGAAATAAACGCGGCAATCTTGGTGTTCGGAGCGACTGCCGAGATTGTCAAAGGAAACTGCAAAAGCGAACTGGCGAAAATCGGAGGAATCACGCCTGCTGCGTTGATGCGGATCGGAAGGTGAGAATTTTGACCACCGTAAATCCGCCCACCAACCTGGCGCTTGGCGTATTGAATCGGTACCTGACGAACGCCGTTTTCGAGGAAAACAACACCGGCAATCACGCAGATGATAACTCCACCAAGAAGAGCGATGCGGGCGAGGTCGAGTTGAGCGTGAGCGAATTGGCTATATGTGGAACCGATGACGCGAGGCAGTCCCGCAACGATACCAGCGAAAATAATCAAGGACATGCCGTTACCAACACCGCGTTCGGTGATCTGCTCGCCGAGCCACATCACGAATGCCGTACCCGCGGTCAGAGACAGGGTGGTCATAATTCTCCATCCCATCCCGCCTGCAAGAACAAGAGAGCTGCCCTGGAATGGGGCTGCTTCCAAAGTATTCGCGATCATGTAGCCTTGAACGAATGCCAGCACGACTGTGCCGTAACGGGTGTACTGAGTGATTTTCCGCCGCCCAGCTTCGCCCTCTTTAGAGAGGGCTTCGAGGTGGGGAACGACCACTGTCAGCAGCTGAGCAATAATAGACGCCGAGATATAGGGCATGACCCCAAGAGCGAACACGGAGAAACGCTCTAGCGCGCCACCTGAAAACATGTTGAACATGCCGAACAGGTTCGCACCTTGTGTCTTGAAAAACTCACTAAGAGCCTCTGTGTCTACCCCGGGGATCGGGACATGCACCCCGATCCGGTAGATGGCAAGAAATCCCAATGTGTACAGGATTTTCTTTTGGAGGTGGTTCAGCGTGCCTTCCGGTAGCTTCGAAATCGCCTGGGCCACTCTTAGATCTCCTCGACTTTACCGCCCAATTTTTCAACGGCCTGCTTGGCCGATGCACTTACCTTATTGACGCAAACCGTCAGCTTCTTCTCCAGCTTGCCGTTACCCAGCAACTTCATCGGGAGATCGTCAAATCTGACAAGTCCAGCCTTGACGAGTGCCTCACGATCGATGCGCGAGCCGGACTCGAAACGATTCAAGTCAGAGACGTTGATCGAATTGAAGCGCTTTGCGAACAAATTAGTAAAGCCACGCTTTGGCAGGCGCCGATAAAGAGGCATCTGGCCCCCTTCGAAACCAGCCCGGATACCGCCACCGGCGCGGGCCGTCTGGCCCTTGCCACCATGGGCAGATGTCTTACCCAAACCGCTACCGATACCGCGACCAATACGCTTGATCTTGATATTGGAGCCTTTTGCTGGCGCCACGTTTCCAAGGTTCTTCATCACTGCTGTTTCAGGTTTCTTGGTTGGCATGTTCAACCCTTCAGCTCATACGTTACAAGGTGCTTAACCTTGTTGATCATTCCACGGATACAGTTGTTGTCCTTGTGTGTCTTCGTCCGACCAATACGGCCAAGACCAAGAGCTTTGACAACTTTCCTGTTGGCTTCCGACTGACCAATCAGGCTGCGATGTTGCTTAATGACGATCTCTGACATTTCCCAGTTCCTTTTCAGACCTTACTTCTTCGCCTTGGCAGCACCAGATTTACCGGCTGCAACCTTGGTTGAGCGGCGGATTTCAGCCTTACTTTGGCGAATCTGCCTGGTTTCCTCTGCAACCTTGCCACGGTAGGCAGCGTACTGCTCCGGAAGCATCAGTTGTTTCAGGCCGTCCATTGCCGCCCGAACGACGTTCTGGTGGTTCTTCGTCCCGTGAACCTTACAGATGATGTCTTGGACACCGCCCAGTTCAACAAGAATACGAACAGCACCGCCGGCAATGATCCCTTTACCTTTTTTGGCTGGGAACATGATGACGCGAGCAGAACCGAACTTACCCGTCACATCAAACGGAATCGTTCCGTCGACCATCGGGATCTTGGTCATGTTCTTTTTCGCCTGCTCAGATGCCTTGCGAATCGCGTCTGGCACTTCGCTGGCTTTACCCAGCCCGAAGCCCACTTTTTCGCGTCCATCGCCCACCACCACCAGCGCACTGAAGCTGAAGCGGCGACCGCCCTTCACAACCTTCGCTACGCGGGCAATGTGTACAACCCGGTCCTGAAGACCATCGTTGTCACGCTCATCTACTTTTCTTGGCTCTTTGGTTTCTTTTGACACAGGTTACCTCTCGGGAGTCCTTTAGAAATCCAGACCAGCTTCACGGGCACCATCAGCCAAGGCCTTGATGCGGCCGTGGTATGTGTAACCGTTCTTGTCGAAGACGACTTTGGTTATGTTCTTTTCTTTGCACTTGGCCGCAACGGTTTTGCCGACTTCTGCGCAGACATCTTTATTAGCGCGCTCGGCCTTGCCCTTGGCAAAAGTACCGACGGAAACCAAGGTCTTGCCAGTGTTGTCGTCGACAACCTGGACGAACACATGCCGCGCGGAGCGGAATACCGACATCCGGGGACGCTCTGGCGTGCCAGAGATTTTCTTGCGACCGCGGAGCTTCCGGCGGGCTCGCATTGCAGACTTCACATTCATCGAACTCATAGATACTTCCCTTTCGTGACCGCTGCTGGATCCGAGACTGGTTACTTCTTACCAGCAGCCTTACCAACCTTCGTAGCAATAACTTCATCTGCGTAGCGGGCACCCTTGCCATGGTATGGCTCAGGAGCGCGCAATCCCCTAAGGGTTGCAGAAACACGACCGACCAACTCTTTATCCGCACCGGATACAATGATGGTCGTCAATTTGTCGACTTTAATGTCGATTCCTGCGGGAGCGTCGAAGTCAATCGGGTGGCTATGGCCCAAGTTCAGGGAGATTCCCTTGCCCTTTGCCGCCGCGCGATAACCGACACCCACCAAAGTCAGTGTCTTCGAAAAGCCTTCAGAAACACCGGTAACCATGTTTGTGACCAGAGTGCGCGTCAGCCCATGAAACTGGCTGATATCGTTACGCCCACTCTTTGGCACTACTGTCACCACACCGCCATCAACGGCGATCGACATGGTGTCATGGACCTTATGACTCAGTTGACCCTTAGGTCCTTTGACCTGAATCATGCTGCCGTCGACTTTCACTTCAACGCCCTTTGGCAGAGCGATTGGCTTTTTACCGATACGAGACATTTTGAAGTCCCCTTCAAACTTTACTCAAACCCCAAGACACTCGCCTGGGGCCAATTTTAGAATACAGAGCAGAGATGCTCGCCACCCAAACGCTGTTTGCGAGCCTCGCGACAAGTCATGACTCCGCGGGAAGTCGACAAAATCGCAGTTCCAAAACCGTTCTTTACAAACGGAATCTTGTCTGTGCCGACGTAAACCCGGCGACTCGGGCGGCTGATCCGCTTGATACCAAGGATTACGCCATCACCGTCTTCGCGGTAGTTCAAGGCGATCTTGATCATGCCTTGCTTGCGATCACGGATGCATTTGTAGTTTCGGACAAAACCTTCTTCTTTAAGAAGGTGCGTGATAGCAATTTTCATTGCTGAAGCAGGGACCGACACCACTTCGTGGCCGGCCTTTTGGCCGTTGCGGATCCTTGCGAGCAGATCAGAAATTGGGTCACATACGTTCATCGATATCTCCTAAGGCAGAGCCTTCTCGTGTGCTGAATTACCAGGAAGCTTTAAGTACGCCGGGCAGTTGGCCCTTGAGCGCCATCGTGCGGAAACAGATCCGGCAGATGCCGAATTTGCGGTACACAGCCTTCGGTCGACCGCACTTTGTGCAACGGGTGTAAGCCCTTACGCTGAACTTTTGTTCGCGGTTACACTTTTCAATCATGGCTTTCTTGGCCATTGTCTCTATGCTCCTTTCAGCTTTCGCTGATTTCGTACTTTATTTCCGGAATGGAAAGTTGAACTTCTCGAGAAGCGCCTTTGCTTCAACGTCAGTCCTGGCAGACGTCACAATTGTGATGCCCATGCCGCGGATCTTGTCCACCTTGTCATAGTCGATTTCTGGGAAAATGATCTGTTCCTTGATGCCCAGCGTATAACAGCCGCGACCGTCAAACGCCTTAGGAGAAAACCCGCGGAAGTCACGAATGCGGGGAACAGCAACGTTGATGAAACGATCTAAAAATTCGTACATGCGCTGACGGCGAAGCGTAACTGCGCAACCAATTGGCATGCCCTGGCGCAACTTAAAGGTTGCGATGCTCTTCTTGGCACGCGTCATGATCGGCTTTTGTCCGGTGATCAGCGTCATATCCGTCACAGCGCCCTCGAGGGCCTTGCGATTTTCTACGGCATCACCTTCGCCGATATTAACGACGATTTTCTTGATGTGCGGGACCTGCATCGGGTTCTTCAAACCAAGTTCTTTTTGCAACTGCACGCGGAACTCGCCAAATTGAGCTTGGAGCCGCGGCATCTCGCCTTTTGCTTTTGGTGTCTTGCTTGCCATTCTACTTTCTCTTTTCCTTCATAATGGACCCGCTTCCTTCCCTTCCGGAGGCCTGCCAGGCGTCACCTTGTGGGGTGATGCTTACAGAACTTCCGGAGCCAGTGATGCGATGCGAGAGAAGCCCTTCTGCCTCACCTCACGCGCCACCGGTCCGAAGATACGGGTACCGACTGGTTCGTTTTCTTTCCCCTTGATCAACACTGCTGCATTTTCATCGAAGCGGATGGTCGTCCCATCAGCACGCTTGATTTCCTTTGCAGTGCGGACCACAACCGCCTTGTGGACGGTTCCTTTTTCCACCTTGCTGTTTGGCAAGGCTTCCTTGATCGAGACGACGATGATGTCTCCGACGGTTGCAAAGCGCTTGCGGCTTCCGCCGAGAACCTTGAAACACTTCAGGCGCTTGGCACCTGAGTTGTCACCACTTTTCAGTACTGTTTCCATCTGGATCATGAAATCACCTGTATCACAACGACTTACGGTTTTGGCCGCTTAGCGACGGGCTTCCCGGACAACTTTGACCAATTCAAACTTCTTACGTGCACTTAGGGGGCGCGTCTGCCGAACGAGAACTTCATCCCCAGTCCGGGTCACGTTGCTGGCGTCGTGAAACATCAGCTTCGTACGCTGACGAATGTACTTACCAAACATCGGGTGCTTAACCAGGCGCTCAACCACTGCAACGCGAGACTTTTCCATCTTGTCGCTGGTGACGGTGCACCGGATTGTGCGGCCTACGCTGTCTTGAATTTTATTTTCTTCACTCACAGTTCGCTCTCTCTACTAAGAACGTTGCTAAAACAATTACTTACGCTTGGATGCCAGGTTGGCCGACGGGGTCCTGAGGGTCAACAAACGAGCCAATGTCCGTTTCAGTCCCTTAATTCGGCCGCCAGCTCGCGCTGCTGGGTTGTATATATCCATACGGGCATCGTGCAGCGCGCGGCGAACCTGGCGCTCCAACTCAACAGACCGTGCAGAGTCAAACCCGCGAATTTCCTCAGATTTTAATTTATGCAAATCCATGACTTAACCTTATGCCCAAGGGTCTTCTGACCGGAGGATTAGTTTGGTTTTAATCGGGAGCTTGGAAGCAGCGAGTGTCAGAGCCTCTTCAGCAACTGCTTTGTCAACGCCCTGCATCTCATAAAGGATTCTGCCCGGTTTTACAACCGCAACGTAGTACTCAACACCACCTTTTCCGCTACCCATACGGGTTTCGGCAGGTTTCTTGGTAATTGGCTTGGCTGGGAAGATCTTAATCCAGACAAAACCGCCCCTTTTACAGTGGCGGGTCATCGCGATACGGGCCGCTTCGATCTGGCGCGCCGTTATCTTTCCGCTTTCCATAGCCATCAGGCCAAATTCACCCTTGGTCAGCTCAGTGCCGGCCTTGGCTTTGCCTTTGACCCGGCCCTTGTGGGCCTTCCGGTATTTCATTCTCTTTGGAGCCAGCATGTCTCAGTCCTCGCTCGTCGGTCTCTGCAGGTGTTAGTTCTGCTTGCTGCTAGATTCATCGCGGGAGAGAATTTCCCCTTTGAAAATCCAAATTTTCACGCCGATCAGACCAAAGGTCGTCATGGCTTCCGCCGTTCCGTAATCAATATCTGCGCGCAGGGTGTGCAGCGGAACACGGCCTTCCATGTAACGCTCCATCCTCGACATGTCGGCGCCGCCAAGGCGACCGCACAACTGAACCTTGATGCCCTTCGCCCCAGCCTTCATGGTCTGTCCAATGGACTTCTTCATGGCGCGACGAAACGAAACCCGGCGCTCGAGTTGCTCACGGATGCTTTCAGCCACCAGCTTGGCATCCATGTCTGGCTTTTTAACTTCAAAAACATTCAGGGTTGGCTCGCCAGAGGTAATCTTGCAGTGGCGGACAAGCTCGTCCTTCAGTGTTTCTGCTCCAGCGCCTTTTTTCCCGATGATGATGCCCGGGCGGCTGCTGTGGATGTTGATCTTCAGGTTTTTAGCGGCACGCTCGATTTCGACCGTTGCAACGCCAGCTGCCTTGAATTTCTTTTCGATGTATCCACGGATCCGGATGTCTTCCTGGAGGAACTTGGCGTACTCATTTTTTGAGTACCAGCGCGAGCTCCAGCCCTTGATCACACCGAGACGGAAACCGATTGGGTGTACTTTCTGTCCCACGAAGTAATCCTTCCTTTAGATTTCTTTGAGCTTCATAGTGATGTGCGACGTGCGCTTGCGAATCGGGGTAGCACGACCCTGAGCGCGAGGCATGAAGCGCTTCAACACAGATCCGCCGTCCACCATCAGCTCACTAATGACCAACCGATCGACATCCACTGTTGCTTTCGACGTCGCGTTGGCGATCGCTGATGTCAGAAGTCCTGACACCACCGGAGCCGACCGCTTGGTCGTTACCTTAAGAAGATCCAAGGCATCTTGGACTTGCTTGCCACGCACCAGGTCGGCCACGAGCCGAACCTTCCGTGGAGCAATGCGAACGTTTCTCAGAACTGCTTTGTATTGTTCAGACATGTCCTGTCAACCTTATGCGCCTGCGCCGGGCTTGGCGCCTTTTTTCTCACTGCCGTGGCCGTGGAAGGTCCGAGTCTGGGAAAATTCACCCAGCTTGTGACCAACCATGTTCTCGGTGACGAAAACTGGAATAAACTTGTTGCCATTGTGCACCGCAAACGTCAGCCCGACAAAGTCAGGCAGGATCGTGGAGCGACGGCTCCACGTCTTTATCGGTTTACGGTCTTGACGCGCCTTCTCGGCTTTGCCGAAGAGGAATGCGTCAACAAAAGGACCTTTTTTAATTGAACGCGCCATCTGGCATTCTCCTATTCGTTCAACTATTTTTGACGACGATCGCGAATAATATCTTTCGCGGTCCGCTTGTTCTTACGTGTCTTGTAACCCTTAGCCGGCTGCGCCCATGGGCTCACCGGGTGACGGCCACCCTTTGCACGACCCTCACCACCACCGTGGGGGTGATCGCATGGGTTCATCGTCATACCGCGAACGGTCGGGCGAATACCCATCCAACGACTCCGGCCGGCTTTTCCGATCGTAACGTTGAAGTTATCTGGATTGCTGACCTGGCCGATTACAGCGAAGCAGCTATCGTTAATCCGGCGCATTTCACCACTCGGCATGCGGAGCTGGGCATAGCCATCAAGACGACCGATCAGCTGAGCATACGTGCCGGCACTGCGCGCCATCTGGCCACCCTTACCGGGACGCATTTCGATGTTGTGAACGAAAGTACCAAGTGGAATGGAACGCAATGGCATCGCGTTTCCAACCTTAACGTCGGCCGTTTCGTCGGAAACAACACTCGCACCTTTTTTTAGACCTTCAGGCGCCAGAATGTAACGACGCTCGCCGTCAGAGTAAACCACACGGGCAATGAACGCCGTACGGTTTGGATCGTATTCGATGTACTCGACCTTGCCCGGGATACCGCGCTTGTCACGACGCCAGTCGATGATCCGGTAGTGCCGGCGAACGCCACCACCTTGGTGGCGAACCATGATCCGGCCCGTGTTGTTGCGGCCAGAGTGCTTCTTCAATGCGACCAGTAGGGACGCGCACGGCTCAACCTTATCGATTGAGCTGTAGTCAACAACTGAGGCGCCGCGGCGTCCTGGGGTCGTTGGCTTGAGGATTTTGACTGCCATAACTATTCTTCCCTCTTCATTCCGCCTGCGCGGAACATCGTTTCAACGATTACTGCTCTTCAAACAGTGGGAGCTTGGCTCCTGCCGCCAGGGTCACAATGGCCTTCTTGCACTTACTCTCAAGAGAAAGGTGCAGACCACGACGACGAATCTTACCGCGCGTTACCATGGTCTGAACCCCGGCAACCTTAACGTCGTATATCTTTTCGATAGCGCGCTGAACATCTTCTTTGGTCGATTTCATGGCCACTTCGAAAGTGTACTTTCCACCATGCTCGCGTGCGTCATTGCTCTTCTCAGAGAGAACAGGCCTGACCAAAACGTTATACAGATTCACTGTGGTTCTCCTCGAAACGCTGGTGAAGCGAGTTGAGAGCGGTTTCACTAATCACGAGCGACTCGTAGCGAAGCACGTGCTCGGCGTTCATTTCCGCAGGCGCAACAGATGTTGCACCGTGGATGTTGCGCGCTGATTTGTAGAGGAGATCGTCCTTGCGCTCATCCGAAAACAAGGCCTTGGCAACACCCAAAGCGCTTAACGCACCAAGGAGATGCTTCGTGCTGTACTTGCTGAGGGCAAAGTCATTGACCACGACAAGCTTTCCGTGACGAACCTTATCCGACAGAGCCACCCTCAGTGCCAATTGGCGCAGCTTCTGGTTGGTCTTTTCACGGTAATCACGCGGGCGTGGACCGAAGACCACTGCTCCACCCGGCATAAGAGGCGAACGACTGGTACCCTGACGGGCTCCACCCGTACCCTTTTGCTTGAACGGCTTTTTGCCACCGCCGGATACGTAAGCCCTTGTCTTTGTGCAGTGCGTACCCTGGCGGCGTGCCGCCTGGTAGCTCTTAACCACAAGGTGAAGTACGTGCTCGTTCATTGGAACGCCGTAGATAGCTTCAGGCAACTTAACTGACTTTACAGCCTTGCCCTTGATGTCTTTGATTTGAATTTCCATGGTCTGTACCTCTAGGCCTTTATCGAAGGCTTAACGAACAGATAATTGTTCTGATGACCCGGGACGGAACCGTAAACCGCGATCACATTGTTTTTTGTATCAACATCCAGAAGCCGAAGATTCTGAATCGTACGCTGCTCATCACCATATTGACCCGGCTGGGGCTTGCCTTTGAATACCCGGCCCGGCGTTGTGCGGGTTCCGAGGGAACCAGGACGACGGTGAAAGCGAGAGCCGTGGGTCATACGACCGCAGGCAACGTTCCAACGCTTGACTGAACCGGTAAATCCGCGACCCTTGGTGAAGCCGGTGACGTCAACGGCTTTCACGCCGTCGAGGAGTGCGGCCGTCAATACTGCGCCTGCTTCGACCCCTTCAACGGGCTTCACAGAGCGAAACTCTTTGAACCGGGCAAAGTTCTCAGCCACGTTTACTTTACGAAGGCGGGCGTGGTCAGCTTTGGTCAAGCGGGTGTCACGTTTCGTGAAGTATCCGACCTGAACCGCACTGTAACCATCGCGATCCGTCGTAAGGATCTTGGTGATTTTTTGCTCTTCGATTTGGAGGAGTGTTACCGCGACCATTTGGCCTTCGGGATTCATCATCCGCGTCATTCCGATTTTTTTTGCTACCAAAGCTTTCACATTCATTCTCGCAACCTGCTATTCAGTTCGTGACTGGAGTCTTTCGAGGATTCTCAGTGACTGATCTATGGACGGAGGCTCATTCAGTACAACTTGATCTCGACATCCACACCGGATGCAAGGTCGAGCTTCATGAGCGCGTCGATGGTTTGTTGCTTGGGCTCGAGGATATCGAGGACACGCTTGTGCGTGCGCACTTCGAACTGCTCACGAGACTTCTTGTCGACATGGGGACTACGAAGAACCGTGTAGCGGTTGATCGCGGTCGGTAGTGGGATCGGGCCTGCGACGCGGGCACCGGTGCGCTTGGCACGTTCGACGATATCTGCGGCGGCTTGGTCCAGCAGACGGTAGTCGTAACCTCTCAAACGGATTCTGATTTTTTGACTTTGCATGCTCTTGCAACCTACTGCATTCGTTGTTCGTTTACATTTCTGAAACAACTTGCTTGGGTAAGTCGAGCCACGGCCGGAGGGGTCTTTTGCGGAGATTTGTGACCTTTGTGGTCACCGATATTCGCAGAGGTTCTCTCTGATCGACGGCATTGGCTTGCTGTTAGGCAGGCTTACCCGAGTCGCGAGGTTCTAAACTTTGATGGCTGAACCTGTCAAGCAAAATGAGGGAATTTATTTTGCGGCGAACGAAGGAAGGGCCCCTTCGAATTCTGAATACCACCTGTCGTGGGCTTTCTCGTTGATTTCTTTGCGCTCTGCCTCGGAAAGCTTACTCCAGATCCCGTGGCTTGCTGCCGCCCTGGTCATGAAGTCCAGCAGCGCGAGATGGCGACGGAGGATCCTCTGGTAGCGATGACGGATGATCGGATTGAAGGCCCCAAGAAGGGAAAAGATCTGAAGGGGATTTTTTTTGACCCATAGCCACGATCCCAATTCCAGGGCAAGGGGTAGGTAGGCCCCCCCGTGGGAATTGGAGGCGTGATGCTGATCATAAAAATAATCCCAGAGATCTCCGTGAGTTGTGTAGTTAAGCGACTGGGGTTCCACTTTATAAATATGGTTTGGATAAGAACGGTCCAGCAGCGCGTTCAAGCGATAAACTTCGGCCAGAGAGGGAAATGGATCCCTTGATTTCGCGTAAGGGAACCAAAGACGGTCTACGGTTCCAAATCCAGAGTGCACGTCCAATGAGATGGCCGCCTTGGCTGGAAATAGCTTGCTCCGGACAAGTTCCTCCAAGGCTTGAGATTCCTTCTCCATGGCGCCTTCGTCAGCTCCAGCCCCGCGGTACCATGCCATGAACGGCCCGAGCCTGTGACCGCCCACGAAGGGAACCCAAGAATTATGGACGGCCTCAACAGGGGCATTTCGCATCAGGTCAACGCCACGACCATTCGAACGACTCCGGAGGAGCATTCCCGCCGGATTAACCAGCGGCACAATGATCAACCTGGCCTTCTTGAAATGGTCATGTTGGGCCTCATCCCACGCCATGTGGCTAAACAGCGTCTTCATATAAGCAATAACGACATGGGTTCCGATGCGTTCGAGGCCATGGACTCCCCCCGTCAAAAGGAAGACCGGGGTCTCAGGATCGTCAGGTCCTGCCTCGAAACAATGGATTGGCAATTCGACGCCGTGGTGGATGATCGAATCCAAAACGCGCACGCGCATCCCACGGGGCAAATCCCCCGCAAGGCGATCGATTTCGATCAATTCAGGCACATTTCTGGAAAGGTGCACGAGATCCATTTAAAACCCTCGGTCATACCTGGGCCTTCGGAAAAAATGGAGAAACCTGTAACCCAGGCAAACCGGTCAAACGATTTGGACGTAATGTCCGACGATCTGGGTGTAGGCCTCTGACGCTAAACTTTTCCTGTCAGATTCAGGCCTTACACCAACTTCATTGAGTTTGGTGACTGCCACCACGATATTGCCGCGACGGGCTACATTGATGATGTGGTCGAGAAAGGTCATATCGCCGTACCAGCAAATTTCATCACGGTTTGAGATCCCAACCGGCTGACCTGCAATTTCCCGGTAGTTCAAACAGAGTGGTTGGAGCGGGCGGCCCGATACGATCGCGGCATCCATGAGCGCAACCTTGAATGGCAAAACCTGGGCACCGTTGGTTGACGTTGCCTCCGGGAATACGACGACACTCAAGCCTTGGGATAACGATCCGGCAATCTCAGCCACTTCACGTTGGATCTGATCGCGATTGCGGCGCTCGACAAAGTGACAACCGCCGGCCTTGGCCAAATAACCCAGGAAACCAGAATCGCGGATCTCATTCGATGTCACAAAAAGCATTGGCCGAAGCGAGGCGACAACCAGAATGTCGAGGTACGATAAATGATTGGCCACGATTAAATGGCCTTCACCATCGCCCATTCCGGTGGATTTTCCGGCAGTTGCATCGATTTGCTCGACCTTGACTCCCAGGGTTTTGAGGCCAATTCTGCACATCAAGTGAAGCCATTGAGCCGCTATCCGCCGGGCACGCAAGGTGTCACCGAAGAGCAGGCGCAGGCAGATGGCGCCAGCAACAAACACCCCGATGAAAAAAAACAAAGTGACGAAACGAATATAACCAATCAGCAAAGTTTGAACTTTCTCTCGTAGGCCTTGCCCAAGTTTTTCATATCAAGAAGCGTCAAAAAATCTGCGCACCTGAAGTCTTCATCCAGTGCCGGCTCACCAATGACCTTGGCTCCCGCGCGAAGGTACGACTTCAACAATGGCGGAACCAAGTCTGACGCAGGAACATCCGGATTCGCTGAATTCTGCAAATGGCCGTGAAAGCCAGGGATCTTGTAATCGCCAACCGGGATACAAGGCAGGCTTTCATCAACAGATCCCTCTGCACGCAATTGTTGATAAAGAAGAGCGATTTCTGCTGGATTCGTCGACTTGAAGCTGCTCATTCCAAATAGATAATCGGCGCCACTGGCCTGGACATATTGGACCAAGCCGCGCCATAAAAGGCCGATCACAACTCCGTTGCGATAATCTTTGTGAATACAGGCCCGTGAAAGCTCCAGTTTTCGGCCAGAAATTGCCTTGAGCGGGCTCATGTCAAATTCCGTCTCAGAATAAAAATACGGAGCGCGCCCCTCCAAAAGGAGGCGGTAGGTACCCACAAAACATCCCGTACGCTGATCCATGATCACGAGATGGTCGCTCCAAGCGTCGAAGCGGTCCAAGTCCAAACCGAATGGGAACTTCCTCTGCTTGTACTCACGGTGGAAAACGTCGTAGCGCAGGCTTTGTACCTGACGCAGGTCGCGCTTGGATCTAACGGTTTTTACTAAAAAATCGCCGCGCGAAAACTCAACGAGAGGGATTAATTTACCGCCCTTCTCAGCAGCTTTAAAAGACGGCGCACGACGAAGTGCGGGCATAGTCTGAATGATTCTTTGTGAAAGCACAGAAACCTCCGGACACCCAGTTGAATTGGGTCGCTTATTTCAAAGCTTTTGGCTCGGTGCAAGCTTAGCCTTGAATGGTTAAGCCAGCGTAAAGATCGATCTCAAATTTTATAAATTCATCGTCGACTGCCCAACGGATTGACACGTGCCGGAACCTTGCCCTCCAACAGATTCTTAAACGCGGCCAAAATTGAGGCCAACACCCAGTTTTTATTGTGTGTTTTTTAATTTACAAAGCCCCCGCTCTTGGCCAACAGATTGCTAAGTGGGAGGGTAGAGGAGGGCTACGAATGCCCGGAACAAACGCCACAGAACTGGTTTTTCAGGAAAATTTCCATCCCGACACGATTGCCGCGCTCAACGAGCTGCGTGAAATCCGCCTTGGGAATCTCGAGCACATGCTCGCAAATCTAGCAAAAACGGCGGCTACATTAGGGGCGGCGGGATCCGAGGTTCGGGCTCTGCAGATGGATATTGAGGGTCGGATTGCAGACCTGAAATTCAGAATGGAAAATCCAGACCGGATCTTTGCAGACGAACTTGAACTCTATATGGACCTTCTTGCCAATCCGGAATGACCGGCCTTACCGGGGAACGGTAAGGATTTCGACACTGCCATCACTCCGGATCGCAATCGTGTGCTCAAACTGTGCCGACAACTTCCGATCAATCGTCACGGCTGTCCAACCATCACCAAGGACCTTGGTTTTCCAATGCCCTTCGTTGACCATCGGCTCGATCGTAAAGGTCATCCCTGGCTCCAAACGAGCACCCTTGCCACGCAGCCCATAATGCGGAACCTGCGGATCTTCGTGAAATCCTTTGCCAATGCCGTGACCAACGAACTCTCTCACCACGCTGAACCCATCCCGATCACAGCGCTCCATGATGGCGGCACCAATATCACCAATTCGTCCGCCGGCGCGAACCGCAGAAATGCCAGCATACATGGCCTCTTCGGCACACTTTACGATCTTGGCAATAACGGGTTTGTGGCCTTTTCCGACCAAAAATGTTTTTGAAGTATCGCCATGATATTCGTTCAAAATTGTGGTGACATCCACGTTGATGATGTCGCCTTCCTTCAGGATTTGACGTGCATTGGGAATGCCATGGCACACAACTTCATTGACCGACGTGCAGACAGACTTCGGAAATCCTTTGTAATTCAGTGGAGCAGCAATGGCTCCATGGCTGGTGATGAATTCATGGCAAAGGTCGTTCAACTCGAGGGTGGTAATCCCTGGCTTCACGTGCGGCTCAATCATGACCAGGCACTGCGCCGCCAATTGGCAGCTGGCCTTCATCGCATCAATTTCCTGGTCACTTTTTAGAACAATCACGGATTCACCCGAAGTTAAAGTAAGAGAAGCCGGAGCCAATCCGGGTCAGTGAAATCAACCTTTGCCGGCGCCGAAGCCGAGCGGTCCAAGCAGGTACCCAACTGGATGACCGGAGAGAATACCTCAGCTTCGTACAGTTTTTCATGAAACCGCTGGAGTGCCATAAAGTCCGGCGATGCATTTGTCAATGACGTGGCGTAATTCCGGGCAAGGCGTTGGTTGTCAGAATGACGATAAAAATTGGACTGCTTAAACTTCTCCAGCATCCGGTTTGATTCACCGGAGCCAATGAAATTCACTGCTGGCCAATCTGCCGAAAAGACTCCCATGACTCCATCAAAGGCCCCCGATTCATTCGAGTTTTTATCGCTCCCAGCCTGAGTCAGATTGGCGGAGTCTGCGACAAATTCCGTCTGAATTCCCAGAAGGGCAAGGCTGTCACCAAGAACCTTTTGCACCAGATCACTCCCCGTTGAGTCCGGGTCGAGGACCAGAATTCGAAGGGCTACCGGCTTGCCGGTTTTGCGATCGATCCGCGGGGCATCGGCCCTGGCACGCTGCCAACCTATCTTTTCCAAGGCCGCCGACGCATCCTCCACACTGTAGGGACGAATCCGCAGGCTGTGGTTGTAGCCCGGGTGCTGGCGCGGAATAAATGAAGTGACAAGCTCACCTAGTCCCAAGGCCCCGGCCCGAAGTAGCTCGCCCCGCGGGAGGATCTGCGTCAACGCCTTTCGAGCCTGTGGTGCCGTGGCGAGGACGCCGTCCCCGCGATCGCTCCAAAGGATGCCGGCCACCGCTGGAAACAAGCCTTCTTTAGAACAGGTCTGGCCCTTTTGCATTCCGGAGGCAAACGTAAATTCGAGGCGCGATTTGCGCGCTTGCTTGACTTCGCGACGTGCGTTGAATTGCAGCTCGGGACGCTTCTGGGGATAGCCTTGAGCAGGCAGGAATTCAACTTCACCCGCACTGACGCTGCGATACCGGTACAACCCTGCACATTCGATTCCGGCAGATCCGGATCTGCGAAAAAAGGCTTTATCGTTTAAAACGTACGGCCCGAATCCTGGTTGGGTTTGCCAAATGACGATCGCCGTTTGAGCGCCACCTTTGCCCTCATTGATTTCCTTCACCTCAAACTTAGGACAGGAAGTATCAACTCCAAGCGCCCCTGTCGCAGCCGGGCAAATCTGATTGCGCAAAAAAGTCGCCAGATCTTCACCAGAAACGTGTTTTCCACTCCACCAGAACAAGTCGGATTTAAGCGTAAATTTCCACTGTTTTGGTGACTCCACTTCGACGCTGCGAAGCAGCAATGGTTCTGATCTTTTTTGCTGAAGGTTCAGGCGGGTCAGGGAAGGACAAGCCAGACGCCCAAAGGCGGCATCCTCTCCCGGGGGGACATGCCCGGTTGATGGATCACCAGGAAAACCAAACGGCCAACCCGAAATAACAAGGGCAGCCGCCTTCAGTCTAAAGGGATTTTTCGAAAAGAATCTCACCACTTGCACATGCTCCACAGGATGGCATTATTAACTCAGATTGAGCGAGGAGAGGCAATGTTAAATGAGATTCCAGTTGTCATTGCCGGGTCAGGTATCACTGGCCTTTCTGCCGCCTTGCATCTTGCAGAGAGCGGTGTTCTTAAGATTTTGATTGTCACAGGCCCGTCAATTCCAACCAGTATGACTGCTCCCGGCATGCTCAGCGGTGGCCAAAGAGACAACTTCACTCGCATCGCCGCAGCGCACCAAGTCGATTTTGCAAAAACAATCTGGCAGTTCGGTGACCGCGCCTTTGACCTGACGACAAGGTGGGCAAGAAACCATGGAGTTCCGATTTCCACGTGCAGGCGCCTGCGCCTGATTGCCACACCCGAGGAGCTGACTGAAGCGACTATCGCAGTTCGTGAATTGAACAAGGCTGGCCTCACATCACAAATTTTGTGCGACAAGCAGCTGGCAGCATCCCCATGGGCACGAGCCCTCGGCCCGAGAATTCTGGCCGTTCAAGAGGACGGTGAACGCGGCGGTTGGATCGACACACACAACATGCACGTTAAATTGCGAATGGCCGCACAGGCAAATCCAGCCATCCAATTCATTGACGGCACGGTGGAAAATATTTCCGGCTACGCCGACCCCGAATTGAACATAACGATCCGGTTGAATGACTCCCAATCCGAAACCAAAAAACTTCAAACGATAAAAGCTTCCTCCATGATCGCCGCCTGCCACCTTGCCATCGGTGACCTGATTCCTTCCCTGAAATCAGCCCTGGTGTCATCTGCGGATCAATGGTTGAGCACATCTGGACCGCTGGATTCAAGTGATCCTCAAAGTCCGTGGAACAGCCCCGGGATTGCCTGGTCTGCATTTCACAATCACGAATGGGGAGCCACCCAACTAGACGGCAAAATACTGCTGGGCGGCGGCCGGATCCTGAGAAAATGGGCTGGTTTTGAAGCCACCGAGTCCAAGGTTGAGGCCAAAATTTCAAATTACATTGTTGAACAAACAAAAAAATCTTTCCCGCACTGGCGGGCGGATTGCGAGTCAATGCTGGAAGGCGCTGGCTTGGACTGCCATCCCTGCGATGAACTTCCGGTGGTTGGACCGATGTATGGCGAAGGACGCATTCTGGTCGCAACAGGGTTCATGGGTCAGGGACTGACCCTCGGATTTTATTCGGGATTCTGCCTGGCCAAGCTGCTGATGACTGGTCGCTGTGATGAGTTGCCGCGACGCCTTTGGCCGGAGCGCTTGCGATCGCTCCCCGATCAGGAGTAAAAGAACTGGCATGACTGAAAAGCGCCCAACAAAAACCAGGATATGGCCTTGCCCCAAGTGCAAAACGACTTGCCGGTTTGACGACACAAACCCATTCCGCCCATTTTGCAGCGAACGTTGCCGCAGCTTCGATACGGCCAACTGGGCTACCGACAATTACCGCATCCCGGGACCTCCGGTTGATCCCCAGCAGGAGTTGGAAGAACGTCCTAGCGCATCTGAGCCAGACGATTCAGAACACGGTTCTTAAGTCCGCCAAGTGACCTCGGCTTCGGATCTTTCGAAAGATAGGACGGCGCAAGTTCGGACAGGACGACCAACAAATCGTCGACACTCGGAGCTACTGCAATCCAAGCCTCGACAACTTCATGATCCGAATAGCACAGCATTGTGCCTTGTCCCTTCAGCTCCAGCAGGTACTGGCTGATGAGTTCTTGTGGCTTGGCGTTGCCGAGATCCATGAAACTCATGGCGTGATCCTGACGTCTTTAAAATCTTTTGCGGTCATGTAGAACCAGACATGTACCGCGATCATCCACCGGCGCGCAAGGCATTGACTTCATGCTCGAGCATGTTGACCCGATCCTGCAACCGGTCCAGCGTTTCAGAATAGCGCCTTAGTTCATGCAAGTGGTCGTGAATACGGAGCAAATTAGCCACTCGCACGGGCAATGAATCCAAATGTTCTGGGCGAACCACATCAAAATACCAGTTTGACTTGATGGCATGTTCCATGAGCAAACGCGCCTCATCAACCGGCAGCTCAGCCACGATCAAAGACGGAACCCAAATATCGGCTTGAGTGACCAGGCGCGCCTGGAAACCCTTGATCCACAATTGAAAGTCGCCCATCGAAACGCCTTGGGCTTCAACGATCAAGAGGTCACATGGCAGAAACGCACTGTCATCAAGACCTTTGATCTCAGCAAGTTCGATGTCCACCATGGCTCTGAGCTCAATTTCCAGCTTGAGTTTGGTCAGGTTGACGAACTTCGGCTCCAGATTCAGAACACAGGCTCTTGATCTTCTAGTACGCATGCTCTTCCTTCTTGGGTATTGCGGGTTTATTGTATCCCATAAACCTGACAACCCTGTGGAAAATTCAGATGCCAACAATCCAATTCGATCAGCAATTTCACGTCCGGGCCTCAGCCCCAACCCGCATCGACCTTGCTGGTGGGACGATTGACCTTTGGCCAATCCATCAGCTTCTCGATGAAAAGGCGACCGTCAACTGCGCTGTCACCTTGCCAGCCCAAGTCGATATCACACCTTCTGCAGACGGCATTTTCACCATACAAAGCGTCGATCAAAAAATCGAAGTGCGAGGCAGCTTTGAGGACTGCATCGCGACAACAGAGCTGCCACTGCTCGGTCTATTTTTGAAGGTCTGGTGGTCCAAAAAACTGCCCGCGCTGCACATCCGAACGGAAGCCAAGTCCCCGGCTGGAGCCGGCCTCGGTGGTTCCTCGTGCCTCGCCGTAACCCTTGGGGGGGCACTGATGAACACCAAGGCCATCCTCACAAAAAAAAATGAAAAACTAGATGAGCGGCGCCTGGTCCAGACAGCTTCTGATATCGAAGCAAAATTAATTCACGCCCCAACCGGCATCCAAGACTATTGGGGCGCGGTGCGCGGAGGATTGAACATCATCGAATTCCCGGCCGGAGGCGTCACTGTCGAGACCCACGACCGGGCTGATAAATCCCCAGCAGGCGCCGTGAGTCGACGGCTGGAAGATGAGCTGATTCTTTGTTTCTCAGGAAAAAGCAGGCAGTCTGCGATCAACAATTGGGAAATCTTCAAACGGGTTTTCGATGGTGACCGCGAACTTCTCAAAAAGCTCTCGGCGATTGGCTCGGTGGCACGGCAATGCGCAGATGCTGTCCGCCAAGGCGATTACGATGCCATGGTTGCTGCTTCCGCAAGGGAATGGAAACTACGCTGCGAACTTTGGCCGAATATCCACACAAGCGAAACCAAACGCCAAGCCGACGCCGCCATTGCCGCAGGCGCCAAAGTGGCCCGCGTTTGTGGAGCCGGAGGCGGCGGCGTCATGGCAGTCCTGGCTCCAGCTGGATCACTGGATCGTGTCCGAAAGGCCCTTGAAGGGGCGGGGGGAACGGTTCTGGCAGCGGGGGTGGCCCACCGCGGCCTTCACACCGAATTGATTTCACCCGGAAGGGGCTGATTCCAAAAGAGGTCCTGCAAGGTCTGTAACCGGGGCGATATCATCACTATTTAATTAAATAAAACAGCTACTTGGATTTGCTCGTAAACCTTTTGAAGGGACTACCGACCCTGACTTTAAAGGAGCAAAACATGACCAAAGGCACCTATTCAACCGACCCTAAACGACAGCATCGATTTAGAAGTTTACTGCTGCAGCCGGTCATCCAGCTGAGGATTGCAGCGTGGTCTGCCTTCGCTTCTGCCATCTTTGGTTTCGCAATCGCTTTGGTGTTCTATTATTCCCTGCGTAGCATCTCCAACGCCTTTGCCGATATAGGTCATCTCGACGACGAGACCATCAACAATGCCTATCAAATGTTCGAGTGGATCAGGATTTCTGCTCTGACATTACTTATTAGCCAAGTGTTCGTTTCCATCGCCGTTTCTCTTGTGACCACCCATCGGCTCGTTGGACCAACTGTGGCCATGAGACGGCAAATCCGCGCCATGATCAACGGACACTACGGTCAAAAAATCACGGTCCGCGACAGCGATGCCTTCACCGACATGGCCGAGGATCTTAACGAACTCTCCGAGCAGCTGAGCAAGGAAAACCGGAAACAGCCGGTTTCAGCTTTGGCTTCGGATGACGAAAAAAGTTCCAAGGCCGTCAACGAATGACATTCAATCTTGGGCCCTCAATGCTTTTTGGCGGCTGACGAGGGTCGTGTAAGGAAGTCCAAGCAACTTGGCGGCAACGGCAGCATTACCACCAAAGGCAGTCACGGCACCCTCGATCAATAGCAACTCAAGCGCCTTGCGTACCCTCACGAAGCCAGTGAACGTGGCCAGGTGAAGCAGGTCTTGGCCAGTGAGGGCAATTCCCCAGCCCGTCTGTTCGCGACGGCAAAGCTCGGCAAGATTAAGTTCCTTGCGTTTCAATACAAAAAGAATCGTTTCAGCATCAATGGCTTGCGTGTTCGTGACAAAGGCCCTTTGGCCGACCAATCCCAAAGTCATCCGCATGTGAGCCAAATCTCCCGGCCAGCAGTAGTCGCGAATCAATTCGCAGGCATCCTCTGTAAAAAAAGAACCAGCAGGAAGCATTGATTGCGCTAAAAAAAGAGCCGCCTTGAGGGCGTCTTTTGGGCGGGATGACAACGGTGGAATTTGCAAGACAGAAAAACCAGACCTGCCCGCCAAGGCCGGCGTTTCTGAGGCAGAAGAAAAGAGAATGGTCAGACCCCCGCGCGAACCAAATGGATTCGGTCCACCCCCGTCGTATTGACCAAAATACACTGCGTTTTTGATCTCGCGGGGTTGCAGATTATTTTGGGACAACAGCCGGCAACGATGGGTCCGACAGGCCAAGGTCGCCAGGTATCGAGAGACCTCACTCGCGCCGCCGCCTGGCACTGAATAAATCAAAAGCCTTTCGCCTTGCTCTGGAGGAGCTGTGCATGACCTTAAAAACGACGCCGCAGCGGTTCGCAGCAGCTGGTCGGTGGAGTCAAAAAGGGTAAGCACCTCGACCGGCAGGAAACCAGTTGAGTCAAAAGAAGGCGAAAAAGGTGCAACATTCTGGGAAAAAAACATAGTGGCAGCCTTTGCAGGATGCCGGGGAACCGCCGGACAGGGAGATACAAAAAAAAGACCACACGGGTCAACCTGATTGACAAAGGAAGGTCCCCGAGTCACGATCCGAACACTTGCCAGCATTTGCTGGTCACAACAGTATTTTTTCTTCGGGAGTCCATGCCATGGGACAGCACACCATCGATATCAGTGACGAGAGTTTCGAAAATTCAGTAATCAAGTCGACACAACCAGTCCTTGTGGACTTCTGGGCCCCGTGGTGTGGGCCATGCGTAGCCATCGCTCCGGTTCTCGATGCGATCGCCGAGGAATACAAGGGCAAGGTCACCATCGCAAAAATGAATGTCGACGAAAATGCCCATGTCCCTGCAACTTTTGGTGTCCGTTCGATTCCATTCATGGCTCTTTTCAAGAATGGTCAAATGGTTGACTCGGTTGTTGGTGCAGTTCCAAAGGGAAAACTTGTCGACATGATCAAGAAAGTCCTTTGATCCCACGCCACTTTTAAAGCTACAGGACTTGCATGGAACGCGGAGACCTCGAACGGGCCGCTTTGGCACGGGGACAATTCCCTGTTGGAATTGATGAGGTTGGTCGCGGATGCATTGCAGGTCCCGTGGTCACGGCTGCCGCTGTCATCGACTACGGTAAACTGTTTGCACTTCCCGACAAATCTTTGCAGCTCATCCGTGATTCCAAAACACTGAGTGCGCGCCAGCGTGGATTGGTTGTGCCAATCATCGAAAGCGTCACTTCCGGATGGGCACCCGGAAGCGCGAGCGTTCAGGAGATCGAGGCACACGGAATCCTTGGCGCAACATTTATTGCCATGCGCAGGGCGCTCAATGCCATCGACGCTCATTTTGATCTTGTGATGGTGGATGGCAATCAGGCCATTCCAGAGCCTGTTCTCGCCGGTCGAAAAATTGCGCAACAAACTGTGGTGAAGGGCGACCACTGGTGTTTTGCGATTGCTGCCGCCTCAATTTTAGCAAAAGAGGTCCGCGACAAGTTCATGCATGAGTTGGGAAACAGCCTTCCTGCATACGGTTTTGGAAAGCATGTTGGCTATGGCACAAGAGAGCACATCGAAAACCT
Organism: Oligoflexales bacterium; assembly: GCA_947479535.1. GTDB lineage: Bacteria > Bdellovibrionota_B > Oligoflexia > Oligoflexales > RGVZ01 > RGVZ01. Next base: position 45,219 of record CANJZQ010000009.1, on the reverse strand, counting down.
CAAAATCCACGGCGTCACCGAATGGCACCGGCGGACCTTTGAACCAGTTAAATCGATCTGCGCAACAAAGAGCCCTTGCCTCCCGGGCTGAAGAATATGTTGCCGATATTTTGATTTCTCAAAGCTGGCGCATCGTCGCGCGAAATTATCGGTGGATTGGAACTGAGATTGATATCCTTGCTGTCAAGGAATCCTCGCTTGTCGCAGTCGAAGTCAAATTTCGGACTCGGTTCACACACGACATGACGTCTGTCAGCGGATTGATGCCAAGGCTCAAAGTGCAGTCCCTAAAAAAGGGACTCCATGCAGCCATCCGGTATTTTGGCATCAACGCAGCTAAAACCAGAATTGATCTGGCTATTGTGACGCACCAAGCTGATGTTTCAGAAACAAAAATGCCCTCCGGAAAATCTCCGGAGGGCATTAAAAGTTATCCATTTAAGGTCACATGGTATCCGGCGATTGACGCCTGAACCAGCAGCCCTCAGGCGTCAGCAGGCTGATCTTCGCTCACAGCATCAACAACGACAGCGTCAAGCTTCTTGGCAACATACTTGGTCCTGATGCGAGCAGCCTTGCCAGCGAGGTCACGCAGGTAATAAAGGCGTGCACGACGGACGATACCCGAGGCTAGAACGTCAACCTTGTCGACGTATGGGCTATAGATTGGGAAAACCCGTTCAACGCCAACACCGCCCGCGCTGATTTTGCGAACCGTGAAACTTCCGTCCGCGGTGCCGTTACGGAAACGAATCACAACGCCTTCAAAAAGCTGCGTCCGGAACTTGGTCTTGTCCGCGCCTTCTTGGATTTTATAATGCACGCGAACGGTATCGCCTGCGCGGAATGAGGCCAACTTTTTGACGCCAGTCCATACGCGTTTTTCGAATTGGGTAATCAGTTTGTTTTTCATGGCTTCAGGAACCTATATGAGGATGCTGTAACGTTTTCTTTAACTTTCGAACAAACGCTCTTAACCCAATATACTGGAGACCGTCAAGCCCGAGCATGGCCGCCGGACGCGGGTTTCGAACGGGCAGAGGCACTTTTCAGTTCCGCGGCGATATCAAGGCCTTCGCCGCGCAGGTCTTCCATCATGTCCTGCATCAGGAGCCCAAGGTCCTCCCGCTCACTGGTTGGGACATGCAAGCGAAGCTTAGGCATCAGCTGCATTTCCTGAACCTCAAGGTGCTGTTGGACTGCCTTGCGAAGTCCCGCGACCGCACCTTCGATCGCCTCCTGGTCCTGAGCCGTAGAGGCTTTTATCAGCGATTTAACGTGCTTACGCATCACACTCTGATTGGCCGAGCAAAGGTCCATGATCAGGTCCGAGCCAGGAAACCGCTGGGACAGTTCAGGTAAAAGGTATTCCTCCTCGGCTTTTAGATGCCCGAGAAGATCGAAGGCCAGCTCTGCCACTAGTTTGCCGATTGGGCCCTTTGCAGCAACCGCACGGTCGTCGGGCTTGCCATCCCCGAGTTTTTCAACCGATCGGAGCATCGCCTCGTGATCCAACTTCAACCATTGCAAGATATCCATCGTGCCTCCGTCGCCGGGTCTTTATTGGCAATGGACGCAAATTGCAAGCCCCTTTGGATCGACATTTCCCCCGGAAAATGGCTAGATTCGGGCTGAACAGGCAGGTGACTCATGGAAAAAAACCTCAATTGCATCGCCACCAAGGTTGGGAACAAGGAACGAATCAGCCGTTCCGAGGCCATGTTCCTGTTCACCGAAGCATCCGACCAGCTTCTTTCAGAACTCGCCACTGCGGCAAAAAAAAGGTTCCATGCCGGCGACGTTGCAACCTATCTGATCATGGCCATCGTCAATTATACAAACGTCTGTGTCGCCAAATGCGATTACTGCTCGTTTTACCGGTTGCCCCACCAAGCCGGCACCTATTTGCTCAATTTCAATCAAGTTTGCGAAAGGATCGATGCCCTTCGGGCTTTTGGCGGCACCCTCGTCAGCTTCAACGGAGGCTTTCATCCAAAACTTCAACTCAAGGACTATGCCGAGCTTTTTTCCCGCGTTCGGGAACGCTACCACGGCGATCTCGAGTTCTTTGAAATGACCGTCGCTGAATTCATGTTTTCCTGCAAACTGAGCAAACTTACCTACGATCAGGGAGCGACCTTGCTCAAGGACGCAGGCACCCGGTGGGTGACCGGCGGCGGAGCCGAAATCCTGGACGATGCCTTTCGCATGCGTCATAGCCCCGGTAAATTCAAGGTCGCAGATTATTTCAAGGCGCAAGACGCCATCCTCAGGGCTGGGCTTGGCTCGACAGCGACTCAAGTCATTGGATTCGACGAATCACTGGATGAGCGACTCAATCACCTCGAGGCCTTGCGCTCCTTTCAAGACAGCGCCCCGCGCAAACTTCCGAGTTTTCTCTGCTGGACCTACAAACCATGGAACAACGAGCTTGGTGGCAAAGAAATCAGTTCGCGTGAATACCTGAGGTGGTTGGCTGTTTGTCGGATTTTCCTCGATAACTTTGAGAACATCCGAACCTCGGTCCTGACCCAGAATGAAAAGGGGCTTGAAGGTTTGAAATTCGGTGCCAACGACTTCGATCTCCCAACTGAGGACGAAGTGACTCAAAAAGCCGGCGCAACGATAACGCACGATTTTGAGCGAATCCTTTCGACTGCGCGTGCGGCAGGTTTCAAGGTACAATACCGGGATCCGTTTCCACTTTGACGCCCTTTATCCCAAGGGCCTTCTTTGACGGGATATCCATGCGCGCAATCATTGTCACCTTGCCGGCAGTTTATCTTTTTGCTGCAGCCCTCACCCTTCAAGCAGCCCCGGTGCAGCGGGGGTACTTCATTTCAATCGACGGATTGCAGCCGCAATTGCTTGAGTCCTACGTCGGTCGGCCTGAAGCCAATCCCGAGGGTTTTCGGTCACTTTGGAGTGGTGGCGCCGTTTATCCCAGGGCCAAAGCCCATGTTATTTCGATCACAGCCGCGAGCCACGCGGGAACCTCAACTTGCTCTTCCCCGGCGCGCCATGGCATCCACGGCAATCATTTTCTACGAAATCATCGAAAGATAAGTGGATTCAAGGAACCATTCCAAAGCGAGACCATGTGGGAGGCTGCACGCCGCCAAGGACGCAAGGTGGCCTCCTTCGCCTATGTCGGCATGGACGGAACGACCCCAGAACGGACTGCTGACCTTGGGATCACTTATCCCGACGAATCCAGAATGGGAAAGCCAGCCATTGTGGCGGTGCCGCGGGGTGATGTCGCACCTGTTGACACCGATATCGTTCTTAATCCTGAAAAAAACATTAAATTAAGCCTTCATTTTCATGCCTCAGGATCTGGCTCAACGGTGAACTACGTCGACCTTCAGGGTGCTGCGCATCGCCTCAAATTACCCGGGGTGGCCGAGGCCCACAAGCCTGCCAACTTGCTCATCCATGACGGTGAGCGTCTCCGCCGGATCGTGATCCGGCTTGTTTCCGGCCAACCAAACACCTATTTGATCTCCCGGGCTTCTTATAACGAAGCCTTCCCCGAATCATTCCGTGCCAGCCTTGAGAAGGCGGGCCTTGTGTGGCCCGATGTGAATATCAAGGGCCTTGATGCGGGACTGGAGCCGTCAGAGGCTGTTGCGGTTCAGGGAATTCTGGATGACTTCCTTGCCGAAGTGGCAAGCCGCGCCATTCCTGAATTCAACCCTGATCTTGTTTTATTCTACCAGCCGCTCTTGGACTCCACTGGACACGGATTCCAAAACAAGTTGCCTGACACTGGAAGTTTGAAAGCCAATGACCCCGTCACGGTTGCCTACCGCAATGCCTTCAAACGCGTCGATGACAACCTGGCAAAAGTTCTATCCACGAGGAGGCAAAATGATGTTGTAGCCCTCATGGGTGACCACGGCATGACTGCAACGACCACGAATTTCAACGTTGCGCCACTGCTTCCCCCGAATATCGAGGAAAACGTCGATGTTTACGCGTCGGATTCGATGCTCTACCTCTACCCGAAAAACGACTTCATCGATCCAGTCCTTGCAAAAAAAACGGGTGAGACCGTGAAAGAGGCTTTGGGAAAAATCTTCTGGCACGACAAACCCGTGGTGGAAATGGCAGTAGAGCGTGCAACGGCTAAGCCGTCAGACTGGAACTATGGCGATGCCATCTGGGCCTTCCGCTCGGAAGATGGCATATGGTTCAACAACAACTCCCTGGAAAAAAAGACTTTCCTTCCACCGAAAGTTCCTGGAATGCACGGGCACAATCCCGAGTCGCCATCGATGCTGACCGCCCTGATGTTCCGGGGCCCTGGGATTAAACCGCAAATTGATCGTGGAACTGTCGTCTCACTGGTGCAGGCTGTCCCAACTTTTGCCCGCCAACTTAAGCTGAACACGCCAAAAGACTGCGAAGGCACCCCGATATTTTGAAACGGACGGTCATGGCTGATAAATTTTCACAGACCTTGCGCATCGCGGTTCTCGCCGCAACATTCGTTGGTCTGAGCATGGCTGCCAATTGTGGAAAATCAGGTAATTCAGATCGCAGCATAAGCTCAATGACTGCACTCATTCCTGCAGGATGGGATGGCACGACGGATTGGGAGGGCTCGCGCTGGGCGGTATCAGATCCAGCTGAAAGCCATTCCGCACACCTGACCCATGCGAATAAAACGGCCACGCCGCACTGCACCAAGGCACCGGATCAAAATGTTCCTTATCTGGTGCGTATGAAGTCCTTTCACAGCCCTTCGCTCCTTGCCTCCGAAACCTTTCTGCGCGTTGAATCAATCAGTGAACTTGAAGCCCTCGCGGGAAAAACCCACGGAGGCGGTCAAGGTGGCTGCGCCGGAATCGAAGTCATCAGCGGACCGGGGCTGACCACCTGTGAAATCAACCGCGCGCAAACCACTTCAGCTGCCATTACGCCGCCAGTCTACGATGAAACCATAAAGCTTTCGGCAGCCGGGGGCTTGTTTTCAAATGCAGCCGCCGCCAACATCACCTCCACCATGACCACCCTGCAGGGCCTATCCAGTCGTTATTACTCAGGGGCATCGGGACCGGCGGCATCGAACCAGGTTGAAGCTATTTTTCGCGGCGCGTATGCCGGATCCAGCTGGTCGTCTGGCATCATTTCCACAGCGCAGGTCAGCCACACAGGAATCGCAGCAAATCAACCCTCTGTGGTTTCTGGACTTACAGGAGCCACGGACGATACAACAATCGTTGTGATTGGATCGCACCTCGACAGCATCAACCACTCAGACCAAAGCAATGCGCCTGGAGCCGACGACAATGCCTCCGGAGTTGCCATCCTTGCCGAAACCATGCGCGTTCTCGCCGCAAACAACGTTCGATTCAAGCGTCGCGTCGAGTGGCATGCCTATGGCGCCGAGGAGATTGGACTGATCGGCAGCGGACAAATCGCAAACAGCTACGCCGCAGACGGCAAAAAAGTATCGGCCATGCTCCAGGTTGACATGGCGTCTTACGCACAAGACGGCACAAGTGAAACTATCCACCTGTTCCACGATGATACGAACGCCATCCTGCGCCGTTCCGCGAAGGATCTGTTGACGACTTATCTGGGCGGAAATTTTTCTGATTTGGGGCAACACGTCGGTGGCACATCCGACCACAGAAGCTGGTACCGTGCTGGGGTCCCGACTGTCTTCCCCTTCGAAAACCCTGCGGCCTACAACATGAACATGCACACCGCGAACGACACCCTTGCCAATGCAACTTCCCCGGGCCTTGCCGTTAGGGTTGCCCGCCTGATCCTCGCATTCCTTTCACACCACGCCGGCATCGTTGGATCTGAAGATGACTACGCCAACAAATTTGCCGCCACCTCACGCGATCCTGACATAAAGATGGCCGTCCTTGATTATGATCAGGTGCCCGCAGAGGCGCGCCCTTCAGGTTTGGTCGACGGTGGGACTGTCGCGGTATTCAGTGCGCCTCAAAGCATGACCTCATTGGAGATTTGTGGCGTCAAAGCGAGCGCCGCAACAGCATGCATATCAGATCGTTCAATTGGCACCGAAATTGTATCTGATGCCACCCCGGCCGGGCGGAAGTTCTTCTACGTCGTATTTCCTGCCGGTTCCCATGCAACACCCGAACGCGCATTCGGATACGACCAAAACAATTCACCAAGCCACGCCCGCAGCGTGTCACTCTTGAAAAAGTAGGACATCATGAATCAATTCCATTCCGACCATAGTCTTATCAGTCCGACTGCGAAACTCGTTGCATGGTGGAGGTCTTATTCAGACATCCCCTATGCAAAGGAGTCTTCAGAACTTTCGCAAGCCTACGCTGCCGTCCACAAAATGATGGCCCCACTTCAAATTAATCCGGAACAGACGTTGTGGGGCGCACCGATTCTTGAGATGCGCTACAAAAGTCTCCTGCGGGAAATAAAAAAGTCAGGCATCAAGCAGGTCATGGAACTTGCCAGTGGAATATCCCTGCGTGGCCTGACGATGACGGCAGATCCTACTATGCGATACATCGAAACAGACCTCCCGGGAATCACACAGGAAAAGTTACGTATTGTGGAGGCGATTACGGGAAAATCGGCCAATAGCGTGCGGCCTAATTTGATTTTCGCCGAAGCCAACGTGTTAAACCCGGTGGATCTTGAGAAGGCTGCAGAGCGATTGGACCCAAAGAAACCTGTCGTCATCATTCACGAAGGGCTGCTGCAGTATTTTTCTCGTCAGGAAAAAATTAAAGCGACCCACAACATCAAAAACGTCTTGAAAAAATTTGGCGGCGTCTGGATTACGCCGGACTTTGATTTCCGTGCCAGCATGGCTCAGTGGGGAAAGATGAGTCCCGACACAGAAAAGGTTCTTTCAGCCATTGCCGAAGCCACAGGCCGGGCCATGCTGTCCGAGGCTTTTGAGAACGAAACAGAATTCCGTGAATTTTTAACAGCGGAGGGACTGCAAGCCGAACGCGTCCCTCAGTTTGATGACACCATGAAGGTGACTTCGGCCAGCGCCGCCAGCATACCACCTGCGATCCTCGAAACAGTCAAGGCCAGCCTGACCCTTTGGAAAATCACGTTGAAGTCCTGAATCCGCGCCCAAGAGCAGGAGTCAAAGCCGCTTCTTGGAGCCGATCGGAGATGGCTTCACAGAGACCGAGAATCCAGGAGTTGCCGGCAAACGTGGCATTTCGATCTTGGGAAATTCCCCGGTCAGGCTGCGCATGAAAACGACGATGGCAGCCACGTCATCTTCGCCCAAATCCCGGTCGAGTTGTGTTTTTGCCATGACGCGTACAGCCTCATCCAAAGAGGCTACCGAGCCGTTATGGAAGTATGGCGCCGTCAAAGCAATATTACGCCACGTTGGCACGCGCCACCTGTTACGGTCCGACACATTTTTCGTGACAGCGAAACGTCCGACATCATCCTTGAGGCGGTACTGCTTCACATACTTGTTGTTTTCATAAGTCGGGAACTTCTGGAAAAAGCCGGTGCCTTCGGGCAGGGTTGGGCCGGCAAAATTTACTCCGGAATGGCAACTAAAACAGCCCACCGACTGTGCCAGTTCATAGCCATGCTTTTCCACAGCGGTCAAAGAACTTTCATTGCCATCCAGAAATTGATCGAAACGGCTTTTTGTAGTGATCAGGGTCCGTTCAAAAGTTGCGATGGCTTTTGCCAGATTGTCGATGTTTAGGGGATTTTTTTCGCCAGGAAAGGCCGCTCTAAATTCGTCGTTGTATTCCGGGATTTCGGAAACGACTTTCATAACGGCCGCGTGATCTTTCATTCCCATCTCAATCGGATTGGTCAGTGGACCTTTTGCCTGATCCTCTAAAGAGGCTGCCCGCCCATCCCAAAACTGAACGGACATGAAAGCTGAGTTCCAAACCGTTGGGGCCGAACGACCACCCTTTTGCCCACGGATTCCGACACTGACGGGCAGGTTGTCGTCACCCCCACTCATCACATTGTGACAGCTGTTGCAAGAAACCGTTCCGTCTGCTGAAAGGCGTGGGTCGAAGTAGAGTTTTTTTCCCAGTTCGATTTTCTCTGGAGTCACCGGATTGCCTGCTGGTGCTGGCGCTGAAATCGGCAGGGCAGAGTGCGGGCCAGCGGCCTGGGCCATTTCGGTGAAACCCAAGGCGAACGCGAAATTTATTCCGATGGTTTTTAGTAAGTTGAGGGACGTTGTCATAATAAGAAAACTCCCAATGAAGAGATCCTTCGCTGGCGCTCAGGATGACGACAGTCCGTCGCTCAGGATGACTGCTCAGGTTGAGGCCTGGACGCAACACAGAATGGCGATGCAAAAATTTGCCCAACCTTTGCGGATGGTTAACGGTCCGTCATGATGCCTTCGCGGGGTTTGCTCCGATTCTTTCGGCAAGCTTCCGAGCAATACTTCACTTCATTCCAGTTTCGTTCCCACTTCTTCCGCCAAGAAAATGGGCGGCCACAGACAACACACAATTTTGACGGGAGGTTTTCTTTTTTCTTGCTGGGCACGGGAAAATCACAAACACCGGATGGTTGACAAGAGCAGCATGTGGTGGTCCCGGCAGGAATCGAACCTGCAACTACGCCTTCGGAGGGCGGTATGATATCCGTTTCACTACGGGACCCAATGAAGGGAAATGGTTAGTTACCAGACCGCTCAACAGTGGACAAGGCCAACGAAGCGATTTTGGAGGCCGTTTGCTTCTTCCACGCCCAGATTCCGACCGCGAGACCCAACAAAACCCCTTGGGCTAGTAATGTCTGGAGGTAAGGATAAATCCCGAGCAAATCTAATGTAGGGACAAATCCGATTCTTACGGGCTCCAGCATGCCGGCCTCTATAATCTCTGCAACCGACTTTCCTGCCAAAATAACGGCAAGGGTCACCATTAGAACGCTCGTGCTCAAGAAAAATTTACGCAATGGCATGCGTAGGCCATAGCGCTGGATGCCAAAACAAATGCCGCCAAGACTGACCGCGCCCGTGATGAATCCCCCAGCGACGGCCATGCCCGACGATGCGCTGTTGGAGAGGGCATTGTAAAACAGGACGGTTTCGGCGGCTTCCCGGTAGACCGCAATGAAAGCCAATCCTGCCAAAGTCCAAACCTTGCCAGAGGTCACGGCCTCGCGAGCCCCACCGCGGATGAATTTGTCCCAATGGGAACGCTCCGCCTGAGACAGCATCCAAAACCCAACATAGAATAAAACGGCGGCGGCAAGACCGGTGGCAACGGCCTCCATCATCTCGCGGCCCATACCCGATAGGTGCGCCAAACGGTTGAGCACAAAAAAGGTCGCCACTCCGAGGACCAACGCCGAACTCCATCCAACGTGAATCCACTTGCGGGCACTGGTCATGCCCATGTTGCCAAGAGCGGCCAGAAGGGCCGCAATGATCAAGAAGGCTTCAAAACCTTCGCGGAAGATAATCAGGAAAGAACCAAAAAAATCGGCCATCGATTTTTGTGAAATTTTAATCACAAAATCGCCGGCGCTGTTGTCTGCACTTTTAACAGACGAAGCTGCATTTGTTTTTTGAGCCACACTCATTGCGTCATCCAGGGCCTGGTTTAATTTGGAAGCCGCCTCACTACGCAAAGATTCAGACGCGTCTGGATTGAAGACCGAGCGTGCTGCGACAAACTGTTTTTCCACCGTGGCGACCGTGGCGGGATCCACCATTCTGAGGGCCTTTTCTGCCGGTTCAAACCCGACAAGGTAGGCATCGAGAAGCCTTGATTTGGCATGGTCAAACTGACCCCGATTCGCCAACGAAACCGCCTCGGCAACGCCGGCCCTGGCATTCAAAATCGAGCGCGAGGCTTCGGTTCCGTTTCCTGAGCTTGAGTCGTTTTGTGTCACGGTGCCGGATACAGCCACCGCACCAACCTTCCGAACCAAATCTCCGTCGTAAGGGGCATCGACCCGCAGGGCTGCAACAACAGCGGAGAGCGTGGTTTTGGATTTAGAAAGGGATTGAATGTTGCCCGCGACCCAGCTGGAGAGCTCTTGATCGGAAGCCCGCGAGAGCAACTCCAGGCTGATTTTGGATTTCAGTTCGTTCTGCACGGAATCGGGCAAATTCGCTACGGTTGCCCTTTGATCGTGAGCCAGGCCACTCACCCAAAAGGAAAGGCTCCACATTTCGTTGCTCGAAAGGCGGTCCACAAAGGATGCCATGGGAGTGCCTGCCACGCCCGTATGGAGGATGTTCAAGGAGCGAAATGGCGAATTGCCCTGAGCAAATTTGCTGTCACCAAAATCACGTGGCTTCGGATCAAGCCTTGCGGAAAGAACTCCGTCGCCGTGGCCTGCGGCACCATGGCAGGCCGCACAATTGGATTCAAACGCAGCAACAGCCAGAGCTTTTTGCGGAACTTGAGCCGGCGCCAAAGTCAGCTGAAAGGCATCGATCAGGTGCTCTCGTACCGACCGGGAGAGGGCACGAACCTCGGCGGGACTTTTCTTGGCCGCAACGGCTGCCTTAAGGTCTCGCAACTCTTGCTCAATGGAATCAAGGCCGGGGGTTTTGGGGCGGGCCTTGGCCACCACGGCAAAAGCTTCAAGGGTGGCTTCGCTAAACTGGGTGATTTCCTCGTATTCGGTCTTCTGGATTACTTTGCCTCCAGATCCGGCTTCGCCCGATACGGCTCCGGCGTAGTCACCACCGATGTACTCCACCAGGCTCATGAGTTGCCTCATGCTGGCCGCAGCGATGGTCTGGGGTTTTTGACCGTTGCGCCCAGGATCGTGGCCGGCACCAAAGCTGGATTTGGCTTCTGCGCGGGCTTCCTGCGTCATCGGAACCAACAGATTGAAAATAGAGACCACAACGAAGATCGCCGGGGCCATGGCAAGGCGGTGGCTGATTGGCTTAAAACCCATGATGGGCGGACCTTTCACGCAACTAATGGCGATGCGAGTATCCAGATCAGGTAACAGGATATTGATAATCGATCTCAAAATGAACCTCAAGAACGATTCCTTGAGCTCAAAGCGTAAACTCCAAGGTTGGCCCTACATTAAAGGCGAGCAAAGCCGGCTGATCCGCCTCAGCAGCATCAGAGAACGGTAGTCCGAGTCGACTTTTTCACGAGTCAGAACGTAAGATTTTGCAAACAAATCATTGAAGTACGTCTCTATGCGGCCCATCAAAGCCCGGTCACGCATGAGCAGGTCCAGTTCAAAGTTGAGGAAAAAACTGCGGTAGTCCTGATTGGACGACCCCGTCAGAACCAAGTCATCGTCTGCAATTAGAAGTTTGGCGTGCAGCATCCCTGGGTTGAAATGGTGGATGGTCAAGCCAATATCCAGAAGTTCCTGGTAGTAGGAGGTCGTGCAAAAGTCGGTCATCGGGTGATTGGAACGGCGCGGGATGACGAGCTGCACGTCGACGCCACGGGCAACCGCCTGGCGCATGGCCTGAAGAAGGGTCTTGTCCGGGACAAAGTAGGCGGTCGACAGCCAAATACGCCGCTTCGCCTCGTAAAAAACACTGAGCAGGCTCGTATGAAAGGCCGCCCGACTGTCTGCTGGTCCAGATGCCACCGACAAGCACAGGGCCGAAAATTCGGATCCTGAGGGAGGATTTTCCGCAGACTTTTTTCCGCCGTGTTCAAGCTCGTGAAGGAGGGTGGCGGAAGCCCTGGTCAAATCCAAAGCCTCGCCCGTGGCAAAGTGCCAGTCTTCACGAAAAACACGCTCCAAATGCGTCGCCAAATCCCCTTGAAGCTTAAAATGCACGTCCCGCCACACGGGATTGTCCGAGTCCTGACCCTCAAGGTACATTTCGCCCAAATTCAGTCCACCTACGAAAGCCACCTTGCCATCGGCGATGAGGAGCTTGCGGTGGTTTCGCCAGTTGATTTGCAGGCGGCGCTTGAGCGGGTGAAACCCCATAAAACTATGGATGTGAACCCCGGCGGCCCGCGCCATTTTCAAATGCTTGGAACTGATCCGGTAAGAGCCCATCGCGTCAAACAGCACGTGAACAGCGACACCCTGACGGGCCTTTTCTGCCAAGAGGCTGTAGAAATGACGGCCAACCGCATCGGGCACAATTTGGTAAAATTGAACGAGGATATAGCGCTCGGCATTGACGATGGCGGACTCGAACGCCGCATAAACGGAAGTGGAATTTTCTAAAAAATCGACGCCTGTCTTGGAAAAAAATCCGTGGCCGGCGGCCCAACCCGACCATGCCGTGGTGTTTTCAAACCCTTGGCAGTCGCTTGATTCAAGCTCTTCTAGTGCGGCAGCGCGGGCAAAGGCACGAACCTCAGGGGGTTCCTCTGAACGTACCAGGCGTGAAGACACCCGGCGGCGACGGGCCAGAGCCTCGTAGGGGCTAACTCCACCAAGGATATAAAGTGCTGATCCAACAAAAGGGAACGCCACAACTGCCAAAAGCCAGCCAAGGCAGGCCACAGGATCACGCTTGCGGCTGAGGATGCTCAGGGCTGCAAATATCGTGATCGTCCATTCGACGAAGCGCAAGCCTTCAGCAAAGGAAAATCCGTGCCAGGTCGATTCAGTAAAAAATGATCGCAGAACAGATAACATGGATAATGACACGATGGTTCCCTTCGCCCTCAAACCGCGACCCATGCTACGTTAATTGAGGCGCGAAACGAAGGAACATTGTTCCCGGCACCGGCGAAAATAAACTGGAAAAATGAAGCCATGACAGATCAAGACAAACAAAAATGGGAAAAACTGGCCGCCAAGGAACTGTCTGGGAAGCCAACAAAATCCCTGGACCGGATGACCCCGGAAGGCATCGCGACAAAGCCCCTGTATACGGCCGTTGACGTGAGCGATCTGGCTGGCAAGACGGGTCCTGGTTTACCGGGTTTTCCTCCTTATACCCGTGGCCCGCGCGCCACGATGTACACCCACCGGCCATGGACGATCCGCCAATACGCAGGATTTTCGACCGCCGAAAAATCCAACGCCTTTTACCGGCGAAATCTGGCTGCGGGGCAAAAGGGCCTCAGCGTCGCCTTTGATCTGGCGACCCACCGGGGCTACGACTCCGACCATCCCCGCGTGATTGGTGATGTTGGCAAAGCGGGTGTGGCCATTGATTCAGTTGAAGATATGAAAATACTCTTTGACGGAATCCCATTGGACGAGATGAGTGTATCGATGACGATGAATGGAGCGGTTCTGCCCATCATGGCCGGATACATTGTCGCCGGAGAAGAGCAGGGCGTACCGCCAGAAAAACTTTCGGGAACGATTCAAAATGACATCCTGAAAGAATACATGGTGCGCAACACGTTCATTTACCCGCCAGAACCATCCATGCGTATTGTCGCTGACGTGATCGAATACGCGACCAGGCACATGCCGCGGTTCAACTCCATCAGCATCAGTGGATACCACATGCAAGAGGCTGGGGCTGACTCGGCACTGGAACTTGCCTACACCTTGGCAGATGGACTGGAGTATGTGCGCCTTGCCATGGCGCGCGGCCTGGCGATCGACGAGTTTGCGCCCCGTTTGTCCTTCTTTTTTGCCATTGGCATGAACTTCTTCATGGAAGTCGGAAAATTACGCGCTGCAAGAACCCTGTGGCACGAATTGATCGCACCCTTCAATCCGCAAAATCCACAATCGGCAATGCTGCGCACCCACTGCCAAACATCTGGATACTCTCTGACCGAGCAAGACCCCTACAACAATGTCATCCGCACCACGATCGAGGCCATGGCCGGAGTCCTTGGTGGAACCCAGTCTTTGCATACCAATGCCCTCGATGAAGCCATTGGACTGCCAACCGATTTTTCCGCGCGCATTGCCCGCAACACGCAACTTATCCTGCAAGACGAAACCGACATCACTCATGTTGTCGATCCATTGGGTGGCAGTTGGTTCATTGAACGCGTCACCGCAGATCTTGTGCAGCGCGCAAGGGAGTTGATCAAAGAGATCGAGGATGCAGGCGGTATGGTTGCTGCCATCAAGGCTGGAATCCCAAAATTGCGAATTGAGGAATCGGCAGCCCGCAAACAGGCCAGGATCGATAGCGGACGGGATGTCATTGTTGGCGTCAATAAATACTTCAGTGACAGCACGGGAGACCACAAGGTCGAAGTGTTGAGCATCGATAACGATGCCGTGCTTAAGTCACAGAAGAAACGTTTGGCAGAAGTTCGTGCGCGGCGCGATTCCAATCAGGTTGCCGCGGCCCTGGCTGACCTGAAAAAGGGAGCCGAAGGAAACGGAAACCTCCTCGAGCTAAGCGTCAAGGCGACGCGCGTGCGTGCTACGGTCGGCGAAATTTCAGAAACACTCGCCAGCGTCTTTGGACGCCACAAGCCAGGTACACAATTGGTGCGCAGCGTGTATTCTAGAGGCATGGAAAATAACGCTCAATTCGATGCTGCGCGTGATTTGGTTGCCGCCTTCGCCAAAGCGGACGGGCGCCAACCACGAATCCTTGTCGCCAAAATGGGGCAGGATGGCCACGACCGCGGAGCAAAGGTCATCGCCACGGGACTCGCCGATCTTGGTTTCGATGTCGATATAGGCCCCCTCTTCCAAACTCCAGAAGAAGTCGCCCGGCAGGCCGTCGAGAACGATGTTCACGTGGTTGGCATCTCGTCCCAGGCGGCAGGACATAAAACCCTGATACCGCAGTTGATCGCCGAGTTGAAAAAACTAAAGGCGGATGACATCCGGGTCATTGTCGGCGGAATCATTCCCGAAGGCGACCACGCTTTTTTGAAAAAGTCAGGCGTGTCTGCAATCTTTGGCCCAGGGACTCAAATCTCTGTGGCCGCAACGGAGATCATCCGTGCCCTCGAAAAAAAATGAACCCGAATTATTGAAGCCCTTGTTAGCCGGTGACCGCCGTGCCCTGGCGCGTGCGATAACCTTGATCGAAAGCCATGCCGAGCGCGATCACAGAGCTGCAAGCGCACTCCTGACATCCATTATGCCGCACGCCGGAAAATCCCTGCGCATTGGAATCAGCGGTCCCCCAGGAGTTGGAAAAAGCACGTTCATCGAGGCCATCGGTCAAAAATTCCTGCAGCAGGGAAGGCACAAACTTGCCGTATTGGCCGTGGACCCGACCTCTCGCATCAGCGGGGGAAGTATCCTTGGCGACAAAACAAGGATGGAAGAACTATCGCGTCACGAGATGGCCTTCATCCGGCCTTCTCCGGGGGGCGACGCCGCGGGCGGTGTTGCCCGGCAAACGCGTGAAAGTATTTTTCTTGCCGAAGCCGCCGGACATGATGTCGTTATCGTGGAAACCATTGGCGTCGGCCAATCCGAAAGTGCCGTTGCATCCATGGTCGACTTCTTTCTTTTGTTGCATCAACCAAACAGCGGGGATGACCTGCAGGGCATCAAACGGGGAAATCTCGAACTTGCCGATTTTGTCATTGTCACCAAAGCCGATGGCGAACTGCTGCCCTCAGCCCGCAAGGCTCAATCAGAACTCATGAATGCCCTGTCTTATTTTGCAACCTCAGGACAACCCGCACCAGAGGTGATTGCTTGCTCCAGTGTCACAGGAAGTGGCATCGAAAGTATCCTTGATGCCCTTTTAAAAGCGCACACAAAAAGCAAAGCCAACGGAAGGTTTGAATCACGCCGCAAGCAACAGATGCTCCACTGGTTCCACCAGGAAGTGCAAGACCAGTTGTTGGATGCGGTCAAACGTAATCCCACTTTGGCTGAATTGATCTCCGAATCGGAAGCCGCCGTGGCACAAGGCACCATCGCACCATCAACGGCTGCAGGGCTCATCGTTGAAAAATTTATCTCGTGACATAACCCTGCGCTGGCTTCTATTTGGAGCCTATGTTGTTTTGACGATATGGCTCACCGCCAACCACGAGCTTTGGCGGGATGAGGCGGACTCCTGGCTGCTGGCGCGGGACGGATCGTTGCTCGATATTTTCAAGATCATGCCAGATGCCGGTCACCCGCCGCTTTGGTACCTGCTGCTAAAACCACTTGCTTCCGCAGGACTTAGTTGGAGATGGATGCAGGGAATTAACCTGCTTGCGATGTGCCTTGCAACGGGACTGTTGATTTTTAAATCTGGATTCGATTTGATTTTCATCGCCCCCGTCGTGCTGTCTTTTGTTTTCTCATACGAATTTCCGGTGATCGCACGAAATTACAGCCTGGGAATTCTCGGCCTGTTTCTCTATTCCGCGAATTATCAATCCAGGCAGCGACACAACTCTTTTCGACTTCTACTGTCGCATACACTGATGTGTTTCAGCACAGTGCATTTCCTTGGGCTTGCTGCCGTGCTGTTCTTCGACCGCGGCGTCACGGATTTCTCAAAAAACAAAAGATGGGTGAATTTTTTTAGGGAATGGCTCAAATCAGAGCGAATTTTTCTGCTTCTTTTCGTCCTGTCAGTGGCAATCCTATGGCCTTCCGGTAAGGGCCAGTTCTCGGCAGACTTCTTTGAGCATTTCATACCCATGAACTTTCGTGATTCGATCGCTCAGAGCATCCTTCCCTTCGAACCGGCGACCTCCCTTACTTTTGTCCTCGCCGTTTCAGTTTATGCCTTGATCCTTGCCTCAATCCGCGAATTTGATCGCACTGCAGGCCTATTCCTTGCGGGAGCGGGCATCATCGGGGCCATATTTGTCTTTAAATATTATAGCGGGAGCCCCCGCCATTCCGGTCTTTTTCTAGTCTGGCTGTGCGCGTGCCTATGGATGACAACTCCAACACGGGCTAGTGCTGGGCTACCGCTGTTTCACCGTCGCCGCCTCGCGCCTATTGCCATGTGGATGGTCTGCGCCTGGAATTTACCAGTTGTCGCCAGCGTGTGGGAGCTCGAGGCGACTGGGAATTTTTCCGACGCCCATGAAGCGGCAGTGGTTCTTAACTCCGCCCCAGCCAGCGGCCGTCAGGTCGTGTGTTGGATTCCGCGAAATTGCACAGCCATATTGCCGTACTTGTCCGCCGACCGGAAATTCTGGTATCCGGTGGTCAATCGTGAGGGGACTTTTGATTTTTGGGATAAGAAATCAAATTCTGTTACGGATCAAGCATTCAAGCGTTCCATTACCATCGATCAGATTCTAACCTCGACGCTCTCCAGATTCCCAAATTGGGGTAAAAAAGATGGTCCCCTCTTTGTTTCAAATTGGCGGGTACCAGAACCCGAAAAGTTCGGATTAAAACTTATTTCCCCCGCCAAGAAATCTGCATGGCGCATTTTAGATGAATCTTTTTGGATTTACGGACCTCAAGAAATGGAGACACCATGAAAATTTTTAAGAAAAAAATATTTGGGGTTTTTCTGGCGGGCCTTGGTCTTGGGGCTGCCCTCGCATTTGCGCTCACCAGCGTCACCAGCCATGCTCAAAACAGCGATAACTCCGCAGAGAATACGGACCCCCTCAAACGTGGCAACTGCACGGTGCGAATGGGAACGAGGCGTTTGACCAACAACATCACCTGCTATCCAGGAGAGGTTGTCACTGGAGTCTTGACGACGAGTTACTACTGTTCGCCACTCATCGTCGATTGCAGCACGCCTGAAAATTAATCTTTCATGGGACCGTGGGTTATTTTTCCCCAATAGGCCTTGTAGTTGAATTCAGGACTGTGGGGCGGATGATGGCAACCCATACAGATTTTTGAAAAATCATTCCCTGCTGGCCTCCAAGTTGGTTTGACGGCCGGGTTGATTGCGTGTTCCTTTCGGGGTCCATGGCAATTCTCGCACTGCACGTTCATGAACTGGGGAGATGCCTCTTGCGAGACAAATCCGCCTTTTTCTGACCCACCAAGAACGTGACACCCGACGCATTCGGCATCGTGGTTTTTGCCTTTCGCGATCAGATCCTGGAAGGCATTTGAATGCTTTGACTTCAACCAAACATCGTAGGCCTGGCCATGGCACCCCTTGCAGGCCTGTGACCCGGCATAGGGCGTATTCGCCAAGTCTGCCAAACGGAGCTTGGCCCGTTCTCCAAAGCTGTCTTTCAGGGCGCCTTCATAAGCAGCAAAAAAACCTCGCCAGACATCTGGATTCAGGGAATCCCGTTCAAGCCAGCTGATTGGTTTGGACGAGAGCAGAGCCGTAATACCAGGGCTGGTTTTACTGCTTGAAAGAAGGACGTCGAGTGGTTTTGCTTCTGCCCGTCTGGCTGCGCCACCCCGCAAGACACCTTGACCGCCAAGCTGGGTTTGCAAAACCCTTTCGCCCCGGGCAGAAGTCATGCGGACAATGGTGCGGGCCTCGTTGACCCGGTCCGGTTGATCCGGCTTCGCTGCATCGGATGCACGGTTGTTCGATATCACCTCATCAAAGAGGTTCATCTTGAGCAGGGCTTTCAATTGATCATCAGGACCGCTGAAGAGAAGAATCCTGTGCAGGCCTTTGAGTTCTTCGTTGGCAGTAAGAATCTTTAAACGTTTGATTCCATCGGGTGAATTTGCTGGCAACAAGAATGACGCAAGCCTCTTGTCCCAGGTGAAACCAAACACGGCCATGCCGCTGACCTTGATGTACGCCCTTGCAGTCTCTTTCAACCACTGGGGGGCAGACGCATCCTTCAGGTTTGAGAGGACATAGGGCAGGGGACCGCCCGCTTTTGATTGGGACTTTAAACGGCTCCAAGCATCGCCAAACCATTTTGCACGCAGCAATTCAAAACGCCCGGGCAGCATGGCGGCTGGATTGATCCGGACGAGTGCCTCTAAAATATATTGGTCTTTGATTTCCTGCGTGGCCCGGTCGCCCTCTGCGCCGGGCGGCGTGATGTTGTTGCCAAGGTCAAAAAAAGAAACCTCTGGATTCAAGGCCCTCTCGCGTTGGGCGAAACCCGCAAGACGCTGCACCCCGCCAAGATCGGTTTTAGGATCACAACCGCAAGGCTCAAACTGGCCACGGAAATCCCCGTAGGCCAACCAGCTATACGACTGGGCAGCGGCGATGGTCGGAGAGGTGATCGGGGAGGTTAGGGCGAGCAAAGACGCCAGCAAAAACCACCGCTTCCATTGTCCTGATTGACGTAGCAAGGTAAATTGATTCCCACACGCGCTAAGGGTTTCCACCAACCGACAGATTTTACCCCGGAAAGACTGAGGACCAAAGCAATGTCTGAACATCGCCGCGTCTACAAATATTACGACCTGATCATGGCCGTCTTCGTCACCGTGCTGCTTTGCTCAAACCTGATTGGCGTGAGCAAGGTGGTCACGGTTGGCGGTCTCACCTTTGGGGGAGGCAATTTGTTTTTCCCGATCAGCTACCTTTTTGGCGACATCCTGACAGAAGTTTATGGCTATGCGCGCTCCCGGCGGGTTGTTTGGACCGGATTTGGTGCCCTCATTTTTTCGGCCCTCATGACCTGGGTTGTGATTCACCTGCCGGCCGCGGCTGATTATAAAGGCCAGTCCGCCATCGAGCAGGTCTTCGGATCAACCCCGAGGATCGTCGCTGCCTCGATGATTGCCTATTTCGCCGGCGAATTCACAAATTCATTTGTCCTGGCAAAGCTGAAAATCTGGACCAAAGGCAAGTTCTTGTGGGTCCGCACCATTGGCTCCACGGTTTTTGGGGAAGCCGTTGATTCAACAATCTTTTATCCGCTCGCCTTTATCGGAATCTGGAGCAACGAAACCCTCGTCACGGTCGCCCTGACCAATTATGCCCTGAAGGTCTTGTGGGAAGTTCTTGCGACACCCTTGACCTACCGCGTGGTAGCTGCCATTAAACGGGCAGAGAACGAAGATTATTACGACTACGACACCAACTTCACACCGTTCTCGTTGAAGGTATGAAAATGAACCAGGAACCACTGGTCACTTTGACCGCAGGCGCCCTCGAAGCCGCCCGATCCCTGCGTGCCGGGAATCCAGAATGGGCAGGGCTTGACCTGCGCGTTTATCTTTCAGCAAAGGGCTGTGACGGCTTTGAGTACGGAGTCAGCTTTGACTCCCGCCAGGACTTGGATCTCGTCGAGGCATTTGACGATGTGGTCACCATCATTGACCAGGACACGGCCAAGTATGTCCGCGGATCGACCATCAACTGGGTTGATGATGAACGGGGTCGGGGATTCGTTGTGGAAAATCCAAACCACAAGAAATTTCGCGGAAAGTTTTTCAAGCGCAAGGGCTGGGAAGAACGACTTTCCTGAAAATGACCGGATGGGTCATTCATCTTTCGCCTGCATGGCAAATAAACTCTGAATCTCGTCAATTCCGACAAGGTTTTTGTCCATTGCAGCACGCAATTTCAAAGTGATTGTTCCCCGCGATAAACCGATAAGGCGCGAGAGGGAGCGCAGGGAAACCTTTCCCCGTTCTCTAAAAATTCTCCGCACCAGTGCGATCAGCGCCAGGTCACAAATGTCGTCGTACTGATAGGGATTTGCCACCGCCACCGGTATGTCGATCTGCATCGACCTGGGGACGTCCGTCAGCGAAACGCCACCTTCGATGAGATCCGTCACCTTAAGCCCAGCCTCTTGATCATCTCTTCCATCGTCAGACCACAACCACTTCGGCAACGCCAGTGGGGTCAACCGGCGATCTGGAGTTGCAAACTCCGTCATGGCGCGAAGGCAATTGCGCAGCTCGCGCACATTCCCATCTGACCAAGGAGCAGCAACAAGAATATCCATGACGGTCTGAGTTACCTCATAAGGGCCACCCGGCATGATTTTGCAAAAGTGCTGAACCAATCCTGGAATTTCTCCCTGGCGCTCTCTCAGTGCGGGCAGTTCAATTTCGACCTCGCGCAATCTTTGCCATAAATCCTTCCTGAACCTGCCCGAGGCGACCAATTGATCGAGTTTTTCGTTGGTCGCAGCAATGATACGAACATCCACTGGGACCGGCTTCGAGGAACCAAGTCGCACCACTTCATGATTTTCCAGCACCCGCAGCAGAGCCACTTGGGCCGAGGGCGTCAGGGTGGCCACTTCATCAAGAAAAATCCAGCCTCCGGATGCCGCTTCAAAAAAACCTCGACGATCTGAAACGGCACCGGTAAAAGCGCCGCGCATGTGCCCAAACAATTCACTTTCAAGCAAGGTCGGAGCAATCGCTCCGCAGTTTACCCGGAGAAACGGCCTGGACTTGCCCACGAGGTCTGCAAACACGTCGGCGACCACTTCTTTTCCCGTACCCGATTCACCATAAACCAAAATCGAGGATACGGCCGAGGGAACGATCCTCGCACCACGCCTTGCCAACGCATCCATCGTCGGACTGCGATGGATCACGGAAGATCCACCGACGGTCCCATGAGTGGATGTCGGGGCGTGCTGGCGCAAAACATTGCCGGCCATGTTGATCCTGTGGATAAGCTCGCTGCCTTCAGACTTCTTTGAAACAAAATCGTCAGCACCAGACAGAAGGCACTCACGCACCGTTCGTGGATCATCAAAATCAGAGAAGGCAATGATACAAGCCAAGGGGTGACGGTCACGAATGGTTCGAATGAGTCGGATGCCAGACCCTTTAATCGCGGCATCGGCGTCATCACCATCATTCAGTGAAAGGTCCACTAGAGCGATGAAATCCCCTCGCCGGTCCTTTCCCAATGAATCGGCCTGACCTTTTGCCTCTGCCGAACTCGCACAAAGGCGCACCGTGAAATTGCGCCCATCAAAAGCCTGTGCCCCATCAAGCTCCGCTTTGACCTTGTCCCTCAAAAAAGGATCATCATCGACAAATAGCAGGGCGATTTCGTCACGCTTTTCAAACATGGTGCGTGGACTCCAAAGGCAGCCAGATGTGGCCAAAGTTAACGCCGAAGGTGGCTTTAAAAATAAATTAGTTCAATTATTCCGAATACTTCAGCGTGGCCATGCATTTGCTTTTGCCCTTGCTGCCGTGCGACTAATACCGGTCGAACCGCCACGCGAGGCAGTTATGCGGCCACTGGCTGCCTCGCAACCGCTTCCTGTCGAGAGACGGTAGCCATCGCCGTAAGCTGATTCCAGCAAAATGCCCGTGAATCCAATCCGCTTGCGCAGGCGGGATATGTGCGCATCTAAACTTCGGGTTGCGATTTTAGTGCCGTTCCAGACCTTGCCAATGACCTCAGAGCGGGTGACCACACGGTCACGGTTCTCGAGAAGGAGTCGAAGGAGGCGCGTCTCGGTTGGGGACAAGGTGTCGTGCTGCCCGCAGGCCAGGCAGGTCACCTTACCCGCATCGAGATCGAGCCTCAGGTCGCCTTCTTGCAACTGCCGACTTCCAGTCAATGTCGAATTGGATGCATATGAAGTGAGCTGACGAATGCAATCAACCAAATTCTCAATCTTCACATGGCGGGAAATTCCAGGATCCTCGGTGCCAGACGCGCCGTCACGGCTATCCACCATGACGATCTGGACCCCATCCCAACCATTTCTAGTGAGCACACCCCGTACTTCAGCAACGACCTTCTCCAGCGACCTGGATCCGGCAGTGCAATGATCCTCGAGCAAAACGATGCTTGGAGTGATTCCAGCCGAATGCGGCTCGCATAGCGCGACCCTTAGCATGGAACGCACCGTGGCAAAGGCCCGGACGGCAATAAACCCGCACAACAAGTTTGTGATACGCGCGGTTCCAGCTGCCGGGTTTTCAACGATCCACACGACAGACATTGCGAACCTCTAAAAAGTCGCTGTAAAGTTGAGAAGCTTTGATAGTTATTTTATCCTGAAGTGCCTTAAATACCCACCTTCAGCAATGGCGCAGGGCAACATGATTGGCATCACACAAATCGAACAGGCATGGGCCCGCGTCCGCGAAATCGTCGCCGCAACCCCCGTAAAGCGTTCCTATTTCTTGGAAGATTTAACGAACTTCAAAGTCCACTTGAAGCTGGAAAATTTGAACCTCTCGGGATCTTTTAAAATTCGGGGAGCATCCAACGCCCTGTTGTCTGCCTCGCGAAAGAGCCTTGAAAAAGGGGTCATCGCCGCCAGCGCTGGTAATCACGCCCAGGGTGTGGCCCACATTTGCAAGCGCCTTGGCGTTCAGGCAACGATCTTCATGCCGGCAAGAACACCGATGGTAAAGGCGCAGTCGACAAAAAACCTCGGGGCTACCATCAACTTGAGTGGCGAAAGCTATGATGCTGCCTTTGCAGCCGCAAAGGAATTTCAGGAGAAAACTGGCGGCCACTTCATCCATGCCTTTGACGACCCAATGATTATTGCCGGGCAAGGAACCGTGGCACTTGAATTATTCGACCAAGTTCCCGATGCAACCACCATCATTGTTCCCATTGGAGGTGGAGGTTTGATCAGCGGGATTGCCTGTGCCTACAAGACAAAGTTTCCCAACGTAAAAGTGATCGGGGTCCAAACGGAAGCCTATCCGTCTGTGGTGAAAAGCCTGGCCGCCGGAAAAATTGTGCCTTCAAGCCTCCATAGGACGATTGCCGACGGCATCGCCGTCAAACAACCGAGCGAACTTACTTTTAGCATGATCCAAAAGTACGTCGACCAGGTCGTCCTGGTTACTGAAGATGAAATTGCCGATGCGCTCATGGGCCTTATGGAACGCGATCATTTGCTGGCCGAGGGCTGCGGAGCCGTCACAGCGGCAGCCCTGATCAAGTTATCAAAGGAAGATTTGCTGTCTCCTGCACTTCCCAAGGGGACTGCGCCCTCGGTCGTATGCATTGTCTCTGGCGGAAACATTGATACGAACCTGCTGCAACGAATCACCACCAAGGGGCTTTTGCGCTCAGGCCGTTTCATGCGTTTGACGTGCGTCATCGAAGACCGCCCGGGAAAGCTGGTTGAATTTCTCAACATCCTGAGCACCCAAGGCGGAAATCTGGTCGAAGTGGAACACAACCGGATGTTTGGCATGTCCTATTATGATGAAGTGCGGATTGACGTGGATCTTGAGACGACGGACCGGCAGCAGCAGGAGGCAATCCTCGCAGCGCTGCACACCGCTGGTTTCAAGGCAAAAACCGTTTTGTAAAAAATCAGCGCATCCTGGAATTCCAGCGACGGTAGAGGCTGTGCTCGACATCGAGAAGTTCTAGAATTCTGCCCACCACAAAATCAACCATGTCATCGATGGTCTTGGGATGCTGGTAAAAGGCTGGCATCGCGGGAACAATATCCACACCCATCTCACTCAGAGTCAGCATGTTGCGCAGGTGAATGGCGTTGAGTGGTGTTTCACGGGGAACCATGATCAGCCGGCGCCGTTGCTTCAACACAACATCTGCTGCACGCTCCAGCAGGTTACTCGATAAACCTTGGGCAATGCGGGCGAGAGAACCCATCGAGCACGGCACGACAATCATGTCTGTTGGCGCAGAGGATCCGCTGGCCACTGGTGCAAAAAGATCGTCATTTTTCAATAAACGAATCACTTCGCGGTGAGCTTCTGGAATATCCCCTGCCAGGATTTGACGCAGCGAGATGCCGCCATTCGAAGAAATTTCTGGAAGTTCATGGTCAACCACCTGCCGCGCCGCATCCGTTGCCACAATGTAAACTCGCGGGAAACGGCTCAGGCATTGCTGGATCAAGCGCTCTGCGTAAATACTGCCTGAGGCACCGGTAACAGCGATCATCACACGGCGTTCTGGGACGGAATTTGTGGTCGCTTTTATCGTCACGGAATTTTCCCCCAGGTCGAAGCCAACCGGTCAACCAAGACGCCGGCGCAGAAAACCACACTGATCCAGGCGTTGGCTGTAAAAAAAGCCTTGTCAATCAAACGACCATCAACCTGTTCAGCTGTGTCGCGAAGGATCCAGTGTTCCCAGAACAGCAGGGCCGAAACTGCGACCAATGCCGCATACCAAAAAATTCCGGCACCAGAAGTTTGCCCCGCAGCCGCCAACAAGATCATCATGACAGAAAAACAAAACCGACTGATCCATAATGAATTGCGTGCGCCAAATCTGGCTGGAATGCTGGCCAGACCATGCGCCTGATCGAACGTCCGGTCCTGCAAGGAATAAAGGATGTCAAAACCTGCGGTCCAGAAGGTTACTGCAGCCGCCACCAAAAGAGTGGCCACGGGAACTGAACCCATCAATGCAATCGATACAGCCACCGGGGCAAGTGCAAGGCAAAGACCAAGATAAAAGTGAGTCATCCAGCCAATCCGCTTCATCTGAGAATAAAAGGCCAAGATCACTAGCAGCGGTACACCAAGAAAACCGCACATCATCGACAGCCCGAATGCCGCTGCTAAAAAAACAGCTGCCGCAGCCAAACTAATGGCAAGGCTTTGGCGACGGTGAATCCGGCCTGCTGGAATTGCTCTTAAAGCTGTGCGCTCATTGAGGGAATCAATGTCAGCGTCAAGGTACCGGTTCATACCCATGGCAAAACTGCGTGCCGAGACCATTGCCACCAACAAAAACAATGCCTGGCGAAAGCTTGGCCAACCTGCGCCCGAAAGCACCAGGCCGACAACGGCAAAAGGCATGGCAAAAACGGAATGGGCGAGTTTGATGTCAGCAGAAAAAGCCCTCAGGATACGGTTCCACCCTGGGCTGCCATCTACCATTTCATTTCGCAAAGTTTGTATCGCCATTTGTCCTTGGTCCGGCTGCGGATCATGACCGCGGCGCCGCCTGTGATTTCAGCGGTATCAACCACCACAGATGCAGCAGGGAAAATTCCCTGATTGGCAGATGCCACCAGGCCTTCTGGGCTCAGCCTGTATGTCCCAAGGGTGCTCTCAAGGTCAACCCATTTTGGAACCGTGAGGACCGCATGGCCCATGGCTCCATCGGGCACCAGGACTGGATCCCCCAAATGCGTGTGCGGCAATTTGAGCACCTTGGACCAAACGGGATTGGATCGTCCTAATCGAAAGAAAAAAACTTCCAGGTTGGCATCACCGATAAGGCTATCCCCGGTCACGGCTGCCAAGAAAACCCCTTCTTTGGATGGAAGTGCCGTTGCGCTTTCAATCGGGGAGGTCATTTTCACATTCAACATCCCGGAATCAATAACATTTGTTGAAACGACCTTCGCCCACGAAACCTTCCACCCCAGCGGATCACCTGCGTCACTTCCAAGGACAAAACAGCTGCCATTCTCGGGCGCGCCCCATTCCAGCCTTGAAACAGGACCCGAAGCGGGCACCTGCAACGGACACGACCCACGAAACAGGCGCGGCGGTGCTCCTTTATAGCTGGTCATCACCGCTTCAGTAGAACTGCCCTTTGAGATCGGGGAAACAAACATGGCGGCCTTGCCACTGCGATCAAGTCCGGTGCCTGCAGCCATAATTTCCCCAGCCGCAGACTGATGGAACACGACCTCCGATACGATGGCCATTTCTTCGACCCCCGGCCATGGGGAACACTCCAAATCACGACTGGTATCCAGGACTGCCCAGCTATGTTCGACCTTCTTTACAGGTGCTGTGCATGATGCTTGAAAAAAAATGCTGACTGGGACCAGCCCGAAAATACGGATGAACTTACTTGGAATTGATGAAATTCCAATCCAACCGGACTGCAAGGGATTAACCTTTGCCATCATGACGCCGAATCTCCGGGTGATGAGAAATATGCAGAAAACATCGCTGCTGTTTTACCTGGTTTGCTCGCTGACCCTCGTCGCCGGCTGTCAAACCAGCGTTGCCGTAAAACCAGAAGAACCGGTGGCACTTCCATTTCTGAAGAATACACCGAACGAATGTTATTTTCTTGATGACTTCATGCCGACGCCCGACCGGATGGTCAGTGGCCGCAGTGGCTCTGCAAAACTACGCTACTATGTGTATAAAATCGCAAAATACAAAGACACCCAATACAATCAGGTGGTCTTGGCATTTTATTCGGGAGACGACCGCTGCTGGTCCCTCTACGAAGAGCGCTACATCAGAGACAACCTGTAAGTTCCCCTCTGTCATTGCTACAATATGAAGAATCGTTCCATTGCGATGGGGGTTCTCGACATGACAACTTACATTGATGTTCGCGCTTTTGCCGTGGCGGCGATCCTGGCAACAACCACTGCCTGCCAAACACCATCGGGAGGAGCTGCGCTCACCCTGGGAAATGAATACGCCAAACAAGGCCTCTTGCGCGAGGCAATCGACCAATACCGCAAGTCTCTTGCCATCGATCCGACGAATGCTGCCGCAAACCGCAACCTCGGAATCATGCTGGTAAAAACTGGCGACTATCACAACTCGATCAAGGTTCTGGAAATCGCCGCAGAAAAAATCCCCGCCGATTTTGACACGAACTTTTATCTTGGTGAAGCATGTCGGGCAGAGGGCCGTTATGGCGACGGAATTTACCGCTATCAACAAGCCCTGCGCGCGCGCAGCAATGATCCGCGCGCACTGAAGGCTCTGGCCTGGAGTTTCTATAAAATCCGCTATTACTCGGAGGCTCTGACCAACAGCCAAAGGTTGTTGGCGGCTGATTCAAAAGACACGCAGGCGTCAGTGATTGCAGCAAGGATCCTGATAAAACTCCGCCGGTTTGACGAAGCCCTGAACACAATCCATTCGGCCATCAAGAATTCCGACAAGGAGTCCATGCCGTTTCTCAAAAGTGTTGAAGGCGACATCCTGTTCGAAACCGGTAACACAGCCAAGGCGAGCGAGGCGTATGGTGCAGCCCTGCGCGACGCCCCCCTCACGGCCAGCGCTCTTTACGGAATGGGTCGCATCACCAGCCAGAAGGGGCTAAAGGACAAGGCGACCGGATTTTTGGAACGCGCTATCAGGGTCCGCCCGGAAATGGCCGAAGCTCATTTTCTTTTGGGAGAAGTTCTGGAATCCAGTGATGTTGCACAATCCAAGAAACATTTCGAAATTTTTGCAAAGCTGGCTGCAACGGATCCTGACCTGCTGACCCAACTTGAGCAAACAAGAAAAAAACTCGACACCGCACGAAATTGAAAATGGTCACACCAGTTTCATCTCGGCCTTGTGATAACTGAGAAGGCTTCTCTTGGCTTCGAATAAATTCTTGTAGGATTCGTAACGTACGCGAAGTTTGTCGGCCTCACCGCGGGTCTCTGCCATCTTTTCCAGAAATTCAACATATTCTGGGTCCGTCTCTGTCAGGCGGCGCAGTCGCGTCTCATTCATGACTCCATCATCCAAACGAATCATGATGCGCGCCCTGATTGTTGGCTTGAGTAGTTCCAGGCGGTCGGCGTCTTTTTTAGCCGTTGCATATTCCAAACCCACCTTGTTCGCTAGATGGACGATCTCCTCGAGGCCAAGGCGGTCCGACGCAGATGTGTCCACTGAGGCGAGGGGCATTGATGGCTTTTTTGAGGTCTCGTTCATCATGGGAACAAAATACCAATATCACAGGTTATAAGCGAAAAATTTCGTCAAAATTCCAAAAATAATGCTCTCAAATTGGCAGTCCCAACCCCGCGACAGGAGGGGACTTTCAAGCAAACTCGAAAGTGACCGATAAGACTATTGGCTGGCTGGCCAGTTTTCAGCTGGCTTTCGGCCAGCCAGTGGTGGAGGGAATCATGGCTCAAGAAATCCGTTTAACGGCGACGCCACAGGAGTTTTTTCAAGAGCGGGTCCATCAGGCGAAGGCAACACTCAAGGTAAATTTGCCTGAAGAGGTCGAATTTTATCTGGTCAATTTGCTCTGCTCTTTCATCACGGTGCCGCCGACTAAGGCTGGCGCGCAGGCGGGGGTGCCAGCCTTCTTTGAAAAACCACTGGCCTTCATGCTGCGCGATGCATCCGAGGCGCCGAGCCCCCAAAAGCCCGCCCTATACCGGGCGCTAGGTGACACCAGCCTATACATCACAGGGTTCTTTCAAGATTACTTCAACCGCAAGACGTTCGACATCGACTACTACATCGCCCTTGGCAGCACTGGTTACGCGCAGGCAGCCAAACACATGACGCCAAATTTGCCTGAGTCAGCGACCAAGGCAACCTTGACGGCACTTGCTGGGAATTTTGTCTTGGCCGTCGATGTTGTTGCTGAAGTCTCCGAGCAGGGCCGGCGCACAGACGCCGTCGATATTCTGAATATCTACGACCGGTGGACTAGAAGCCAGTCCGACCGGTTGCGTAAAATTCTAAACGAGCAGGGCATCGACCCCGTTGACGTACCCTACAAGATCGCCCAGTGACTGGCCGTGACTCCCCTCATGAAATTAAAAGAACTCACCGCACGGATCGAAGGAATCCTCGCGGCGTATTATGGATTCGAAATTGAGATAAGCGCTGGGGACTGCTTGCTTGCACTTGAGCCAAGTGAGCCTGACACATCGCCTTGGGGGGAAATGCTGGCGGTACAAGAAGACGAACTTTATGTCGGATTGAAGTTCAACCAGGCCACAGTAGATCATGCCGTAGTGTATGAGGAATCCGAGCCTTTTTCTTCGCGTCGCATCGCAGCACTGCTCGTCATCATTGAAGAGGTGAGCCACTTTCACCTGCTAACCCAGAGGGCACAGTTCAACCTGGAGACCACCCAACTTGAATTGGAATGGCAGGCCGAAGTCGACAAGCTGATCGTCCTGTCAGAACTTGTCGAAGAACGGGGGGCGCGGATCATACTACGTGGCTTGCACCGTTTTATAGTCCTGGGTTTCAAAATTAGAGAGGGACTCAGTCCTGACGAGATCGTGCGTTACCAGGAAGCCACCCGTTATTTCGATCTCTTCTGGCGGGATAAACTGGCGCCATTGCTTACGCAGGGCGTCGATTTTGGAATGAGGAAACCGGACGTGAGGGCCACGCTTCGGGAACTCTACCGGCTGCCTTGGTCTGAAAAAAAAACGATTATTGCTGCATGACATGAAAGGATGACGGGGTTTTGCCAGATTTAGATTGGTTCTGGACCGGTTCCATCGCTCAGAAAAAAATCGATAAATTTGGACTGGCGGGTCAGCCCGTCGCGCTGGAAATCCTGCTGAAGCCGACGCAACTCTTCCAGGCCGCCAGGGGTTTCGGACAAGCGCCGGATGTCACCAATTGCCTCGTGGGGATCTGCAGACATCAACGTCAGTTTTATCTTCTCGGCAATCAAGTGATGATCGTCAGGGAGAATCCGCAGCGCCTGTTCCAAATAGTAAATGCCCTCCGGCGCAGAAGAGGCCGAATCAGCAAACTTTTCATAACGGGCCACCAATAGATTTGCGTTTGTTGAGAGGCCTGCGCCAGCGAGCGCAGCTACCATCAAGGCCGCAACTGCAGCATAGGCAGCCGGTTTATTGCGTCTAGTCAGACGGTTGGGACGCAAATGCAGCATGGACCAAGTCAACACCATACCTGCTGCGAGCCCGCCCAAGTGGGCTGCGTTATCGATTCCAGGAATCATCAAACCAAAAATGATGTTAATGACAACCATGCCGCCATAAATCCGGCGTCTGGGGCGCCTTCCCGAGACCTGCTCCATGCGCTGGCCGACAATCCTCTCCAGAACATAACCACTACCGAGCAGACCAAACAACGCGCCTGATGCCCCTGCGCTCATGGCAACGGTTGAAATCGCACTGGCAATGTTTCCAAAGACTCCCGACCCAAGATAAACGGCAACAAACCAGCGCCGTCCCAGGATCCGCTCAAGTTGATAGCCGATGTAATACAGGCCCATTGAATTAAAAAAGAAGTGGATCACGCCAATGTGCACGAAGACTGGGGTCAAAAAACGCCAGATTTCACCGCGAACCAATCCCACAGAATCCTTCGCGCCAAACTCGAGCAGAACTTCGCGCGTGGGCAAAAAAATGGAATTCGACTTCCAACACATAATCAGAAAAACGACGGTGTTGATCAACATCAGCCGGCCCGAGACGGTGCCAAGCCAATAGTTCACACCAACTGGCTGCATCACCGGCGGTAAAACGGGTCCATCGTCTTGTGTTCGAGGCTGTTGTTGCATTTTTATTAAAGGACCAGAAAATCTGTCTGAGGGACGTGCATGTCAAAATAACGGGCCGCCGGCGCCGGACCCGCCTTGTGCTTGCTGGACAGCATCCAGGTGGGCGGACGGGACTTTGCTGAATCGTCGAAGAGGACCACTTGTGAGACTTCGGCCCTTTTACCGCGATCGACTGCAATCTCTGCCGAAAGTCGGACGAGATCGCCTTTTTTCACGCTGACATTCACATGGTTGCTCTCGAGCACGAGTTCATCGAAGCGGCCAGTTTTGTGAATGGCCTCAAACACGACACGAAAGCAGGAACCGTCCGGACGGGACGGGCACTTTCTGGAAATCCCCTGCAAACGGTAGTCGCCGCCAATTCGCTCCATTTTTCCTGCGGCAGTCGCTGCCGCAGAGAAAAAGCACATTTCAAATATTACGATCATCGGAATCATCGATTTGAACACGCCGTACTCCGCCGTTTTTCTTGATACCATCATCTTATCGCAATACCCGAAGCCGTCACAGCTTTCGCATCGGAAAGCCACTCTTTAACCCTCGTGATGTCGTGGTGCATGGAACGGTCCGAATCAACGGTGGGCGATATTTTACGAATTTCAACCCTGACCCTTTGCAAAACGGGCGATGGCTCCAAGGGGGCCAAAAGATCAATCCCCTGGACCGCCGTCAGGGCCTCAATGGCGATGACATGCATGGCGTTGTCAATAACCTCGCGCGCCTTGCGGGCGGAAATTGGACCCATGCTGACGTGATCTTCCTTGTCTGCCGAGGTGGGGATGCTATCGACTGAGGCCGGATGACAAAGGATCTTGTTTTCGGAAACAAGTGCCGCTGCCACCACGTGCGGGATCATGAACCCCGAATTCAAACCGCTATCCGCTGTGACAAACGGAGGAAGTCCACTTTGCGCAGGATTGGTCAGCTTTTCAATGCGGCGTTCTGAAATATTTGCAATCTCTGCTGCAGCAATGGCCAGATAATCAAGGGCCATGGCCAGCGGCTCCCCATGGAAATTCCCACCACTGATCACGTCATTTGGCGTGGCATCTTCAATAAAAATCAGCGGATTATCCGTGACAGAATTCAAGTCACCTTCGATGACCCCGCGGACGTGCTCAAGTGCCCCACGGGCAGCACCGTGGACCTGAGGAATGCAGCGAAAGCTGTAGGGATCCTGGACCTTGCCGCAATTGGCGTGGGAATCCCTGATGGCATCGTGGCCCTGAAACAATTTTCTAAAATTTTCTGCCACGACGCTCTGGGAGGCCTGCTTTCGGACTTGGTGGATCCGCGGATCAAATGCGCGGAGCGTGCCGCGAATTGCATCCAAACTCAAAGCCGCAACGATGTCAGCCGACTGAAATAAAGTGAGGGCATCGACACACGCGAAAGCTCCCAGGGTTGCCATCAAATGGGTTCCGTTGATGCAAGAAAGGCCCTCCTTGGCGCGAGGCTTGAAGGGCTTTACCCCCGCCTCTTCCAAGGCCTCGGAAGCCGGCATCAGACGGCCCTTGAAATAAACCTCGCCCTCGCCCATGAACCCCATTGCCAAATGGGCCAGGGGGGCAAGGTCGCCAGAGGCACCGACACTGCCTTTTTCCGGAATGACGGGCAAAATGTCATGTTCCAAAAAGGCAAGGACCGTCGAGACAAGTTCACGGGAAACCCCGCTGTGGCCAAGTAGAAAAGTATGTGCCCGCAAAATCAAGAGTCCGCGAACCACCTCTGGTTGCAAGTGCTTGCCAACCCCACAGGCGTGGGAACGAATCAGATTCACTTGAAGCTGGGAAAGTTTCTCGGGAGGGATTTTCACATCCGACAAAAATCCAAAACCGGTATTGATTCCGTATGTTTTTTGATCTGCCCCGGCGAACGCCTCGACCGCTCCGCGAAAATGTTCGAGCCGTGTCCAAACGTCGGGCTCAATGTGCAAAGGCGGATTCTTTTGACGTGCCAAGAAAACCAGCGTTGCCGCAGTTAAATTTTCAATTCCCAGTTTAAATGCCGAGGCCTTCATTTGGATTCCCTCAAGGTGGTGATTGCCAGGCGGCGATCTTTTGCCCCGTAGACGGCAGTTCCGGCAACCAGAACGTCTGCGCCGCGTGCGCGGCAGAATTTTGCCGTTGCGGAATTAATTCCGCCATCCACGCTGATTTTGATTTGCCGCCGGACCCCTGCAGCTTCGGCCATCGCCGCAATTGCAGCAATCCGGTCGGGCGCGTCCGCCATAAAGGCCTGTCCACCAAAACCAGGATTTACACTCATGATCAGAACCAAATCCAGATGGGGGAGTATTGGTTTCAAGGATTCGATTGAAGTTGCCGGACGAAGGGAGATGCCAGCCTTGGCACCCTTTGCCCGAATGGCTTTCGCCAATGCCACCGCGTCTTTTGAAGCCTCGATGTGAAAGGTCAACCAATCTGCCCCGGCCTCAACATAACCCGGGGCCACTTCATCCGGATTATCGACCATGATGTGAACATCCAGCGGCATCTTCGCGACCGATTTGATCTGACGGATGATTGGAAGGCCAAAGGTCAGGTTGGGTACAAAATGGCCATCCATCACGTCGATATGATGCCAATCTGCGCCGGCTGATTCAACGGAGCGGATCTCATCGGCAAGATGTAAAAAATCAGCCGACAAGATGGAGGGCGACACCAAGACGTCCGTTTGAGTCACAGTCGCCTCCTTATTTAGTGGCTATTGGTTTACCAATCCGCGACGGAGCATCTTTTTCTTGATGATGTCGGCCTTCAGTCGCGACATGCGTTGAAAAAAGACAATTCCATCAAGGTGATCGATTTCATGCTGGATGCAAACGGCGAAAAGTTCGTTGGCATGGAATTCAAAAAGCTTGCCATGCTCGTCAAAGGCCTTGACCCAGACTTCCGATGCACGATCGACAAAATCGTAAACCTCGGGGAAGCTCAAGCAACCTTCCTGCCACCGGATTTTACCTGATTTTTTTGTGATCTCAGGATTGATCAAAACCCAACGCTTGTTGTGCCAGGGCTCCTGCTTTTCTTCCTGGTCTGCGTATTTGCTCTCGGCCCAAGGTATTTCAATCACGATCACGCGACGTAAATCGCCAACTTGATTTGCAGCCAAACCGATGCCACCAGATGCGTGCATGGTGTCAAACATGTTGGCGACGAATGCCTTCAACCCAGCATCAAATTGGGTGACAGGCTCTGCCTTGGTTTCGAGTACTTTTGCTGGCCAAACGAGAACGTCTAATACTGACACGTGCAAACTCCTGTGAGAGTCCACAGGGTTAGCATAAAATTAATTGGGAATCGAGGCTCCTCAGCCTTGACCGCGGCCCTTTAGCAGGCTGCCAGCGCCGGAGGTGGCCATGTCGACTGCCGCATGGAACCCCTTGGTTGCCTGGGCTTCGATGGCTGCAACTATCTGATTATTAACAAGAACTTCGTGAGCGCGGTGGAAAAGGGTCTGTCCGTCAACGCGAATCGACAGGACAAAGACCCAAATCACCCCTTGAAGAAGAATCCGGCCCAGAGCCGCAAATCTTTCGCGCATGATGTCCCCTTTAGCTTGCGAGGTCCTGGCTTGGCATTCCTGACTCATCGACCTTTTCGGCATCTGACACCAATGCCAACTTGCCCAAGTCGCCGGACATGCCAAACAGCTCTTCAAACACTTCGCTATATTCTTTCACGAAACGGACTCTGATGCGACGCTTGACGTTTACAGGCAAGGCATCAAATGAACTGCGGTTCTTTTCAGGAACCAGCACCGATGAGATTCCTTCGCGCAATGCTGCCAGGATCTTCTCGCGCAATCCACCAATCGGCAGAACCTTGCCATGAAGGCTGATTTCTCCGGTCATGGCGGCATGTTGTGACGGTGCCGTTTTCTTGAGAGCCGACAGGATTGACGTCGCAATCGTGATACCTGCGCTTGGCCCGTCTTTTGGAACGCCGCCAGCAGGAACGTGAACATGAATCTCATTTTTGTTTAGCAATTCCGGATCAAATCCGAAATCAGCAGCCCGTGACCGCAAGAAGCTGAAAGCCGTCTGTGCCGACTCCTTCATCACGTCACCGAGCTGTCCGGTCAACACAAGGCGACCCTTGCCCGTCGGAATCAAGTTGGTTTCAATTGCCAGGACTTCACCGCCGTAAGGCGTGTAGGCCAACCCCATGGCAACTCCAATGGTCGATTCCAGATGGATGGCATCCGCAGAGTACCGTTCCGCTCCAAGATGGCGCTGGACCAACGCGGGAGTCAGCCGAACTGCAACATTCTTTTTTGAATCTTCACTGTCTGCTGAATCGAGAGCTTCTGCCTGCTGACGGGCAATCTTGCGGCAGATCGAAGCGATCAGTTTCTCAAGCCCACGCAAACCGCTCTCGCGGGTGTAGCTATTGATGATCGTCGAGACCGCTGCCTTGCCAAAAACCACGCCCGCATCACTCAGGCCAGACTCCTTGATCTGCTTTGGAATCAGGTACTGATTGGCGATGATGACTTTTTCTTCCTCCGAATACCCGGACACTTCGATGATCTCGAGACGGTCGCGCAACGGAGCAGGGATGGTATCCAGTGTATTGGCGTTCGCGATAAACATCACATCCGACAGGTCAAAAGCCACGCCGAGGTAATGATCGACAAATGCCCTGTTCTGCTCAGGGTCGAGAACCTCAAGAAGTGCCGAGGATGGATCACCACGGTGGTCGTTGCCGAGCTTGTCGATCTCGTCGAGCATGATGATGGGGTTCATGCTCTTGGCAGCCTTCATGCTGGAGATCACCCGTCCCGGAAATGCGCCTACGTAGGTTTTACGATGGCCGCGGATATCAGCTTCATCACGAACGCCGCCCAAGGATATGCGCGAAAACTGCCGGCCGACGGCGCGCGCAATGGAACGCCCAAGGCTGGTTTTGCCAACGCCCGGGGGGCCGACAAAGCAGATGATCGGACTCTTGGCTTCCGGATTCAATTTTTTAACGGCGAGATATTCAAGGATGCGGTCTTTCACCTGGTCGAGGCCGAAGTGGTCTTCATCCAAAACCTTTTTGACGTTCTTCAGATCCAAGACGTCGGGAGATTTTACGCCCCAAGGCAGAGCCAAAAGGGTTTCGATGTGGGTGCGCGTCAACGCAGCTTCGCTGGTGTCCTGGTGCATGCGCTCCAAGCGACGCAATTGGCGGGAAGTCTCTTCCTTCGCCTCGTCGCTGATTTTCAACTCCTCCATGCGCTTCCAAAGGGCCTCGACTTCTTCTTTGCCGTCATTGTCGCCCAATTCGGTGCGGATCACGCGCATCTGCTCACGCAGATAGTGCTCGCGCTGCATGCGGCTGATTTCTTCTTTAGCTTGGGACTGAATCTTGACCTGCATCTGGTAAACTTCGATTTCCCGTGCCAGAAAACCGTAAACGCGGCGCAGGCGCTCTACTGGATTTGCCAAAGCGAGGATGGACTGCGACTCGTGAACCTTAAGGCCAAGATTGGCGGCCACGAGATCGGCAAGCCGGCCCGGCTCGTTCACATCTTCAAGAACCATCAAAATATCAGGGGAAAGGACCTTGCCAAGGCCGACAACCTTTTCGAGGTTCTCGCGCACGGCACGGATCAGGGCTTCTGTTTCCGGATTTCCGTTAACACAATTATCATCAAGGACAGTCCTGGTGAGGACTGTTGGATGACCTTCATTTTTTACCATGGAAACAAGCTTTGCCTTGTAAAGGCCTTGGACCAGAACCTTCATCCGGCCATCTGGCAGCTTGCGGGTACGCATGATGGAGCAAACCGTACCGGTTGCATACACATCAAACGGGGGCTCGAGCGATGACTCCAAGCCAGAGCCATCCTCACCGGCAACCTTGAAGGCCGACAAGAAAATCTTCTTGTTGCCCGCCATCGCAGCCTCAACGGCGCTAATGCAGAGATCCTCGTTGACGAAGACCGGGACAATCATGTGAGGAAAAACCACGATATCCTTGAGAGGAAGAAGTGGAATCTCCAAACTCATTTCGGGACTCTGAGTCACAACCACAGCCGTCATCCGGGATCTCCTTCGGAAACAAGTGAAGCCAGAAAAATTCTTTCTGCTGTCTCTTGTGAAGTATCGGAGGCAGTCGCGGGAACCTTAGCGGACCCCCCCTGAACCTGCCTCTGCCGCAACTTGTGTTTGAACTAAAAGGCTATGCTGAATGCCTGTCACTACAACAAGATCGCCTGGCTTGGTGCCCGGCGGGTTCCCGGAGAATGGGAACTTTTACTTGCCCGGAACTGTCACACTGACGATAGCTGGACGGACGAGCCTGCCATTGAGCAGATAACCCTTCGCGAACTCCTGCGCCACCGTCTCTGACTCACAATGTGCATCCTCAATCCTTTGGATCGCCTGATGCACATTGGGATCGAAATCTGAACCAACCGCTGGTACCTCTTCCAACCCGTGTTTGCGAAGCGCGGCCAGAAGCTGCTGCCTCACCATTTCCATGCCTTCCATCAGGCTCGACGAATCCTGCGTATTCTCACGGGTAGCCCCCGCCGCCTGATTAAAGCTGTCGAGCACAGGTATCAGATCCTTGACCAAATTCTCTGCTGCAAATTTCAAAAGATCGGACTTCTCACGCTCCGTGCGACGACGGTAGTTTTCCAAATCGGCAGCCTGGCGTAGATATTTGTCTTGGAACATCCTGGCCTCTTGGCGACTTTTTTCCAGCTCGTTTTGAAGGTCGTTTTCAAGGCTCTCGTGAGCGCCCTCTGGAGCAGAATCTTTTTCATTTTCTGT
The DNA here is from genome assembly GCA_947479535.1 of Oligoflexales bacterium. Taxonomy (GTDB): domain Bacteria; phylum Bdellovibrionota_B; class Oligoflexia; order Oligoflexales; family RGVZ01; genus RGVZ01. The sequence continues at coordinate 7,627 of CANJZQ010000009.1, read as the reverse complement.
CCCAAAACCTTCCGGGTTTTGTTGGCTTGTCATGCTTTTTCCGCCTCCGCGATTGGCCTATTCCATCATGGAAATACCATCCCAACCGATCGCCGTCGATAAAAGACAAGATGTTTATACTTTTATTCTAGACGTCCCAGAAATTTTCTGAAGAGGGCAAAAAATGCAGTGGAGATTCAGCTTTTTTCAAGTCAACATTTTTCTTGTGTGAATCTAATTTTATGATCGTTGACGCACTCAAGGGCTGCTGTTAGTTACGTCTGTCCCTACACGGAGAAGAACGACTGTGGAATCCCTTCGCGACCAAGACATTGCCTCCATGCGCTCCGTCGGAGCCGTAATTCAAACCGAAGCTCGCAATGACCTCGATCCAAGCATGCTCGACAAGATCGACAGCTTTTCGCTCGAAAATCTTGTTGATGTGAAAATTGGGCGGTTTCTAGATCAACTCGGAAAATTTTACCCAGAAGGCCTCTACGACCTGCTCATGTCAAAGGTTGAAAAGCCATTGCTTGGACAAATCTTGAAAAGGACCGGAGGCAATCAGGTCCATGCGTCCAAGATTTTGGGAATCAACCGCAATACGCTACGCAAAAAAATGAAAATTCACGGCTTCGCCCCCTGAGGCAGCCTTGGATTTGGTAAGATTAAAGCCCGCCCATGAAGGCGGGTTTTTTTATCCCTTGAGCAGGTTGTAGAAGGAAACAAACGAGGGCTGGTAAGCCAATGGCACGGTATCCAGGCCGCCGTGGCGGTTTTTGCCAAAGATGATCTCTGCCTTGCCCGAGTCTTCTGAATTACGATCGTAATATTCATCCCGATAGACGAACAGAATCACGTCGGCATCCATCTCAATCGAACCTGATTCCCGCAAATCGCTGATCTTGGGGCGCTTGTCGATGCGTTTATCCGCCTCACGGTTCAGCTGCGCCAACGCAAAGACCGGAACTTGAAGCTCTTTTGCCAGATTTTTCAGTCCGCTTGAAATCTCGGCGATTTCACGTTCGCGGCTCTCCGGTCGGCGACCAACCGAGGCCGTCATGAGCTGCAAATAGTCCACGATGATCAGGGAAAGGCCGTGCTCTTTCTTGAAGCGACGGCTGCGGGAGCGGACCTCCGAAAGGCTGATACCGCCCGTCTCATCGATCCCAAGCATGGCAGGAAGGCCACTGAAAGATCTGAACCCTTGGACGAGCCGGTTGCGTTCATCCTCGGTCAAAGGATCACCACGACGGAGTTTGGCGGAGTCCACCCGTGCCTCCGAGGAGATCAGACGGGTCATCAGCTGGTTTTTTGCCATCTCAAGGGTAAAAATCAGGGTCGGATGGCCCTTTTTAACCGAATTCATGGCGCAGTTCAGGGCAAATGCTGTTTTACCCATGCCGGGTCGTGCGGCCAGAATGATCAAGTCGCTTTTTTGCCAACCGCCAGTCACGGCGTCGAGGTCGTTAAAACCAGAAGGCACGCCACTGAGCTCTCCGGCGCGGAGCATCTTTTGCTCAAGTTCGTTGATCGTGCTTTCAAGAACCTCCATGTGGGTGGAAACCCCACCCTGACGGTCCTGCTCATTGGTGATTTCAAGGAAGGATTTCTCCACTTCCTCAACAAACCCCATGATGTTGCCCTCGGCGGCAGCGGCCTTGCCGATCGTGTCCTGACAGACGCGGATCATTTTCCGGAGGAAGTAGTACTCGGCAACGATTCGGGCATGGTGTTCGATATTCTGCGCAACCGGAGCCTGCTGAATCAGGTCAACCAGGTAGACTGGCGCTGAAATGCGCGAATCCTGATCAAGTCGCTGCAAACGATCCGCAACGGTGACAAGGTCACAGGGCTCGCCCTTGGCATCAAGTCCCATCATCACCGCAAAGATCCTGCGGTGGTAGTCCAGGAAAAAATAGTCTTCCCGGATCTTGTCGGAAATCATGCTGAGCAACGGTGGATCACGCAGCACGGCACCAAGAACCGCCTTTTCCGCCTCAACAGAGTGGGGCGGGGCGACAACGTCTATAGGTGATGGCGTCCTTGTGTTTTCCATTGCTTCCGAAAGAAAAATCCAAAAAAAAACGCCGGGAAAGAGTCCCTCCCAAAGGAAGGGTCATCCTCAACCCAGCGCCTGTGAATCTAAACCAGAACCGGTCTTAGCCGGCAACAACCCAAACCTTGAATTTGGCGCTGACATCGCTGTGCAACTTGACTTGTGCAGCGTAGACGCCAACTTTCTTGATGTCATCAAGGATTGTGATGTCCTTGCGGGAAACCTTGATGCCTTCAGCCGCCAGGAGTTGCTCGAGCTCAGCCGTGGTGACAGAACCAAAAATCTTTTCGTCTTCGCCAACTTGCTTCGTGACGGTGACGGAAGTCTTTTCAATCGCTGTTGCAGCTTTTTTGGCTTCTGCCAACATCGCCGCGCGCTTTTTGTCCAGGATGCGCTTGTGGTGCGCCAAAGCCGCCTGATTTTCTTCGTTTGCCTGCATGCAGAGGCCGCGTGGCAAAAGGAAGTTGCGGGCGTAGCCGTTGCGGACATTAACGATGTCACCAACGCGACCAAGGCTGTCAACGTCGTGGTTCAAAATAACTTTCATGATTCACTACTCCGGAATCGGTGTTCCTGGTTCAACCGTTCGAATTAATCGCGGCCGCCGAGCTCTTCCGCGGCTTCACGGGCTGCAGCTTCGCGCTCTTTAGCTGCGGCAGCTTCCTTCACGATCTCGTCCTTGCGCTTCTCAATATCAACCTGCTTGTTGATCAGGACCGACAGGTAGCGCAGGACGTTCTCGTCGATGCGCATCAGGCGTTCCATCTCAGTCAGATGAGATGCAAGTCCAGCAAAGTCGTAAACCATGAAGTTACCGCGGTGCTGCTTGTTGATTGGGAAGGCCAACTTGCGGGACCCCCAAGCTTCCTTCTTCAGGATTTCGCCACCATCCGAGGTCATGTACTTTTCGTACTTCGCCAGCACGCCGTTGAAGTCGGCCTCAGGCAAGTCCGAACGGGTGATGAATGTCATTTCATATTCTCTAAGCATTTTCCGTCTCCTTTACGGTTTCTCAGCCTGCACTACGTTTTGGTGCAGGCAAAGGAGGTTAATTCCCAAGCCCAGCTGATCTACTGCCTTGAAAAAGATTTTTCAATCGCAGAAGAGCCTCATCGGCCATCACACTTCTCATGTTTTCCAGTTCCTGTCCCCCCATGGGAGCCAGAACCCAGTCCGCCACAGCAACCTGGAAAGTCGCCTCAAGCGGTTTGCCGACCCCCAACTTTACCCTTGGGAAATCAGCGGAACCCATGCATTCAATGATGCTACGGATTCCATTGTGGCCGCCATGACCACCGGCTGTCCTTACCTTCACTTTTCCGGCGGGAACATCAATGTCGTCGTAAAGTACAACAACATCGGCCACCGGAATTTTGAAGTAAGCCGCCGCCTTTTGCACAGACCTGCCACTGACGTTCATGAATGTCTGGGGTTTGATCACCAGACAATCTTCACCAGCAATGACCGCCTTAGCGCTGAGCGCTTCAAAGCGGGACAAATCATCCCGCCATTCAGCACTGGCCCGCCTAACCAGCTCGTCCACCACAATGAATCCAGCATTGTGGCGGGTGACTTCGTACTTTTTCCCCGGATTTCCGAGACCCACAAGGAGCTTCAAGATCATTCACCCGGAAAAAGGCAACGACTGATTCAAAAGAATCAGAGGTGAGCCAGATCCACATGGAGCGCAGTGCGCTTCACATGGTCAAGCTGAAGTTCAGTGATACGAACTGGAAGCACTTTCCCATCGAGGCTTAGGTTGAACGATTTCTCGTTCTGCCAAGCCCTGGCAAGAAACTTCGGGTTAATTTCCAGCATGGTCGACTTGCCTTTATGGCAGAGGACCGCGGGAATCACTCCATCGCGACGCATACGGCGACAAGCGCCTTTGCCAGTGGCTTCGCGATGCTTTCCTTCGATTGTAATCATCGTCTTTTCGGACATGATGGTACTCACCCTAAAATCTATAGGACCAACAGAACCCTGCCTTATAGCGACATCTGACAAGGCTTTCAAGCCGTTTGTCCAATGAGTTTCGCTAGCGTGCCTTCTACACGAAAAGTGAGCTGACGGAATCCGAATTATGAATGCGGCGGATGGCTTCCGCAAAGAGGTCTGAAATCGTTAACTGTATGATTTTACTAGATTTTATTGATTTTTCGCTGAGCGGGATTGAATCCGTGCAAATGAATTCTTTTAATGCCGAGGCTTCGATCCGGGCTAAAGCCTGCCCAGAAAGGACCGGGTGACTGATAACGGCATAGACGCCTTTTGCGCCATTTTCCGCCAAAGCGTCAGCCGTCTTGGCCAAAGATCCGCCGGTATCGCAGATATCATCCACAATCAGGCAATTACGCCCTTTCACGTCGCCAATGAGGTTCATGACCGTGCTTTCGTTTGGACGGTCACGGCGCTTGTCGACAATGGCGAGCCCGCAATTGAAGTACTTTGCGAGCGCTCTTGCCCGTTCCACTCCACCAGCGTCGGGGGAAACAACGATCAGATCCTCAAGAATGTCGGGACGCGTTGCCAGATATTTAGCGAAAACAGGTTTGGCAAAAAGATGATCCACGGGAAGGTTGAAAAAACCCTGGATCGCGGATGTATGCAACTCCAACGACAACACCCGGTCAAATCCGGCACTGGCAAAAAGATCTGCCACTAATTTTGCAGTGATTGGCGTTCTGGGAGCACTCTTGCGCTCCTGACGTCCGTAACCGAAGTAAGGAACCACGAGGGTGATGCGCTGGGCTGATGAGCGGCGGCAAGCGTCTGCCATGATCAGCGCTTCCATGATGTGATGGTTTGCCGGAGCGCAAGTCGGCTGCACGATAAAAACGTCCCGCCCGCGGACGTTGCTTTCAATTTCAACGCGGGTTTCACCGTCAGAAAATGACGTTACCGAGGCATTCCCAAGGTCACAATTGAGGGCGCGGCAAATCCGCTCGGCCAAGGGCCGGTTCGCATTGCCAGAAAAAACGATGAGTCCAGATTCCATCAGGCCAACCCTCGCAACAGAAAGAGGTGCCATACATTGAGGAAATACGGGAAAGAGTGGCTGGGGCGGTAGGATTCGAACCTACGAATACTGGAATCAAAATCCAGTGACTTACCGCTTGTCGACGCCCCAACTCGGATGCGGATCGCAGAAGAATTATTGTTATGACCCATTGTTGTCAAGTCCGGAACGCGTGATCCGAGCAACTTATCCACGAGTCAGCCTTCCCTGGCCGGGGGAAGATACCGGGATGAATCAAATTCTTCACGCCAAACAGGGCGTCCATCCGGGTCGAGGTCCACAATCCAGCTGCCCCGGCATGCGGCTGCCATGACCAGGATCCGGTCCGAAACCGGGTCTACCACCTTGCTGTGAAAGGCCCGCCTCATGGTCCTGGCACCAAACCTGGGATCCGATGCCATGGCCAAAAGGTGCTCTTGCAGGCGCGGTCCAAGGCCCACGCGAAAGTTTCGAAACGACAGGCGGTCATTAAGCTCAATCAGCAGTCGACCCAAGACCATCTCAAGTTGTTTGGGGCCAAGTTTACGAAACTGCACAATCTCGTCGATCCGGTTGACGAATTCGGGCCTCAGCGTTTCCGAAAGGGCGCGGCGCAAGCCCCCATCATCGGTTTGGCTGGCATGATTCGATTGAATCAGCCCCACATCCAGATTCGACGTCATGATGATCAGGGTGTTTCGGAAATCAACGACTTTGCCGCGCCCGTCGGTCAGCCTGCCGTCTTCAAAAACCTGAAGCAATATGTCCAGAACCTTTGGGTGTGCTTTTTCAACCTCATCCAGAAGCACCACTGTATAGGGCTTTTGGCGAACAGCCTCCGCAAGGCCCCCGCCCTCACCGTACCCGACGTATCCCGGGGGGGCTCCAATCAGGCGGGCAACATTATGTGACTCCATCATTTCGGACATGTCGACGCGAATCATCTTGCCCTCGTCGTCGAACATTTCTGCGGCCAAGGCCTTTGCGGTCTCCGTCTTTCCGACTCCCGTTGGCCCAAGAAACAAAAACACACCCAGGGGACGCTTCGGATCGTTGACGCCAGTGCGTGCCCTGCGAACTGCACGGCTGACCGTGTCCAATGCTGCATCCTGACCAAAGACACGAACCTCCAGGCGGGCTCGCATTTTGAGCAACCGATTTGAATCGTCCTCGACAATCTTGTCGACTGGGATGCGCGTCCAGGCGGCGACGACCTCGCCAATCTCGCGCGACCCCACAACCTGCCGAAGGAAAGAATTTTGAGACTGCTGAAGTCCAAGCCGTGCACGCAGGTCGGCCAGGTGTTTTTCGTTGTTCGGAATTTCCATGTACTGCAGGCGTGCGGCGAATTCGAATTCTCCCCGCGATTTCGCCCCTTCGTAGAGACCGGAGAGCTCCTCTTTGCGAGCCTCAGCCTCGCGCAAAGATTCCAGGGCCGACTGATGGCTCCGCCAAATCAGTTCAACACGCTCGTGTTCCTTGCGTACTTTCACAAGCTCGGCATCGATGATGGCAAAGGCCTTTTGATTTGTGGACTTGTTGCCAATGGCGTTGCGTTCGATTTCAAGCTGAGCAATCCGCCCGCGCAATCCGTCCAATACAGCCGGGACACTTGCAATCTGAAGGCGGAGTCTGCTGGCCGCCTCATCCACAAGATCGATGGCCTTGTCGGGCAGGCGACGATCGGGGACGTAACGGATGGAAAGGTCTACGGCGGCCACCAACGCATCATCGTCAATCTGCACACCGTGGTGGATTTCATAACGAGCTTTCAGTCCACGCAAGATCGAAATCGCTGCCGCCCGCCCAGGTTCTTCAACCATGAGTGGCTGAAAACGTCGTTCCAACGCAGGGTCCTTTTCAATGTACTTGCGAAATTCATCCACCGTCGTGGCCCCGAGGCATTGAATCAGCCCACGGGCCAATGCTGGCTTGAGCAGGTTTGCGGCATCGGCAGAGCCTTGAGGATTTCCGGCTCCCACGATCATATGAATTTCATCAATAAAAAGGATGATCTGACCTCGATATTCATCCAGCGCCTGCAGCAGGCCTTTGATCCTCTCTTCAAATTCGCCACGGTACTTTGCGCCAGCCAGCATGGCACCAAGGTCAAGCGACAAGACACGCTTGTCGCGCATGGTTTCAGGAACCTGGCCACTGGCAATTTTCAACGCAACGGCTTCCGCCACAGCTGACTTTCCGACTCCTGGTTCACCCAAAAGAAGGGGGTTGTTTTTCTTCTTGCGTCCAAGAATCTCCAGAACCCGGCGAACCTCGGCATCACGACCGATGACCGGATCGAGATCCCCTTTCTGGGCCAGTTCTGTCAGATCGGAGGTGAAAGACTTTAAAAATGAATTCAATTTGAATTCGTCAGAATTCGCAGCGGGCTTGTCGTCCTTTGTGGCCTTCGCTTTCTTCACGCCTGGTTCGCTGGCGGTATTCGCTGTGGGGGCAACCTTTGTTGCCGGCCCGGTAGCGTCGATGTCAGACAGCGGCACAAAATCACGACCATCAACCCTGGTTTGCTTGAATCCTGCAAAAAAATTAAGGATCGCCGTGGACTGCTTGCAGATTGAGTCCCAAAGGAC
>CANJZQ010000008.1 GCA_947479535.1 Oligoflexales bacterium | reverse complement strand
TGAGCAGTTCCGTGAAATGAATACTGAAGTCATCGGTTGCTCGGTCGACAGCCAATTCAGCCACAACGCTTGGCTCAAAACCCCGGTTGCTGAAGGCGGCATCCAGGGCGTGAAGTATCCTCTGTTGGCCGACATCAACAAGACGATCGCACGCGACTATGACGTTCTAATTCCGGAAGCAGGAATTGCACTGCGCGGCACGTTCCTGATCGACAAGGACGGCATCGTCCGCCAGCAAACGGTCAATGATTTGCCCCTTGGCCGCAATGTCGATGAGATGCTTCGTTTGGTCGAAGCGCTGCAATTCCACGAAAAGCACGGCGAAGTATGCCCGGCAAACTGGAAAAAAGGCGAGAAGTCGATGAAGCCAAACGCAGAGGGACTGAAGACTTACTTCGCGAAGTAAAAAGAGTTCATTTCTTCAAAACAAAACCGGAGATCCCTGAAGGGACCTCCGGTTTTTTTTCGCGCTAAAACGAATCGATCAAATTACTTGGTAGCAGGAGCCGAAGCCGCAGCGGGTGCAGCCTCTACGATGTCTGACTGCATCGGGCCCAGGATTGCCAACAGCTCGCCTTTTTCTTTTTCAGGAACTTTGAACTTGTCGAGAGCCTTGACGAGATCTTCAACGAGAGCGCCGAAGTGCTGACCCTGAACGCCCATTCCAGCATGAGCCGTCTTCATGTCCTTGCCCTTGTACTTGCATGGGCCGCCGGTGCCTTCGCAGATCTGATTCACCATGTTGCCTTTGAACTTCGCAAGGCGCTTTTTGTCGCCAGCGGTGGCAGCAAAGAAGCTGTTGATGCGTGTGTCAGCAGCAACGTTTGCGACAAATTCATCAACCACTGCCGTGATAGCCTTCTTGCCGCCAAGGCGGTCGTAAAGCTTTTTCTCGGTGGTTGCAGCAGCGGCCTTGTGGGCTTTTGCAGGATGAGACTTGGCAGAATGAGAATCTTGAGCAGAAGCAACGCCAGCCATCAAACTCACAACAGGGACAAGAGCTAGTAGAATCTTTCTCATGCGAAAATCTCCCAAAAAATAAAAAAGGCAAAAATGTCCTGCAAAATTATACAAACACTGAGCAACATATCAAGCTGATATGCTTAACAAGTGTCAAGAAATCAATCCCAAGCGCTCCACGGCAAATCCAGATACGGAAACACGGTGGCGTCATTGGTTCCGCCGCTGGTCGCCGTTTCCGTTGCGAAGCTATCCAAATGACAGTTGATAGGCGCCCCTACTGGGTTTGTCTTAGCGACGATGTGCTTTGGAAAAATACTTGAAACATCAAAGTCGCCAAACTCGGTCAGCACCTTGCACTCGGCAAGAAACGTCAACGCAGTTTTTACGACGTTGTCTGTGATCTTCCGGCCATTTAGTGGCCAACCTTCGACGGCACCGCCGCCAAGATCAAGAGCGCGATTGACGCGAATCATATCACCAGTTCCGGTGGCGTCAGGATACATGGACACCCCCTTGATGCCAGTGACAAACACTTGAACCAAATCAGTCCGATCTTCGAGGCTGATGTCAGTAATTCCGCCAGCCGCAGTCGAACCGGCACTCCCGTAAAGAGCGTTCAGCAAATAGGCCAACTGGGGTTTCACCACATAGCCAGCGAAATTGGTGACGTCATCTTTTGGCTCGGTTGCGTTGAACTTGTCTTTATCCTTCACACCGATCACGACTTCGTTGACGAGTGGGTTACCAAGGCGTGAAATTTGAACATATCCGCCACCGTTGGTAGGGTTTTTACCCTTAAGCCCACGGACTGTGCCCTGGGGACGGCTGGTGGTTGCCCACACACCGAAACTCGGCTTTGCCGCGTCAGGCATAATCTCTGCGATTGGAACCTCAACAACGATGGATAGTACGTTCGATTTTGCCAAAGAGTCAGTTGCACCACTCGGCAAACCAACAGCTCCAGGCCGGACAAGGATAGAGTTGAAAATGCCGCCAAGGTCGACGCTAAACGGATCGTTACGGGGGCCCGCGAAAACCTTGTAACCATCTGCAGTCGTGACAGTGGCATTGGCAGCCAAGGTCTTATAGGCCGTGTAACGGTTGGATGCAGAGGCATGGTTGGCGATCGCGCCATCCGTCGTGCCCGGGCCGATGCGGGGCGGAGCCACGGGAAAGTCACTCATGTCCGTCGGCGTGATCTTGGTGGCTTTTCCCTTGCGGCGACCACCAGTGACTTTGGTCATGCTGTAGGTCTGGCGCAATGGGAGCGAACCTGCTGCACCGCCAAAGTGGGTGTATGCTTTTTTAGCGCTGTCCCAGGCAACACCCGGCAAGAATGCGATGACGTTGGCATTCGTCGCTTCGTCCTTGTCGTTGTGGGTCGTGAAGTTGAACTGATAGGTCACGTCCTCAATTGCATCACCGTTGTTGTCGATGTGGATTTCGTACAAGACATCATCGTCAAACCGGTACCAGTTCGGTCCTGCGGCAGCCACATAGGCTGGCGACACGTTCATCACAAACGCTTGATGCGTCGTTCCACGTTCGCCCTTGAACGTGTACAAATCGGTGATATCGGCAGCGGGGTCGTTGGCAAGGCCCGGGGCTTCCCTGTGGCTTGATGCCATCAGTGCCGTGCTCGTCATGAGCATGGCAGCTGCCAGCGACCATCTGCGATTCTTCGAGTCCATTATCCGTCTCGTTATCCGTGTCATCATTTTAATTCACTCCCTTACATCAAGTAGAAATTCAAAAATTAGATATATTTAGTCGATATCCGCAGGTTCTTTGGTCGTCGATACTCCGCTTGCGAAATCAGCTTCCGCCAAACCACTGCAAACCTTCGCAAGGCTTTCCAGTTTTAACTGGGCCGACATCCAGCCCACGAATTCGGCAATCTCGCCGGACGGCAAATTAAAGCAGCTATTCAAGAACTCCACAGCTCCACGCCCTGGACTGAAGAGTGAACCACGGTCAGAAAAGTCAGGTAAAAAATCTCGACTCCCGCTCCCCTTTCCGCAGTTGTTCAACACAACAAGACTGCTACACAAGAAAAGTCCAATGCCGATCCGTGCAGATACTTTCCGCGAGAATTTCATATCGTGAGCCCCTTACACGGTAATTAAATGAACACAGAAAAACGAAATCGCGAACTTATAAAATCAGAGCCTGACGCCACCACTAACGCTGACGCCAAATGCTCCCGTTGAATATTCTGGCTTGGTCCCGGAAGCATCTTCGGTCTGACTTTTGTACTTGAACGAGAGGCCTGCGTAGGGTGCATAGGGGCCAGAAAGCGCGACACGCGAGCCAGCGGTGAGTTCCCATGCACTAGCCTTCAGGTCACCGAGTTCGCGGTTGCTCATCGTGTAGCCAACGCCCGGCGCCATGCGATATCCGGCAAACGGCATTTCAACCTGGCCAGCAAATCCAACAGAACTGGATTTGAGGTCGGCTGAGGTATATTTATCCGATCCAGACCCGAAAGAGACCTCGGCACGGTAAGGCGTTCCGCTATAGTTGCTGGCATAAAAACCAGAAAAACTGCTGGCCTTGTGATCGACATCTAAAGAATTATCTTCCTTGGTTTTGCCGGTTAAAGAAGGCGCCATGTTGATTCCGGCTTCATATCCAGTCGCCTTCGCAACAAGTTCCAGCCGAACACCATTTTCAGTTGTGGTCACAGGATTGTGCGGGCCATCAACACCGGCTAGTTTGACGGTTCGCTCTGATTCATCCTGGCCAATCTGAAATCCGACGCCTAGTCCCAGCGACATGCCTGCCACCGGCATTCTGTAGGCAACATAGGGAGTTGCCGTATAACCAGAACTGGTGGTGTCGATTGCATCCTTGTCCTTCGTGCCGGTGGAGTCTGTGTTGACGTCCGCCTTCGCCCCATCAGTTCCGTTACGGTAGTTCAAGCCAAAACCACCGGAAATGCTGCCAGCGGTATAGCCAGCCTGCCCGGCGAAACCAATTTCACGGGAAGTAAAGGCGAAATCCACATCTTCGTTGGCCGATCCACCGGATACCTTTGTCGAGCCTCCAAGTGCACCGACTGAAAGTTCCACAGATGAAGCCACACCGTCTGCGCGGTGGATGCTAATAAGGGAGGATTCCTTCAACAGAGGTATTCCGCTGCGGTTAGCCAACGCCTCGCCCTCATTGCCATTCTCAACGATCGTCATCAGGGCCGGGTCGCCTTTGGCAACTTCTGCCGGAGCCGCCTGCGCGATTCGAACCAGGGCCCGACCAGAAGACGATAGCTTCCGGACGACGCCTTTGGATTTGAAATCGTTTTCAAACCAAACCGAAACCAAGGCCCCTTGGCGCAGCCCGCCACCTTCGACCACATCCATGAGCACCGCAGTGCGTTTTGGAGAGACGCGCACCACCTCGGAATTCAATTCCGAGGTGTTATTGTTGCCACCGAGCGCAAGAGCTTGCCCCCCCGCAGTCATTAGCAGAAATAATCCGGCTGACGATAACACTCGAGATGTCGGCGGCATGCAATCTCCTGTCAAGTAACGTTCATATTAAAATTTGGATTCGATTTGGATTCGATTTGGATTCGATTTGGATTAGGCTAAAATTATGGCAAGCTCATGCGTAGATGTAAAGTTTTTCCCCGGCTGTGGAAAATCTTAATCTCAAAACTATAATATTCTGGAGATTGTAAATGAGGATTTTTGGAAAAAACTCAAATGACCGCGGCCTTTGTCTCGCGACGACATTCCTCGCCGGTTTATTTCTTCTGTCACCCGTCTGCGCCAAAGCCGATACAGGCGCGAACGACCAAATTGCAATCGACATGCCTGCACCGGACTTCACCCTACCTGATCAGAACGGAAAACCATTCAAGCTGTCAGACCGAAAGGGAACTTGGACTGTTGTTTACTTTTATCCAAAAGCAGATTCTCCAGGATGCACGGAACAGGCCTGTGCCTTTCGCGATGCCATCAAGAAGATCGAATCCCGAAACGGGAAACTTGTAGGCATCTCCGCGGATTCTCAGGACTCACAAAAGAAATTTCACGATAAGCACAATTTGAGCTTTGACCTCCTTGCAGACAGTGACTCAAAGGTAATTTCTCAGTATGGAGTAAAAGTCCCGCTGATTGGCGTAGCCCGCCGCACGACTTTTATCGTTGACCCTGAACTCAAAATCCGTTCGATTGCCAGGGACGTTGACCCCGCATTTGACGCCGAATGGACCGCAGAAACACTGGATGAGTTGCAATCGGACACTTCCAAACCAAGTTCAGCGCCAGCCAAGACGGTTACCCCCAGTTCTGGAAAAACATCGAAACCATCCTCTGGTAAGGCTAAGTAAAAGGTCCGCAAAATGCTCTGTCGCGCCGCCGTTGCCACCGGGATCCAATGCCTAATCATGATCTTGTCTGCAGCCCCCTGCCGCGCTGCAGACAAGATTCGGGACGCCTCACCTGAATTGAGCGACGACACGGTTCTGGCCATCGTTCCTGCGATGCAACCCAGGGCAGGGAATCTTGTCATGGCGGAAGCCATGTCCAAGGCCGGACTGGCTGATGCTGAGTCTGCAGCTGCTTTGGCTGAATCCTACATTGCCACTGGCCGCAAAATGGATGACGTGAAGTTCTACGGGATGGCGGACGCCGTCCTCGCAGCCGTTAAGCCCACTCAAAATCAGCCTCTCAATTTTTTAAGGGCAAAGGCCACCACAAAAAGCTTGCTCCACGATTTTAAAAGCGCGCGGAATATTTTAAACGGCATTCTAACAACTAACCCGGAAGATGATCGCGCCCGTCGCGAGCTTTTTTTCCTTGAAGTCCTGCAAGGCGATCTTCACCTCGCCGATCGCCATTGCCTTAACACGAGTGGCTTTCAAGCATCTGCAGCAAGGGACCTTTGCGCCCTACACATAAAGATATCGAGGGGCTCCAAGTTACAACCCCACGAAAAGAAAATATTGAATCGCCGAATTCAGGATCCCGATCCGTCTAATGCGACCTGGGCCAGAGACCTGCAAATGGAGTCGGATTTTATCGGGATCTTCGAGTCGGGAAAACAATTTCGTCTCGCTCGATTAAGGGAAGCCGCATCTAAATATGCAACATGGGCCGCCGACGACAAACCGCGCCTCGCCTATCTGGCTGACCGTCTGCTGGCGGCGGGCGGATACAAAGAAACATTAGAATTGATTCCGGATACAACTCAAAATTTCGCCCTGGCGACTCGCCGGCTTGCTGCCTTGCGGTTGTTGGGGATCACAGCCGCCCCCTCAAGTCCCGATGGCAAACTCGAATCAATTTGTCGCACGACGATACGCGTCGAGGCGGAGCGAGGAGCGATAGAACACGCACGAGAAGGTGCTATCATTGCACTTCTTGCGGATCGCGACCTGGAACGAGCTTATCAATTGGCACTCATGAACTGGTTAAATCAAAAAGAATGGGTCGATGCTTGGCTTTTGCTGCAATCTGCTCGGGAGAATCCTCTTCAGAAATCCACGGTGGCTTTCGACGACTGGAGCAGGCAACAAGGCGGGGTCGTCGTGCATGGCACTCATTAAACGTAAACGCATGAGCTTAAACTGGCTTCATTGCCTGGCAACCTTGATTCTCGCCACGTTTTCGCAAACTGGAATGTCCCACACATCGAGCACCGCGTACCTGGAGATCTCGCAGGAGTCAGGTAGCCCGACAGGAACATGGAAGATTAACCTCCTGGACTTAAATCAGGTTGTTCCGCTTGATCACAACGGAGATCAAAAGATCACCTGGGGCGAGGTCAAGGCGTCAAAGACAGCCATCAATTCAATGGCGTTGAATCACCTGCTGTTTTCGACGCAAGCAAACGCCGGTTGCTCGCCAACCATTCGCGGACTTTCAATAAAACAAATAAACGATGCCGCCTACGCTGTCATAGATTGGCAAGTCAACTGCACATTAAGTCCTGGCCTTGCGATTTCGGCAAAATACGATTTTCTCTTCGAGAGGGATACGACTCACGTTGCCATCGTCACTGTTGGACAGAAATCTCCCGAGTTGTTTTCCAGCGATCGCCGCGAGATCGAACTGGGCGCCGGAGAACCCAACGGGCTGGCAAAATTCAAAATGTTTCTTCGCGAAGGCGTCTGGCATATCTTCATTGGCTACGACCACATACTTTTCCTTTTAACCATGCTTCTGTCAGTCATAAAATCTGACAGACGCAAAACAGTTGTCCAGGCCCTTAAGGTTGTCACGGCTTTCACAGTGGCCCATTCCGCAACATTATTCATGGTCGCCTCAGGGTTAATTGCATTGCCGGCCCGGATCGTTGAAACCACCATCGCCTTCTCCATCGTCGTTGCCGCATTCAATAACATTTATCCGTTTCTACCAAATCGGACTTGGCTGATTGCGGGATGCTTCGGGCTAATTCACGGATTTGGATTTGCCAGCGTCTTGGGGGAACTAGGATTGGGCACAAACAATTTTGCCCTGTCAGTCTTGGCGTTCAATTTGGGAGTTGAGGCCGGTCAGATTGCGATTGCTTTGACGGTTTTACCAATCCTATTTTTCTTTCAAAACAAAAAACTCTTTCAACCGGTAGTGATCTGGGGTGGCTCAATAAGTGCCGCCCTTATGGCCTCTATTTGGCTAACTGAGAGGGCCTTCGATGTCTCTTTGTTTTAGATCACGCTTGTGGCGATATCGACCTGGATTCAGATGCCTTTTAAATCTTCCAGGGTCAGAAACACGGCATCTTCTCGGCCGGCTTGGGACTGCTGCCACCAAAGGAATGAATTGACGCGGGCGGCTTCGTTGCGGGAAACGCCTGTCTCTGAAAGCATCTTCTCTTCGCGCACAAGGCGCTCATGAATGCGTTTTGCCAGGCCAGCCTGATGGAGTTTTTGTTTCCACTCGCCACGCAAGTGCTGCAGCATCTTCGGGCGGCCACGAACAACTTCGTAGACCTGCCAACTTCCCGAAACGCTGTCTGGAACAATCGCCAGCCCCGTCGCAGACATCAGCGACAGCAAGCGTTGACGCTGATTTTCGTTTTCCAATCCCATCAATTTATGGGCCGCTTGAACCTGATGATTGAGTTGGGTACGGACGGCTGGCCGAAACAGCATTTCCAAAATACGACGGCGGCGCTGCTTGATTGCATCGTCGGTAAAAGAGGCCAAGCGCCCTTCGAAAAACGCCATCACTGCGGCCGATTGGCCATCGTCAAGAGCAGCCTGTCCGTTTGGAGCACCGTTCTCACCCAGCTCGCCACCAAAGGCACGGGCGATTGCCATGCAGCGGTCCATTGCAACACGCCGGTCGCTGATGGGGCCATAGGCCGCCACGGTGCCCTCCTCCACTTCACCAACCCGCAGGAACCATCGGCCATCCTGCCGGTCCATGCAGTAGGCAGGGACAGAGCGCTGATGCCAGTCAGCCGGTTTGAAATTGACGGGGGTCGAGGCCAGGCTGTCGCATTCGTGGATCAGGGCTTCCAAAACATTCGGAAACCGTTCGACGCGCAAATCGTAGGCACGCAATACGGTTTTCAAAAGCTGCTTGGGGACCAACTCAAAGCGCTGGAGTTTTGAAATTTCGCGGGCAACAGAAAGGGCGCTGCTGAGAAACAGCACCTTCCGTTCGTAATCGTACATGAAATAAACACCGGGACCAGGGGGCAGGCTTTTAAGCTTGTCGGCTGGAATGGCCCAGTTCAGGCGCAACGCAGACTCCATGTCCCCTTGAAGGCGGATGGCTTCATCAATGCGTTTCACCGAACGGTCGTCGAGGAGCTTGAGAAGAACCTTGAACAGCTCCAAGGTCAAATAGGCATCCGCCTCGGCGCGATGTAAATCCCCAGCCGGAAGGCCAAAAAATTTGGCAAGTCCCTTGAGGGATTTGACGGGGGCCTCCGGTGCCAGGCGATCGACCAGCAGGTGGGTGCACAAAAAGAAGTTCGGCAACTCAACTTGGCAGACCTGGCGGGCGAAATAACGCACGAACTTCAAATCACCGATGGTGTTGTGACTGACCATCACGTCATCACCGATGAATTTCAAGAAGTCCGGCATGACATCTTCGATCAACGGGGCATCCTTGACCATGGCGTTCGAAATCCCGGTCATGCGCCGGACAATGGGCGGGATCGGGATCTTCGGATTTACCATGCTGTAGAACGTGTCCTTGACCGCGCCCTTTTCGTAACGGATGGCGAAGATCTCCGTGATCCCGTTCTTCTCGGGGTTGCCGCCTGTGCTTTCGATATCGAAAACAATATAGGAACTGGTCGCCAGGGACTGGTGAATCAGCTTTCGGAGTTCATCGGATGGCGGTGGAGCCTCGGGCTCGCGGTAGGCTTGGCGATTCCCGCGTTTAGCGTCACCACGAGAATCCCTGCGCCGGGGCGCAGGGCCATTTCCAGATGAATTTTCAGAGCGACGGTTGGGCAAACGGACTCCTGACAAACAGCATTCTTATTGTAACAGAAACAAATGATCAAGCACGTGGATCAAATGCCTCCCGCATTGCCTCCCCAATCATATTAATCGACACGAGCAGCAGGGCAAGGGCACCCGTCGGCGCCAGCAGCAACCAGATCGCGTTGGTGATGTAATTCCGGCCTTGGGCCAGAAGCTCTCCGATGCTCGGCGTCGGGGGCGACAGTCCGTAACCAAGGTAATCCAGCACCGTCAGTGTCCCAATCCCCGCCGAAATGGCAAAAGGGGTCAAAGTCAGAATGGGAGTCAACGCGTTTGGCAAGATGTGCTTGAAGATGATCCGAGTATGAGTCCCGCCCATCGCAATCACAGCATCTGCGAACTCCCGTTGGCGCAACGCCAGGACCTGAGCCCGCATCTGGGACGATATGCTGATCCAGGCGAACAGCAGAACAATTCCCAGGGTCAACCCAAAGCCCTGCCCTTTGACGATTCCATTGACCAAAATCACGACCGACAAGAACGGAATGATCTCTGCCAATTCCTTGAGGCGCTCGACAAGGAAATCAAACCAGCCGACAAAGTACCCCTGACAGACACCGATCACCACTCCACCCAAGAAGGACATGGCCCAAAGCAACAGGCCAAACGTGAGCGACACGCGCATCCCATAGAGAAGTCGGGCCGTCACATCGCGTCCCAGATTGTCCGTACCCATCCAGTGAGTTTGTGATGGCGGTGCCATGACATCTGGAGTTTGAACATAGGGATCCCATTGGTTCAGGGCCCATATGGCCCAACTTTTGTGGCCAGCCTGATGGTCAGAATCCAACAATTGATTAAAGTCGACCACGAATGCATCTTGAATTCCGAATTCATCGGCTGAATACGTCACAAGGGCGGGAAAATAAAACTGGGTCCCGGCATCCGTTTTCCGGACCAGCAGCAACGGGTTTTGATGCGACCAAATTTCTGCCGTCATGGCCAAAAAGAACAAAGCTGAAAAAAGGAAAACACCAACGCGAGCCCGACGCTGCCGCCAAAAAACATTCATGCGGCGCCGAAAGAGCGGTGAAAAAAAAGATTTCGTGAGCCCACCATTCATTTGAACTGAATCCTCGGGTCAACGGCAACGTAGGCTATGTCACTGATGATTTGTCCGAACATGATTGCCAGAGACTGGATGACCACCACCGCCATCATGATGTTGTAGTCGCGAGACGACAGGGCATCAAGAAACTGAAGCCCCATCCCCGGAACACCAAACACACTCTCAATCACGATCGAACCAGCCACAAATGAACTCAAAAATCCGCCAATGCCGACCATCAGGGGCAAGATCGCATTGCGCAAGGCGTGCTTGAAAACCACCTGCCGTTCACTGAGGCCTTTCGCCCGGGCCGTCCGGATGTAATCGCTGCGGATGACTTCCAGCATCGAGTTTTTCATGAGCATCGTCATCACCGTAAATCCGCCAATCAACGATGCCACCACGGGCAGGAACATGTGCTTTACGAAATCCCAGATTTGCCCAAAGGCTGTGAGTGAATCGAAATCATCTGACCTGATGCCACCGAGGGGAAAAATCGCACCCCCAGGCAAGACCCGGTCTGTGCAGAACACGAGCAAGAGGATGACGGAAACCACGAGTGTCGGGATGCTGTAGTTCAAAAAAAGCATGAAGGACGTAAAGGCATCAAATTTGCTGCCGTCGCGCAGCGCCTTGCGCACACCCATGGGGATACAAATAAGATAGGTCAGGAAAAAACCGGGGATCCCGAATCCAAGCGACACCGGAATTCGGCTCGCAACGGTTTCCATCGCTGGCTGCCGTGTCGTGGTCGAGTCACCAAAATCAAGCACGGCGACCGCCTTGACCCAGTTCCAGTAACGAACGTGAATCGGCTTGTCCAAGCCATACTGGCGTTCGAGGTCTTTCTTCAGCCGCTGTATGTCTTCGACAGAAAAAGACCTGTCACCGCGCGAGCTCTCATTCTGCCCCCGGATTTGGGCAAGTGCCTCCTGCACCGGCCCTCCCGGCAGGTAATTCTGCAACGCAAAGAACACCCCGGTCATCAAAAAGAACATTGGGATGGTTGCGAGAAGGCGTTTGATCAGGTACCTGCGCATCTTGTCATCCGCCGCTTACGATTAGGGAACAAACTGATAAAGGTCATCCGGTGGACTTACGTCATACTGCATGGCCCAAACACCCGATGGAGACCCGACCTTCGCGGTGAATCCAGCAAGGACCGACCGTGGTTCAGAGAGGAACATGTAGGGCTGATCTTCATAGATCAGCCGATTGATTTCCTTCATCGTTTCTTGACGCTTGCGGGCGTCCATTTCCACGTTTGATTTCTCGATCAAAGCGTCAACCTTCTTGTTGCTGTAGGCAACAATGTTGGAGCCTTGATCCTTTTCCGAATCCGAATGCCAAATCTGCTTTGCATTTGGATACGGGGTTGCCGTCCAACCAAGGATGAACGCATCAAATTTACGATGGTCGATGTCATCAAGGTAGGCGTTCCACTCAACGGCCTTGACCGTGACGTCGATGCCTGCAGCCTTGAAGTTATCCTTGAGTATCTGGGCTATCTTGCCGCGCAAGGCATTATTGGAATTGTATTTGAGTTCAAACTTGAACGGCACGCGCTTGCCGCCAATTTCTTTGTCCAAAATGTTGTCCTTGTCGGTGTCAGCCCAGCCGTCAGCTTTGAGCATTGCCAAGGCGGCCTTCCGGTCAAAAGTCAGCATTTTTTCTTTTGAACGCAAATCCTCGGCCGAGTTTGGCGACAGCGACCCAAAGGGCGACGTGCACTGAAACTGGAATCCGTAATAAACCTTGTTGATGACTTGCTTGTAATCAAGCAGGCGCGCCATGGCCCGGCGGGTTTTGACGCTGGCAAAAAGCGGAAGGCGCATGTTCCAACCAACGTAGTTGTATCCGCGGGGGGCCCGGTTCTGAATCTCCTGGGCCCAAACTTTTTTCCCGACTTTGATGTCTTGGGCCGACTTGCCAATTTTATCCTTATCGACACCCTGGACTTTGACGGCGAACTGCTCGGCATTGAACCCCATCAGATCCAAGTCACCGCGAAGGAATTTTTCATAGGCAAGGTTGTCGTCAACGATGACGCGGAAATTTACTTCGTCAGCATTGAAACGGTTCTTGAAATGAGGGAGTTCATAGCCCCACCAGGTTTTATTCCGGGTCAAGACGACCGACTGGTCCCGGTTGAAAGACTTGAAGGCATAGGGCCCGTTACCAATGGGGTTCAAAACGGCGCGAGCTTTATTGAAGTCAGGCTCCTTCTCAAACTGTTTTTTGTTGACCACAGAGAACAGATAAAGGCTGCGCAGGGTGTCAAACTTGGGCTCGGCAACCGTAAATGTGAACGTGCGGCCGTCTTTTACCGCCAATTTGACCGTCTCCCAATAGACACGCAGAGGGGCGGCTTCCGTCTTCGGATCCATCATCTTGTCGAAAGTAAACTTCACGTCGTCCGTGGTGACGCTGGTGCCGTCAGCCCACTTGGCGGCCTTGTTTAAAACAAACGTATAGGACTTGCGATCCGGTGAAACTTCAAAAGATTCCGCCAGGTAAGGCAACGGACTCAACGTGTCGGAGTCCTCGGAAAACAACGTGGCCCAGAGGTAGCCTTCAAGGGCGCGGGAGTTGTTGTCGTTTCCCAGAATCGGGTTGATGACCTTGGGGTTGCCCGAAAGCTGCTGATAAAGGGTACCGCCCCGTTTGGCCGGGGGCAATTTGTCGTAGGCAGAAGGTTGGCGCTCGTATTTCAGGACACCACTTGTTTTTACAGGATTTGCGGCTTGAGCCTGATGGCTGCCGCATGCCGAAGCAAACAACAAAATGGCCGCCGGAATGGCGCGGATCGCAAGTTTCCATGGGTTCATGTGATGCCGCCCCCCTCGGTTGGCCCTGATTATATCCCGATTTGTGAACAAATTTAGCACTATAGGCGCGAGCAAGTCCACGTCCGAAATCCCGCTCGGCACTTGCCAAGCCCGAAGCACCCGATTATGGTGACGCATCGCGTAACCAGGGGTGAAACCATGACCGAACAAGCCGTAATGCAGCGCATCAAAAAAGAAATTGAATCCAACCCTGTGACCGTCTTCATGAAGGGCACAGCGGAACAACCAATGTGCGGATTTTCCGCGCAGGTTGTTCACATCTTGAAGAGCTACGGAATCCCCTTCCACACCATCAATGTGCTGGAAGATGACGATATCCGGGAAGGCATCAAGCAATACACCAACTGGCCGACCATCCCGCAAATTTACGTCAAAGGTAAATTCATCGGCGGCTGCGACATCACGATGGAAATGCATCGCAAGGGTGAGCTAGCAAAAGTGCTTAAAGACGCCGTTTAACCAGTTAAACCGATGATTAAATGATTCAAGGGGATCACGGATGAAGCCCTTCACCACTTGTGTCCATGCCGGCGCTCACGTTGAACCAACGACGGGCGCCATCATGCAGCCCATTTTTGCCACGTCGACCTACGTTCAGGAAGAACCCGGCAAGCACAAGGGCTTTGACTATTCTCGCGCGGACAACCCGACCCGTCAGGCTTACGAAGAAGCCCTCGCCACCCTGGAAGGCGCACGCCACGGATTGTCGTTTGCCAGCGGTCTGGCCGCGGTCCAGGCCGTCATACAACTTCTCGACCCGGGATCGCGCATCCTCGTCTGCGACGATGTCTACGGCGGAACAGGGCGCCTCTTCCGTCGCCTGTTTGCCAAATACAACTTGGACTTTCATTTTGTCGACATGGCGGATCGCGAAGCGCTGAAGTCTGCTGCAAATTTAAAACCGAACCTCATCTGGATCGAAACCCCGACCAATCCGATGATGAAAGTGATCGACATCCGCGCCATGGCGCAGATGGCCATGAAAACTGGCGCCCTGCTCGTGGTCGACAACACCTTTGCCTCCCCGATTTTTCAATCGCCACTGGAAATGGGCGCAGACATCGTTTTGCATTCCACAACGAAATACATCGGGGGCCATTCCGACCTGATTGGCGGCGCATTGATGATGTCGCGGCAGGATTTATTTGAATCGCTGAAATTCATTCAATTCGCGGGAGGCGCCGTCCCCTCGGCCTTTGACGCATACTTGATGCATCGCAGCCTGAAAACCCTTGGCCTTCGTATGGTGCAGCACAACAAAAACGGAATGGCCGTCGCTGAATTCCTAGCCTCCCACAAACGCATCAAACGCGTCATGTATCCTGGACTCAAAAGCCACCCCCAACACTCGATCGCCGCGGAACAAATGCGGGGATTTTCAGGAATGGTTTCCTTCGACCTTGATGGCAACTACGAAGACGTTGTTAAATTTCTGAAGAAGTTAAAAATATTTGCGCTAGCCGAAAGCCTTGGAGGGGTCGAATCCCTGGTCAACCATCCCGAAAAGATGACCCACGCCTCGGTGCCGGAAGAGATGCGAAAAAAACTTGGCATCGGTCCGTCCTTGGTCCGACTCTCGTGCGGAATCGAAGACACCGATGACCTGATCGCGGATCTACAGCAGGCACTGTAACCAGTTAATCTTTAGGCCTTGTGCAGCAGCTCACGCATTGCGTTGGCGAGCATTGAAATGCTGCGGTCGTTCCACCGCTCCCACGAAATGACAAGGTCTGCCATACGGCGGGTCGGCGCGACAAATTCATCGTGCATTGGCTTCACGCTGCCAAGGTATTGTTCAATCACCCCTTCGACACTGCGCCCCCGTTCCCGCACGTCACGACGCAGGCGGCGGATGAAACGAACGTCATCCGGCACGTCCACATAAACACTGACGTCAAACAGGCGCCGGATGGACGAATCGAACAGAGCAAGAATCCCGTCGAACATGACGATCGGCGTTGCCTCCATCGTCACGATTTCTTTGGTCCGGGTGTGGCTGGCAAAATCGTAGCTTGGCCGGTCGATTGCATGCCCAGCCGCCAGCGCCTCCAGATGGGTGCGGATCAGGGCCATGTCGAGGGAGTCTGGGTGGTCGAAATTGACCGCATCCCGCTCTGCGGGCTTGAGGTGAGACAGGTCCCGGTAATAATGGTCTTGCTGAAGCACTGAAATCCGCAAATCAGGGCTGTATTCGCAGACTTTACGGACGATGGTCGATTTGCCGGAACCTGAACCGCCGGTGACCGCAACAAGAAGTGGTTTCTGCATGGACATGCCTCTGCCGTGTGTTAAGCTCGCGGAAAGAATCAGGTCTTGAAGTTTATCACCACAGGACTGCGTCAGCTTAAGCTGATGCGTCGGGGTTCGTAAATATGAGTTTGGTTAAAATCAGTTCAAATCCGGTGACGTGCAACCACTGGATCGCAGGTGAAACGCGCGCGCCTTCAACCGGCCAGTACCGGGACGTTGTCAGCCCATATACGGGCGCAACCATCGGAAAAGTCGCCTTGGGCGGCAAGGCTGACGCGGACGCCGTTGTGGCTGCTGCGCAAAAGGCGTTTCCAACCTGGCGCGCGACACCGATGAAAGAACGCGCCCAATTGCTGTTTCGTTTCCGGGATCTTGTCCTCGCGAATCTGGACGAACTGTCACACGTCGCGGCATCGGAATCTGGCAAGACCCACAGCGAGGCCCGGGCAGAAGTCCTTAAAGGCGTCGAAGTGACCGAGTTCGCACTGTCCCTGCAAAATCTGGACAGCGGCGGAATCATGGACGTATCGCGAGGCGTTTCCTGCGAGCTCCGTCGTGAGCCTCTCGGCGTTGTGGCAGGTGTCGTTCCATTTAATTTTCCGGCGATGGTCCCGATGTGGATGTATCCCATCGCCCTTGCGCTCGGAAACTGCTTCGTCCTGAAACCCTCGGAAAAAGTACCCATGACATCACAGATCATGGCCCGCCTCACGAAAGAGGCTGGATTTCCACCTGGAGTTTTCTCGCTGCTCAACGGCACAAAAGAGGCGGTTGAAGCACTGATCGACCACCCAAACGTCAAGGCCGTCGGCTTCGTTGGTTCAAGTCCAGTCGCCCTCGACGTTTATGCCCGCGCGACGGCCCTTGGAAAACGCGCGCTGTGCCTTGGCGGCGCGAAAAACCATCTGATTGTTGTCCCAGATGCCGACGAGGCAATCACGGTCCGGGGCGTGGTGGATTCCTTTACTGGCTGTGCTGGCCAACGCTGCATGGCGGCGAGCGTCATGGTAGCCGTGGGCGACGTTGACCACCTGATTGAAAAAATCCGCAAGGCTGCTGCAGAGCTGCCCGTTGGCCCAGGCATGGGTGCCATCATCGACAAAAGTGCGATGGACCGAATCCGCCACCACGTGGATGCCGCCGAAAAAGACGGAGCGAAAGTCATTGTCGACGGGCGTAAATCAAAAGCCCCTTCGGGCCACGAGAAAGGCTTTTGGTTCGGACCGACGATCATCGACCATGCGAATCCAAAGATGGCCTGTGCCCGCGAAGAGATTTTTGGGCCGGTGCTGACCATCATCCGCGTTAAAAATCTGGCGGACGCCTTGGCACTGGAAGGCGAAAATCCATTTGGGAATGCGACGTCCGTATTCACAACGAACGGAGCCGTGGCGCGACACGTCGCGGATCACGCAACCAGCGGAATGATCGGAATCAACATCGGTGTGCCAGTACCAAGAGAGCCATTTTCCTTCGGCGGTACAAAGACAAGCAAGTTTGGTCACAGCGA
The DNA here is from genome assembly GCA_947479535.1 of Oligoflexales bacterium. Classification (GTDB taxonomy): domain Bacteria; phylum Bdellovibrionota_B; class Oligoflexia; order Oligoflexales; family RGVZ01; genus RGVZ01. Next base: position 60,579 of record CANJZQ010000008.1, on the reverse strand, counting down.
CATCACGGGCGAAAGTTCGCTCGATTTCTGGAGCAATTTGAAAAAAGTCACCACCAAATGGTCGCTGCAAAGCGATGCTTCGTGGCTTTCCTGAGCGGTGTCCCAAGGAGTAGTGCAAAATGGTCGAAGAAAAAAAACGAGTTAAACATATCACTTTGACATCTCATCCAGGCCAGCCTGGATCGGGTTGCGTCCCGGTAAAATGGGGCGCCACGGACCCCTTGATACGCGGACCCATCGTGGGAACTGTGACGGAATCCCGCCAACGAAACGTCATCGGCACCCACTCAGGTTCCTACTCGGTTTACCGGGCTTTGGCGGTTGCCAGCGGCTCTTTGAAACCAGATCACAAACCGGACCTGACCAATACGGCGCCCGCTGAACCTATTGGTCCTTATCCTTCCTGGTCTGACCCGGAGAAAATTGTTTCCCTTGATCCGTTCGGCGCAATCGTTGCCGATGCCTTCAAAGATTATCTCACAAAAGGTTACGACATTCGTCCGACGATTGCCGTGACCAAGGCGCATATCAACATGCCAGAGATTAAGGAAGCCATGGATGCCGGCCGGTTGAAGCCCGACGGGCATCTTTTGCTGGCCAATGGCGACGTGGTGGTCACCAAGGCAGCCATCGAACCCGTCTGGTATTTGCCAGGTGTGGCAAAACGATTCGGAGTGGAAGAGGCAGAACTGCGCCGGGTTCTTTTTGAAAACACCGCCGGCATGTTCCCGGAACTCGTGACCAGACCTGACCTTGAAATTTTATTGCCACCCATCGGCGGGATGACGGTTTATTTCTTTGGCGACATCCGGGCTGCATCTGACCCGAAAATACCCCTTGCCGTCCGCGTGCACGATGAGTGCAACGGGTCCGATGTTTTTGGCTCTGACATTTGCACGTGCCGGCCTTACCTGACCCACGGCATCGAAGTTTGCATTGAAACTGCCCAAAAAGGCGGTGCCGGCCTGATCGTCTATTACCGCAAGGAAGGCCGCGCCCTTGGTGAGGTAACGAAGTTCCTGGTTTATAATGCAAGAAAACGCCAAGAGGGCGGCGATCGCGCCGACCAATATTTCGCCCGCACCGAATGCGTGGCGGGAGTCCAGGACATGCGATTCCAGGACTTGATGCCTGATGTCCTTCATTGGCTTGGCATCACGAAGATCGACAAGTTTGTTTCCATGTCCAACATGAAACATGACGCCATCGTGAAAACTGGAATCAAGATTTTGGAACGCGTCAGCATTCCGGACTCCTTGATTCCAGCAGATGCAAAGGTCGAGATGGAAGCCAAAGTTGCTGCAGGTTATTTCAGCAAGGATGAAAAACCCACTGCAGAAGAATTGAAACGCGTCAAAGGTCGGGATTTGAACGAATGACACCAATGGCTCAAAGTGTGCAAATGGGAAAAATCTCGCCGCGGGTCCGGCACCTGCGCGAACTTGCGACGATTCGCAGCACTGCGCGCCAGATCCTCACCGACGCGCGGCGTGGGGCGTCAAAAAACTTCACCGTCCACGACGGCAAAATCGCGGAAGCCGCCGCCATGGTGGCCCAAGTCACCAGAGCCAATTACCCGGCCCTTGAAATTCCCTTTCACAGCCGCTGGCGGCATTTTGAAATCGCAGCGCCAGCCAACTCTGGAAGCGACGAAAGTCCCAGAAATCTAGCCTATGAACTCATTGGTGATCCGCGCCGCGCCGTTGGTGCAGGTTCCCGGCTTGAGTGGCTAACCCGTGCGTGGGATCTGGTTATGGTTAGCGTCCTGTTGGATGCCGGAGCCGGCGATCAATGGACCTACCATGACGATGCAACAGGAATGTCCTTCCGCCGTTCCGAAGGGCTTGGGATCGCAAGCCTGCGGATGTTCCAATCCGGAATGTTCTCGGCGAATCCATCTACTGACCCTTACCGTGTCGATGCGCAGCGCCTTTCAACCCTCGACACCGCCGAACTCGCCAAAGGGTTTCAGGTTTCGGAAAGCAACCCCCTTGCTGGACTGGAGGGACGCGCCAAACTTCTGCGCTCGTTCGGCGAAAAACTGCTTCGACCCGATTATGATATGAATCCCCTGGTCCGTCCCGGCGACCTTGCCAGGGTGGCTCTGGATCAATCCAAGGCCGGTGTGGTTTCGATTCCACATGTTTTCAGCCAGCTGTTGAACCGCCTCAGCTCAATGTGGCCAGGACGCCCGTCACTCGATGGATCAGCCTTGGGCGACGTCTGGTCCTTTGCCGGTGCCGGACCCGGAACCCCTGCGCCGGAATTTGTTCCATTTCACAAGTTAACCCAGTGGTTGACCTACTCTTTGGCAGAACCGCTGGTTGCAACGGGCATCCAAATCAGCGGACTTGATCAATTGACTGGCCTCCCTGAATACCGCAACGGTGGCCTTTTACTTGATATGGGAGTTCTTGAACTTCTGGATTCGAAGGCATCAAATACGTCACATCGCCCCGATTCACCTCTTATCGTGGAATGGCGAGCCCTCACCGTGGCGCTGCTCGATGAAATCGCAGACCTGGTTCGCTTGAAATTGGAGCAACCAGATCTGGAACTTGCCCAAATCCTGCAAGGCGGAACGTGGGCAGCCGGAAGGATTCTCGCAGCCGAAAAACGCGGCCCGTTGGCTCCGCCTCCATTGAAAATCGAGAGCGACGGCACTGTTTTTTAAAGTCAGGCCAAAGGCCACCCATTCAAATTAAATCTCCATCCAGGAACCGAAACATGACCAAAAAATTGACCCACATCGAACATCCTCTGGTGCAGTACAAACTGTCCTTGATGCGCAAAAAAGACACGTCGACTGGTGATTTCCGGATGCTGATGTCCGAAATCGGGATGCTTCTCGCGTACGAAGTGACCCGGGACCTGCCCATTGAGCACCGTCCGATTGAAACCCCACTTGCGCACATGAATGCCCCGTTTTTGAAAGACAAAGACATGGTGCTCATTTCAATCTTGCGGGCCGGAAATGGCCTTCTCGATGGTTTCCTGAAACTGGTCCCGACCGCACGCGTTGGCCATATTGGACTTTACCGCGACCCCAAGACCCATATTGCCGTCGAATATTACTTCAAAGTCCCGCGCGACATCGAAGACCGCGACACCATCGTCTTGGATCCGATGCTGGCGACGGGCCATTCTGCAGTCGCTGCGCTGGACCGCCTGAAGCAAACAAACCCAAAAAGCATCAAGTTCGTTTGCTTGCTGGCAGCCCCAGAGGGAATCGAATATCTGCACGAGTTCCATCCAGATGTTCCCATCTACACCGCCGCCATTGACGAAAAGCTCAACGACAAGAAATATATCGTACCGGGCCTCGGCGACGCCGGCGACCGCCTGTTTGGCACCCAATGAATGCATGGGTCGTGTTAAACTCACGACATGACCCTTGAGCTCATTCAATTAAGACAACGATTCGCCGGCAAGAAAGAACACCGCAAGCCAGCCTTGGTCCTATTGGCCGTTTTTGGTTTTTTAGCCGCATTGTATCTTTCGCCCGCAGGCACCGGCGTCGAAAAGCAGTTGGAACAAAGATTTCTTTTTTGGGCCCGTTCAAAAATCGGACAAGGTCCGGGACTTGCCAAACAGATAAAAATTTTCGCGTATGACGACGAAACCGCTGCCAGCGAGGGCGATTTTGATATTCCGTTGACCGACTGGGGGCTTGTCTTTAAGGCACTGGCAGAGCGCAAGCCACAGAGTGTTGTCGTGGACAAAATTTTCGACAAGGCGCACCCACCTGACCAGATCGTTGCCTTTCAGAAGATGAGTCGCGATTGGCACACGCCAATCAACATCATTTCATTTGTGACATCGGAAAAGGTCCCCTACCGGACTGAAGTTCCGGGAGACCGTCCCGAACACCAGATTGGGACCATTGCACCCGGCGGTCCGGATCAAGTTCCAGAATGGCTCACGTCCATGAAGCCAAAGTATTTTTATGGCGCACCGCAAACACTCACTGCGGCATCGTTAGGAATTTTTTCAGGGATCGGTCATGCCGTCTACGAACTCGATGGCTATCTACAATCCATTTACAGGATCAATGACCGTGTCTTTGTGCCCCATGTTGCCCTTGTTGCGGGCCATCCTTTGAAAATTCAAAATCAGCGGATTTTCAGTGGGGATCATGAAGTCCCCACAAGCAGCGACGGTCGAATCCTGGTCAATGTGGATAAACAATCGATCTACGCACAACAATCCTACGGTATGGGCGCACTGATTCGGCGGGCTCGCTCGGGAAAGCCCATCACCGTCGTCGATGAGGGGGACACCGTGATCCTCCTGCCGCTGATGTACACGGGTAATACGGATTTTCGCGAGACGCCCCATGGATCGATGCCAGGTGGGTATCTTGTTGCGGCCATGGTCAACAGCACCCATACCGGCAAATGGCTCCGTTCGTGGAACGCGGGAATTCCATTGATCCTTGCCGGGGTATTTTCGGGGGCATGGATTGCATTCGCTTTCAGCCCCCTGATGATCGGTGTGATTTCTCTGGCCGTTATTGGAATGAGTGTCGTCGTGTGTATTTTTCTTTTTTCCACGGCGGGCATTCTCCTCCCATTCACCCTGCCCTTGGCGTCATTTATCATTGCAGCTGGAGTCATGTTCGGGGAACGATCCAGAAGAGCCCAGGTATCTCAGGTCCGAATTGAAGGGGAATTGGCCACTGCCCAGATCGTCCAGAACTCTTTTTTTGCGGACAAGAAAACCTGCCACCCTGACCTGACGGTCACCGGAAAGTTTTTCCCCGCCGGGGAATGTGGCGGTGACTGGTGGGGGCATTGCCCGGCGGGCCCCGGCAAGGAATACGTTTTCATTGGCGATGCCACCGGCCACGGAGTCGCAGCCGCATTGGTTACCGCGGTTTCTTTTGCAACCATTTCGGCGATCGAATCGTTCAGCATTTCACAGGGCAATGCAGAGAACTCCAAGCCCTCCGATCTCCTTAAAATGCTGAACAAAGTCTTGTTTGATCTTGGCAATCACACCGGTGTCATGACTTTTTTTGTTGGGCTACTCGATCTGGAACAAAATAAGTTTGTCTATTCAAACGCTGGACATTTACCACCAGCATTGCTGCCCCTCGCCAGCAAGGACCCGCGAATCCAAGGACGCTTGCCGATCAAAAATTTGGGCGCCCCCGGTAGCCTCCTTGGAATGGATCCAGACTCGACCTTCACAGATCAGGAAATAGAGTTAAAGGATGGCGATCGCTTGTTCATCTATACCGATGGCTTGATTGAAAATTATTCGGCGAACAACAAGAATCCTTTCGGTAAAAAACGCCTCTACGACGCCTTGATCACAAACAGGGATTTGGGTGCGAAGGATTTTCTATCCAGCGTGATCAAATCCTATGCAGATCACATCGCAGGGGAACTCCCTGCCGATGACACAACCCTGGTTGTGATTGATTGGAAACGGCACGCATCTAACCCACCCGCGTGAGGGACGGTTTCGTCAACAACACAACCAACCGTAACTACTGGTATTTATCTTAACCGGCAGAAATGACTAAGATTCTTTCCCGATCCGCCGATATTTTCCCAAAAGGAAGATTTTCAATTGGGCAGACTTTGCATGCGCATTTCCATGACCGTCACCGTCGCCTCCCTTTGCGGCGCTGGATTTCTGTCGTGCAAAAATGGCGCAGCAGGGCGGTCGATGGAAAACGGCGTGACTCCCACTGGCGAAACCGAAGGTGTTACGGAGATCAGTTCTGCGACCGACGTCGTCATTCCAGGCGATGGAAAAATCACGATCGATGCTTATCGGAAAAACGATGCTGAGGATGATTTCAAGCTGGCTGTGTCCCCGACTGCCATTACGGGAGCGAGCCTTGCCCTGGCTTCAACTCCATTGAAACTCGCAGAGACCTACAAGTGCACCGTCACAATCCGCAAGGTGGATCGGGGTACGTTTCAAATGGTAGATGTGCTGACGAGTGCGGCGACCGCCTGCGAGCCACTCCCAGCGCCTGCCGCTGGCTTTAACTTTAAAATCTCCGGCATCGAAGCCGATTCTCTTTATCTTGCAACACTTCATGTTGTGCCGGACAGCACGCCGAATTTAGCCACGACGGTAAAGGCCGTTTTGCCCCCGATAAGCAACGTATGCCAGGGAAGCCAAGCCCGCTTTACCATGATGGCTGATGCTTTGACCAATGGTGCGGCAAACTTGATCTTGGAATTGGTTAAGATCGCGAACTCCACGTCAACGGTGATTTATTCCGACGACGCGCAGACGCAGGCGGAGGCGCGGGCGCAGGCGCTGGGGCAGGCGCGAACCACCCTTCTCCATCTTAATCTTCCAGACCTGCTGCACTTTGTGGCTGGCAGTAAACGCGAAATGGATGATGCAGCATCAGACTACGCGCTCACTTTCGTCGGCAATATTTATGAGATTTTCGATGGAAGCACGGAATCGTTTAACACGACCGTTTGTACTTCCATGAACGGAACCTTGATTAAATCTGGGTCTATCGCTGAAAACTTGACAATTTACACACAGTCCACGGCCATTCAGGCCTGGAAAGCCATCATCAATATTTTTGAGGTATTCGTGAACCACAACATCCGGGAGATCTATACCATTTATAACGCACCGGCCGGCGACGCTGATGGTTTTATTTCTTACGGATTCCTTTCCGGAGTTTATGATGCGTACGGAGAGAACCAAAGCGCTACCATATGGGACGTCGCCACCGCTGTCGCTAAGGAGGAAAATCAGAATTCCACGAGTTTCAACGTGGAGACAAGTCCAGCCCCTAGCCTTGCACCCTATTATTAACTGACATTTAAGTGTCTTTTGGTTCTGCCGATACCCTTCCCATAAGCATTTCAATTCACGCGCCCCGCGCGCGTTCGAGTGAGGGGGAATCTGCAATGTCGACGCCCATGTTCCGACTCAGTGATGACCAACAGGCCATTCAAAAAACGGCACGTGAATTCGCCCGCAAAGAAATGATGCCACAGGCAGCAAAGCATGACGTGTCGATGGAATACCCGACCAGCATCATCAAAAAGGCGCACGAGACCGGCCTGATGAACATCTCCGTCCCGGAATCCATGGGTGGACCTGGCCTGGATCACCTTACGCAATCTGTGATTGTGGAGGAACTTGCCTACGGCTGTTCCGGCATGGCTACCGCAATCACTGCAAATGATCTGGCCTTGGGTCCGGTTCTTGTTTCCGCAAATCCTGCCCAGGTGGAAGAATTCATCAAGCCCATGTTCAATGAACCGCAAATGGCTGCCTATTGCGTCACTGAACCTGGCGCTGGCAGTGATGTCGCAGGGATTCGGACAACCGCAAAAAAAGACGGCGATGGATACTTGCTGAACGGCGAGAAAATGTGGATCACCAATGGTTCAAAGGCGGCCTGGTATTTCGTCCTGGCCACGATGGATCCGGCGGCTGGGCACAAGGCCATGGTGGCTTTCGTTATTCCCGCGAATCTCGACGGCATTAAAGTCGGCAAAAAAGAAATCAACATGGGGCAGCGTTGCAGCGACACCCGCGGCATCGTCTTCAATAATGTCAAAGTCTCGAAAAAATATTTGCTAGGCAATGAAGGCGACGGCTTCAAGATCGCCATGAAGGCCTTTGACCTGTCGCGACCTGCCGTTGCAGCACTGGCGGTTGGAATTGCGCAGTGCGCGATGGACCACGCCGTGAAATATGCGCTGGAACGCAAAACCTTTGGCAAACCCATCGCAGAGCATCAGGCTGTGGCCTTCATGATTGCCGACATGGCGAAGGATATTGAGGCCGCAAGGCTTCTGGTCTGGAAGTCGGCTTCAGAATTGGATGGCGGCGGACGCAACACGAAATTCGCATCGTTTGCCAAGTGCTTTGCCGGTGACATCGCCGTGCGCATCACGCAGGATGCCGTCCAGATTTTTGGCGGTTATGGATACAGCAACGAGTACCCGGTGGAAAAACTTTACCGGGACGCAAAGATCACGCAGATCTATGAAGGCACTCAACAGATCCAGCGCTTGATCATTTCACGGGCTGTGTTTGCGGAATATCAAAAAGGCTGAGGCTAGCCTCAAGGACCATTTCGACAGAAATATCTTTCATGCATCGAAAGTGAACCTCGGGACAAACTTGGGGTCCATGATCGCTGCATGGCCGGCAGGAAAGTGTTCCGGCATCCACGACTTTGCTTTTTTGCGCGAGTGGCGCAAATCCAAATTGGGGAATCGTTGCGCCAAAGATTGCGACCGTCGGCGTGTTTACCGCCGCGGCGTAATGAACTGGTGAACTGTCGTTTGTCACGACAAGATCAAATCCGGAAAATAGCGCCGGCAAGTCTTTCAGGGCTGTTTTACCCGCTAGATTTTCCACCCTCATGCGATTGCCAATCTTGCGTTCAATCGCCTCGCACAAGGTGGCTTCATCGGGACTGCCGGTCAAGATGATGCGTGAATCAGGAACCCTCGCCAGAAGCTCGACACCAAGCCGCGCAAACCTTTCGGGCATCCATCTTTTTGTACCCCAAACACTGCCCGGCGCAATTGCAATGCGGAGGGCTTTGGGAGAACCTGGTAACGATTGGGATTTTGATTCCGAGCCGGATTCAGCTTGCGATTCGGCGATTCGGGGCCGCGCTGCCAGGATTTTTTCGCGACTCATGCCCAGTGGCTCCAGCAGCATCCCAATGCGCGCGGCCTCGTGAAACGGAATCACCCGGTCGACCAGACGCAGCCGCGTCATCCCAATAAAGGGAAGCCGGGACGATTCGCGGTAGGTGACCACTGCCAGTCCCGTGAGTCGGGAGACCAGCGATGATCTGAAACTTTTATGGGCTTGAACGACGACGGCGTTGCCAGTGGAAGGCAGGCGTTTGTGCCATGCGCGAACGGCACCAGAAGTTGCCCGTATCGCTCCAAAGAAAGATCCTTTTCGCTTGGCGAAGAGAAACGTCCGGTCAACAAACGAAAGTTCATGAAAAATCGCAACGCCGGTGGCCGTTGTGATCACTGACTGCCGGACATCAGGCCAGGCTTCTTTGGCCGCCGCCATGGCTGCGGTTGTCAGGATCATGTCGCCAATGAAACTGGTCTGCAGCCAGACCAGATCGGTAATCGTCTTGCCATCGAGCTGAGGCAACCGTTTCATGGTTTGACCTTGCGCTTAAAGACAAGACCATCTTCGCCATCTGCATAATAACTTTCCGGACACAAACACGACTCATGCCAAGCGATTCGTACATGGCGATGGCAGGTTTGTTGGAGAGGCGGACTTCAAGGAGCAGCTCTTCTTTGGGTGCAGATCCAGGCTGGTCACCGGGATTGTTGGCAAGCCAGGTGAACAGGTTGCCCATGGCGATTCGACCAATTCCACTTCGCCTCAGTTCGGGACGAACGTACACATACAAAAGATCTGCCGAGTACGGCCCGACATCAACGAGGACCGCAGCCTGCCACCGGTTTTCTCCTGGAGCACACATAAAAAATAGTTTAACGGCAGGGCGTTGCAGGGCCTCGATGACTTGATCGAAAGTCCAGAATCCACCGGGTTCGCGCCGCCACAGCACGGAAATTTCGCGCAGTCCCGCAACGTGTTCCGGACTTTTACGGTAGACCTCAAAGGCCACTGTGTCAGTCACTCTGGGACTCCTTTGTTCTGCTGCGTTGCCGGGGTGAGTCCGCCTGGAAATGCCAACGGCACCCATGTTTCCCCACCGCCATAAATTCGGATCACCGACCGGGCCTTCAAGTCTCCAAGCCAACTTCCGCCCGACAAAGTCTGCGACGAGTTCTTAGACAAATCTTGGGCCCCGGGACCCTGGCGGTCGCGGCTCTTGCGAAAGCCTTCGACCTGAAGGATGGTGCCGGTAAAATTAGAAATTTCATCGTCTGTGACTGCCAGAGCTGACAGGGCTGCGTTACCATCGCGATCGACTTTGCGTCGCGCCATGATTCGTTCGTTGGCCTTTATCTGCGCTTTGGCTGATGGTTGAAAACTTCCCAAGCGAGCCGCCTCCTGTCGGATGACCATGTCCTCTCCAAACTTCTCAATCACGCTTTTCCAGCCTGAGGCAATTTCACTCAGAAGTGGGGTCTTGTCTTTTTGCTTTTGAGTTGCAACCTCTTCCTGCAACAACTCGCGAACCACGAACCAGACTGCGACGTGCCGCTGGGAATAGGAGGAACCGCTGACGGAAAGGACGAGACGATCGGCAATTTCAGGCACTGCAGCCCTGACCGGTGACCATGGGAAAAGGAACAATAGTAATATCAGCATCCGATCTGTTCCACTTGGCAAGTGCTTTTTCATGTATTTTACATCCCAAAAAAACGTTCCAGGCGCAAAGGGCAAAGAAAATCAAAACCCGCAAAAGACAAACTCTTGACAAGATCACGCCCCCCTGTAAGTCTCACCCCAATCAGGTGTGAACTCAAGCGTCACAAGATTAGTTACAAGTTTCTTGGGGGGGTCCATGAACAAGGCAGATCTGATCGAGCAAATTTCCAAAATGACGAGCGCCACGAAGGCCGACACCGAGCGTCTGCTCGATGCTTTCGTTGACACCGTCTCGAAAAACATCAAGAAAAAAGACGGCGTGAAGCTGGTTGGCTTCGGCACCTTCGCTGTCTCGAACCGCAAGGCTCGCGTTGGCCGCAACCCGCAAACCGGCGAAGAGATCCAGATCCCGGCTCGCAAGGTTCCGGTTTTCCGCCCTGGCAAGGAACTGAAGGAATCAGTTCGCTAGTCCAGCGAAACAGGTCTGAAAAAGAAAACCCCCGCAAACGACAAGCTTGCGGGGGTTTCTTTTAACTCTGGTATTCGTCCGACTCTTCCAAAAAGTCCACCAGACGATACTTTACGATGTCTTCCTGACGCACAACGCGCATTTCACCGTCGCCATCGCCGTCATCCTCGCGGGACATCAGGTAACTCCCCGTCGCTCCCACACTCTGATAATTCAGGACGATCCACATTTCTTTTTTCTCACGATCGAACACACGAAAAGGCACCATCACGATTTACTCCCGCCGGGTGGCTGTTTATGTTTGCTTCGAAATTCGGCACGGCGTGCAACCGTCCGGCTTCGCATCCTTAGTTTTCCCAACCGCAACAAATCTCTCGTCCGCCTGGCCAGATGAAACTGGACAGCCACGACCTGTGCGCGTGGCATTTTGGGCTGCGCAGCAGCAAAGTCAAGGAACTCTTTACGCCGATCCTCTCGAAGCAGGCCGGCCAACCGTAACTTCAATGGCTCGTCCATCAGTTTCCACGCAACGGCCCAATCCTTGTCACCGAAACGGTTAAAGGCGTCAAAAAGGCTCGCATCCTCTAAAAGCTGAAAATCACTAAAAATAAATTCGCAGTGGTCTGCCAGCAAGGCCAAGTGGGGCATCCGCCCTTGCAAATCTTCCATGATGCTGCGGCGGGTCACCGGGTCCAATTCCCGCAATGTCGCCACAGCCAGGGCAAGCCCATAAAAACGCCGCGGTGGACGCAATTCGCCTGGGGGCTTTTCACTGCTTCGCGGTGCACCTTTTGGGCCATTCACTGGGAATCTCCCGCCAGCACAATCACTGCAGAGAGTTGATCAGACGGATCGCCATGAGTTGCATCTCCCAAAAATGAACCGATCACCCGGCATGTTTTTTCAGTGTTCGTTGCGGGATTGTCGATCTGTACAAAAACCGCACAGGTCAACCAGCCGGAACTTCCGTCCGCAGGAGCCAGGGTCAACTTGCAACTTTTATTCACCTGATTGCCAGCCGTGCGCGCGACGGCAAAGAACTTGTCATGACAAAGGCGTGGATGATCTTCAGGCTTGGCTTGAAGGGCCTTCGAAATAAAAGTCAGCTTTCCCTGACCCCCAGCAGCCAGAGACCAAAGGGTTTGTCCCCCGCGTTGGGTGGTGGCAAAACCGTCCGCCTCGAGGCGGTTTTCTGGTGGTGGGCTGGTGCCGATATCTGAATTGCCCGAATCATATGGCAGATCGGCATAATGAAAAGCAACGGCACCATGTTGTTGCCCTGCAGAAATCAAAGATACCTTTAGCCCATCCGACAGGCGGACCGGGTAACGTCCTGCGCTCGCGTTACGGACGTCTGCCGTACCAACCGCCAGGGTAAATGCGTCGGGCCAGGTCCGACCAGGCTTCTTCAGTTTAACGTAGACATCCATGGTGCCGCGGGCACCAGAGCGGTCTTGCAAGTAAAATTGAGAAGCAAAAACCACTGGCTGCAAGGAGTCCAAAAGTGGATGCCAGTCCGCGTAAAACAGGTCCGTGGTGCTTGCACTGCTGGAATCTGCGCCAACCAGCTTGAAGGTCTGCCCATTGGGCGCCCCAGATGGCAGGCGGTCCAGAAAAATGCCCGTTGTGACCGGGGCGGCAGCCAGACGAACATCACCCCAACCCCAGACGACCCCGTTTTCCTCATAGGATTTGATCCGGGCAGACGCACTTCCACGATCGCGACAGGCCGTAACCGCCACCGACGCGAGTGCAACCATGATTATCCAACTCAAACTAATCCGTTTCAAGGGAACCCCGCTCGCTGATATGATCTCCGGGAAGATCTTCATGATGACCTTCAATATTGTAGCAAAAGGACCGTTACGATGCAGGGATCGGACACCATTTTTGACAAGATCCTTGCGCGCGAGATTCCTGCCGCGATCGTTTACGAGGACGACGATGTGCTCGCTTTCAAGGACATCCAGCCGCAGGCCAAGGTCCATGTGCTCGTGATCCCGAAGCGCCGCGCCGCCAGCCTCAGCGACTTGAAGGATCAATCGCCATCAAACATTAGTGCCTTTTTGATTGGAGTGAGCAAGGCAGCCGAACACCTGGGCCTGCTTCAAAGTGGCTACAGGGTTGTCCTGAACACGGGACGGGATGCCGGACAGACGGTTTTTTATGTCCACGCACACATTCTAGGCGGGGAACCCCTTGGGACTTTTGGAAGTTGATATGAACGCGATAAATCCCAATACGACGCCAGAGACGAAATTACAGCCGTTGCTTTTGGCCCCCGACAACTTTACCCCGCGCTCGCGGACCCCTTGGGCCGGGCAGGAAATCCATGCGCGGTACAAGAGAAACCATTCCACAGAAACATGGATCGGAGAATCTTGGGAGATTTCCTGTGACCCTGATTTTCCATCTCAAATTGTTGACGCGAAGGGAAATCCAACCGGGCAAACATTGCAGAAAGCCATTTCCGCCAACCCGGAAGCGATGATCTCGCCACTCCTGGCCCGTGAATGGGCGGAGCAGGCAAGTTGTCCCATCCTCGTAAAATTAGTCAACGCATCATCGCCACTTTCCGTGCAGGTCCATCCCACCGATGATGATCTGGCCTTGAAGCCCCACGAATGCGGTAAACCCGAATCCTGGCTCATCCTTCACGCAGAACCTAATTCCGGAATCTACATCGGCCTGAAACGCCCCTGGGACAAGGATTCCCTGCGTGAGGCCCTGACCACTGGCAAATTTTCTGCGGATGACCTGCAATTTGTTCCAGTCCAAGAAGGCGATTATTTTGAATTGAGCCCTGGCATCCTGCATGCCATCGGACCGGGAATCACCATGTTAGAGCCGCAGCGCATAAAATTTGGCAAGAGCGGCAAAACCTATCGTGTTTGGGATTGGAACCGCCGCTACAATGCCCAAGGATACGAGGACCCTGTCGCGGGGACACCCCGGGAACTACATGTGGAAGAAGCCCTGAAGATATTTGACCCTGCAACACAACATGGACACGAATTCGCCCAGTCAACCAAGCGGACGGCCAGTCGCAGCCAGCCGGGTAAAGGTCTGAATGTTCTGACCTTTCCCACCAATGAAAACTATGCGGTGCACCGCATCCAAATGCTCCCGGGTGCAACTTGCCACCTTGAAGTCCATGGAGGCCAAGGATTTGCTGCAATCACTGTTCTAGATGGCAGCCTTAACCTTGGTGCCGTCAGAGTACCAGCCGGCCAATCGGCCTTTGTGCCTTGGGCCTCCCTCCCGGCTTCCCTGGAAAGCAACCTTGGGGCTGATTTCGCACTGGTCAGCCATGCGGCCTTGGATATTGCCGTGACCCCTTGAACCGGTCTATGATCCGGAAGTTCAATTTTGCGCCGTATTTCGCAAGGGGTGTTCATGTCGTACACGAAGTTGATCGTCGACAATCCGGTTTGCTCCCGTCGTTTTCACATTACCTTTGACAGTGACGCCGCACCCGTTGCTCACACCGAAGTCCGCTGCAGCTTTTGCAACATTGTGGTCTTCGCTGAAGACAATCATCCCAAGGCTGCCTTGACCCGCGAGGAAAACCTCACGAAAACCACGGCGCTCTCCATGCGCTTGACCAAAAAGTGTGATTTCCAAGACCCATTCCGGAACACCAAAACCGGTAGTGCCACCAAGCCAATAGATTCTTCCGAGGTAAAACTGACGTGAGGGTTTCCGATTCCTTCGACCGCGAGCTGATCGTGGTGGATCCGGCAGCGCACACCCCGGAGGCTGATTGCTTCAATCATATCTCCCGACTTTCACCGCTTCGCGCCAGCTATCACTTGCCCGGCATTTGCGGCCTGGCAACCCTCGCTCACGCAAATCAGCGCGCCGCTGCAGGACATTTGACGATCGCAGGAATCATTGTGTTAGGCAGCGCCTCGAGCGTTCACGATCAACTGCCGTGGCAGATTGAACTGGCGTCATGGCTGCACCCGCACATCGCGCGGGGAGTTCCTTTTTTTGGATTTTGTTTCGGCCATCAATTGCTAGCTCACATGCACGGGGCAGCAGTGGGATTTGTTCGCCAGGATCAGGAAAAGCTAAAAGGATTTTATCCAGTCGAGCTAAAGCAATCCCGCCTGGCTGCTGCGGGTTCACGGTCCTTGCTGCGATCCCACCGCGAGGCCGTCATTGCACCTCCCGCGGGATTCAAAGTGATGGCAACAAGCTCTGAAGTCGCTGTTGATGGCCTGGAACACGAATCTCTGCCAGCATGGAGCCTGCAGACCCACCCGGAGGCCACATCTGGTTTTTTGGTGAATCAGCAAATCGACCCGCCAAACACCCAAGCCTCTGTCACACCAGAGTCAGAGGCGCGCACCCGTGACGGCTGGCTGCTCGTCAAAGCCTTTTTGGATCACTGCCGCTAAAATCGCCCTGCTCGCCAAAGTTGACCTCGTTAGAAAAAACGTGAGACCATTCTCATAGTTCCCTAATTCTATTTGTTTTTTTGACTTATTTAAACCCCGTTCAGATGAGGTCTTGGATATGACAGAGTTGACAGCCTCGCAATTTTTCCTGGTCTACAACGTGTTCTCGTTCACGATCGCAAGCATGGGAGCTGCCTTCATTTTCTTCTTGGCGGCACGCTCGCAGGTTGCTCCGAAGTATCGTGGTGCACTGTTGATTTCGTCACTGGTCGTCGCAATCGCCTGCTACCACTACTTCCGTATCTTCAACAGCTGGACGGAAGCGTTCACCATGAACGGCAACATGTACATGCCGTCCGGTAAACCGTTCAACGATGCTTACCGTTATGTCGACTGGCTGCTCACCGTGCCCCTGCTTCTCGTTGAACTTGTTGCCGTCTTGGCCCTCCCGAAAAACCAGCGTGAAGGCCTCTTTGGCAAACTCGCAATTGCCGCGTTCCTGATGATCGCTCTCGGTTACCCAGGAGAAGTCGCCACGGACAATGCAACCCGCGCCGTCTGGGGCACCCTGTCTTCGATTCCGTTCGCGTACATCCTGATGATCCTCTGGGGCAAGCTGGGCACCGCAATCGAAAGCCAGCCGGGCGAAGCAAAAGTCTACTTGACCAACATCCGCCTTCTTCTCATCCTGACCTGGGGCTTCTACCCGATCACGTACATGCTCCCGATGTTCGGCATCCAGCCCCAGTCCGCTGTGGTCGGTATTCAGGTCGGGTACGCGATCTCTGACGTCCTTGCCAAGGCCTTCTACGGCGTCATGATCTACTGGATCGCGCGCGCCAAGTCGGAAGCAGAAGGTTTCACCGCTGCTGCCCACTAGTTGCCAGAAGGATCGTCCGGATCGTTCATGGAAATGATCTAAAGGTCATCCAACCGCCCCGCTAGAAAAGCGGGGCGGTTTTATTTTCAGGAAACGCTTCATCACTGGGGCATGAGCGGCAGTCAATGCACCAATCATGACAAACAGTATTTGCCAGACACGGTCGTAATCACCCCATGCGGAAAAAATGAGAATCGCCAGAAAGATTCCAACGACGCCTGCGAAAGTGTAACGAATCGCCCTTTGCGCATATTCTGTCGACGTCCAGCCTTTTCCTGCCCGTTGCGCCACGATCGAATCCCACGCGTGCCAAAAAGCGAAAAAACAGAAAAATCCTGGCAAAAGTGGCAGCGCCATCACACTAACGCCAAGCAACAACGTTGCAGGGAGGCCATTCACTGCCCTTCCAAGGACCTTACGCTCATACCGGTCCAGTGCGACAGAGGCTAGAATCGCAGCGACAAAAATTGCAATCCCACCCATCCGGGCAACTTCAACTGGCACAGCAGCCACAGACACCGATCCCTGAAGGATCAATTGGACAACCGGACGGGCCTCCTGCCAATGGATCAACACTCCGAAAATTGCGGCAAAAAGCCCCCATATCCAGGCCAGGACCCGCGTCCAGGTTGCGTTGCCAGAGTTGCGAATGGCGCGAATCCAGTTGGCCTCACCAAAATGATCCGCAGACTGAAAAACAAAAAAGCCAAGGGCGAGTGGTGGAAAAAAATACCAGATTGCCAGGAATCCGAGCATCGAACCCAAGTAGCCCAAGTAGAACCGGGATGGCTTTCCAGACGACGAATCCAGCAAGTGATCGAGACTCCCGTGTCCGATGCCTGCAGTGAGCAACCCCACCACGGGAATCACCCAGACTGAAGCTCCGCCAATCAAATGGTGCAAGAGCAGACTGGCGGACGCCGCGAACAGAAAAGGATAAAGAGCCACCAGACTGCCAAGAAAAGGAGCCCAAGGTAACCGGTAAAATATTTTTATCTCATCGAAGAATTGGGATTTTTCGTCCAGGAAAGCAAAGAGTTTTGCAGGAGTGTTTGCCCCAAATAAAACCGGGAAGAGCTTCGAAATCATCCCTCCGTTCACTTGAATGATCCGGAGCAGCAAGGCGTCATAGACTTGAAACCGGAAATGCCCATAGGATTTTCCCGCCTGTTGGGACAGGGACTCAAGATTGCGCTGGAACGAATACCCTGTGCTTGGCTTGACCATTCCGGCCGCGCCACCAATGACGTCGATCACCGAGTTCATGCGGATTGCCGGGAAACGCGGATCTGCGTTTAGCGTCATGGGAATTGCGCCAGTTTCCACCTTGGTGATGGTGAAGGGGGGCAAGTTCAAGTTGTCGCGGATGTAGTCGCGAAGGATGGCCTCGCACTCAATGTCGGGCATACGGTCCGGCGAGAACACGGTGAACTCCACAAGCGCATGGCGCCTGCTGAATGGCAGCACATAAACAAAACGAACGTCCCCGTTCTGCGCAACCCGGAAATCCATCAAGTCCACCACTTCGGGGTCAAAGTGATCAGAACCCGTTTCCACTTCGAAGCCAAGGAAGTATTGCAAGACTTCTGGCTTGCCAACAGTCACCGAGCTCAAGACACGCCTCGCGGAAAAGACACGGCCCGATGCCCCGACAACACTCGCTGTCTGACCAGCGGTGGTCGTTTCGATCCCGTCGGAGATTTCGACTACGGAATCCCGCACAAATTGAAAGCGTGAATCTGCATCAAGCCGAAGCCGGATCGTGTCCCGAAGGCGCTCACCAGGGATCCGCTCGTAGCAATAATCACCAAAATCCCTGACAATACGCTCGCCCGCACACGAAGTGACCCGAAATCGCGCCCACCGGTTCTCAACGCAGTTCGAGTATCGATGGGGCAGGGACGACTTCAGGCGCCATGACGCAAAAGTCTTTGATGCCATGGAATCAGGATCGGGGTCGATGATTGCAACGCGCAAATCAGTCGACGGATCATCTGCCAGCATGTCTGCGTGCAGCAAGCCAGCCAGACCACCACCAACGATTACGACATCGAAGTTGATCACGTCGACGACCATTCCATCACCCGTTCTTTCCACTCGTACGAGCCACCAAACGCATGGCGCAACGACTTCCACCCAGCCAGATTCAACAGCATGAGACTGACCGGATGCAGCAAGACGTCACGAAGCGGAAGTTTAAATGATACTGCCGTCACGCAACGAATCAATGCACACAAGGCGAGACCGACTGCGGCCAGGTCGGGGCGTACCAGCCAGCCCCACAAGGGAAACAAAAAGGTGACGTTCATCAGGAAAAGTAAAAAAATGAAATACCAAGGATTTCCACCACCAATGGCAACTAGATTTTTTGAAAACCCGGCGAGCATTCCCTGCCAATCTTGATACATGGCTGCATTGATATCCTGAATGGCAAGGACAGGCCGGATGCCACGCCCGGTGGCACGACGAACAAGGCGTGCCAAGGCGACGTCTTCCAGTGGGGTTGCGCCAAGTTTCCGGTGACCTCCACTTGCAAAATAATCGCACGCAAACAGCGCGATCCACTGACCGTTTGCCATCTGAAGCGAGTCCACTGGCATACGCCACGAGCAAAAAAGTGGAACAGAGATCATCAGTGGAAGGTGCATGATCCACGGGATCAACAGGCGTTCACGCCAACCAGTGCAGGACTGAAACGGCAGGGCGGTGACTCCCGCGGCACGATGGTGTCCCGCCGGCACTGTGAGCCAGTCCACGGTACGCTGGATTGCAAGACTGGATGAAATCACATCCGCGTCACAAAAAATCAGGATGTCGCCACGGGCGTGATCTGCAAGCTGGGCACATGCATGTGCCTTTCCCGAAAGGCCAGACGATGGGGACCAAGGGCTGCCCCGCACGACCCGCGCCGGAAAGGCCGCGCCTGCAAGTATGGATCCGGCAATATGATGAGAACCGTCGGTGGACTCATCGTCCAGGATGATGACCTCCAGGGGTCGATAGGTCGACTGAAGGATCGTGGTCAATTTGCTGCGAAGGTTTTCTGCTTCGTTACGAACAGGAATCAAAAGACTGACGAGCGGTTGGACGAGCGGTTGAATGACCGCACCGTCGTCTGCGTGGACCCGCGCAGCGGACGGGCATTGCTCCATCCGGGCTGCAAACCTCCAGTTAAAGAGCGTCATCGCAGAGGCGCCTGCCAGAACTGTCAGGCAAAGCCAGCATAGCGCGTCAGTTGCTGCGACCATATTCGGCCCCGTGGTCATCCACGAGAACATGCTCATGGACATGGCTGCCCCCCTGCGAGCAAATCAAGGGGGGCCGTGATGGTGATTTTTTCCAAAAGACGCGTGACTTCTGTCTCCAGAAAACGGCTCGTCAGTTCGTGTTGCCCACTATTCACTGGATTGCCGGCAATAACGAAAGCCGTCGGTTTTTCCGCCGTCAGTGGTTCGATATGCAAGGCCACCGGTACACATTGAGCAGGGCCCGCCATCCGCAACAGCAGCTCGATGCCGCGCTGAAAGCCAAGCGGACGTTGACGCACGGGAGAAATCTTGCCCTGTGGAAAATACGTCAGCGTCCGGTACGGATTCGCAGTGACGAGCTCTTGGAACTGCGCGAAGGCACGTCGCACACTCACAGGATTTCGCGGCTCCATGCCAAAGCAGCCCAATTTGCGCAAAACCGGAAACTTCTGGAGTTCACTTTCAAGCATCAGGGAGTAAATCCCGGATCCGGGCCGCAGACGCCTTTGGATTTCAAAACAAAAAAAACCATCCCACCAGCTGATGTGATTGGGAACCAGGATGACGGGAATCCCCGGGTCCAGTTTTCCTTCGCATGCGCTCAAGTCAAAATGGATCCGGGCGAACGAGCGGCGGTACTTCAGGCTGAGGTACCAGTCCCACAACCGGCGAATCGCTGGGTTATGCTGTGGAGGCACGAATCACCACACCGGCCGCCTTCAAGGTTCCACGCCGGGTTGCATACAAAAAGCAGCCAGAAAGGACCACTGCTGTCAAAAGCACCGGGGACCACACCGACCCTGCCAACGAAAGACCGATCGGGAGGAATAAATTCAGTAAATAAAAGCGCAGAGGCCACGAAGATTGGAAACGAGGGCTGTACGCACGAAGTCGCAGGATCTCAAAGCTGGTGAAGATCAGAAGCCCAGTCACCAGCCAACCTAGCAAGTTGCGCACGGCGACTCCGAAAAAGAACACGCCAGACTCTTCCCAGATCCAATAGGGAGTCAATTGGCTCATTGCTGGTTCCAAGGTGAAATCCCATGCGATGAGCAGCACAGCGGCGAGCCCGACCCTCTGAACAGGATCCTGCCAGTGCCCGCCCACCGGAAATACATTCCGTTTTGAGGGTCCCGTAAATTGCACCGCGAGCAAATAGCAACACAACGACATGCAAAACCAGCTCACAGGGATCAACAAGGGAACCTTGTCAAAAAGCTGCCAACCCATAAGGCCCGTGTATGAATATTTGCCAAATGGAATTCCGAAACTCGTTCCACTGAACTCCATGGCGAAACTGATCAGAAAGGCCGATGCGAAGTACACTGGCCAACGCCATCCCATGGCCTTGTGACAGGCCCTGACGCAAAGCCAGAACCCAATCAGGATCTGCAGTCGGGCAAAAAGCGGATAGGAGACTGCATAAATCGGCAGCGACCAGGGGTAGCGCGCCAACAATTCCGGATGTAGCGTAAAGGTGGCGTATCCGAATATCGACACAGCGTTGATAAAAAAAAGTGCCCACATAATGCCGAAAAGGATAACACTTGGGCGACCCTGAACAACAAAAATCGCCAATTTTTCCAGATCGGGCAGGCAACATGGCAAGCCCCGCGTTGGCGGTGCTCGTTATTTCCGCATGGATCGTGAGCCTGTGGTACGCGTTTTTCCGAATGCGGACCGGAATCTTCCCTGACTCACCCGCGGTCCTGGCATTGATACTCTGGATCCAGTTTCTCTTTTGCGGGCTGTTCATCGTCACGCACGACGCTTGCCACGGAACAGCATATCCCGGGAATGCGCGCGGGAACCGATGCCTGGGTCGGATCGCAGCCGCCCTTTATGCTGCGTTTGATTTTGACCGCCTCGTCCCCAAACACCAGGCGCACCATATTCATGTGGCGACATCCCGCGACCCTGATTTTCACGAAAATACCGCGAACGGCGCCAACTTTTTTCTATGGGGATGGAGGTTCTTCCGGGAACACTTACAACTTCGCCAGATCGTCCTCATGATGGCGGTTGCCCAGATTTTTTTTCACGGCCTCAAAATCCCGGAAAGGAATGTGATCCAGTTCTGGGTTCTGCCTGCGTTGCTCAGCGGCTTGCAATTATTCTTTTTCGGGACATGGTTGCCACACCGGCGTGCACGCCTGCAGCCCTTTGCCGATCATCACCACGCTCGAGATTCCCAATTCCCGTGGCTGATTTCGCTGATTTCTTGCTGGCACTTCGGTTATCATCACACGCACCATTTGCTGCCGGGAATTCCTTGGCACCAACTGCCCGCAAACAGGAGAAAATCATGAAACTAAACGCCACCATGAATTGGACCATCGCAAAATGGACGGTCGCAGGAGCCGCCTTCGGGGCAATTTTCGGCGCGATGGCGTCAATCTTCCAGGGCGGCCCGGCTGTCATTCAAGGCATTCAGGAAACCTGGTGGTGGTTTGCAATCGCTGGCTTTTTGACGGGCATGACGGGCAGTAATAATGGCGACGGGGACCGGTCGATCCAGTCGCCTTGAACGGAGAGCCATTTAATCCGGACGAACAGCCACGCGGCAGACGCCACGGCAACTGCTTTGCCAGGCCACGAAACCACGGTCCTGCGTTGAAAGGCCTTTGCCGGGTTAGCGTCGGCCCTGCGTAACAATTTGTGCCCAATGCGCTGATAAACTTTACCGGCGACGGCAATCGCGAAGGCAACGCGCCAAGGCAGCCAGGCTAGCCCCCGGAAGCCATGCTCGTAGAGCTCATCCGCACGATTCAGTAAAATCTTGACCGCAGCCATGGCACACTCAGGTTGTATGGCCAACACATCCGGACCAATCCCTGGCAACATGTCTCGCGGCACATAAACCCGGCCCAGACGCGCATCCGCCTGTATATCCCGCGCAATATTCGTCAACTGCATGGCACAGCCCAGCGAGACCGCGTGTGTCGGCCCCATTTCACGATCCGCCCCCAACAGGGGACACATCATGAGCCCCACAACACCGGCGACCCGAAAACAATACTGCTCGAGTTCCTGCAGGTTCGCATACCGACGATTTTCAACGTCCATTCGCATCCCGGCGACGAATTCGGATCTCTGCCACGGGTCGAGCCAGTCAGGTCCAGCCAGCAAGGCCCCAGCGGACTTACCGTCCTCGAGGGACCGAAGGCGAAGGCGGGCCGCCTCCGCATCGGGCGCATCATCGATGGAATCATCACAATTCCTGCACCATTGATACAGGATCAGGGCTGGCTCACGAGACCCAATGGGAAGAAAAGCAGACGCCAACGCGAAGCTTTTTGAACCTTGCCTGATCGCCTCCGCGGGCGATGGTTCACCCTGGATTGACGGCGAGGTGCCCAATCATGGCCCCCAAATCGTTGTGCGTGTTCAGCAGTCCGGTGTTCAAGTCTTCAATCAAAAGTGTGGCTGTCGCCTTGGCTGAATTGACGACCCCCGGAACACCCGCACCGGGATGGGTTCCAGCGCCCGTAAAGTACATTCCCTTCAGGTCGTCGTCCCGGTTGTGAGTCCGCAGGAACGCACTTTGCCACAGCACCGGTTCACTGGAAAATGCGGAACCAAGGTGGGCATTCAACTCCACCTTGAAATCCTCTGGCGTGAAAATCCGCTGCGTCACAATGTGCTTGCGCAAGCCAGGTGCATAACAACGCTCGATGTATTCAAGGATGCGATCGGCGTAAGCCGGACCTTCCTTCGCCCAGTCGATCTTAAGATGACCCAAGTGTGGCACCGGAGACAGAACATAGAAAGCCTCGCACCCCTCAGGGGCCATCCCTGGGTCTGAGCGCGTCGGCGCATGCAAATAAAGAGAGAAGTCGTCTGGGATCTTGTCCACTTTTCCGAAAATTTTCTTCAGGAGTCCTCGATAGGATTTTCCGAACAGGATGTTGTGATGAGCAAGTTTTGGATACTGCCTGTCCGTTCCGAAATAGACGAGGAACAAGGACATGCTCTGCGACTGGCCCAGCGCTTTCTTGCGCGATCGTTTGACTTCAGGCACGTCGCGCAACAAGTGGCTGTAGCTGTGCACAACATCAGCATTCGAAACAACGGCATCACAGGACCACGTGCCACCGGCAGTCCTGACCCCCGATACGCATCCATTCTGGGTGAGAATTTCAGTGACCGGGGACGAAACTTTCAACTCACCCCCGAGTTCCTTGAAAAGCCTGACCAGCGCACGGACAAGTGCTCCGGTGCCGCCTCGCGGGAAGAAGACTCCCCAATTGCGCTCAAGATAGTGGATCAGTGTGTATATGGATGAGGTTTTGAAGGGATTGCCACCAACCAGCAACGTATGAAAACTGAAGGCCTGTCGCAATTCCCGGTCTTTGATGAACCGTGCGACTGTTTTAAAAACGGAGCGGTGGGCACTGAGGCGCACGAGCTGTGGGGCGACGCGGATCATGCTCCACCAGTTCAGAAACGGCACGTGCGCCAGTTTGGTATAGCCCTCGTCAAAAACTTCCTTCGAGTATTCTAAAAACCGCTTATATCCATCCACGTCGGCAGGTGATTTCTTGCGAATCTGCTCGAAGGTGCTTTCCGCGTCATTCGAGTAGTCAAACGAAAAACCATTCTCCCAAAACAATCGATAAAAAGGCGTTACCGGCATCAATTCAACGTAATCTTCCATTTTTTTGCCGGCGCATTCAAAGAGTTCACGCAAGCAATCAGGTGCCGTGATGACGGTGGGACCAGCATCAAATGTGAATCCCTTGTCACGGTATACGTAGGCCCTGCCGCCGGGCTCATCCCGCTTTTCAAAAAGCGTCACCGTATGCCCAGCCGCCTGCAATCGAATGGCCGCCGCGAGGCCACCAAATCCGCTTCCGATGACAGCAACCCTTGCCGTTTTAGTATCTTTACGCATAAGTGTTCATCACTTTCCGCGCCAGGTCATTCAGCGCCGATACCGTGCCTGCGCTTCTACTGCCTTCCGACATGCTTGTGGCTTCAACGATACACGCCTGCATTTCTTCGCACGCACGCCGGGTAGCCTCAAGCACGACCGGATGGTCCGACAAGCTTCGGCCATTGGTTGTTTCGTCTGGATCGCACATAACACGCCGGAATTCCTCGTAGGCGGCCGGTTGCAGCTCACTCGCCGCAACAGCCCAGATCAAAGACGGGCGCCTGAAGGATCTGGCGTTGTCATTGCAGGACATGTCCCCCATGACCTCAGCAATATCGTTGAACATCTGCAAAGCAACTCCAAAACGGCGCCCAAATTGCGACAAACGCGTGCGCCGGAAGTCATCCGCACCGCCTGCCAGGGCACCAAGCTCCGCGCACATGCTCATCAGTTCACCAGTCTTCAATTCAATGGATGCCATCGATATCTCGTGTGCGTTGCCTTGGGTAACTTGTGCCATGTCGTGCCCGAGATCCAGCGCTTGGCCATAGTGGGCACGGATCATTGTCGAGTGATACAGGCGGTAAATCGCAAGTTCCAATTCGGGGGCGATCCCCTGCTGACGGATCAAGTCAGCCGGCCAGAAGTACAGCCAGTTGGCCGCATTGATGGCTAACGGTACCCCAATCTGAACGTGCAGGGCGGGTTGACCCCGCCTGACCTCACTGACGTCCTGAATGTCGTCAATCACGAGCGACCCTGCGTGCAGAGCCTCGACGACACAGTATAAGCAGTTTAGTAAAGGACCATCGGACGGCAGGTCGTCTTGATTTCCGCGAGCCAGTTCAAAACCAATCCGAACGAGCTGGGCCCGAACCTGCTTTGAATCACGGCCGGCAAAATCACGAACTGGCCCAAGTAAGGCGTCGTCCAGATCGGGCATTCCAGGGAGCTCTTCGCCCCAAGGGATGGCCCGACCAAGATCCAGAGGTCCTGCCAAATCCGAAACCATCGGCAGGCGCTGACTTCCGTGTCGGGAGTCTACTGTTGAAGTGTCGCGATTAAGTTTCACTGTAAAAACATAGATTAACGAACGCGCTGAATCAACCTTTATCCCCCGCAGGCCATTTTCACTCGGCAGCCGCCCGCGCCGCCGTCTCAATTGCGATCTTGGAAATGACGCTTGCGTAGTCGAAATCGACATTATCCATATTGTCTGCCATCTGGTGGTAATCACCGTCCCGAAGATGATAGTTGGTCCTGTTCACCACTTCATTGATCAAAATGACCGGCAGGCCATAGTCAGAAAAAATAATCCCATCGGTGTTGTACAAATAACTTTCAGGCGTGGCGTATGGACGGTAAAGCCCACGCATTCCAGGGGCAACGTCGGAGGCCGCACCAAGCGCCAGGCGGGCCAGCTCAAGAGATCCTGGCGAATCGCCCGGATTGATCTGAAATTCAGTCGCAGAGGTTTTTGAATAGCCGATCATATCCAGCTGAATCATCGCACTTGGTTCAATCCGGTTCAGATCGAGCGATTGAACAAAATGACGGGCACCGAGATCGTCCGCAGGAAATTCTTCGCCCGTCAGGTGAACCAGCCAAATGTCGTGCTTATGCTTCCGGCCGCGCAATTGCTCTGCCGCGAGCATCAACGCCGCGACGGCCGTTGCGTTGTCGTCAGCTCCCGGAACTGAAACCCTTACCCCGCTGCTATAAAACACATCGTGTGCGAAAGCCGTATCAATGTGATCCATCATCAGCACCGGGTTCGGATCCCGACCCTGCATTTCCCCCGGGATGACAGCCACAAGATTCGAGTGGGTCATGCGCCTCCATTCAAATGGCAGGCGCCTCGTTTCAATTCCAAGTTCCTTGTAGCGCTCCTGGAGGTAGTCATTCAGGTATTCCAGGTGGTGATCGATTTGTGCGTTATTTTTTCTGGTAAAATACATTTCCGATCCAGAGATTGGAAACTTTGCCATCTGCGCGCCAGAGATCACACCGATTGCCTGATGATAGATCTCCAGAAAATCAGGCAACCACTCGCCGACTTGAACAGCAGCCCGCTTCGGTGTGATTGAGGCGGGCATCGAAGGCACAACGGTAATCTCTGGACTCCAGCGGATCAAGTTGTCCCGAAGCGATGCGATGAACGTGATTGGCTTGTCGTTAAAACGAGCCGGCTGGGGCAATTCAATCCCAAAACTGCGAGCAGCCTCTGGCGCGCACTGTTCGTAAATTGGACGCAAATCTGGATTCAGCCAACTGCTGTAAACATTCGACCCGTTCAATTGGTCTGTCCAGATCATGTCGCCAAAAATTGGCTTCATGGTAAGAAAACGAAAGTCCAGAAAATCACGGAAAATTTCTTCGTAGTCGCTTGGAACACCCGCCGCATTGCGGACGATTGGCAACAACGGGGCTGCGTCATCCACTTCAATATCAAGCATGGAACCGGCGACTAAATTTTCAGGAACCACCAACCAGCGCCAAGGTTCTGCCGGAACATTCCGGTAACGAGCCCAAGTCCATGAGTCGACGCCAAGGGCATTTCGCGTTGGCCAGCCCTCAAATTCACCCGCGGACAGGCCACTTTTTTTCGCAATTTCGATGACTTGCTGTTCGCCGAGCCGAACCTGTTCCAGCCGCAAACCCGGCTTGGGAGAAGATCCCGCACGACTTGCCTTGCGAAGGTGAGGGAGAACTTTGGGGCCGGTTTCAAAAGGCGGTGTGCGCTCTGAATTTGCAGACGGGACCACAGATCCTGTTGACGCTGGAGCTATACGGGCAAGAGATTGCGTCGAAACGGAGCGACCCTCAGGAAAAATCCCCAGATCGTCAGGCGACGGGCATTCGACTGGCCGGTCGTACCCGCGTGTCGCAGAAGCCAAAGAGGCCAACGAAGCTCCGAAACAAACAATCGCCAGCAATGATTTTTTTCTCAGTTGACCCATGATTCTACTGCAACCTCGTGAATCGATCGCGATCGTAAGACGAAAAATTCAATCTGCCTGGATCAAATATCGTCATTCCGAAATTGAAATGGCGAACGTTGATGTCCACGTCATGCCACCGGTCAAGGAACTCTTTGCGAGGAATGTAAGTGTAAGTCCCTCGCGAGCTTGGATCCATCATATAAATATTTTTTTCGTCCAAGCCGTTCACCACCACGTAATGGCCGTTGCTCCAATCATTTTTCCAGTCATAATTCGAATTCGCGGATTCAAAATCTGCGTATGCCTGAATCAAAACGATTACTGGAATGCCCCTGGCCAAAGAACCTTCCAAGTCACCGATCGTCCAACCATCACGCCACGCGACATGCAATCCCAGGCCTTTCGCAAAAGCCTCGATGTTGCGAATCGTCGTTCCATGGGACCGATTGGACTTCAGCTGTTTGGCCAGCTTGTCCTCGGTAAAATCCAGCCTGGGATCCAGCCAGTGCAATACAGATGCCAGCGCTGCCGCACCGCAAGTGTAGTCTTTTGCCTGTCTGGTTATGGGTATATGGATGAAATCCGGGACATCTTCGACACGCGGATCCATGGATTCCGTTGCCGCATTGGCGCACGAAGGCCAAAGAAAACCCGCGCAAAAAGACAAAACCGGAGAAGTCGTCACGGCGGCGATTATTGCATACGAACCAATCAGAGCGCGAATCAAAGCCATTATTCACACCCTCGCTCTCTGCACCGAAATTAAAAAACACGTTCTCCAATGCGAAAATTCTGATTATTTAGTATACATGAAAACCATGAATCACAAAAACGCTGACAACTTCTTTTGGACGTGGACCACACAGAGCCATGCCTCGCGCATTGCCGTGACTGCGAGCCACGACTGTTACTTCAGAACTTCCGGGGGGCATCACGTCCTGGATGCGATCTCAACCAACTTTCAAGTTGCCTTCGGTCATTCCTGCGCCCCCATCAAAGATGCAATCCACATGCAAGTGGATGCAATGCCAGTGGCCAACCCAAAGCACGAGTTTGAATTAAAGACACGAGTAAGCAACAAGCTGTGTTCTTTTGTCGACGCTGGTCCAGGGCGTATTTTCTACACGCTGTCCGGCGCAGAGGCCGTTGAAAATGCCTTGAAGATGGCCCGTCAAATCACCGGACGAAGTCTGGTCGCGGCTCGCGCGAAGAGTTATCACGGCGCGACGATGGGAGCCATGTCGGTGACCGGAGACTGGCGGGGACAAGGCCATTTCGGTGCTCAGGATGCCACCTTGAGAATACCAGAACCAGCCGACGATCCTGATTTGAGCCTGACGCGCCGCATCATTGAATCCGCCGGATCAAAAAACATCGCCGCGATGTGTCTGGAAACCATTTCGGGGATGAACGGAGTCATCATCCCTGACGCGTCATGGTGGCGCGGAATTGAATCCCTGTGTCATGAATTCAAAATTTTGCTCATCATCGATGAGGTCAGCTGCGGATTCGGCAGGACGGGCAAAAATCTCGCCATGCATCACTACGGCATAAAACCTGACTTTGTTTGCATGGCAAAGGCAATCTCCGGCGGATACGTCCCTTTCGGGGCCTTGTGGGTAAAAGAAGAAGTCGCTCAGTTTTACGACCACAACATGCTTTCCGCAGGGTTGACTGCATACGCCCATCCCCTCGGACTCGCCGCCGCTGACGCCGTTCTGGACCTCATCAAAGACCAGGCCTTTCAATCTGCCAAGGTGGCCCTCACCGGGGAGTTCACCGCCGGGCTTTTGGAACTCCAAAGGCATCCCCGGGTAAAAGCCATACGGAACGTGGGCCTCATGGCTGCCATAGACTTGAAAAGCAGTTCATCAGACGTTGGGCCGAAAATCACGTGGGAACGCGGCCTGGATTACGGACTTCATTTTGCGATCAAAGAAAATTCGATCATCCTGGCACCGCCGTTTGTGATGACATCCAAAGACAATCAACTTTTGTTTCACGGCCTTGAGAAGTTTTTGGAAAATTTTTCCACGGAGGCATCCTGACATGAGCGGCAGAACAAAGCCCCAAAGCAAAGTTTACGAAAGCGCCCTCGAGGCTCTTGAGGGGCTCACCTCCGGCATGACGGTCATGAGCGGTGGCTTTGGACTCTGTGGCATCCCTGAAAATAGCATCGATGCCATTGCGACGATGCCAGTCGAGGGACTGACAGTCATTTCAAACAATATTGGGAACTCCGGGCGCGGACTCGTAAAATTGCTCCAGAACCGCCAAATTAAAAATGCGATCTGCACTTATGTAGGCGGGAATCCGGACCTTGAAAAACAAATGCTCGCCGGCGAAGTGAAGGTCGAATTGGTTCCGCAGGGAACTTTCAGCGAGCGAATCCGCGCCGCAGGCCTTGGCATCCGGGCTTTTTTTACCCCAACCGGCGCCGGGACGATTGTGGCAGAAGGCAAAGAGGTCCGGATGTTTGACAAGCCGTGTGTCATGGAATTGCCCCTGAACGCAGATTTCGCGATCATCAAGGCCCAGCGCGGTGACACTTATGGCAACCTTTGGTTTCAGGAATCTGCGCGAAATTTTTCGCCACTGATGGCCATGGCAGCAAAAATCACGGTGGTTGAAGTCGAGGAACTCGTTCCCATGGGCGAAATTCGTCCAGAGGAAGTTCATCTGCCAGGGATCTTTGTTCAGCGCATCTATCAAGGCAAGAATTACCGCAACGACATTGAAATCCTGAAGGAATCAAAATGATGACCATACAAAAACAGCCGTGGTCAAAAGAAGAGATGTTGGACGAGGTCATTGGACTGTTCAATCAAGGTTGCAGTGTCAACCTCGGCATTGGATTACCCACCATGATTCCAGAGAGGATTCCGGCCGACCTTGATGTTTTTATCCAATCAGAAAATGGTGTGCTGGGTGTTTTGGGACGACCGGACGCTGGACAAGCATCCCCCACCCTGATCAACGCTGGCAAGGAAACCATATCAATTCGCGCCGGGGCCAGTTTTTTTGACAGTGCATTGAGCTTTGGCATGATCCGCGGTGGCCACATCGATTTTTGCGTCCTTGGCGGCATGGAAGTGGACTCAGAGGGCAGCCTCGCCAATTGGATTGTCCCAGGCCAAAAGGTCACAGGGATGGGTGGTGCGATGGACCTCGTTCATGGCGCAAAGCACGTGATTGTCGTGATGACTCACTTCAACAAATCCGGTGCACCGAAATTACGATCAAAATGCAGCCTGCCCCTGACTGGCATGAATTGCGTCAACCTCGTGGTCACGGAACTCGGTATTTTCGCCCCAAAAGCGGGACTTTTCCGGGTTCAAAAATTGGCACCGGGAGTCAGCATCGACGACCTGAAACTTTCCTCCAGTCTGCTCAATATGGAGGAAATGCATGCGCCAGCCCCTTACTGAAATGACCGGTGAATCCATCCAGCCAGTTTTCTGGGCTGGCATGAGGACTCCCTTCGCCGTCGCTCAGCGCGGTTCCTTCAAAGGCATCCGTCCAGACGAATTGCTGGTGATGCTTATGAAGGAACACCGGAAAAAATTTTCTAACGCATACCAGCACGAGGACGGGCCACAGGATTTAGTCGTGGGCTGCGCCTACCCAGAAGGGGAACAGGGCTACAACATCGCCCGAATCGCTGGCCTTGGTGCCGGCCTTGAAGTTCCCGGGATGACTGTGAACCGTCTGTGTGGATCGGCCTTGGAAGCGGCTGCGATTGCGGCAGCCGGCGTTTCCTGCGGCAGAACCAGTGCATGGTTGGTCGCTGGCGTAGAATCCATGTCTCGTGTGCCGCGTCGCGGAGCCAATTTCTCTGAATCGGAACTGGTAAAGGTCGCGGCGACTCAGGCTTATGTCACGATGGGAGAAACCGCAGAAAATGTCGCGCGGCGATTCCCGCGCATCAGCCGCGCCGCTCAAGAAGAATTTACTGCTGCAAGCCACGCCGCATCTCATCGGGCCTGGGATGCTGGGTTTTACGACAATCACGTCTTGCCCATTTGTGGCCTTCGCCGCGACGAAAGCATCCGGTTTCCAGTGAATCTTGAAAAAATGGCGTCGCTGCCACCAGCGTTTCGGGCTGATGGCCTCATTACGGCTGCCACAAGTTCGCCAATGAGCGACGGAGCCGCCGCAGGCCTTGTCACATCAGAACGGTTTGCCCGGGCCAGCGGAGCTCGAAGTTTCTTGAGAATCATCGATACCGTCACGTCCCATGTCGCACCGGAAATCATGGGGATGGGCCCCGTGCATGCGGTCCAAAAATTATTCGCAAGAAATAAAATTACAGTCGACTCAATCGCCGCGGTAGAAATGAACGAAGCCTTTGCCATTCAATCCATGGCCTGCATCGACGAACTGAAATTCCCGCCGCACATTGTGAACACCATGGGTGGAGCCCTGGCCTTGGGACACCCTCTGGGAGCCAGCGGCCTGCGCCTGCTGATGTCGCTGCACGAACGACTTAAACGCCTGACAGCGGAAACCAGCGCAACAAATCTGGGGTTAGCCACCCTTTGCATTGGCGGCGGTCAAGGAATCGCCATGCTTTGTGAATTTGTCACAGCGGAGGAATCCCATGGAAAAGGCATTTGAAGCCGCAATTTCTGCCCAACGCAAAAATCTTGGAATGGAATTTCCCGCAGTCATTGGATACGGAAAAAAAATCGGATCTGTTGATCATATTGATTCGATCAATCCATCAAACACTTCCGAGCACCTGCATCGCTTTGGCGCATTTCCACTTGCGGCCCTTGACGAAATGGTGGACCTGTCGGCAAAAGCTCAAAAATCATGGGCCGCGCAATCGTGGGAAGATCGCATTGCGGTTGTTCGTCGTGCAGCATCCATCATCCGCAGCCGCAGGATTGAACTTTCTGCTGCGGTCTGCCTTGAAGCCGGCAAGAATCGCATTGAATCTTTCGGCGATGTCGACGAGTCAGCCGACCTCCTCGATTACTATGCGGATCAAGTGGTGGCTGCCGGGGGCCATTTTCGCCCGCTAAAGAGCCTGCTGCCCAACGAGGAAACCGGAAGTTTTCTGAGGCCCTACGGGGTTTTTGCCGTAATCTCGCCCTTCAATTTCCCGGCAGCACTGGCGGCCGGCATGTCCGGTGCTGCAATCCTCGGTGGCAACTCTGTCATCCTGAAACCAAGCGAAGAGACACCTTGGACCGGTGAACTGCTGCTCGGCGTGATGCGAGACTCCGGGCTGCCCGAGGGGGTCTTCCAAATTTGCCAGGGTCGCGGCCAGTCCATTGGCGCAGCCCTCGTTTCCCACCGCGGGATCGCCGGCGTTGCCTTCACCGGCAGCGTGAAAACCGGAATGGAAATCCATCGCACCTGCGGCAGCGGCCGTTGGATCAAGCCTTGTTTGATGGAACTCGGCGGAAAAAATGGCGCCATCATCATGCCCAGCGCAAACTTGGACGAGGCGGCGGAAGGCTGCGTCAAATCAGCCTTTGGCCTCACCGGGCAAAAGTGCAGCGCCCTCTCCCGGATTATGGTCCATGCCGACATCAGGAAAGAATTCACCACCAAACTTCTTGAACGCGCTGCGACATGGAAAGTCGCGGAAGCCTCGGCAGCCGACTGCGGCCTTGGACCAGTAATCAATGCCGCTGGCGTTGGGCGCAATGATCGCGCCATCGCCTTGGCGTCGACAAATGGCGGCAAGATCATTTACCGTCATGAAAACTGCGCAGACCGTTTGCCGGCCGGTCACTATGTGATGCCGACTTTTGCTGAGCTGGATCCCAATCATGATTTGATGCAGCAAGAACTTTTCCTGCCTTTTGCCGGGCTGACTGAAGTCCGTTCACTGGATCAAGCACTTGCCATCCTAAATCAGACGGACTTTGGCCTGACGGCAGGAATTTTTTCCCGTGACGACCGCGACATCACACGATTCTTTGACGAGGCTGAGGCCGGCGTTCTCTATGCCAATCGGAAGACCGGCGCAACCACCGGGGCGTGGCCTGGCGTACAATCGTTTTGTGGATGGAAGGCCAGCGGCGCCAGCGGCAAAGGTGGATGTGGCCCATATTATGTAGAGCAATTCATGCGGGAACAATCCCGCACAAGGATGAGGTGAATCCATGCGCCCCTTAATCAAGACAGCACTGCCTGGACCACGCGGCAAAGCCATCATTGCACAGGACGAATCCTGCACGTCCCCCTCCTACATCAAGGAATACCCGCTGGTTGCTGACCGCGGCCAAGGTTGTTTCATCGACGATGTCGATGGCAATCGATTCCTGGACATGATGGCAGGGATCGCCGTCAGCTCCACCGGTTATGCCCATCCACACGTCATGGGAGCCGTAAGGGAATCGCTGGAAAAGGTCTGGCACATTTGCGGCACTGATTTCTATACGGAATCTTTTTCACGCCTCTGCACAAAGTTATCTGGTTACGTCCCGGGTATGGGTAAAAAACGAGTTTTTTTGACCAACTCGGGAACCGAGGCGATCGAAGGCGCGATCAAGCTGGCGCGCTTTCACACAAAGCGCAAAGGCCTGATGTCTTTTTACGGCGGATTTCATGGCCGGACGATGGGTGCTTTGTCGCTGACAGCCTCCAAGATCCGCCAACGTGAGCACTTTGGCCCCTTCCTGCCCGGCGTTGTTCACGCTGAATATCCCGATGTCCTGCGCCGTCCGGAAGGGATGACACCAGAAGAATGCGGACTTGAAGCAATCCGTAAAATTGAAAAGCAGCTATTCAATCGCGTGGTCAGTCCCGACGAATTGGCCGCCATTTTTGTCGAACCAATTCAGGGCGAGGGCGGATACGTTGTCCCGCCAAAATCCTTTCTAAAGGGCCTGCGCGGACTTTGTGACCGTCACGGCATCATGCTGGTATTTGACGAGGTTCAAAGTGGCGTGGGGCGGACTGGCGAGATGTATGCAGCAGACTTCTTCGACGTTGCTCCGGATATCCTGCTCACGGCGAAGGGGTTGGGATCGGGACTTCCAATTGGAGCCATCATCGCCCGCGAGGAAGTCATGGACTGGACCCGCGGCAGTCACGGCAGCACTTTCGGTGGCAACAACGTCAGCTGTGCGGCGGCGATCGCAACGTTGGAAGTCGTCGAAAAAATCCTGCCAGAGATTCGCCAGAACGGCGAGCTCCTGACCAGCGGTCTAAGGAAACTCGCCGAACGTCACCCCTGCATCATGGATGTGCGTGGACCTGGATTCATGATTGGTATGGAATTGGCAGACCCGGTCACCAAACAATCGATCCCCAACGCCATGGCAGAACTGGAACAAATGGCGTTTCGCGAGGGTCTTTTGCTCCTGGGCTGCGGCGCCTCGACCATTCGTTTTGCACCACCTTTGATTTGTGGGCCTCACGAAATCGCCATCGCCCTTGAGATCCTGGACCGATGCCTTGCCCGGTGCCTTACTCCGTCATCCTGAGCGCGCACGTCATCCTGAGCGCGCACGTCATCCTGAGCGCGTACGTCATCCTGAGCGCAGCGAAGGATCCTTTCTTCAACCCGTCATCCTGACCCTGAGCGAAGCGAAGGGGAAGGATCCTTTCTTCCCCGCTTCAGTGCCGACCCACATGACGAAGGTAACACCTGATGTCGACCTTGAAGACGCAGGACAATGACTCAGAGTTTATGAATTCAATGCCGGACACGATATGGCGGTCAGTCTCTAACGACGACAGTGCCGGCAATGTGGTCATGGAGCGTTCTCATTTTTGGGTCAAACAGTGCCATGAAAAAACCTGTCCCAAAAAGGATACCTGAAAGCATTCCCGCAAAGTATCGGATCAGAAATACACTACGAGCAGGCTTCTTTCCGTCCAGGGTCTCCAAATGCATTCGCATGACCTTGCGACCGATTGTGTAGCCCCATTGATGTTGAAAATAGACGAAATAGAAAAACCCAATAACCAATTGGACCAGAAGTCCGATGACCGGCAAAAAAACGCCGATCAGACTGGCAAAAAACAAGATAGCACCGTCAATTGCAATGGCGATGAAACGTTCGGCGAAATTTGGAAAATGGCGTCGCAACTTTTCGCCGTAGACTGGTTTCTCATCGAACATGGCCCGGTAAATCAGAGGTTTTTTGGCTCCAGCGGCGGCTTCCGAAGCGGGCAGTGGATCGGAGCTGAATGGGTTTGAATCCTCGGGAGAAAGGATTCCTGCATCTCTTAGTTTGATCCATTCAGTTTTATCTTCCCGGCGAAGTTCCGTATCCAATGAAATCGCACGCTTCTTAAATGCGGCGCGAAGTTGTTCTTCCGTGCCAGGTCCGGATTCTTTTCCGTTACGCCGCAAATACCACTGTTGAGTCATCCAAACTCCCATCTAAATTTATTTTCCGCCAGGCAACGAACTTCGCACTGACCGCACATCTAAAATACTCTCAATCATTGAGGCCAAGCTCGTCAGAAGTGGCAGGGCAAAACCCCAGTAATTAAACCTAAAGAAGAATACTGAGCCCACCATGACACCCGCAACAAAGCCTAAAAGAAGGTTAATCCGGCGCGAATTTGTCCGCACTTCTTTCCGATGAATATCAAGGTTGGATCTGCTACGAAGCGCTCGCACAAATCCAATACCAATATCGGTTGTCGTACCTGTCAAGTGTGTTGGACGAACAGAAGATCCCGTCAAGGATGAAACTGCGGCATTTTGAACTCCACAAATCATGCACAGCAGCGCAATTTGAATATAGTCAGCTTGAATGTTCTCAGTCACACCAAATGGACCAAAGTGTCCCGTATTGCCAAAAATAACGATGACCAACAAGGCCACCGCAACGATCCCCATGGTCCACGCAAAGTTTTTTGAAATGCGTTGATCGGTGGTGTCTTGTTCGGTGAAAGCCGCGCTGATGATGGCGCCTAACAGAAAAAAGGCGGGAATCGATAAGGCACTCAATGCCTCTTGCCACGCACGTTGACCAAAATTTAATCCGGAAATCGTAACAAAGCCTGTGACATGAGACACAAATCGCTGGCAGGAAAGAAACCCCCCGGCATTGATCGCGCCTGCAGTAAACGAGAGGTTAAACCACGACAATTGCCCCCGAAAAGGAACGTCATCGGTTATTTTGTATCGCCTCACAGCCTCACCCCCCGGGGATTTTTTTCAGCAAGTGTAGCATTGCCGTCAAAAAGGCGCCCGATTTGATAGGTGTCTCTATCGTTGACTTCGAAGGCACGGTGAGTGGTCGAGGCAGCTGTGGATGCATCGATAAATCGCAGCCGCGGCGGGGGTACCAAAATCAGATCCCGAGATTGATCTGGACGATGTTGTGGAGGGAGGGTGCGGAGTGTTGTAACAGGTACCGGGAGTTTGGCGGATGACATGTGATATCACTTCCAAATCTCAATCTACGCGGGATAAGCACATCCACCGGAATCAGGGAGTTAGGTCGAAGAGCCTCCCTTGATAATACCAACTTTAAGTGGTATCAGTGGGTGGGTGTCGATGCCAGTCAGTGGAAAGCAGATGCTGGACAAGTTTATCGATGCAGGATGGGAGTTTCTGCGCCAGCGCGGAAGCCATGTCGTGATCGGCAAGGGAATCCGCCGAGCGGTCATTCCGATGCACAAGGAACTTGGTCGAGGGCTGGAACTGGAATTGCTGAAAACCTTGCGAAACTCGAAAAACGAAGGGGTACTGCACCTCCGGTCAGTTAGCACACGGGAGTCAAAAGAGTGAAATACCACTTCAAAGTCAGGAAGGAGGGCCAGCTGTGGCTAGCGCGGTGTATTGAGCTGGAGGGGTGTGTCACCCAAGCGCGCAGCCGGGAGAAGTTGGACGGGAACATGGCCGAGGCGCTAAATGCGTACCTTGATGAGCCGGCGGACAGCAGGGTGCCCCTGCCCATGCCGCGCGGATCGGCGGGTGGCGTGGCCGTGGCGGTAGACCCGCGTATTGCCTTCGCCCACTACCTGCGCACAATGCGGTTGGCGCGCGGGATGACACAGAAAGAGGCGGCGAAACGGCTGGGCATGAAGAACCTCTACAGCTACCAGCGCCTCGAATCCGGAAAGACTGCCAACCCCGAACTGTTGACCTTGGTGCGCATCAAGCAAGTCTTCCCCGAGATTGATCTGGACGATGTGGTGGGGTGAGATCCACTTGATCGTTGGGACTGGTGCGTTGACGACGGTGTACCGCGAAGCACTTGATCCCTTAGAAGCGTCTGAAAATAAGCAACAATCTGAATCAGGGCGCGGGCTTAATGCCCCGCGCCTCGAGCCGTCAGTGCAGATTTGCATTCAGGTTTTTTTGCTTCAATTGCAGCTGAAAGCAGTTGAGCCAATTTCGCTCGATCCTCAATCACCGTGCAGTCATAGAGTTTCCCATCATCGAATCCGTTGAACGATTGCTCTACTCCCTCTATCCAAATGGTGATTGCTGTCGCGTTGGCTTTTGTTGCATCCAATCCGTAAATGGTTTTGCTACAAAACTTCGCTGAAGTTTCTGGCGCAAACAGGCAAAAAGAAGCTTTCTTGTCGATTCTGACGCCCCGACAAGCCTTGCCGGGAACCGGGATTCCATGGTCGTTGTCTGCGGCAGAGACCTCGCCGTTACCGACCCCCACATCTCCGCGGTTGGCGGAGCAAAGGCCCTGAATTCGATCTTTTCCGCTTTCGATTTCGTCCTTGTTGGGACGATATCCAATAATTTCTTGTGCCGGTCGTTTCGACTCACCGGGACGATGCTTGAAACGTCCGACGGCAGCACCGACCGTTTCTGGTGAGACGGTATCAGAGAATGCTGCAACGGTTACTCGTTCCAGCGGTGCGCGGAAGACCTCCCAATCGAGTTTCCCCGTCTCGGGATCCTTTGCCAGGGTTGTTTGTTCTTCCACAGGTAACGATTCAAGGATTCCAACGAGGCCCGCGTTGGCAATCAAGTCGTTCATGAAATTGGCGCAGACGTTCATGATCGAAGTTTTGTCGACTTGCGGGGCTACCTCGGTAACCGTTGTGATGGTGAAATTCATCAAATCCTGAAACATGGCAGACAGATTTTCCAGCATCGTGCCGCTGTAAGTCGCTTCGGTTGCCAAACCAAGTTGGGATGTCTGGGTCTGTGCCTTGGTCTGGACGTTAGTGATGACGGTATCTTTCTGGGTACCCGAAAGACCCAGTTCGACCAAGACACCTCCCAATGAACTCAAGCTATTTCTAACGACGCTCAGGAAGAGATCTTTTGTGGCTGCATTTTCGATGGCATTGATTGAATCGCAATCCTTGCCGGTCAGGCAGTTAAACCATTTGCCGCAGGCCGATGTCCCGAGAACCAGGGCCACAAGACCGATTGAAAACATGAATCGTCTAGAACTCGTCATGCAACATCCCCCCGAGATTGCATTAAGTATCGGACGTTATTGGGACCAACTTAGATAAGGCCTGGTGATTGACAATCCGCACGGCGTCGAATGAAACTTAAGTCTACAAAATTGTTGGTTTTTTAAGAGGAACGTCGATGAAATTTCGCGATTTTTCATGGAGCGGATTGTGACGTTTAGCTTTGAGATGACTGCTGGAAACTCTGTCAGTGCCAAGGCCATAAAAATTTTCTGGCTTCGTTAGATGAGCGCAGATGTCATCCTGAGCGCAGCGAAGGATCATTTCTTCGCTGCTTCAGGACCTTCATTCATTTCAGCTTGTTATGTGAACCATCACAATATGGTTTATTTGCACTTTGCTTGCATCCACACCATGCGACTTTTTTTGCCTCATCGAGATGAACAAATTCTGGATAGAAGCCAGTACCGGCATGGGAGCCGTCGCAGTAAGGCTGTTTTTTTGAAACACCACAGCTGCACCAAACTTTTTTGCCGGCAGTTTCTTCCACGATATACGGCCCATTTTTCGCAATTTTTGGCGAGTCCATGATTTTGCTCCATCAATGAATCTTTCGCCTAACGTAGCACCGTCAGCGCCTTGATTGCAAAGTTGGCCGTTGCATCATCCCTGGTTAAATCGACCCACTTGCCAGCCTTCAGGTACCGGCTTTCTCCGGCCGATGCCTTGGACTTCACGACCGTCTTGACTTTCGGACCACACAGCAAGACGGGCACATCTGAAGTCCGGTCAAAAGCGTGTCCACCTTTGCCAAGCTCAACACTGACGTGAAATTGCTCGCCAGGCTCAAGCGCTACTTCCCACGGCAGGTCCACGGTATGAAATCCCTTGTTGGCCTCTTTGCCGCCAACCCAGGCCACTTCATTGCCAAGCACCGCTCCATCGAAAACCTTATAAATGCGAACCATGTAGTCGCTGTCATGCTCGGTCGTGTAGAAACTCACCGCCTTCAAATACTCCTGCGCGGAAAGCCCCATTGGATTGCGCCGGGAAGGTCCTTTGGCGGTGAAGGAATTTACGGCATGAAGGACACCTTTTTTTGTGTCGCGCCAGCCGTGGTAATCATGAAAATAAATGCGGTCGTAAGCGAGGCGTTCGACATCGCGGAATGCAACAGCACCCATGTCAGGGTGTCGCCCCGCAACCTTGTCTTCATACGAGATCCAAAAGTAGCCTTGCTTGCCCCACTCTTTGCCCCAGCTGTTTTTGATGAGCCATGCGCCCGGCTTTGCCGCCTGGGTTTTCTTGGTGTCATCCCAACCCGCGATGGCGACGGCGTGATTTGCCTCGTCCGTATTTGCCACCGGCTGGTAAAACGTGGCGTTGGTCTGATTGAAAAATTTACTCGCCCATGACAAGGCTGTGCCAACAACCCCGTGGCTCACAAGAGCCTCTTTGATGCGCTTGTGCGCATCGGCGCGATCTGCAGAGGCCAGCCATTCGGCGTGGCGCGGATAGTAATGATGATACCCCGCCGCAGAATCTGCGGGAGCACTGCTAAAGCTCTGGCCATCAATATCGCGCACCGCACCGCCGCGCGCCAGGTAAGCCGTTGCGACCAGAAAATCACCACCTTCATGAACCGTGAGGCCATTTTTTTCAGGCGCAGCATCGGCGTTGAAATGCAAGTTGAAGCCATTCCACCAGTCCAAATGGTATTCAGCCAAGTTGGCTTCACCAGGCTCCTGCTGATTTTCCCACTCCCCGCTTACCATGAGGTTGCTCTCAAGCGCAGCGGCCGTGGCATGGGTCCAACAAGTGCCGCCGCTTTGACTTTTCACGGCAGACACCAGATTTTTACCAGCGACATCGCGCAAGTCAAACGCAGCAGGCGTCGCAGCGGCACTTGCGCCAAAGCCAAAGCCAAAGCTAAAGCTAAATCCAAGACTAGAGGCCATGCAACCAATTGCGATTGGCAAAAAACGCTCAAAAGCCTTCACAGAATCCCCCTGGGGTGGTTCATGGGAAAAATTTCGGTTCGTTTTCTATATTAACTGAAGTTGCAAAAAAATGGTCGGAGGCAGGGATGAAAAGAAAGGATCCTTCGCTCCCGCTCAGGATGACTGGCTACGTCAGGATGACGCGGGGAAGAAAGGATCCTTCGCTCCCGCTCAGGATGACGGGTTTCGCTCAGGATGACGGGTTTCGCTCAGGATGACGGGTTTCGCTCAGGATGACGGGTTTCGCTCAGGATGACGGGTTTTGCTCAGGATGACGGGTTTTGCCCAGGATCGCCGCCAAGCGGTCGTGGGGTAAGGCATGGGCCGTGTTGCCATCGCGTCCGGTGACGGTTTTGGCAGCAAGCATCGCGTTCAAAACGGCCTCTTCAGTCGCATCGGCCGCCGCCTCAAATAGATCGTTCATCCAAAAGTCAGAAATCGCACGCGCCGTGTATTCGGCTTGTTCCGGATAGTGCGGAATCCGGTTGGCCGTGGAAAACGCCACGGCGATGTCGCCACTGCCGTGATAGGCAATGCCGCCTGTGCGGGCCAAACCCAACATCGCCCTCTTGGCCATCCGCGACAACTGCCGCGCATCACACGGTGCATCTGTGGCGATCACAACTGTAATCGATCCCTCTTGCCCACGGGTTGGCATCAGATCGCTGATGATCTCGCCCACCATGTGCCCTTTGATGCGCAGGTTGTGCCGCCGGCCGTGATTGGAATTCACAATCACGCCGATTTTATAATCACGCACACAACGTGACGATGTTCCGATACCGCCCTTGAAGTCATAGGTCATCATCCCCGTCCCGGCACCAACCGCACCCTCTGCCACAGGACCCGATGCCGCAATCGCAAGGGCTTCCTTCACATGGGCGGGTTTGACATGCATCCCGCGGGAATCATTTAGCGTCGAATCGTCGCATTCAAGGACCATCGGGGTCGGCGTGTCGTCCGTGATGCCGAGGGCAGGATAACGTTCCAACATCCACTCGAGCAGACCGATATGGGCAGCCGACACGGAGAGAGTGTTGGTGAACAGGATCGGGTTCTCCAAGATCCCGGACTCTTGAACCCACATCAACCCTGCAGCCTCGCCCGTGCCATTAAGGATGAATGAACCGGCGGCAAGCTTCTGGTTCCACAAGTCCCCATCTGCTGGAATGATTGCCGTCACTCCGGTGCGCACTGGTCCCTCACCAATAACCAGCCTGCCCTCGCCGTGGTCAAGGGTCACATGCCCAATGCGAACTCCACTAACATCTGTGATGGCGTTGAATGGACCCGGTTTGAAAGATCCAATCTGGATTCCAAAATCACGAAGGCGCTTGGGTGCCGGATTGTTCTTCACGTTGCGACTCCAGTTCGAGAAAAACGGACTCGAAATTTGTACCACATTGATCCGGGAAATCCCCTCCAACGGGTTCCACCCCGGCACTTTTTGCCTGATTTGATGGGCATAAAATGCCGACCATAAAATAAAACACCAATGATTACAGTCGGTTGTTTGTTTAACCCCGCCGACTCGCTAAGCATCCTCACAAGGCTGACGACTCCTGACATTGGAGCGACATGGAGTTGCTCGTCACAAGACAGGAGGTCTGAATCATGGGTCTGCGTATTCGTACAAACGTGTCGTCCTTGAACGCCCAGCGTCGCTTGGAATCATCGACCGAAGCCATGGGAAACTCAGCGTCAAAGCTGGCTTCCGGTGAGCGAATCAATCGTGCCGCCGACGATGCCGCCGGTTTGGCAATCTCTGACAACTTGCGTGCCGATGTTCGGTCCCTTTCCCAGGCACGCCGCAACGCCAACGATGGTATCTCCCTCGTTCAGACCGCAGAAGGCGGCCTGATGGAGACCACCAACATGTTGGCCCGCCTCCGTGAACTGGCAGTGCAGTCTGCGAGTGATACGATCGGAGTCACCGAGCGTGGCTTCCTCGACCGTGAATTCCGCGCCCTGAAAGACGAAATCGACCGGATCGCCCTGTCCACCGAGTTCAACGGCACCCGCCTCCTCGTTGGCCAGAACGATATCAATGATGACCTCAAGGGTGGCAACTCGTTCCCACTCGAAGTGCAGGTCAGCAAGGATTACTACCAGGGTTCAGATGCACTGGGCGAAGCAAACCCGGTCAACATCATCCGCATCGACTTGCAGAAGCTCAATGCCACCAGCTACGGCGAAGGTGGTCTTGGCTTGGGCAAGCAAGAAGACGGAGCCCGCATCGACACCAAGGTTGGCGCTCAGAACTCGATCTCGACTCTGGATACCGCAATCACCCAGATCAACGACTACCGGTCGTACCTTGGTTCCATCCAGAACCGCTTGACGACGACTGTGTCCAACTTGGGTTCACAGGTTGAAAACCTTGAGACCGCTCGTAGCCGCATGCGTGATACGGATTTCGCTGCAGAGACGGCAAACTACACCCAGTCCAAGATCCTGCAGCAGGCAGGCACCTCGGTGTTGGCTCAGGCGAATCAGCAGCCGTCAGTGGCTCTGGGATTGCTCCAGAATCTGTAAAATGTTCGATGATCAATGGCTCCTGTCGAAAATCCTGGAATTTTGTCCAATCCAAAATTTCAGGAGGCCTGACAGGGGCCTTCTTCTTGCTGTTTAAGCTTTATTTAATTGATTGTTTAAGGCCTTGCTTCGGAAGTAGTCTAAAGGCTCGATTTTCAGGAGCTTTTCCGTGCCTCGTAAATTCAATTCCGTAAGAATCATCGGCGTCCCATCGGATCTTGGCGCCAACATCCGCGGCGCGAACGTTGGCCCATCTGCAGTGCGGATTGCCGGCCTGCACGATAAAATTTCGGTGCTCGGATACAAAATAGAAGATGCCGGTGACATTCTGGTCCCGATCCGGGAGACCCTGCCCGAAAGTGCCGCGAAA
The DNA here is from genome assembly GCA_947479535.1 of Oligoflexales bacterium. Taxonomy (GTDB): domain Bacteria; phylum Bdellovibrionota_B; class Oligoflexia; order Oligoflexales; family RGVZ01; genus RGVZ01. Next base: position 17,277 of record CANJZQ010000008.1, on the reverse strand, counting down.
GAAAAATACCTGACCACCATCACTGATGTGTGCGACCTGCTTCGCATGGAAGTCGAAATGTCGCTGGACCGCGATATGATGCCCATCGTGATTGGAGGCGATCACTCCATTGCCATGGGAACGATCAGCGGAACGAGTGCGTTCTACCGAAAAAAAAATCAAAGCATCGGCCTGATCTGGGTTGATGCCCATGCCGACATGAACACTCCGGCAAGTTCCCCGACCGGAAACCTTCACGGGATGCCCCTTTCGACTTTGCTTGGAAAAGGAATCACGCAACTCGTCGAACTCGGCGGATTCGCCGGCAAGCTGCGCCCCGAAAACGTGGCCTTGGTCGGTATCCGGACTCTTGACCATGAAGAGAAAAGAATTTGCCGTGAAAGCGGGATTCGATACTTCACCATGCGTGAAATCGATGAGCGTGGAATGGCAGCCATCATGAAAGAAGCCCTTGCCGTTGCGACAAAGGGAACGGCTGGAATTCACCTTTCATTCGATGTTGATGGCATCGACCCCCTCTACGCCCCAGGGGTCAGCACTCCAGTCACCGGTGGTTTGAGTTACCGCGAAGCCCATCTGGCCCTCGAGATGATTGCGGACACTGGCATGCTCACTTCAATGGAATTCGTTGAATTAAACCCGATGCGCGACGTGGCACACAAGACCGCTGAACTTCTGGTGGAGTTGGTGCAGTCGGCCCTCGGCAAGTCGATTGTCTGAATTTTCATGACGAACAAAGCCCCATCTTTTGAACTTCTAAAAACCGACGGTGCAGCCCGGCGCGGACGTTTGCGACTCCACCATGGTGTGGTGGAGACACCGATTTTTATGCCTGTCGGCACCGTTGGATCGGTGAAGACGCTTGTTCCTGAGGACCTGCACACGGCCGGCGCACAAATTATCCTGGGCAATACTTATCACTTGTTTTTGCGTCCCGGCATGGAAGTCATCAAACACTTTGGTGGCTTGCACAAGTTCATCGGCTGGGACAAGCCGATGCTTTCCGATAGCGGTGGATTCCAGATTTTCAGCCTTGGCGCCCTCAACAAACTGACGGAAGCGGGCGCGGAATTTCAGAGCCACATCGATGGCCAGCGTTTCAAACTCACTCCGGAATCCGCCGTTGAGATCCAGGAAACCCTGGGCACCGACATTCACATGGTTCTCGACGAATGCACGCCCTACCCGGCAACGCCAGATCAAGCGAGAGCCTCGATGGAACGCTCCATGCGGTGGGCCAAACGTTGCCGCGAGGCAAAATCTCGCAGCGAACTGGCCCAATTTGGAATCGTCCAGGGCGGCATGCACGAAGACCTGCGCAAGGCCAGCATCGAGGCCCTGACCGCCATCGGCTTTGAAGGCTATGCGATCGGTGGACTCAGTGTCGGCGAACCGAAAGAAGACATGCATCGCATCACCGAGGCCTGCACACCATTGATGCCAGCCGACAAGCCACGTTACCTGATGGGCGTCGGTACGCCCCTGGATCTGATTGAAGGAGTCGCACGGGGCATCGACATGTTTGACTGCGTCATGCCGACTCGAAACGGCCGCAATGGAACCCTGTTCACTTCCCTTGGCAAAGTGAACATCAAAAACTTAAAGCACCGCCTTGATGAAAACCCACTGGACCCTGCGTGCAAGTGCTACACCTGCACCAATTTCACTCGCGGTTACCTGCGTCACCTGTTCATTTCAGGTGAAATCACCGGACTTCGTCTGCTGACCCTGCACAATGTCACTTTTTATCTGGACCTGATGGCCGAGATCCGGAAAGCCATTGAGTCAGGATCATTTGGCACCGTTGCGGCAAAGTATCGGGCGATTTATCAGTCGTAAAATTAGAGCAATGTCGGACACTTAAATACAAGAAAAAGACTCCCTCAAGATCCAAGACGGAAAAGCCGTTAACTTGGGATCAATTTATTGGGAGTTCAAATGCTTGTCCTGAAACGCTCGATTGGCAGTGACGTCGCCCTTAAGGCAGCGCTTAACATTGCCCTCACGGGGCTAGTCGCGATCTCGACCGCTTGCTCGGTTGCGGTCACCGACGACACGGGCACTATGGCCTCTTCCGAGTACAACGCCTCTGACAATTCAAACGCCATGGCGATGCCCCCGGGCACCAATGCTGCCGCCAAAATCACTCTACCGATGGAACTGATTGCCAGCGACCGCAGCAACGGCGGCATGGCCGGAAAAACCAGCGAGGTTGGGATATTTCCTGACGAGGCGACACCTACAAAAATTTCTCTGGGATGCGTACCTAAATCGCCAAACGCCCGCGACGGGGCATTGGTCATGGGACAGGTCAATGTGGACGCAGAACTACTGGAAGTCGTCGGCGCAAGCGACACCGAAACCAAAGTCGTTGCGTCTCTTCAGCGTGGGGTGCGATGTGCTGATTTCGTTCTGAGCATGCAAAATTTGCCAGTCGGCAAGAACTTGGTTTTTGCAGCAACCATCGGCAACCAACTCGGGGCGTTCTCGGGCCAAACCGAGCCATTCACTTTCAATGGTATTGAAACGCTGCACTTGGTCCTGAAAATGAAACCCGTACCTACCGGCGCAGATGCTGTCGTGGATGTTTCCTTCGACACCCCTTCAGGCGGTCAGGTCGTTAATCAGCACGACCGGCGTGACCGGCGCCATGGGATGCAGATCCTCAAGCAGCTGTTCCAGGGACAGGCTGCGGTAAACCTAAACCAGATTTTGCTCAAAAATGCGCCCGACTCAAAAAAGACTGAACTGTGCAGGCGCGACAATACAGAGTGCCATTCATTGATCCGGTACGGGTCTGCGTCGTGCATCATGATCAACAAGCAGTGCACTTTGAATGGCACTGCCATGGTCGAAGCTGAATCAGCAAGCTTCTATGATGCTTTGTCAAAAGCATCGCTGTCACTGATTCAAGACAAGACCAAGATCGCAGTCCATGCGCTGATGTGCCAAACGATCAAAAGGCAAAAAGATCCACAGGCTCCTGCCGAAGAAGCCACATTCTGCTACGGCATCCCGGGGATCGGACCTGAATTGGGCGGAAGGGTCACGATCCAATAGGCAGGGAACTATTAGTTCAGGACCCAGCGAAACGGCACCGACAGGCCAACGGCAACAAACGTCGCGGAGTCGCCAAAGACCAAGTGAGGTACTGCGGCGACTCCGATTTCAAGCGGGGTGTCCTTGATGTGCCAGTTAACCCCAAAGGGCAACCTTCCGGCCACGAGGCCCAAACCACCAAGAGAATAAACCTCGGCTCCAAAACCGTAAAAAATATCTGGTTCCACGCTGGAACCTTTTTTACGCGGATAAATCTTGCAGTAATCGGCACCAACGGAAACACCGCCATAAAACCAGCCGGAACCCAAATCGAATTGGACGAAAGTTTCGGGATCCAAATCGGTTCGCAGGGACAGGCCATGGTAACCCAGGTCAATTCCGACTGCCGTCTTGCCAAAAGCAAACGGGGCCTGCAGTGCGATTGCACCGGCCAGCCCCGCCGCGGAACATAGACTTGTGATTTTAGACGTAAGCCGAATCCCCGCCCGAGGCGATGATGATTTTGCCTTCTTCTTCGAGTTTGCGCGCAACCTGAACAATTTCATACTGAACCGCCTCAACATCCGAGAGCTTGACGGCCGCCATGGCCTCCATGTCCTCGCGCAACATCTTTGCTGCCCGTTCGGACATGTTTTTAAATACCAGTTCTCGAACCGCCTCGGAAGCAGTCTTAAGGGCAATTTTCCATTTATCGACCTGAACGGCCTTGACCAGTTCCTGAATGCCCCGGTCATCGATTTTCACAAGGTCATCGAAGGTGAACATCAACTGCCGGATTCGTTCTGCCAATTCAGGATCCCGCTCCTCCAGGCCATCCAGGATTGTTTCCTCCGTTGCGCCGTCGATCAAATTGAGCATCTCGGCAATTGGCTCCACGCCGCCAATCTTCTGCGTTGAGATGGAACCAAGTGCATTGATTTCGGCTCGCAAAACATCGTCAATCTCGTCAATGATCTCTGGCGCAACGGCGTCAAGGCTTGCAATGCGGATCAAAATTTCTGTCCGGATGCTCTCCGGCAAAAGTTTAATCGTGTCACCGCATTTTCTTGCGTCAAGATGGGCAAGGATAAGCGCGATGGTCTGAGGATGTTCGTTGCGAATAAAATTGGACAGCGTGCGGGCATCGACCAGCTCAAGGGCATCCAGGTTCGATGAGGATCCAAGGGCAAGTTGATTGATGAGATCGTCACCATCACTTCCCTTGAAGGCACTTCCAATGACTTTCTTGGTGAAGTCATTTCCGCCATAAAAGAATTTGCGGTTTTGCTGCAGGACTGCATAGAACTCGCCCATCACGGTTTCAACGATGTCGTTCTCCATGCGGCCAAGGCGACTCATCGCCGCACCGATACGCTTGATCTCAAATTCGGTCATGTTCTTGAAGATTTCGGCTGAAATCTCCTCACCGAATGAGAGCAGCAGGATGGCGGCCTTTTGGGCACCGGTAAACTTCTGATTGGCCATGGGCACCGTCCAAATGGTTTTCTTTTATTTTACCCTGAACCTGCGCAAAGTCGTGTGCTTCGGGGCTTCCCGCCTGTCAAACTGGTTGACACCTGTCACCAGCGCCCCCGTATTTGCAGGTTTATCATCAACTAACATTATTAATTTAATTCAATAATTACAGTTAGTTATCAGTATTTTCGGCGATCGCCTGATGCCCAGCGGGACTGGAACGGGCTTTGCTCCTGTTTGCTTAGACGCGCCTCGATGGCCCAGATCTTTTTGTTGATGTTGTGGAGCTGCCCCCTGATGTTGCTGAACCGGAAAACTGCTTGGTGTACTGCCTTTGGACTCTCTCTTGGCCTGGCCATGTCAGGCTCACCCCTGAGTGGCAGCGCTTACGCCAAAGGAGCTTCTGAATCGGATGATTCGGTCAATCCGGTCACGCCAAAATTCAATGAAAAAACAGTCCTCGAAGTACGCCAGTCTCTCAGCGTGGACAGCATGATCCACGATGCTGAGCAATTTGAGTTACAACGCAAGACGGTCGCCCGCGCAGACGACTGCCTCCCGCTGTTCGTTCGTCAGATCACCCAGCTTCGTATTCTTTACATGCATTGCTCTGCCGAGGCGCTGAACGAGGACTCAAAATCCCGCAAGGTCACAGAAACCTTTACGGTCCCCGAGGGTCTGGCACGGCGTTTCAACTTTTGGCGCCGGGTCTACGGCCTCTGGGCTAAAGATCAGTATGTCCTGCACAGTTCTGAATACCCGGAAGTGATTTTAGAGATCATTGATGCAAGCAAAGTCTACAAAACGGACTTCCTGGGTCGCGAAGCCCAAGCCGAACGCTTCGTTTCAAATATTGCGTCAATGCGCAGGTCCAACTACCGCAATCAACTGATGCAATTGCATCGCGACCGGAAAAAAGATCCGAAGTCGCTGTCGCCAGCCCTTCAGCGCATTGCCACCCTGTTTGATCATATCGAAGATCCCATGAAGTACTCCAAGGCGGCCAGATCTTTAAGAATGCAGCGTGGCCAGCGCGATTTCATTGCAAACGGACTCACCGTCGGTCCGAAATACCTGCAGGCCATTGAAGCTGTTTTCCAGGAACAAGGTGTTCCGAAGGAACTCTCCCGCCTTGCCTACATCGAATCGTCATTCAATCTTCTCGCCCTGTCCAAGGTCGGAGCCTCTGGGGTTTACCAGATCATGCCGGATACCGGGCGTCAGTATTTGAGGATGGCCCCAGGAATCGACGAGCGCAACGAACCCGTCAAGGCTGCGACTGCCGCCGCTAAACTGCTCAAACTTAATTACCAAATCCTCGGTTCCTGGCCACTCGCAGTCACCGCTTACAATCATGGAGTTGGTGGTTTGCAAAAGGCCGTCCGGAAAAGCGGCAGCACTGATCTGGGCTACATGGTTCATCATTATTCAAGTCCACAATTCCAATTTGCCTCGAAGAACTTCTTTTGCGGATTTGCTGCGATCCTGGCAACTCTGGAGGAGAGCGAAAAGCTGTTTCCTGATGTGGCGATTGCCACACCTGTCAAATTTCAAATGGTAAAATTGACCAAACCCCAGACCGTAGCGGCTGCCGCAAAAACAAATGCCACCACAATGGATGAACTTCTGTCCCTCAATCGTGATATCCAGCGTAGCTACGCGAAATCTGGTGGACTCTTGCCGCGCGGCTACCGCCTGAAGGTTCCACCGACAGCCGCGGCTGAACTTGCAGCTGTTTCTAACAGTCCGATTGGGGCAGTTACGGGGAACATCAAACCGTGAAGCCACGTTCGATCATCACATTTGCCTTTGCTGCTTCGGGTCTGCTGGCCTCGTGCAGCCAGCAAAAAATCGGTGAATTGATCAACGGCAAACGCCACGCGCCAGAGATTGTCGACGTGGTTGAAGGTCGCGACGGCGATCTGAATTTCATGAAAATTTATATCGATCTGGATGACACGGGGTTCGCCCTTCGCATTTATAACCTGCCAAGCGCTTCAGAAGTTTTTTGCGAACTTGACAATCGCGATCCATCGCCTTGCCGTCATGGCGACCGCTTTGACCGCCCCTCTTCTGGTGAACACCGGATCACAGTGACAGCTCGCAACAATGGCAGGATTGTCGATTCTGCCATTGCAAAATTCACCATCGTTCCAGGCTCCAACGAAAACCAGACCATTGGGTCAGGTGACACCGCCCATCCCTTGGCTTTGATAGTGTCCAACTTAGATTTCACCAACGGCGATCCCGTTCCAGTCAGCCGGGATTTCACAGTCAAATTCTCGTTTCCCCAGGTACCACCTTGTGAAAATCCTGTGCTCCGTTGTGCCATGGATTCCGTTGCCAGCATCTGGTCCCTGTGCGACACAAAAGAACGCCGCCGCGTGATCCCCGCATACTTGATGGCCAACGGTTCCCAGTCCCTTTTTGCACAGGCAAGTTGTGGCGATCTCACTGGTCCGGTGCTGCGCGTTCAGTGGTACGGCGTTCCTGACAACTATCAGCCACTGATGCCCCAAATTGAACGTGATGAATCAAACGGACGCCTTGTTTCCCTCGCACGGGAGCCGGACTGTCCGGCGAACGCGGTGATCTGGGAATGCCGCATGAGGGGAACACCCACATCGTGGGAGTCTTGTGCCAGCGGTGGTCGGATCGATGCCACAACTGCGAACCTCTATGATGCGCTGCGCGCCGTCTGTGGAAGCCAGCGCGGCCCAGCCATTTCACTATAATTAAACACAATCATTTCGGTACGTTGAAGTTCACCGCCTCAGGATGAACCCCGGAAGGTCGATAGCCTTTGTAGAAGCCTTTCATTGAAGGTGTCCTATGGCTAATGACCGGGTCCGGGAGCAGTTGCTCAATGCGAACAAGCTGATTTTCGTCAAAGCCTATGGCGAGGCGGAAGCGGTTCTTGATCGCATTTCGCACGATCCGAAAGGTCGTCTCGACATCCTCATCCATTTGCGCAGGATCGAGCTGGCGCAGATGCTGGGAAATCTTCCCGAGCTGCGCCAGAGCATGCTCCAGAACTTTACCCGGATTTCGGCAACACTTTCCCCTGAGGCGCGCGAGCAGGCGGACGTTGTCTTTGAACTCACGATGGCTCTCGCTGATCAACATAGCGGAAACGTGGCACCTGCAGACGCCATGATCCGCTTTCAAGATTTATTGAAGATCCACAAACCACACCCGGCAATCCATTATGGCCTGGCTTTCGCGCTCGAAGGTTTGGGCAACAATGAGCGCGCAATCTGGCATTATGAGCAATCGATTCAGATTGATCCCGAGTGGTATCCCAGTTACTTCGCCCTGAGCCAGCTGCACTACCAAAAAAGCGACGAGAAACGCGGCGACGAGTACTTTTTTCAGTTTGAACAGGCGGCTCCCTACAACGTCTACGGCAATTTCGAAACGCACCGGAAACTCTACATGGAGTTTTTCGACGAGGAACAATTGGACAAGGCGGCTGAGTCCGTGATGTCCCTTTCGGCGTGGTGGCGGGAAAATCGCGGCAAAACGGCCGATGAAATCCTGATCTACGAATCGTTTGCATTGGGCAGGATTGCTCAGGCGCAGGGCGCCAATGAGGAATTTAAAAATCGCCTCAACGAGGCCAGGCAACTGGCTCGCACCATGATGGACTCACCTGAAACCGAAGAAAATACCCTGTATTTCGTCGCCCGGTCGGCCGATGAGTTCAACGAGCCTGAACTGGCATTCGAAGTTTATCGGCACGTCCTGAAGCGAAACGACTGCAACCCTAAACTGGTTCAGAAGATCGGCGGCCAGTTTCTTTCTGCAGGCGAAGCCAGGATGGCCTGCGACCTTTTTGAAGATGCCTACAACTCCCTTCCGAATAGCCCCGAGATCCGTTTCTGTTTGCTCGTTGGCAGACTTAAGTTGGCAGGGGTCAATGTCGAGGAATACCTGATCTCTCGTGAAAGATTGAAACAGGCAGTCGAAAACAGTGGAGACAAGGTCGAAACCCTGGCTTTGCTCCACAGCCTGATGGCCAAGTTTCAAAACGACCCGGACATCCTTGCCAACGTTGCGGAAGTTTATTTGAAGATGGGGCACGTCACAAAGGCCAGCCAATATTTTGACCGGATGTACGAACTCGATGGCAAGGCACGCGCAACGGCGATCAAGTATGCCGGCTTCAAGATGCAATACGGCGATCCCGATGAGGCCATGACGATTCTGAACGAGGTCGCGGAAGACCGGCCGGGATCAGGATCGGCAGCCAACGCTGAAAAGCCAGAGATCTATTGGCTCAAGGCAAACTACTTTGCGCGCAAGACAGACTTCAAGGCATCGACTGCCATCCTGCAAAAAGCCATCGCATTGGACCCGTGGAACGTTTCCTACCTGCTCCAACTCAGCATCAATTTGCAAGAGATTGTCAGGGAGAAAGCGCCAGAAGAAGCCAGCGACGACGCCACGCGAGACCCCGCATTAATCGCGCTAAGTTCGGGCGGAGAAGCCACGATCGACTGGAACGATTTTGATCGCCGGACCAAACTGACAGAAAAATCCCATAGCTACGATCTGGCTTACGTCAGGAGGAAGCTGCGTTTTCTTTACAGCAATGGCAGTGGTGATTGCCTGATCGAATTAATCAGGACCTCATGCCGCCACAGTCCGGAGATTGCCACCTACGAAATCATCCGCCTGCTGAACACTAACTATGACAGCCCGAGCCTGTATTGGGCACTCGGCCTGCTGTTCAAGGAACTGTGGCAGCTCGAGACTGCCGGGATGTGGCTGGAACAAGCACTCCTTAACCCACAACTTGATGACATCACCAGGCGTCGGACCCTGCTGGAACTGGCTGATTGCTACATCTGGCGAAACGTTAATTTAAAGAAGGCCGTTGAATTCGCAAAATTGGCGATCGAACTGGGTGAACGGGCCAACGGACGGGCCATCACAGTTCTGGCTCATGCCTATTTAAAACAAGGCAACATGCGCCAGGCGCAGACTTACCTGGAACAAGTCGACCGTGACAAGGATGTCGAGGCCACGTTCTTGCTGGGGTTACTGCAATACCGAAACGGTGCAAGGCAGAACGCCAATCAAATCTGGAAACCACTGATCACAGTGCGCAGCGAAAGCCTGCGCTTTCACAACATCAAACAAGAAATTCTGCGCTATTATTTTGAGGGTTCGCCCTATCTGAAAAATGACGGAATGCCGAACGCGAGCTGATTAATAATTAGGCAATCCTGAGCGGCGAAGGTTCATATTTGGCTACGCGGCCAATTAGATCTTGACTTCCTTCAAGCCGTCTCTACAATCTCAAAACAGAAAATAGATTTTAAAAAATCAAACCACGCATGGATGCGCGGTGACTTCGCAAAACAGACGCGGCAGGGGCAACAGTGCTTTTGTTTCGTCAGGACGCTTACTACAGGAGATCGCCTTGAAAGCACTCGACAGGGCTTCCAGTAACAACTCCGCAGAAAAAAACCTTAGCGCTCAGACCGAGCATGCATCGACGAACACGCAGTCAAATCACTGCTTGCACTGCCAGCAAGATACAAAAGCAAGGCGGCGGGATTTCTCAGAGCAGACTTGGACCGTTCTAATGGTCTGGGGCGAAATCGATTCCAAAACGGTCGATCAGCCGATCTGCGAACCATGCTACAACGAACTTCGTTATGTCTTGATCGACCGGACGGACGAAATCGAGGCAGCACTCAGCGATCACGCAGCGGGCGTCAAGCCAGCTGCAGTGAAAGCTGGTATTGCCAAGCCTGTCGCCGTGGCTCCGGGGAAAGCCAAGAAATCAGGGAAGCAAGCCGGCTGATCCGAGCTGCCCGCGATTGATTTCCGGTTTTTGGAAATTCACAAAAAAGCAATTTTAGCCAATCAATCAAAAGACCCGCGCGAAGCGGGTCTTTTTTTTTGACATCCCGGCTTAAGGCTATACAGAAATGGCTCCGAATGAAGGACATCCGTCTTTTCTGCAGGAGATTTTGGATGAATCCTCTGGTGCAATCATTTATCAACAGGTTTTCGCAGTCCACCGTAAATTCCCTTCAGGCGAAACCAGGCTTTCGTGACTATGTCACTTGCCTGACTCCTTTTTGGAATGGGCAAAACGGAACCGTCGTCGAACAGGCGTCGGCGATCGTCAGCGCAAACCCTGACCACGACATGCGCTTTCCAATTTATCGCTTGTGGATCGAAGCCCTCGCAGATGCTGGGGAAAAACTTTCCCTCCATGCCCTGCAGGAACACCTCCTCATGCGTGGCGAGGCCGCCCCAGAGGACCGCGTCACGTACATGGCATTACGGGGACTCATCCACATGGAACTCGACCGCACCCATGCGGCCCGCCTCATGTTAAGGGCGATTTCCAATGATACAAACAATCCATATGCGATGGAACTGAATCAGGCCGTCGCGACCAGGGATCTCAATCCGGTTGAACTTCCGGCACTGATCCAGATGACGACGCCCTTTGCCGACTACGTGGTCTGGCAAAGCCTCGTGCGCAACTTTGTGGCAGTGAACCAGCGCCATCGGGCAGAACCATGCCTCGATATCGTTGATTCGATTTTCGTAGGCAATCCGATGCGGGACGTCTGCTATTTTCATTGGACCAGTGAAGTCAACGACTGGACGTCGGCCCTGGAACATGCTGAACATTTGGCAAGTACCTTTTCCGATCATCCCGATTTCGCATTTTATGCAGCCCATGCAGCATTCAAACTAAACCGCTTCAATCAGGCGATTGCCACCCTTGAGGGTGCCAAGTCGATTCGTCTCGAGACGGACCCAGATGCATCGCTCTTGTATGGACAGGCCTGCAAGCAAATCGGAATGCAAAAACAAGATCACAAAATCCTGGAGAAGGCCCGCAAGAGCCTGACCAGAGCCAGCAAGCTATTGAGCCGTGAGGGCATCACTCCGATGGCTCCCGAACTCATGATCCAAGAAATCAATGAGGCCCTTGGCGAAACCCCGGCCACACCGGCCGAGTCACAGTCACTTTTCAGACCAACGAAGGCTTGGCTGGTGAAGCTTTCCACGCGACGCTACCAGGAACTTCGCATGAGCCGCGAATCGGCTATTGAGCATCTTGTCCGGCCTCTTGGCGGGGATGCCCAGCCGGGAGACCTGTGCTTTTTTGCCGTCGATGGTTCCCAAGGCAAGGAAGACGGTGCGTGGAAGATTGCCGCGATCTATACGGTCGACTCACAACCTGTATGGCATCCTTACTGGCGTCAACAATCTGCCTTGCAGCTGATTTCGATGCCGAAAAAACTGATCTCAGTGGACGTCAAGATCGTTGACGAGCCACAAGCAAGCAACGGCAAAAAATCGTCAAAAGCCGCCAAGATGCCCAAAAACCATCCGTTCCGGTTTGGCGTATTTCAGTTGGAAGAAGGAGCCCTGGATTTAATACAGGAGGCCATCCGCCAGCATCAGCAAGGTGATTCAAAAAACACAACTCACACAGAAACCTCAAGCCACAAGGCGGTCTGAGCATGACGGCAAACAAGAACTTGCAGAATTTCGGGATTCCGACTGCAGCCGGAACGATCGCAGCCCTTTTGATTTTTATATCCACTGGAGCGGTGGCCGAATCAAACAAATCGAAAGCCCCACTCCCCGTCGTCAAAGGCATCCCTGCGATCGCGTCAAGCGCAGCAGAAGTCACGGAAGAAATCGTGACCAACACGGATGGGCGCATCCACATCGCATCTTCAGGTTTTTCCATGATGACGCCACCGGATTGGAAGGTCAGAAATAACGTCCCGGGACTTTCCCTTGTCCTTGAGGCACATGAAGACAAATTGAGTAAGTATCGAAGCACCATTCAGGTCCGCCTTGCCCAGGGTCCACGATATCTGGACTCTGTCGGTATTTCTGATTTCCAGGAAGAAATCACGGAAAAGCTCGGCAAAGAGGGCGGAAGCTTAAAGGAATTCACGATTCGAAACTCTGAAGTCGTCAGGACCGACGAGGGCCGCGAAGCACTTTTGGTTTATACTGGATTCAACATGAACGGCGTTGATCTGCTGCAGGCACACTTGATGCTCAGCAGCGAGAACCAACATGTTGTCGTCACCTATACGAACCTGTCTGACAAATTTGAATCAAATGCGGCTGATGCGCCCCTTGGAATTGCTTGGGCGGCGATGACGTCCGCCCAGCTTCCTGGCAAAAATCCACAACGCTTTGCTGGACCGATCCAGATCGCAGCGCTCGCAGGAATCCTGACCGTTTTTATGGCAGTCTTGCTGACGGTTCGCAATGCACTGGCACGCAAGGCTTATGCCCAGGCTGGAACAGGCGCAGAGTCAGACATGAACATGAACGGTGACAATTTAAATACAAATCCGCCATCGAGCCTGATGGCGATCTCGAGCGAGGATCTTCTCGAATCCGGATCACCGGTGAGCATCGAACCACGCCAGGCAGCTTGAGCGCTTAGCCTCGAGGATCAGTTCGCAAGCCGGTATACAAAGCGAATCTTCTCCTGCCGCCTGAGCGGTTCGCGCTCAAGCGGCGTTGCCTTAAGCCAATCCAATGCCGCCGAGTGGGTCAAATGCAGGGGGCACCGCTCATGACCGGCATTCAAGATTTCTTCTGGCGCCGGGCCTGTCACGATCGCAAAACCGCCGTCAGGCCCCTTGAAACCATGATCTTGCGCGTGGCGGGAAACAAGTACCGGGACATATATTTCCGAAGCACCCTCAGGGGAAATCATGATTGTGACTTTGCGCTCTGCGGCCGGTTTTTTTTCCGTCTCAGATGGCCGAAATTTTTTACCGGTTCCCTCGACAGACTTTTTACGCGATGCCATTTTCTCTGCAAAAATCGATTCAATTTCTTTCAACTTAACCTGCCCATCCTTGAGCAGATCTGCGACTTGAACCCACTCAAGAAACGCCTTCACTTTAACGACACCAGTGGCAATTCCAGGACAGCCCAACCAAAATGGCGATCCGATATTTTCAAGCCTGGCATTATACGTTGTATAACGCTCCGGATGATCTATGTCGGGTGAGGGCCAGGCGCCGTAACGCATGGGCTCAATGTGCCCCGCCGTCACGACCGGGGCAAAGTGTCCTGGAAATATCTGCTCTCGACTGAAATCTACGAATTTCTTCGGATCTTCCTGATGCAGCCTTTCGTAATCCGCAAAGGAATCCCGGACTGCGGCGGCACCAAATTCCGTTTCAAGCAACTTCAGTGACTTCTGAATCATTGGCGAATAGCACATTTAGATTTTTCCAAGGACGTTTCAGCAACACCTCAGTCCTCAATTTTACGGAGTTCCACGTCTCCACCGGGACTTGCGATGACGAAGTGATTTGGTTTGACCAGGGTCCAATCCTTTTCAACCCTGGTCAATTTCTCGGATACGACCAGAACCGAAGCATTATGGGAATCAGCGTGCTCCATCCGGCACTCGCCGTTTTCCACGGCGTAGCGGGATCCCGACGAATAGTAGAGTGTAAGAGGCTCTTCCTTGGGATCTGAAACATAGCGGGCCGCCACCAGCCAATGCCCGTTTGTTAGCGCCATATTAAGCCACGTCCCATCAGTGACGTTCCTGGATAGCTTGATTTGTTTGATCTCCCGAATCACGTCCTGAACGATGTCTGCCATCATTCCTCCCGTCGCCTTGCCCATCGGTATTTTTCGAAGGCGGTCGACGCAAAGGGCAAAAAAATGTTCGGAATCCGTCTGCCCATGAACCCAGGCATAGGTATCATCTGACAGGCGGTGGCGAACCTCGCGCTTGATCGAGTCAAATCCCTCGATACTGCCATTGTGCATGAACATGAATTCGCGAAAGTGAAAGGGATGGCAATTAGATTCAGACGTCTCGCCAAAACTCGCTGCGCGAACATGAGCGAACATACAGTGAGATTCGATCTTCGGGGCGATGTTTCGCAGGTTTCGATTGCTCCACGCTGGATTTACTGAAACAAAAACTGCAGGCCTTGGATCGATGTGGTGCGTGTACCACCCAATCCCAAAACCATCGCCATTGAGGGGCTCTTCGATTTCATGGGCATTGATGCTTTGCTTCACCAGGGAATTCGACGGCTGATAAATCAGCTTGTCCATAACAACCGGCTGGCCTTTGTAGGCAAGGAATCGACACATACAGCACCTCCACCGTCATTGTATCACCGGCATCCCGTGATTTCTGATGCATTGCCATCGGCTTCAGTCCAATGGCTGAAAGATGGATCTCGGGTCAAAAGGGGCGCCGACCAGCCTGATGTCGCAATCTCGTCCTGTTCGAATGCCGAGAATCTGTTCCAGTCGGTACACCAAACTCCATCGGCTTGAGCCACCGCACGGGAGAACCCACTGTCAGGTGACGCCAAATTGTACACTTCGTTGTAGGTGGATTCGTTCATGCCCAGAAGTTCCGCAAGTCCCGATTTTTGGCGTCCCTGATACGGAATGCCCGCTGAAATAAATGTGGTTTCAGGACCACGCCGCGTGACATAGATGACCTTGCCACAACCGGCAGCCTTCAATACCTGCACCGGATGCAGATCGGCCCATCCACCAAGCGAAAGCGCGCCGGCCATTGCCTCGCCATCTGCGAATTCCGTATAGGATCCAAGGGAGGGCTCTCGTGGCGATTTTTCCAGAATTTCACGCCATGCCTTTGCGTGTCCAAGGTTGATTGCTTTGTTTGATTTACCGTCGCCATTGGATTCGCGCCACGTTTTCACAGGATCGACACCCACTGAAGACGACACCCAGTATCCAAATCCAACATCGTCGAAGTTGAAATTCAAGTGGCGGGGAGCACCACGGTGGTAGTCGGTATTGTACCGGCGCAGGGCATTGATCGCTGCGGGGCCGGTCACGACCGAAGTGATCATGATGTTTTTCAGACGCGATCCAGGCTCATCCATCAACCTGGACTTGGTTGTCGTATTGCGATTTTTTCGCCAGTCACGAACCAGCCCAGAGAACCGGACCGAACAAGTCCCCTGAGAAGTCATTTTTGACGCCAATTCCTTCCAGGTTTTTTCCTCGGTGCCCGAGCCACAGGCAGCGATAAATCCAGCCATTTCTGCCTGCGAACCGCCGTAACCCGCGTAAAAGTCGGCTATTCTGCCGACAAGTTCGATCAGGTGTGGAAAGTTGATCAGGCCCGGCCGAAAAAAAACATCAGCGTCAGAGGCATCGAGATCGACCAAAGAGATGGCTGCCTTTTTAACTTCTTCAACCCTGTTTTGATAGTCCCCGGCGTTTTGAGAATTGGCAGGATCAAGGGCTGCGATAATTTCCGGATTGATCAGTTCTCTGATGCCATCGCTCGTGAAAATCTGCAGCAGATCAGCTGCAGCCTTTTGAAATTCTGCCGGTGGCAAATGCAGGCTTGGTTGCCCCTTGAGGCGGCCTGCCAAGGTCCCTACCCCGATCAGTGCCTTCCATTCTGGTGCATCCAATACCTCTTGGGTGTATCCAGCGATGGACTTGAGCAGCAGCGAGATTGCCCTGCCTCGATGTTCTCCCTGCAAAAAGTTAACGGCGGGATTCATCAAGATACTTTCATACAGGAACGTGGTGATCGTTCCCGAACTGCCCCCTGCCATGGCCTGAACCTCGCCCCAGCGGCTTGTGATCTTCGCCAGGGATGTCGTATGGGCCATAAGATGCGTGCCGTTGCCGCGCAAGGCGACACAACGCTCGAGGGGTTCAGGTGTGATCGCTTTCATTGCAGAAGCCGGCGCCTTCGGCCGGGGAAAGCAGGCGGCAAGGGGAAAAAGGCAGGCCACCGTCAGGACACTAAAAAGTCGACGCATAAAAAAACCTGCGCGAAATTTGGGTTTAACCAATTTTCGCACAGGCTGGGCCTGCGATCAAATCACGGGGACCAAAAACATGAATGCAGACTAAAGCGATGCGGCCTTGCTGAATTCTGTGAAAGTCAAGTCCCCAGCTGATTCCAACCAGGTCTGAAAGGCTGCGCGAGTGCTGTTGTAAGCATCAAGTGCTCCCCCGGCCGAAAGAAACTTGAGGTCTTCTGCCACGGCGCTGAACGTGATTCCAGCATTGCCCGTGCAGCCCGTCGTCGGCTGGCAGGAATCCTTGGCATCGCCAAAGGTTGCGGCGGTGCTCAAGGTCGTGCCAGATTGCTGCAGCCCGCCAGAATTGTATTTGAAGCCATCAGCCGAGGTCCCTTTGACCGTCGCATATTTCCCGAAGATGCCGTTCGAAGCGTTGGCTCCAACGTCAGTGAAGGCTCCAGACATATTAGTGACGGTTCCAAATTCGCCCGTCGTCGCATCAAAAGACCCCTTGGCGTAAATGCGTGCGCGGCGACCCCAGTAGGTGTCAGCGTATTCTGCGCGGATGACTCCATTGGCGCGGTCGATCGAAATCACGTTACCACGCGTACCCTTCGCGCCAGCGCTCAGACCAGCATCTGTTCCGTCGCCGCGAGCGTCTGCATCCCATCCCTCAATAAACTTGATGGCAGCCTTGTCAGCAGTTGCTGTGATGTAGAGTTTGACATCGATGCCAAAGGCGGCGACTTCGAGGTGAATACTCTTCTGCCAATCACCCGAGTCATAAGACGTCGCGGTCAGGGTCGCAACATTGCTCGAACCAACCTCGCTGATTTGCCCGGCAGTCCAGCCACATTCGGTGGTCGGGGTGATGGCGACGCTGGTGTAAACCTTCCCTGCTGCCGTGTATTCAATGGTCCCGATTCCTTTTTCGAGATCGCACATCAGGCTTCTTGCCATGCGCATCGATCCT
>CANJZQ010000007.1 GCA_947479535.1 Oligoflexales bacterium | reverse complement strand
GGGCCTCTGCCTGACGCAGCTCAAATGACGTCCTGCGCAGGATGACTTCGCGGCGGTGTTTATAAAACAACTCAAGCAATTGCTTAAGGTTCAAAATTCTTGGTGCGCCGTTTACGAGAGCCACCGTGTTGACCCCGAAGCTGGATTGCATCGGAGTCATTTTATAAAGGTTATTGAGCACGATGTCGGCAATCTCGCCGCGCTTCAGCTCAATGACAACCCGGATTTCATCTGCAGCGGATTCATCCCGAAGGTCAGAAATCCCCTCAAGTTTCTTGTCGCGGACGAGGTCTGCAATGCGCTCAATAAGACGCGCTTTGTTGACCTGGTAGGGAAGTTCCGTGAGGATAATTCGCTCTCGCCCCTGGGACTTCGGAACGTCTTCAATTTTTGAACGGGCGCGCATGATAATCGAACCGCGGCCCGTCATGAATGCATCTTTAATTCCGGCCATCCCGTGAATTTGGCCGCGCGTTGGAAAGTCTGGTCCTTTGATAAAATTCATGAGTTCATCAATTGTGATCTCAGGATTTTCAATCAACGCCTCAAGGCCGTCGATGATCTCGCGCAAATTATGGGGAGGAATGTTGGTTGCCATGCCGACGGCAATGCCCGAGGCGCCGTTGACCAGCAGCTGGGGGAGTTTGGTCGGAAGAACCAGTGGCTCTTCTTCTTTGTTGTCATAGTTGGGTCCGAAATCGACCGTTTCCTTGTCGATATCCGCGAGTAGAAGTTCGGCCATTTTAGCCAATCTGGACTCGGTGTAACGCATGGCAGCCGCAGAGTCGCCGTCGATGGAACCGAAATTTCCCTGGCCATCCACGAGCGGATACCTCATGGCGAAATCTTGCGCCAGGCGGACGAGGGCTTCGTACACCGCAGAATCACCGTGGGGGTGGTAGCGACCGATGACGTCGCCGACGATCCTTGCGGACTTAAGGTACGGGCGGTTGTGGAAGTTTTTAAGTCCGTACATTGCAAAAAGGATGCGGCGATGAACGGGCTTCAGTCCGTCACGAACATCTGGCAATGCACGGGAAACAATAACGCTCATCGAATAATCGAGGAATGAGGTTCTCATCTCGTCTTCGATGTTGATTGGCAGAACGTTCTTTAAAACGGATTCCATTGTTCAGACCCTATCAGATGTCGAGGTTGCGAACGCTGAGTGCGTTTTGCTGGATGAATTCACGACGTGGTTCAACATCGTCGCCCATAAGCGTGCTAAAGAGGCGGTCGGCCTCCATGGCATCGTCAATTTCAACTTGGAGCAACGTGCGATTTTCTTCCACCATTGTCGTCTCCGACAATTGGTCTGGGTTCATTTCGCCCAAGCCTTTATAGCGCTGAACGTAAGCCCCCTTGCGACCTTCATCAATGATCTTGTCTTTCAAAGCATCCATGGTGAACAAGATGCCGCTGGCGTCGGTTTCAGTAACAGCTGCGCCAGATTCGCCGCCTTCACCCTGGACTTCTTCTGGTTTGGCTTCTTCGGCCACAACTTTTGCTTTTTTTCCGGTCTGGGTAAAACTGAACGGCGCCTTGGCCAAATCATCCATCTGTTTGAAAACGCGACGGAGTTCAACAATTTCGCCGGCAGCAAAAATCCCGGCATCAACCACTGATGTTTGTGGGATATCGCGGATTCTGGTTTCTACAACTGCGCGGTAGCGCGAATATTCTGGATCGAACATCACCTTGAAGGAAGCGTATGTGCGCGAGCCAAGGTTTGGATCGTCTTTCAGTGCCGCACAAAGTGCCTCTGCAAAAGCAGTGGTTGCTCCTTCATCAGCGAAGTCGGCGGGCCCAATCTGATCGTTACGGACAATGTACTCCACGATTTGTTTCGCCCGACGGCGCGAAGCCATGGCAAGTAATTCATGATAGCGCTGGAGCTTCGTCAATACGCCTTGGATTGTTGGACGGTCCAAAACTTTGCCGCCGGCATCCTTGATTTCGAGGGTCGTCATTCCGGATTCACTTAAAAATGCCGTCAGGGCGCCAGCATCTTTCAGGTAACGTTCGACTTTCCCCTTCTTATATTTGTAGAGGGGTGGTTGAGCGATGTAGAGGTAGCCGCGCTCAATGATTTGCGGCATCTGACGGAAAAAGAATGTCAGAAGAAGGGTTCTGATGTGCGCACCGTCAACGTCGGCGTCGGTCATCAAGATGATCTTGTGATACCGGAGCTTGGTTATATCAAAGTCATCTTTGCCGATGCCTGTCCCCATTGCCTGAATGAGAAGTTTGATCTCTTGTGATGAAAGCATTTTGTCAAAACGCGCTTTTTCCACGTTCAAAATTTTTCCGCGAAGCGGAAGGACAGCTTGGGTGCGGCGTTCGCGTGCCTGTTTGGCGGATCCACCTGCGGAGTCACCCTCGACCAGAAAAAGTTCACAGAGGGCAGGATCTTTTTCTTGGCAATCAGCCATCTTTCCTGGCAGCCCTGCAAAGTCAAGGGCGCCCTTGCGACGCGTCAACTCACGCGCCTTCTTCGCTGCAATTCGAGCCCGTGCAGCATCGATGATTTTCTGCACGACGCGGCGGCCGACTTCCGGGTTCTCGTCAAAGTATGAGGTGAGCTTGTCTGCGACCAGCTGTTCAACCAATGGGCGAACTTCTGTGTTTCCAAGTTTCGTCTTGGTTTGTCCTTGGAACTCCGGATTCTTGATGCGAATAGAAATAACACCCGTAAGACCCTCGCGGATATCATCGCCGGTCAAACCTTCCTTGAAGGATTTAAACACGCCTTGATTTTCTGCAAAGGTATTGATCACGCGGGTTAAGGCTGCGCGCAGGCCGGTGACGTGGGTACCGCCTTCGATGGTGCTGATATTGTTTACGTAACTGAAAAAGCTCTCGTTATAGCTGTCCGTCCATTGCAGGGCGCATTCAATTTGCGCGACAACCTTGTCGCCTTGCTTTTGGACTCCCTTGATGAACACTGGTGTGGCGTGTAGTCCCGTCCGTCCCTTAACCAGGAATTCACAGAAAGAAACTAGCCCGCCCGTGTAATGAAATTCTGATTTTTGATCGGTTCGTTCATCGGCAAGGGTGATTCGGATTCCCTGGTTGAGGAATGCGAGCTCGCGCAGCCGTTTTGTCAAAACTTCAAAATGAAAGTTCGTATCAGGAAATATCTGGGTGTCTGGCTTGAACACCGTGAAAGTGCCACGGCTTTCCGTGGTTCCGATTACGGCGATTTGTCCATCTGGAACACCGCGCTTGTAGCTCTGCATGTGGACTTTGCCATTTGAGCGAACCTCGACACGGCACCATTCTGAAAGTGCGTTGACCACGGAGGCACCAACCCCGTGAAGGCCGCCCGAAAAGGCAAAGGCCTTGTCATCAAACTTGCCGCCGGCATGGAGGACGGTCATGACCACTTCCAGGGCACTGCGATTTTCTTTGGCGTGAATTTCTACGGGGATTCCACGGCCGTTGTCACGCACCGAGACCGAGCCGTCGACATGGATCGTCACGTCGATCTTGTCTGCATGTCCGCCCATCGCTTCATCAATTGAATTGTCGACGATTTCATACACGAGGTGGTGCAATCCATCTGTTGACGTGGACCCGATGTACATACCGGGCCGCTTGCGAACAGCTTCCAGGCCCTCGAGGACTTGAATGCTCTCGGCCGAGTACTGATGCCCCACCGGGGTTGGTTCCGAGGCCGACAGGGTTACATCTGTTGAGATCTTGTCGTGCTGCATCATATCCATTCAATGCGCTCCTTGAACTCTGCGCTCTCTGACCTGTGTTTCAACGGCCCCGTATTTACGGGGTTCTGGTTTCGCGAATCGGAACCAGAATGTGCTTTGACTTGCAGTCGGCTGGCTCCTCGCGCGGTACAACCACGATCGGATCTTCGCCATCCTTGAACTGCAAGGTGACTTTATCACTTGGCGTGGTGGAAAAAATTTCCGCCAGAAACTTGCCGTTCACAACCATGTCACATTTCGGTCCAAAAAACTCGTCAAGACGCACGGTTTCTTTGCTTTCCGAGCTGCCCATGGTTCTTGAGCTTAAAGTAAGAGATGAGTCGGAAAAGCTCAACTGCAAAGCCCGGCTCTTGTCGGCGGCCAAAAGGACCCGCTTGGCCACATGTTGAATCTGGCTGCGCGACACCAACACCTTGGCGTTCTTGTTATCCGGGATGACCCCCGCATACTTGGGGTATTTGACAGCCGAGAGGCGTACGAAAACCTGATAATCCGGCACGGCGACAAGAAGGGTAGTCTGGTCGTGGGAGATGGAAAGGCGGATCCGGTCGAACCCCTCAGAACCAAGCCGGACAATCTCACCCAAAGCCTTTTTGGACAAACACACGCCGTTGGCTAAAAATTCATCAGGAAGAGGCAAGTCCACCTCGCAGTAGGACAGACGGAAGCCGTCGGAGCCCACCAGTCGCATTCCGCCTTTTGCAGGACGGTGCATATAGCCAACCGTACCGTAGTTTCGTGGCGAATCTTGGCTCACGCAAAACTGCACCTGTTCAATCATATAGACGAGCTTGGCTGCCGGCAGATCAGCGGTGTTGCTCGAGTCGAAGGAGGGAGGATCTCTCCACACCGCCTCTTCAATCATGGGGATTTTCATAATGAACTCGCCACGCTCACCGGCGGTGATGCGCAGTTGCTGTTCCAGGGTTTCGAGTGTGACGTTGCCGTCCGGTAGCTCTCTAACCACATCGGAAAATATTTTGGCTGGCAAGAAGACAACGCCCTCGCCTTTGGTTTCAGCAGGAAAGGTGCTGAATATGGCCAGCATCCGGTCTGCGGCCGTAACGTGGAGCAGGCCTGCCTCGGCTTTCAAGCCAACGTTCGCCAGACTGCGCTCCGTGATGGCGCCTTGGACGCGTTGAAGGGCCAGATTTAATAGCGGCTTTGAGATCGTGACAGAAAAGGTCATTTCGAAACCTCCATCGAGAGGGGTGTTCTCTCTATTAATTAATTAAGTAAGCTTTCTTTTAACAAGTAGTACTAGTAGGGGACCTTTGCTTCCTGTGTATAACCAGTAACATACTGTAATTTAAAGACATAATACCGTTTTTCCATTTTGTTTTCCTGTGTGTTTTGTGGGGATATCCTGGGCGGTGCTGTGGGGATTGTTTGTCGCCCCTGAATTTGGTCCCAGGTTACACAGAGGATATACCCCCACCAATCCAGAGCTTTTACCACTGTGTGTCAACACTTTACCCACA
Organism: Oligoflexales bacterium; assembly: GCA_947479535.1. Lineage (GTDB taxonomy): Bacteria > Bdellovibrionota_B > Oligoflexia > Oligoflexales > RGVZ01 > RGVZ01. Next base: position 73,146 of record CANJZQ010000007.1, on the reverse strand, counting down.
AGCTTATCCACTTTCTGCCGCGTCTTCTTTAGTGTGATTGTTCCAATTGGCGTTCGAGGGATTCGACATGAGCCTTCAAATCAAGGTCTCTTAACAACGAATCCTCGATCTTGCGTACATTGTGCATGACCGTCGTGTGATCCTTGCCGCCGAAACGGTCGCCGATCTCAGGAAAAGATGCACCGGTCATTTTTCTTGCCAGATACATGGCGACTTGCCTCGGATATGCGACGGCTCGTTGCCTGCGTTTTGATTTCAAGTCGGCGATTTTGAGTTTGAAATGATCAGCGACGGCCTTTTGAACATGTTCAACGGTCAGCCTTTTTGGCGGTTCTCCGAGCACGTCCTTGAAGGTCTCCAGCGCGAGATCCATAGACAAGGCCCGAGCGTGGAGTTTGGAGTAGGCGTGAATCCTGTGAAGGGCGCCCTCAAGTTCGCGAATGTTTCGTTTCGCGTGCTTAGCGATGTACTCGGAAACATCATCGTCGAGTTTGACCCCGAGCTGTTCGGCCTTCTTGTTGAGAATTGCAATTCGGTGCTCAACATCCGGAGGCTGGATGTCCGCGATCAACCCCCACTGGAAACGGTTGCGCAACCGGTCTTCGATATCAGGGATGTCCTGGGGGAAGAGGTCCGAGGTGATCACGATCTGTTTTTTCGCAGCATATAGGGTGTTGAATGTGTGAAAAAACTCTTCCTGTGTGGCTTTTTTATTCGCGATGAATTGAACATCATCAATCATCAAAACATCGCAAAACCGGTATTTTTGACGGAATTCCCACATCTTGTTATGGCGCAAGCAATAGATCATCTCGTTCATGAAATTTTCACTCGAGATGTAGGTCACCACAGCGTGTTTGTTTTTTTGCAGCACGCGATTTCCCACGGCGTGCAAGAGGTGAGTTTTACCGAGGCCTGTGCTTCCGTAGATGAACAAGGGGTTGTAAGCAGCACCCGGGTTGTCGGCAACGCTCATACAGGTTGCCATGGCAAACTGGTTACTGGTACCGCGAACGAAGTTTTCAAAAGTGTATTCGTGTTTAAGACCAACCTCACGACTCAGTGAGCGTGAGAATCCTGACCCAGGCTTGGGCGTTGGTTGTGTTGCCTCGTTAACTTCGGAATCGCGACGGTGCCGGTTTTCGTCATTCAACTCGCCCTCAGGCTCTTCCGGGAACATTTCAAAGGGCTCAATGGCAAGGCCGTTGGGGCCGTCTAGCTCTATCGATGGAATGGCGGAGTGTTCATTGACCTGGAACCGAATATCGATCATTTGATAGCCGAGCGCGTCCTTTGCGGCCCGGAAATGTGGGCTGAATTCGTTTTGTAGCCCCTGGTAATAGACGAGGTTTGGGAGTTTGAGGGTGATGATGTTTGAGGTGCAGTTAGGTATATCCAACGACAGCGGCTCGATCCATTCTTGAAAGAGCGAATCATCTAGGCTGCTTTTGAGGTATGACTTGATGGATTGCCAGATTTGTTCTGAACTTGTCACGGTCGAGGTCCGATCTGTTTGGATTCATGTGTCTGCCGGGAGGCTAGCACAGGGCGAGTTTTTTGGGCAAGGTGGTTTCTGAAAGAAAAAACTAATAAATTCATAAACTTATGTTTTTCATCTGTCTTATTAAAAGATGGTTATCCACAGATCTTTTTTAAGGAGCTCAATAATAAATGTCGGTCAAACCAACATGAATAAGATGACGAGGGGCTTGAGTTATTTGATGGGTGCCAGTTTTGAAGCGGTTGCATTGGTGATCGGTGCTGCCCTTGCTGGGAAGTGGTTGGACACGAATTATCCGCAGGGGTTTCGTTGGATCTCGATCACGATGCCATTTTGCCTTTTGGTCATAGCCCATACATTCTATGTGGTGCTCCGGGCGGTCGTAAGATTGGAAAAGTCTGAGGATGAGCAGCGAGGTAAGGGTGATGGCCTTTGATTACGATTGGTGGTTGGGGTTTGGGGCGGGCATTTTGCTTTTTTCGGGAATCGTTTTGGCTGCCATGATCCAGGTTCGGCATCTCTTGGCCAGCTCCATACCGATGGCGTCTTCCGACGGTACCAACCCGCGGTTGGGGCGTTGGCGAATTGCCTTGATGATTTTGCTTCTGGCTCTGAAAACATTTGGCGCGGGTGCCGTCATCTATTTCATACTTGTGGTTTGGCGGTTGCCCCTGACAGCCTTTGCTCTTGGGTTGTTTGTGGGTCTTGGTGCCATGGCATTAGTTGGTGTTCTTGGACCCCGTTTTCGTGTCGAAAAAAAGAAGAAAAATCACTAGGCAGACTTTTTGATTTGTTTTATCTTCCCGCCTTCCTAGTGGTCTTTTTAGGGGTGTTATGAAGGCTTTCGTCAAGTTTTCAGCGTTGTTAGGCACAACTGCGTTAGCTGCTCTTACCAGCGTGCCGACGCAGGCATTGGCCTCTGCTGGAGCGGAAAGCGTGGAATGGTACCCGGCCATCCTTCGGGGGTTGGGTATGTCCGATGCCATGGCGCATCGCTTCGCCCCAGTTGCCAGCACCGCCTTGGTCACAATGATTATCTTGGTTCTTGGTTTTTATTTTTCCAAGAAAGTTTCTTCCTCGGGCGATGACTTGGTTCCCGACCAACGGTTCTCCTTGCGGGGAATGGTCGAGATGATTCTTGATTTCGTTTACAACCTGGCGAAAGACAATTGCGGACACGATTTCAGAGGCTTCCTTCCTCTTCTGGCGTCTCTCTTCCTGGTCATTTTGGTTGGTAACCTCACTGGGTTGGTCCCAGGCTTCACTCCTGCGACCCTCGATATCAGCTCCAACCTTGCGATGGGGTTGATCGTTTTTCTTAGCTACAACTTGGCTGGGTTTCGCGAACACGGGTTTTCCTATTTGAAGCAGTTTTGGGGTCCAGTTTCCGCGATCGGACCTCTTTTTGTGTTTATTGAAATTGTCAGCCACCTTTCCCGGCCGTTCTCACTTAGCCTTCGTCTGGCGGGAAATATTTTTGCGGACCACCTGATTTTATCTGTGTTTACCGGTTTGACGTATGTGATAGCCCCATCCCTGCTCATGTTTTTCGGTTTGCTTGTGGCAGGGATGCAAAGCTTCGTGTTTGCGTTGTTAACGAGTATCTATATTTCCATGGCGATTTCACACGACCATTGAGATGGTTTCTAGTGTGTGTCGCATCTTTTTTGAGGATGTTTAGATGAAAAAGGTGATTTCTGTCGGTGCAGCGTTGGGTGGTTTGCTTGTAGCGAACTCTGCTTTTGCAGAGGGCGTGGAAGCAGCGGCTTCCTCGAACAATGGTATGGTGGCTTTGGCCTCCTGTTTGGCCATTGGGGTTGCGGCTTTTGGTGCAGCAACCAGTCAGGGCAAGGCTGTAGCCGCTGCCTTGGAAGGCATCGCGCGCAATCCAAATTGCCGTGATCAAGTTTTCATGCCGATGATTCTCGGTCTGGTATTCATGGAATTCCAGGCTTTGATGGGATTCATCGTCGCGTTTCTTTGGTTCAACAAGTAATCTGAGCCAAAAGTTCGAGTTAGTTTTGGAAGGGTCGCTACGGCGGCCCTTTTTCTTTTCCTTTTCTTGAGACAATGTTCCACGTGGAACATTGTGTGGGTTGCTGCGAAAGCTAGGATGTTCCACGTGGAACATAGCCCAATTATTTCTGGGATTCCGAATGTTCCACGTGGAACATCGGGCTCGTTTCTTTCTTTTCGAGCATGTTCCACGTGGAACATGTTGCTCCGATATGGCGGCTACTGTAGTCTTCGTTCAAATTCCAGGTTTCATCAAGGTGGGCGAAATGGCACGTATCATTGCGGTATCGAATCAAAAGGGCGGTGTTGGAAAAACCACCACTGCGGTCAACCTTGCTGCCTGTCTTGCTGCGGCGGAAAAAAAGGTTCTCCTTGTGGACCTTGACCCACAAGCAAACGCGGTTAGCGGCTTGGGTTTTGTTTCCGGAGAGATCACCGAAAGCATGTACAACGTCCTTGTCGACGAACTTCCAATCAAAGGGATTATTTTAAGCACCGAACTGAAATGCCTAGACCTTGCTCCCGCAAATCAGGATCTGATTGGCGCTGAAATCGAATTGGTCACAGCGATGGGGCGCGAGGTCCGTTTAAAGGACGCCTTACAGGCCGTCGCCAACCAATATGATTTCATTGTGATGGATTGCCCGCCCGCCCTCGGGATCTTAACCGTCAATGCCCTGACCGCGGCGGATTCGGTGCTGATCCCCCTACAATGCGAATATTACGCAATGGAAGGCCTCTCTCAACTACTCAAGACCATTGGTTTAATTAAAAAAAGATTGAACCCAGGGCTTGAGCGGGAGGGGATCCTTCTCACGATGTATGATCGCCGAAACAACCTTAGTTTTCAGGTGGAACAAGACATCCGCGGGCACTTCCAGGCCGAGGTATTCACGACGGTCATCCCGAGAAACGTAAAGCTTTCCGAGGCCCCATCCCACGGCAAACCTGCGATCCTTTATGATATCAACAGCGCGGGCGCTCAGGCTTACATGGATGTCGCCAGCGAGCTGATCAAAAGAATCCCGGCCACAGCATTACGGACGGGGGGCACGGTACAGCCGGGCCGCCCACAGAATATCGGAGGTGAGTTATGAGTATTGTTACAGATCGCCCCCAACGTCGCGGCGCGTTAGGCAAAGGAATCACTTCGCTTTTGGGTGATTTTTCAGAAAGCGCCAATTCCAAGCCGGTTGACTCAGTGGTCACAAGCAATCAAGTGGTTTCCCAGCCCGACTCGGGCGGGCTGCTTTATTTGGATGTTCTTCAAATTGAGCCAAACCCGGCACAGCCTAGAAAGCTTTTCGAAGAAAAGGCCCTGGGCGACCTCGCGGCCAGTTTGCGCCAAGACGGCTTTTTGCAGCCGATCGTCGTTTCCCGTCTCGAGGCAAACCCTGGGCGCTACATGATTGTTGCTGGAGAGCGGCGCTGGCGCGCTTCGCAGTTGGCCGGCCTTAAGCAAGTGCCGGTAATCGTCAAAGAGGGAGCTGCAGATGACCTGTTGCGGCTCGCCTTAATCGAGAACATTCAGCGGCAAGACCTTAATATCATTGAAGAAGCTGAAGCCTATCAGGCCTTGATCAAGGACTACGGGCTGACCCAAGAACAGTGTGCCGACCGGGTTGGAAAAGACCGGACATCGGTGACCAACGCCCTTCGCTTGCTGGTCCTTCCCAAAGAGTTGCAGGACGACTTGCTTGAAGACCGTTTGACGATGGGTCATGGCCGGGCGCTCCTTTCCCTGGAGGATAAAAAGTTAATCCTTCGCGCCCGGGACAGTGTCATTAAAAAACAGATGAGTGTCCGTCAGACAGAGCAGCTCTGTCGGGCGATGAAGCGGGGAGGGGACCTTTCAGAGCGTCCACGGGGTCCAAAAAATCAGGCTGACTTGGAATATCTGTCCGACAACTTGAAGTCTAAACTCCGGACCAAAGTGAAAATTTTGGGCAACGGCGTTCGCGGCAAGATTGAGATCTCTTATTTTTCAGCGCAGGAGCTGGAGCGCCTTTTGGCAATTCTAGGCGACAAATAGGGTTAGGAATGGCGTGCATGAAAGGCGCGTTGATTTGCCTTGAGCCTTCGGCTCTTCTTAGGTAAAACGCAGCGGCACGTCAATTCGTGGTTCTTCCAGTTAAACCCAGGCAATCAGGTGCTCTCATGGCACATTTGAATCTTGTCCCAGATCCTGCAGTGCTAGGTGTTCAGGTTGGCTTGTTTGTAATTAACATGGCCATCGTAAAAAAATTCTACCTTGAACCATACCTGAAGCTCCGCACAAACCGCGACATTCTTACGACGGGCAACCGTGCGGACGCCGCCCGCCTTTTGTACGAATGCGACGAGATTGCTCGCAAGGTGGAAGATAGCATCGAAGACGCTGCAGCCTCTGCAGCGTCCCACCGTGAAGCCGTCAAGGCTACGACGACCCAACGGCGCATGGAGATCATCCGTGCTGCAGAAGAAAAAGCCAGAGCCGAAGTCGAAGCGGTGGCCCTGCGAGTTAAAAACGAAATCGCAGAGCAACGCACTCTTCTACCAAAATATATCTCCGAGTTGACGGCTGACCTCTTCGCAGCAACGACGACCGGCAAGTGAATTTTACAGAACTTGAAGTTTATTGAGGCAGCCATGGAACACGTGAATCTCATCACAGGAATCATCCTTCCTTATTTTAATTTCGCCCTTTTCCTTGGGCTGTGCGTTTATTTTTTTCGCAAACCACTGGCGACAATGGCGCTCAACCGTCGGAAGGAATTCGAGCGTGCCATTCAGGAAGCGACGAAAGTTAAGGACGATGCGCTTCGTAAAAATCAAGAATTAACGCAGCGTCTTCGTCAGCTTGGTGCCGAGGTGGAAGCCATCAAGAGCGGTGCCGCCCAAGCTGCTGAAAAAGACGCGCAGCGAATGGTGGCTGATGCTGAGACCCTTGCAAGAAATCTGATCGAAGATGCGCGCCGGATGGCGGATGCAGAGGTTGATCGCGCAAAGAACGCTTTGAAGGTTGAAATTGTCAATCAGGTGCGCGAGGCCGTGGTCGATAAGATCAAGCATGAAATTAAGCCGGCGGACCACGCGGCATTGATCCAGAAAAAAGTTGGAAACCTCGGCGAACTCACAGTCTGAGTTGCGGGAGAATTTTGAATGAGCGCCACTAGAATCGCAAACCGATACGCCAAGGCCCTGTACCGCCTAATCGGTACGGATCCGAAAAATACCAAAACCTGCCTGGAGCAACTCCAGACGGCGCGGGCTCTTTTTGACATCGAGCCTTCAGCTAAAGTTTTGATGAGTCCAGTGATGCCGCAAGACTTGAAGAAGAAGCTTTTTGACGCAGCGCTGACCGCGGCCAACGGTTCAGATGTACTCCGCGCCTTCATCGGGGCTCTTGTTGCCGCCGGGCGTGTTGATATCTATCCGGCATTTGTCGACCGTTTTGCCCGGATTCTTAATGAAGCAGCTGGGATCGTCGACGCCGACGTCATCACCGCAACGACCATCGACCCGGTGGTTCTGGGTAACCTGACATCTTCACTCGAGCGCATCTTAAAGACGAAAATCCAAGTGTCCCAACAAGTGGATCCGGAACTGCTCGGTGGATTTGTGGTTCGGCTTGGCAATCGAATGATCGACATGAGTTTAAAAACCAAACTTGACGCGCTCAGCAAGAGCGCAGCCCTATAGCGCACCAGGAGGCAGCGACCGTGACCATGCAGAAAATCAGAGTTGAAGAAGTCAGCAAGATCATCAGTGAGCGGATCAAAAACTACGGTCAGGCCGTAGAACTTCAAGAGACCGGCACCGTGTTGACGGTCGGCGACGGAATCGCCCGGATTTACGGCCTTGAAGGTGCGATGTCGGGCGAGCTCGTTGAGTTTGCCAACGGCACCAGGGGCCTTGTTTTGAACCTTGAGGAAGACAACGTCGGTGTTGCCATCTTTGGATCCACCAACGGAATCCAAGAAGGCGAGACCGTAAAGCGCCTGAAGGAAATCAATAGCGTTCCCGTTGGCCGCGGCCTGCTTGGCCGTGTCGTCGACGCTTTGGGCAACCCGATTGACGGTCTTGGCCCAATTCAGTCTGACGGACGCGGTATTGTTGAAGTGAAGGCGCCTGGGATCATCGATCGCAAGTCGGTTCACGAACCCCTTCAGACGGGCCTCAAGGCAATTGATGCCATGACCCCGATTGGCCGCGGACAGCGCGAGCTTATCATCGGCGACCGCCAAACCGGCAAGACCGCCATTGCCATCGACACCATCATGAATCAAAAAGGCCAAGACGTAGTCTGTATCTACGTCGCCATTGGGCAGAAGGCATCCACCGTCGCACAGGTGGTGGACCGCCTAAAGCGCGCTGGTGCCATGGAATACACCATCGTTGTTGCTGCAACCGCCTTGGACCCGGCTCCGATGCAGTTTCTTGCGCCATACTCTGGATGCACGATGGGCGAATACTTCCGCGACCGTGGCGAGCATGTCGTCATTTTCTACGACGACTTGTCGAAGCAGGCAGCGGCATACCGCGAACTCTCGCTGCTTTTGCGCCGCCCACCGGGACGTGAAGCCTACCCTGGTGACGTTTTTTACCTGCACAGCCGCTTGCTGGAACGCTCATGTAAATTGAGTGATGCCAAAGGCGGCGGTTCCATCACCGCATTTCCGGTGATCGAAACGCAAGCCGGCGACATTTCCGCCTACATTCCGACCAACGTCATTTCGATTACCGATGGCCAGATCTTCTTGGAGTCCGACCTTTTCTTCGGCGGCATCCGCCCGGCCATCAACGCCGGTTTGTCGGTTTCCCGCGTCGGTGGTTCTGCGCAGGTGCCCGCCATGAAGGCCGTTGCCGGCAGTTTACGCCTTGAGTTGGCCCAATACCGCGAGTTGGCTGCCTTTGCCCAGTTTGGATCCGACCTGGATGCAACGACCCAAAAGACCCTGGCGCGTGGCGAGCGTCTGGTTGAGATCCTCAAGCAGGCGCAGTACCAGCCAATCGATGTCGGTTGCCAGGTGGCTGTGATCTTCGCTGCGACCAAAGGCTACTTGGACCAGAAGCCAACCGAGCACCTGAAGGAATGGGAGGCCGGCTTGATTCAGCACCTGCGTGCGAAGTATCAACACGTTCTCGATAAAATTAAAAATCGCGCAAAATTGTCGGATGTTGACGCGGACCTTCGTCGCGGCATCGAAGAATTCGACAAGGGATTCAGAGCTCATGGCTAGCCTGAAGGACACCAAGCGGCGCATTCAAAGCGTTCGCAACACTCAAAAGATCACGCACGCCATGAAACTGGTGTCCGCGGCGAAATTCTCGCGCGCCAATCAGGCGGTTTTAGCGGCAAGGCCTTACGGTGTTGCCTTTGACCGCATCGTTGGCCGCATGGCGGCAGGCGTGGAAAACCTGGAAGGAATGGAACTTCTCCGTTACACCGAGCATCCAAAAAAACTGCTCGCGGCGGTGATTTCGACCGACCGCGGACTTTGCGGAAGTTTGAATACAAATATTTTCAAAGCCGCCGTGCGCTACGCACGAGAAAATACCGATCAAGGTTGCGAGGTTCACTTCGCCGCCCTTGGAAAACGTGCGGCGCAGTTTTGTCGCAAGGTCGGATTCAAAACGGTCCTGGAACGCGAAAAGGTTTTGGAGCGTCCCGGGTATCATTCAGCGAAAGCCATCTCGGATCAACTAACAGCGCTCTTCACTTCAGGTGAATACGACTCTGTTGTTCTGATTTTTCCGGAATTCAAAAGCATCATGACTCAGAATCCGAAGGTAAAACAACTACTGCCCGTTGTGACCCCGGAGATCTCTGATGAGGAGCATGAGACCCTCAATTTCATCATAGAGCCTGACGCCCGCAGCGTTTTGGAAAGCATGTTGCGCAAGCATGTGGTCAACACGCTGTTCCGCGCCCTTTTGGAAGGCGGTGCTTCCGAGCATGGCGCACGCATGACGGCCATGGATTCTGCAACCAAGAATGCGAAAGAGTACATTCGCAAGCTGACTTTGCAGTACAACCGGGCACGCCAGGCAGCGATCACGAAAGAATTGATTGAGATTGTAAGTGGTGCCGAGGCGGTTTGATCGCCACGGACAAACGAACCAGCAAAATTGACCTGAACGAAATAAATTTTAATGACCAAGCGAGTTGGAGTTTAAGAATGGAAAAGGGAATCTCGAAATCCAGCAACGGTAAGATCGTCCAGGTCATGGGACCTGTTGTCGACGTTGAGTTTCCGGAAGGCAATCTGCCCCCGATTTACAACGCGCTCAAACTGAGAAATCCATCGATCAACGGCGAGCAGGAAAACCTGACGTTGGAAGTGGCGCAGCATTTAGGTGAAGGCGTGGTTCGTACCATTGCCATGGACAGTACCGACGGCCTTACACGTGGTGTTGGTGTCCGCGATACTGGCGACCAGATCACGGTTCCAGTCGGGCGCGAAGTTTTGGGCCGGATCATGAACGTGATCGGCGAGCCAGTCGACGAAGCTGGCGCCATCAAAGCTGAAAAACGCCTGCCGATTCACCGCAGCGCACCACTTTTCACATCCCTTTCCACGCAGGTGGAAATGCTTGAGACAGGCATCAAAGTGGTCGACCTGATGGCCCCTTACATGAAGGGTGGAAAAATTGGCCTCTTCGGTGGTGCTGGCGTCGGCAAGACCGTTCTCATCATGGAGCTCATCAACAACATCGCAACCCAGCACGGGGGCTACTCGGTGTTTGCTGGAGTCGGTGAGCGTACCCGCGAAGGGAACGACCTTTACCACGAGATGAAAGAGTCGGGCGTCTTGTCGAAGACAGCCCTCGTCTATGGCCAGATGAATGAGCCACCAGGTGCCCGCGCACGTGTTGCGTTGACAGCCCTTTCTGTCGCCGAGTACTTCCGCGACGAGGAAAATCAGGACGTTCTTTTGTTTGTGGACAACATTTTCCGCTTTACCCAAGCTGGCGCCGAAGTTTCTGCTCTCCTCGGAAGGATTCCCTCGGCCGTCGGTTATCAGCCGACCCTGGCATCTGAAATGGGCGAGTTGCAGGAACGCATCACAACCACGAAAGATGGTTCGATCACTTCCGTGCAGGCCATTTATGTTCCGGCTGACGATTACACGGACCCGGCACCAGCGACGACCTTTGCCCACTTGGATGCTTCCAGCGTTCTTGAGCGCAAGATCGCCGAACTTGGAATTTACCCGGCTGTGGATCCGCTCTCCAGTTCGTCGAAGATCCTTGACCCTCAAATTGTCGGCGAAGAGCACTATGCGACAGCACGCCGCGTTCAGTCGATCCTTCAGCGCTACAAGGACCTTCAGGACATCATCGCGATTCTTGGTATGGACGAACTTTCCGACGACGATAAATTGATCGTGTCCCGGGCCCGTAAGATTCAGAGATTCTTCAGCCAGCCATTTACCGTTGCCGAACAGTTTACTGGCAACAAGGGCAAGTATGTGAAGATCGAAGAGACGATCCGTGGGTTCAAGGAACTGTGTGATGGGAAGTATGATGATATCCCTGAGCAGGCATTCCTTTACGTTGGTGGTATCGACGAGGTTCTGGAAAAAGCGCGGTCGATGCAGTAGCCGGTGGAACAAATGAATAATGCAATGAATGAAGAAATGAATGTGGAGCTGGTTTCGCCGGCAAAATCCTTGGCGAAGGTCAAAGCGACCAAACTTTCCGTTCCGGGCCGCGACGGCTACATCGGGATCCTTCCCGGTCACGCCGCGCTGGTCACAGAACTTGGTTTGGGAGAACTGACGGTCGAAGGTCCGTCGATTCAGCCAACCAGTTTTTTGGTGTACGGCGGATATTTGGAAGTCGTCAACGATCAGGTCATTGTTCTGTTGGATGCAGCAGAATCAAAAGCCGACATCGATTTGGCGCGCGCCGAGAAGGCTTTGAAAAGGGCGACGGAACGCCTCACATCGAAGGATCCATCGGTCGACATCATCCGCGCGCAACTGGCTCAGGCCCGGGCCCACGCCCGCGTCAGATTTGCCAAGTGAGGCCTTAGGTTGAAGATTTTCTGGGACAGCTACGGAATACTCCGTGGTCCCAGCGGAATCTTCGTTCACGCCCAGGAACTCCGCCGCGCATTGTCGGAATGTGGTACCGAGGTTTCCATCCTTGGGTCCCACGCTGTTTCCAACAGCACCAGAAACTCCATTTATCAGTTCGCCAGAAAATCCAAGGTGCTTGGGCCGCAGCTCAACTACCTGGAGTTCCTGGGGGCGATTGCCGGTTCGACTGGTCAAGGCGCAATTTTTCACGGCCTGAGCAACATAAACCTGCCGGCTTGGACCGGTTTTAGGCCTCCAACAGATGTCCGATTTGTCCTGACCGTGCATGATCTCATCCCACTTCTGCTGGAGCGCGGAGCCGTATCTCACGCCCTGCGGATTCAAATGAAAAGGCTTTTGCCCCGGGCTCTTGAGCGGGCCAATGCGATTGTCGCGGTTTCAGAGTGGACGAAAAAAACATTGGTGGATCGCTATCCGTCTTCCACCGGCAAGATCGTCGTGATCCCAAATGGCTTTCCTGCCGTGGATTTTCCTTTGCGTCCAGCAAGGCATTCAGCCGACCAGATTCGGGTGCTGATGGTTGGTAGAAACGAGAAATACAAGCGCTACGACTTGTTCTTCAAGATCTTGCTCGCGGCAAACGGTGGCCTGCGTGGGACCCTAGTCACCACGGGTGTATCGACCGTTGACAAAAATATTGTCGATACACTTGTCGCTAAAAATTGGCTGAAATTGATTAAAGCCCCCTCCAAGGAGGCACTTCAGGAAATCTATCAAGCCAACGATGTTTACCTTCAGACGAGCCTTCTCGAGGGCTTTTGCCTGCCGGCAGCAGAGGCGCAATCATCTGGAATTCCAGTCGTTTTCACCAAAGGTTCTGGCATCGACGAAGTCGTTTGTCCCGCCACCGGAATGGGGCTTGAAGCAAGCGCCACAGCCGGGGCGTGGCTGGATGCCATAAGAAAGACGGAGGATCGTTTTTTAACCCAAGGTTACGCGCTGCGTGAGTGGATAATGTCTCGTCCGACCTGGAAGGATTCGGCGCTTCGGTTAAAAAACCTGTATAATTCTCTCTAGGCACCACTAAAAACCAGCAGAGAGAGTCGATCCATGAATTCACACCGGATCAACAGCAATTCCAGTCAACACGACCGTACCCGTCAGCGCCCCACACCCACCGTGATGGTTACCGGTAGTTCCGGTTTCATCGGGCAGCGCGTCATCAGGCTGTTTTCCTCGCACAGCACGAGCACGATCGCAACCTATTACCACCGCTTGCCAGAGGCCTTGCCCCAGGTTTTTCCAGTGTGTACCGACATGGCTTCGCCGGAACTCCTTCTGGCACCACTGCGCAATGTTCACACGGTGGTTCACTTGGCATGGGAGGGCGGCCTTTCTGGATCCTTGCGTCCGAATCAGGAGGCAACGGACGTCCGTGATTTGTTGCAGCCCGAGCGCATGTCAAAAAACCTGGTGATGATGGCAAACCTTTTGGCCGCGATCGAGAAGGTCGGTAACCAGAGGTTCGTTTTTATAAGTGCAATGGGCGCATCCCGCACGGCTTCAACACCATTTTTGCGTGAGAAATATGCCGCCGAACTTCTGCTGCTTAATTCCAAGATAAAAGAAAAGATCATCCTTCGCCCCTCTATCGTTACCGAGGCGGACAATCCAAACGACCGGTTCATGCGGGCCGTGCTGCGGACCATGAAGTTGCCGCTGCTATACCCAGTGCCACGCTGGCCGGTTCCGTTGAGACCAATTCACGTCGACGACATGGCAAAAGAAATCGTCCGCGCGGTCGAGACATCGCGTGGTCATGGCACCGTGATTGGCGAGGTTTGCGGGCATGAATCATATCTGGTCGAGGAACTCTTCCGGATGATGGCAGACAAGTTTTTTACGGGACAAAAATTTGCAGTCAAAGGCTGGATTGGCGACACCCTGACGCCAGCATTTGAACGCGAAGGAAAAAATGAATCGCAATACCGCTTTCACCGCTTGCGGCAATTCCTTGCGCTGGCTCAATTGCCATTGGAATCTCTCGCGAATGCGTTTCCTGGTGGAGATGATGATAGGCAAAAGCGAGCAAGTTTTTCGGAATCGCTGCAAATAGCGCCGCCTCTTCAGAAGAAAGAGGCGGCGGCAGCGGCGTCAACCTGAATTTTAATCCAGTGCGATGTCGGAATTGCTGTTGCGCAGAAACGACGGCATCTCATCAAGCTCATCCAAACCAGAATCATGGGCTGGAGCAGTCGATGCACCATGGATTGGTGCCTTGGCCGTAGCCCCTGCACTGCGAAGCTTTTGTGCCAAGGCGAGTGCTTCATCGATCTTCCGGTCGATTTCATTGGTGATATCCAAACCACCGTTGGCTTCAAAAAAGGATTCGATCGGAGCGTTGTCTTGGACGGAGCGCCCTACGGGCTCGCCTTCGAAAGAGTTGTCAAAAGAGCTGTCAAAGATTCTTGAAGCGATGTCGGCTCCTGCTTCGGCGGAAACCACTTCAGCAGGGGCAGCAGGAGCTACCTCGATGGGGGAAACGGTTTCCGTGGTCACGTCCTCCCAAACATAGGTGTCTGAAAGCTCGTCCTCAGAAACTTCAGAATCATCGGCAACAGATTCCTCGGTGCACGAATAATCTGCGAAGGAATCCGTGTTTTCAATGGGCGCCGTGTGCGATGGGCTGGTTTCGGTTTCCACCTGCTGGATGGTCCACTTTGCAAGTTCGTGGGCCTCGCTGATGGCCTCGATAACGGGCGTCGTGACGTGACTCTCGGTGACGGCTGCCGCAGAGCTGCTGATGCCGTGGGAGCTGTTGGTGGTCAGGCCACCCGTGGCGTAGTCTGGCGAAAAAATTCTGGCTGGCACCGGCCGAACAATCACTGGGGCTGAATTGTCCAGTTCGTGAGAGTCCACGGGAAATCCTGTAGCGATCACAGTGACGCGGATGGCTTCGCTCAGGCTTTCGTCGATGACGGCACCAAAGATGATGTTGGCATCTTCGTGAGCCGAGTCTTGAATGATGGAGCAGGCTTCGTTGACTTCCATCAGGGTGATGGACGAACCGGCGGTGATATTGATCAGAATGCCGGTGGCACCTTGAATGTCGATGTCTTCGAGGAGGGGCGAAGAAATCGCCATTCTTGCGGCTTCTGCCGCGCGATTTGGGCCAGCAGCATGGCCGATACCCATCAGCGAATGGCCCATGTTCGACATGACGGTTTTGACGTCAGCAAAGTCAACGTTCACCGTTCCGGGAATATTGATGATGTCGCTGATTCCGCGCACGGCGTTGACCAAGACGTTGTCGGCCATTTTAAATGCGTCGATCATGCTCAAATCTGGCGTGGCGATTTGAAGAAGGCGCTGATTCGGGATTGTGATCAGCGTGTCGACGGATTCTCTCAACCGCGCAATGCCGAGTTCAGCATGCTTGCGGCGTCGCTTTCCTTCGAAGTGAAAGGGCTTGGTGACGACAGCCACCGTGAGTGCTCCCAGTTCGCGCGCAATTTGCGCAATCACGGCTGCGCCGCCCGTGCCAGTTCCGCCGCCCATGCCGGCCGTGATAAAAACCATGTCTGCATCCTTGAGCACGCCTTCAATGTCGCGGCGGTCTTCAAGGGCTGCGTCGCGGCCGACATCGGGATCGGCGCCGGCACCAAGGCCCTTGGTCAGCTCTTTGCCAATCTGAATGTTTTGCTGAGCCAAACTGAAGCGTAGAGCCTGGATGTCGGTGTTTGCCGTGATGAACTCAACGCCTTCAAGGTTGGCGCGGATCATGGTGTTGACGGCATTGCCCCCTCCGCCACCGATACCGAAAACTTTGATCTTGGCTCCCGGGGGATTCATTCTTTCAGCATCAAAGCTCATAAAATCTCCTAGCAATTTTCATCAATTATAGGAAACCATTGAGAAAACTGTCAATGTTCTGGGACAAATCAATGAATTTGATTTAGCTCATTTCCCGAAGCCAGGCCCGCAATCGGCTCATGAGTCCCGACGAGACGTTGGCTGATGCAGCGCTGTGATTGGCCGGGACACGGCGCGGCGAAGTTGAATCAGGCAAAGCACCCAAGACAAGAAGTCCGAGTGCCGTGGCAAATTTCGGAGCAAGGCGCTCTTGGCGGACTGGGCCTGCCGTGAAAGCCTTTTGCCAGCGTGGGTTCACCGCTCTGACAGGAATGCGCATCGAGGTCGCCATAAGTTCTGCAACCCCATTCAATTGACTGCCCCCTCCGGTCAGAAGGAGGCCGCCGCCCAGACGGCCCTTGAAGGGAACGAGGTGCTTGGCAATGCTCACGGTAAGTTCGCGGCAGCGCGCTTCAAGGATTTTAGCGACCATTGCGCCGGGAATCGACTTTTGCACGCCGTGGACGTCTTCGGCCGTAATTTGTTCAAGCTGCCCACTTGAAAGCCCGTAGATGGTTTTGATCCGTTCGGCTTCCCGCAAAGGTAGATTTAACGCGACAGCAATGTCAGACGTCATGGCAAATCCCGCCATGGGAACAGAAAACGCCAGGGCTGGTTTGCCGTTGACGAAAACCAGGCCGTCGCTCGTGCCGCCACCGATATCGACAACGCAGCAGCCAAGTTCGCGAAAGTCCTCGCCAGCGCAAACGTAGGCTGATGCCAAAGGCTCTGATGCCAGTCGCGTCACCTTCACCCCGGCGCCGTTGACCAAGCGGACGATGTCGCGCAGGTAGCCCTTGTCAGCGTCGATCATTAAAAAATCAGCGGTCAGGTTGTCTCCGCTGAAACCGAGAGGATCATCCACGCCATCTCGCTGATCGATCTGGTAATTCACCGGGATGGAATCCAGAAGCTCGCGCTGTGAGGCGGCGCTACTTTGGGCAAAGGCCTCATGCATCTGCTCTTCAATCCGTTGCAGGGTCGATGCATCGACAACCTGTTTGGCTCCGATGGCGATGCTGCCCTTGGCAAGGTGGCTGCGAAGGTGGCTTCCTGCAATGCCAACAACGCCATTGGCGATGTCACAGTTCCAACGCAATTCTGCCTCCTCAATGAGAGCAGAAAGGCAGTCCAGCGCCGCAGAAAAATCCACGACCATGCCGCGCTTGGTCCCTTTGGCTGGAACCGCCAGGCTGTCAATGGCAAAGCCGCCGTTGGCATCGGTGGTTTCAGAAAGGCGGGCCACGCAGAACTTGCTGGTCCCAAGGTCGAGGGCAAAAATCTGTGGTTTGTTTTGGTTCACAGTTTTCGTTCCTTGATGAAAGCCTTGCCGTGATAATCGAGTTCAATCCGGCTGACCTTCTGACGGTCAACCCGTTCCAAAACTTCAGCAAGGCGACTTAGTTTGTCGTCAAATGGCGGGCGCCCTATTGAAACCTCAATTGGACCCGGCTCCATGATGACAAAAAAACCGCGGTGATTCTGATAGCGGATTGCAGACGTTTTGATGTTTTTCGCTGACAGTCCTTCATTTAATCCAAGTGCCTCGCGAATCAGCGCCTGCTCTTCTTTGCTGTTACCCCCAGTCTGGTCGGCTGCAGGCAATCCAGTGAGCAGCGGCAGCAGTGACTCGGACTCTTGGATCGGAAGGACACAACAGCTTCCGTAAATGAAACCGGCGCTGTCGACGAGGCGTATCACGGTTGGATCATTGCCCCGGTCAATCCTGAGGGCGGGAGTCCTGCGTTCAAATCCGACAACGATTTTGCCGGGAGCCGCGCGAATGATTTCAACCTTGGACAAAGGAGCGAGGGAGCCAGCAGTCCGGGCCAAGTCGGCAAGGCTCGCGCCTGCATCAGCAGCTTCACTGAGTTTTGATTGCAGGGATTCGCGATCGAACTCGGCGAGGCTTCCACCGGCACCAAGAAACTCGACGCGATTGACGGGTGATGAAACGAGCGACTTGAATCCAGACTGAATTTTGCCAGCGATGTATCCCGGCAGCACGACGATGGTCGCGATGGCAAGGATGACTCCGGCAAAACGAAGCGCAGAAAGAAAAACCCTGCGGCGGTTTCCTTCGGCATGCTTGCGCTTGCGCTTGGCGGGTTTTTGCCCGCTGATGATTGTGCTTCTACTCAACCAATTGCTCCCGAAGCATGTGGCCGACCTTCCAGACATCTCCAGCACCTATTGTTAAAATTATGGCTGGATGTCGTGAAAGTTGCAAAGCAAGGCGGCAAGCTTCGGTTTTTTCAAGGCAAATGTGCGTTTTTGTGGAGGACTTCACGGCCAGATCCGCGGCGAATGCCCCCGGATCGTGCTCCCGGCTGGGGGTTTCACCTGCCGAATAGACCGGCAAAAGGATCACATCGTCGGCCCCGCGAAAGGACGCCACCATTGAATTATACATGGTTTCAAGGCGTGAAAAGCGGTGAGGCTGGTGAATCACAGTGATCTGGTGCGTTGGCCAGGCGCTTCGCACGGCCGTGATGCAAGCCCCGATTTTACCGGGATTATGAGCGTAGTCATCAAAGACGCGGATGCCCGGATGGTCGGCCAGCAGCTCCATGCGACGCCCCACCCCGCGAAAGGACGCCAGGTTTTCTGCGACCAGACGGACATCGAGCCCTAGCGCACGCGCCACGGCCAGGCTGCAAAGGGCATTTAGGACGTTGTGCCTTCCCATAAGGGGCAGCTTGCAACGAATCCGGTCGCGCTCCACCACCGCTGTAAAGGTGGTCTCCATGCCGGATTGCTGAATATCAACACCGCGAACTTCACATCCCAAAATGGTCCCGTAGGTGAGCCTTGGCCTGTTCAGGCCCTCGGAGACTTCACGAACGGTCGGATCATCCCAGCAACATACCACTCCGATGTCGGGATCTGAGGTCATCAAATATTTGTGAAAAGCGGATTTGATGTTTTCAAAGGAGCCGTAAAAATCAAGGTGGTCTTGATCGATGTTGGTCAGCGCGCAAAGCACAGGTTCGTAATTCAGGAAGGTGCCGTCAGACTCATCCGCCTCTGCAATAAAAAATTTTCCTGAACCGACCCTTGCACTGGATTGACCGTCCACCATGACGCCACCAATGACGGCACTAGGGTCAACCCCGCACCCGGCAAAACCATGGGTGACCAGGGCGGCTGTGGTTGTTTTGCCGTGGGTTCCAGCAATCGTTACCGAGTTGGTGCCACGCATGAAATTTGCCAGAAGTTCAGAACGATGAAGAACAGGGATCTTCATCAAGCGGGCTGCGACAAGCTCTTCATTGTCGGATTTGATGGCCGAGGAAAAAACAACTTCGTCGGCCCCTTGCACATTTGTGGCCGCATGGTGGTCAAAGACCTTTGCGCCAAGGGACTGAAGGCGCGTCAAGGAATCTGACAGGGACGTATCACTTCCGGTGACCTGACATCCGCGGCCGAGCGCAAACTCAGCCAGCCCAGACATGCCACTTCCACCGATACCGATGAAGTGAATCCTTTGGGGTTTAAGCGATTTGAGGGATGGATTTACCGACATGGAGGCGACTTGGCTCCTTCGCTGCGGAGGGGTTTGTCGACTCCCTTGCGAGCCGTGCGAGTATACCAGTCACCGCGAGGAATACCAGCAGACTACTTGCACCGCTGCTGACAAATGGAAGCGGCATTCCTTTGGTTGGAAGAAGGCCCATGGTGACACCCATGTTTAATGCAGACTGTCCAAAAATCAGGGCGGTGCAACCAACGGCCAACAGGGTCCTGTATCTGGAGGTTTGACGGCGCGCAACCTCGAGCCCGATAAGGCTCATGAAGAGAAACAGCGCGCAGACCAAAATGATTCCAAGGAGTCCAAGTTCTTCGCCAATTACAGAAAGGATAAAATCGGTGTGGGCCTCTGGAAGAAAAAATAATTTCTGACGGGATTCCCCAAGCCCGGTTCCCATCAGCCCGCCGTTTTTAAAGGCCAGATAACTTTGAATGATTTGAAAACCGCCGCCTCGGACCTCGGCCCAAGGATCGAGAAAGCTGAGCAGGCGTGCCATCCGGTATGGTGCGGCAATCACAGCCCCCACCATCCCCGTGATGCCAGCGGCCCCCATCAGGCCGAGGTAGCGAAAGGGAAGTCCGGAGATGAACAGCATGACCACTGTCAGAGCGCCCATCAGAACCGTCGATCCAAAATCAGGCTGCTTCATGAGGCAAAGGGCAAATGCGCCAAAGGCCATCAAATTTGGGACCACACACCGCCAAAACTTCCGGAGGTCGCAGTTCGGCCGGCCAAGATTTTTAGCGAGGAACATGATCAAGGTTAATTTAGCCAACTCCGCCGGCTGAAAGCTGATGCCTCCGATATGAAGCCACCGCGCTGCCCCGCCCCCAACCGAATAGGCGCCTGGAACAAAAATCAAAGCCAGCGTGCCCAAGGAAAACGTATATGCAGGCAGAGTGAGGCCCTCAAACCATCGCCAGGGAAACCTTTGAGCGGCGACGATTCCGATAAATCCCGCAATGGCGACCACAAATTGCTTTCGGAAAAAAGCCAGTGAGTCCCCAAACTGCTGTGCCCCCTTCATGCTGGAGGACGCATAGATGGCAAGAAGGCCAAGTCCAGTCAGCATTGCTGCACAGACCACAATGGCCAGGGAGGCACTCTGGCGCAAGCCGGCTTCAGTTTTTTGGCTGGGGGATTCCATCAAGAGTTTTATCCAAGGCTCCGCTGATGGTGCTGTTGAATTCCATTCCGCGATGTTCAAAATTCCGAAACTCATCAAAGCTGGCGCAACCGGGAGAAAACAAAACGCCGCACCCGCATTGCCTGGCCGCCGCACCCGCATGTTGGACAGCCTCGTCCATGGTGGGGAACACCCAAGTGTCCTTTCCCAAGCCCCCTAAAGGCAAGGATAACTCATCGGCTATGGATTGTCCCGATGCCCCAAAGCAGACCAAGGCGTGGATGTGGTCTGCCCAAGTGGTGACAGATTGGTAGCTTTCGCCCTTGCCCTTTCCACCCATCATCAAAATCACGGGGGACTTCAGGCCTCCAAGCGCAGCGCACGTGGACTCGCAATTGGTGGATTTGCTGTCGTTGATGACGGGTCTTCCGTTGATGGTTCCGACGATCTCACATCGAAAGGGAAGCCCTTTGAAATCCGCAAGAAAGGATCCAAGCCTGTCGAGGTCGGTGCGTTGCATCAAGTGCGCAACCACATGAATTGAAATTCCAGCGTTGATTTCGTTGTGCTGGCCGGAGACTTCAATCCAGGTTACGTCTGTACGTCGCACCATGCCAAAGGACTTGGCGGCGGCAGAAACGTCTTTGGTCAGGAGGCAAACTCCGCCGGGTTTCACCCAGTCAAAGACCCGCCACTTTGCCGCCATGTATGCCTCCAACGTACCGTGGCGCTCAATGTGATCGTTTGAAAAACTGGTAAAAGCCGCAGCCTCTGCCGGGTGGGCCTGGCTTTGTTCGAGTTGATAGGAAGACAGTTCAAGAACAAGGGTCGACTGCAAATCTCCGCGCAAAACCATCGCACTCGGTGGGTCGCCCAAGTTTCCGCCCACGGAGGATTTGATTCCAAGCCGGTCGAGGATGTGTCCAATCATTGAAACTGTGGTCGACTTGCCGTTGGTTCCCGTCACCGCAACAAGACGCCCATGGAAATTTCGAAGGGCGAAATCAATTTCAGATTCCACCGGCAAGTTTTGCTTTTGCGCGAGCACAAGTAGCGGGTGATCAGGGCGAACCCCAGGCGAAATCACGACTAAATCCATGTCGGCCAAATGAGATTCGTCGTGGCCACCGTCTTTGATTTCAATCCCTTGGGCAGTCAGGGAGGATTTTTTTTCAACGGGCATCACAGCGCGATCGGAAATACGAACGCTATAGCCGATTTTGTGTGCAAGTTGCGCAGCAGCAAGTCCGCTCACGCCGCCGCCGATGATCAAAACCCTGCGCGTTGTCATAATTTTTTCCGCGTGGCAAGTGCATCGGCTGCAACCATCCGGTCGTCAAAAGGAGTTTTGCGCCCGGCGATTTCCTGGAACGCCTCATGGCCCTTTCCGGCAATCAACACCACGTCGTCCTTTCCTGCATGGCCGACAGCATGCAAAATCGCGGCGGCGCGGTCGCTAATCCTTTCGACGTGGCTGTTCCGGTAATTTTCAGAAAAGCCGCCCATGATCTGGTCAATGATGGCGTCGGGATCTTCCGACCGCGGATTGTCTGAAGTTACGATGACCCTGTCGGAATTGACGGCGGAGGCTTGTGCCATCAGGGCACGCTTGCCCTGATCGCGGTCTCCTCCACACCCAAAGACACACCACAACTTTGATTTCCGCGAGTCGGCAATTTTTCTGGCAAAAACAGATACCTGTGAAATGGCATCTGGCGTGTGCGCATAGTCGACAAAGACAAATGGTCCTCCCGCAATGGGCGGAACCAGCTCCATGCGCCCTGGGACTGGTTTTAAGCCGGACCAAGTTTTTGGATCGGGCCAAGATCCAGAAATTTTGCCAAATCCGAGGCAGGCCGCCATGAAATTTTCAACAAAAACAGAACCAAAAACAGGGATAGTGCCTTGGAGCAAGACGGGCTCCCCCACCCTTGGTCGCAGCGTGAGTTCGATTTCCGTGCCCTTTGACGACTCCTTGAGGATCGTCGCCGACATCTGGTTCCATTCGGCCCAGGGCTGCGGCGAAAAATCGAGTCCGTAAACCCAAGAATCCGGCGAAACTTTAAATCCAGAGGATAAGATGCGTCCTGCCACAGAATGATGGAGTGCGACCCGCGCGTCGTTCGAAAGCTGTTTCGTGAAGAGTTTTGCCTTTGCTGCAAAATAGTTGTCCTCGGTCCCATGAAAGTCCAAGTGGTCGCGCGAAAAACTGGTGAATGCAGCAAAGTCGAAGTGAAGGGGCCAGATTTTTTCCTGGGCCAAACTATGAGACGAGACCTCCATGCCACAGCAATCGGCTCCAGCGGCAAGGGCATGCGCAAGCGCCGGGTAAAGGTAATCGGGGTCGGGACTGGTGTGAGAGGTCGGGACGTATTGATTTTTAAAGTACATGCCAAGGGTGCCTAGGCTGACCATGGCGTAGTTGGTTTGATCCAGAAGTCCGCGCATCAGCCACACGGTGCTGGTTTTTCCGTTAGTGCCAGTCACGGCAGCAAGTTTCATCCGGTTTTGCGGATTGCCGTTGGCCAGGGCTTCCAAACAGGCCCATGACGCGCGGGCATTTTTCACGAAAAAAAGAGTAGCCTCGCCAGGATAATCGGCGCGCATTTTTTCCATCGCGGATTCATTATCACCTAGAAAGACCCTGCACCCGCGCGCGAGGGCATCGGCCCCATAGTCGTGGCTGTCGGCCTTGGTCCCTTTAAACATGATGAAGCATGAGGCTGGTCCAGCATCCTTGCTGGAGGCGGTCAGGTGAACCTTGCCCTGGAAGGCAGAAAGGCCGTCGGACCAAAGCAGCAGCCCGGCCTGCTGAAGGCCTTGGACCATATGGGTCGCAGCGAGATGGGCTAATGGTTTGGGTGTGATTTCAAAGCCTCCC
The DNA here is from genome assembly GCA_947479535.1 of Oligoflexales bacterium. Classification (GTDB taxonomy): domain Bacteria; phylum Bdellovibrionota_B; class Oligoflexia; order Oligoflexales; family RGVZ01; genus RGVZ01. The sequence continues at coordinate 50,151 of CANJZQ010000007.1, read as the reverse complement.
CGAAGGAGTCGAAGCTTCGCCCGATGAAATCATCAGGTCGTTTTCTTCCTGGTCCGGAGCGACATTCAAATATTTGAGCGACTTTTGTGCAATCTCAGAAAAGACGGGAGCCGCCCATAATCCGCCGTAGGCTGGGCGTTCACGCGGCTCGTCAATCACAACAAGGATGACCAGATAGGGGTCTTCGACGGGAGCGAATCCGACAAAAGAAGCAATCCTTTTGTCGGCGGAATAACTGCGGCGAACAGGATCCACTTTCTGCGCGGTGCCGGTTTTTCCGGCCACGGAATAAGATGCCGTGACGGCCTTGCCGCCGGTGCCGTGCTTGTCGGTCACGACGCGCGCCAGCATGTTGCGCATGGCGCTGGCAACCTCGGGCGAAACCACGCGGCGAACCACTTCTGGATGAAACGAGGCCAGCATGCTGCCATCGGCTGCCTCAATGCGGTCAACGAGGGTTGGCCTCATCAAGTTTCCACCGTTGGCAAGTGCGCCGTAGGCCTGGACAATTTCAAGTCCGGTCGTGGTCATTCCTTGTCCAAAGGCAATGTTAGCGAAACGGATTGGCAGCCATTTTTCAAAATGACTCACTCGTCCTGATGGCCAGGGTGGTGCGCGCAGGTTTTGTTCGGACGAGTCCCCTGCCCCGTTCGGCATGCGGGCCTCGTTGATTGCTCCAGGCAGATTGCCGTTGAAACCGAACGCCATGTAGTTTTCGTAGAACTTTTGGCGTCCGACTATTTCCGCGATTTTAAAGGTGCAGATGTTACTAGAGCGCACGAGAGATTCTGCGACCGTCAGTTTTTCCGCCGGATGGTCGTCATGAAAAGTTACGCCACCAACCCGGTAAGATCCATTTTCACAGTCAAACACCTGGTCTGGTGAAACCTTTTTTTGTTCAAGTGCACCAGCAATCACAAATGGCTTGATGATCGACCCCGGCTCGAATTGATCCAACAAGGCTGAGTTTCTGGTTTGATCGATTTTAAGTTGGCGTACATCATTAGGATCAAAAGAGGGATGGTTTGCGACGGCTAGAATTTTTCCCGTGTGCGGATCGGATACCAGGGCGAAAGCCCCCTTTGCCCGGGCCCGCTCGGCTCCTTTGCGCAGGGCTTCTTCGGCGATCTCCTGAATGACACGATCAAGGGTCAAATGCAGCGAGTGGCCGGGAACTTCCGGTTCGGCCTGATCATCACCGGTGAAAATCCTGCGCCCCCGCGCATCCTTGGCGCCCTTGATCCGCTGGGATTGGCCGCGCAATTCGCGGTCGTAAAAAAGTTCAAGGCCGTGAAGTCCCCGGTTGTCCAGACCAACGTACCCTAAAAGGTGGGACGCCGCCGGCCCTCCGGGGTAGTACCGCGCAGACTCGGTTATTTCATGGATCCCCTGGACCCCAAGGGCCATGACCTTTGCCGCTGTTCTGTGATGGACCTGTCGTTGCAGCCATGCGAAATAGCCGGATTTTTTTGAAATTTGCTGGACGTCTTGGGGCAACATGCCGAGCAGTCGAGCGATCGCCCTCGTTTGGCGGGGGTCCGGATGGAAAACCTTCGGGTTGACGGCCAGAGACGGCGTCCGGATGCTGATGGCAAGGGGCTCTTCGCGACGGTCGAAAACTCCGCCGCGATATGGGCGCAAGTCCTCGCGCAATTCATATTGGCGATCGGCAAGGGCCTGAAGGCTTTTTCCCGATGGCGCAAACAGATGCAAGTAAGAGGCCCGCACGGCCAGGACTCCAAAGACGGCGATCGCGGCACATTTGAACAGCCATAGCCGTGGCGCCGTTGTTTGCCGATTTGTTTCCGGTGGAATCAATTTGTCCCCCCGCCGGTCGTCGAAGCCTTTAAGGCACCCGGCTCACCGGAGGATTCTCTGGCCTGCAGCGCGTCCTTGCCGGTTAAGCGCGCCAGCTCGACGCTAAGTTCGCTTTTTTCAGCGAGCAGGCGACCCTCGGTGGCCTTCAAGCGTCCGATCTCATATCCGACCAGTGTTGTTTTGACCCTAAGGTGTACCCTGAAAAAAGCAATTCCAAGAGCAATCAAAACCACCGCATAAAGCGGCAGGTTGGTCATGGATGAGGCAAAACGTGAGGGCATGTCCACGTGCTCCAGATTTAGGGTCAAGCCATCAGGATTTTTCAAACACCCGAAGGCGTGCACTTCGCGCCCTTGGGTTGACTTCAATTTCTTTTGGCGAGGGTTCGCCTTCTGACGACGCAACAACCCTGCCCTGTGCGTTCACCATCTTATCAATTTCTGATTCAGTGAGAACGACGCGTCGACTAAGTTCCTGGCGCTTTGTCTTTCCAGACGCCTGCGCAAAGAAATGTTTGACGGCCCGGTCCTCCAGCGAATGAAATGTGATGACCGAAAGTCGACCTTTCGACGCGAGCAGCGGCACGGCCTCGGCCAAGAACTTGTTCAGTTCATCAAGCTCCTCGTTCACGGCGATACGAATCGCTTGAAAGATTTTAGTCGCAGGATGTTTTCTGCTTTTGGAACCGTAAGGGGAATGCTTCTCCAGGTAACTGGCCAATTGCAAAGTGGTCGTGAAAGGCTCAGAGGCCCGTTGCCGGCAAATCATTTTGGCAAAATGGCGGGCCATGGGTTCTTCCCCAAAATCGCGGAATATCCTGGCAAGTTCAGACTCTTCGGCGGTGTTAATCAAGTCAGCGGCTGTGCCTGGCCGGCTTGGGTCCATGCGCATGTCGAGGGGGCCTTCTTTAAGAAAAGAAAACCCTCTTTCCCCGATATCAAGTTGTGGACTGCTGACCCCGAGATCTGCCAGCAGGCCCGAAATCGAACCGGCCAATCCAGCCTTGCGTACATGGTCTGCCATCTCCGAAAATGGCTTGTGCACGAGGATTAGTTGGCCAGAGGCCACCTCGGCAGCAAACGCTCTTTTGGCATGGTCGATGGCCATGGAATCCCGGTCGAAAGCCAAAACTTTTCCGTTTTTTCCAACGGCATCAAGAAGCAATCTTGTGTGGCCTCCGCCGCCAAGGGTGCAGTCCACCGCAAGCGATCCGGGCACAAGGTTCAAGGATGCGGCAGCCTCATGCAAGAGCACCGTAAGGTGGCCGAAACCGCTGCCGTCAATTGGATCAATTTGGTTCATCGCTGTTGATTATAGGCGGAAATGGCCTCGCCGGGAAATTAAAGAAACGGCCAGCCTGCTCCGAAGACAATTCGTGGATTAGTTTTTTAACTTTTTTGGAGGAAGAAGAATGAGGATTAAATGGTATCGCCATTTCACAATGGCGGCACTGTTTCTGGTCGCTCACTTCGGCGCCGTGGGCTGTAGCAGCTCAGCGGCTGAAGGGGACGACACAGAAGCAGTGGAGGAAAATGTCTCGGAGGACGGCTCTGAAAGTGCAGCCGCCGCCGAAGAGGGAAATGTACCGGCGGCAAACACCGCCCTTAACAACGGCCAGGCAGACAGCACTGGCGGCAACGTGGCAGTTGCAGAAGAAGCGGCTCCCGCTGCTACTGATCCTGCGACTGATCCGGCGGCTGATCCTGCAGCCGGTGGAAATTCCACCGAAGGCGAATTGCAGTCGATCATTTCAGAAATGAACGGCGCAAATCCTGCGGCGGCTGGCAATGCAGCAGTGGCAGCCGGCAATCCAGCCGCTTTGGCTGAAGCAGCGGCTCCCGTCGCGGCGGCATCGACCGAAGCAGCGGCTCCGGCAACGGCGGCCCCAAGCGTGGTTGGTTTGCCAGAAATGGGTGCCAAGATGGCTTACGTGGTCCAGCAGGGTGATACCCTGTCGAAGATCGCTGGCCGGGTTTATGGCGACATGAAGCGGTGGCGTGAATTGGCAGACCTGACCGGGGTAGCAAACCCGAGCCGGATCTACCCGGGCGATGTGATCTACTATGCCCTCGACGATTCCTCGAAAGCCTTTGCCCAGACCTACGAAGGCCTGCGCCGCGGTGTTACGACGGTTCAAGATGGCGAAACCCTGGCAACGATTTCAAAAAGAATCTTTGGCAAACATCGCAACTGGAAGTCAATCTGGCGTCAAAACGATTTGATCGATGATCCAGACAGCCTGACCCCAGGCACAACGATCTACTACGTCACCCAAGATCAACTTTCAGCAGCCCTGAAAAAGAGCGCGTCCCACAAGATCACCGTCAACAAGAATCAAAAAGCAGGCGGAAGTTTCGTAACAAAGAATAAAGGTGGCAAGGCCGGCACCAAAATTCTGGCAGACATCTGGAACAATTCCAAAACCAGTTCGATGACCGTTGTGAGTGTAATGAACGTTTGATTGACTTCGCGGTGCAAAAGCATCGCTGCTTGAAAAATGTGGATGCTAAGAGTTTTATGAAATCGACCGGTGAGAGCGACGGACCAGAAGCTTAATCTCGTACAAGAAAGCACGCTGGCCAAGATTCCCGGAGTTGATATCGTAGAACCAGATGCCTCCCCTCATGAGTACACGCCTAGACACGAGAAACCCACCTGATCACTTCAACGATTGCCCCTTCGTCATCACATCCATGGACTAGTCACGGTTTAACCGCTGATTTCACGACCGTTTTTTCTGCCTGAGCATCCGACTAATCACGCGTGGTCACGCCTTATCACACCTGATCATATGTGAATGGTCATAGATGGCATTGCTGTGAACAACCGTGTGATCAATCACAGCCGATCGGTAGATGACTGTCTGACTCGCCTTAAAGGGCCCGCTTGTTGAAAAACCTGACTCGACCACTGCGAGTGGCCCCAGTTCAATCTTGGCGGGCGAAGGTGGGGAAATTTCCTTGCCAGTGATGACGGACGACGGTCCCGTCACGCAGAGGTTGCTGGCCGGATCCTGCCAGATTTGACCCGGCGACACCATCGCCAGCCTTGAGCGATGGGCCTCGTGAAAGGCGTCAAGGCCCAGAGCCGAAACGGTTTCTTTTTGGGCCTGGCCAGACTCCAGAAGGTCGATGTGGGCTTGAAGCAGTTGGGCTGGACTTCCCAAATCATGCCAAAAACCTGAATGGACAAAGCTTGTTACCACGTGCCCACCGGCGATGGCCTGGGCATAGGCGTCCAAGATGTCGGACTCGCCCGTTGGCGGCAAAAAATCCAGAAATTCCGGCTCAAGGATTTGCAGGCAGGCGAAGCCGCGAGCCGTCCACGCTCCGCCTGTTGCGGGCGGTGTTTTAGCGATGGTGCCAATGCGGCCGTCTGCTGCGCAGTAAACGGCATTGTCGCGACCAAGGGGCTTGGGCAGAACGACCATGGTCGCCATGGCCCCTTTCGCCCGGTGATGAGCGAGCGCAGCGGCGACGTCAATGTCGCTGATGATGTCGCCGTTGTAGGCGATGATTGTTTTTTTGCCAAACCAGTTGCGCAGGGGAATATAGGCACCACCACGCCCCAAGATGACGGGATCTTCAATGGAAAGTTTGACGTTCCTGCCCCAAGGCGAGGCCTTCAAGCCGGTTTCGATTTCTTTGGCCAGATAATGGGCATTCACGGCGATGTCGGAAATTCCAGCAGAGCGAAACCGGAACAAGGCAAGATCCAGGAGCGGTGCTCCGAAAAAGCGGATCATTGGTTTTGGCAGACGGGATGTCAGCGGACGAAGCCTCGTGCCAAATCCGGCAGCAAGGACAAAGCCACATGCGTTATTCAAGTTACACCGCCCAAGTTGTACGAATATTTTTCAGGAGCCCATGGCGCTGTCAATCAAGTCGACCAGTTCTACCGACAAAAATGGCCATCTGGAATCGCGAACGTCGGCGGCACGCATGGCAGCGATCGCCGGTTTTACGTAGCGCAAATAATTGCCCTTGTTCTTGTCGATTGTAAGATAACCAAAACTGCCGATCGCCTTCAATTGACGTTGCAGCAGGACTGATTTCCACTGCTGTTCGATCTCGGTGCGCATTGGATTGCCCAGCTTGACTCCAACCTGACGTAAAAATCGATCCATTAGTTTCAGGCGGTCTTCGGAGCCAAATGGAACATAGGAATCAAAACACAAAGACACGGCGTCGTAGGCAGCCGGGCCAAGCCGGGCATCCTGAAAGTCGATGACGGCCTGGCGGTCTTCAAAGAGCATGATGTTTCGAGAGTGAAAATCCCGGTGGACGAAATGCTGCGGCAGCCGGGCAAGGCACGCTGCCAAGTCTAAGATCTCGGCTTTTACAGCGTCGCTTTGCGCAGGGGTCAATTTTATCCGGGCCACGGGCTCGACAAACTTTTTGAGAAAGAAGTTAAGTTCCCACTCAAATCTCTCGGCATCAAAAGCGCGGCGGGTCCACACGGGACGCTCCTCGCGCGGATCGTTCGGGACCTTGATCTCCAGGAAATGAATGAGGATTTCATTTGCTTTGGAATAAAGCGAAAAAACGTCATCCAACTTTTCTGACCCGACCAATTCCAGGGCGCGGGTTTCCAGCATTGTATTGCCATAATCTTCAATGATGATGGCCGCTTGATCGGGCATGGATTTGACGAGGCGTGGAACCTTGATGCCGTGAACGGCCAAAATGTTGGCCACCTCCAGCCAGTCGTAGCGCCCTTCGTGAAGGGCCCTGGCGTCGTTGCCGGAAAGTTGCATCAGCACCACGGGGCGCGCAAGGGACGGAGCTTTGATGCGGTAGTAGCTGCGGTCGGAACCGTCGCCAGCCAACCATTCGATGGTGAGTTCCTGAATTCCGAGTGCGGATTTTAGTTCATCCGGGGTCGGGGGTGGCAAGGCACCGGTCGGTATCGGAGTAGGTAACATGTTGAATTCCTTGCCTTCGGGCTTTATTGCCGGCGCAAGCAGCGAAGTGTCATAAGGTGACAAAGTCAAGTTGTGGCCCCATGGTGACTTTAATGGTGTCGCCTTCAGCCGTGAAGAGTTCACCGTCCACCGTGTAACGGCGCCCCGCAGTGGCCTGAATATCGATTGACCGGGTGCAAATTCGCTGCTGCCACAAGTTCATTCCAAGGGCGGTCCCGACCAACATCACAGGCAACTGCCAAAGGATTTTCGACTCATCCAACTGGAAGCTGATGCATTCCATCTTATCAGGGTTTTTATCCAAAAGGGTAAAGAAGCGGGCTCCGAGCGGCATGCGCGGCAATGTCGAGCACATGACAGCGGCCGACAAGCCCTCGAACGGGCGGCCGTTTTTCGGAGAAAGGCGATACTCTTGCTGGTTGACGACCGAGAGAAATAACTCGCGGTTGAAGAAGGCAGCCCAATACAAACGGATCATGAGCAGGATCGAGCCGAGGGCATTGGTTTTGTTGCGGTAGAAAAGATCCAGGAAATTGGCAACAATCCCGTCTCCAAACATGAATCCATAGGAGTCCTCGATCCGGAGGGTCGCATTTTTCTTAATCTGAAAATTCAGGCCTGAGCTGTGTCCTTCAACCAGGCGGAAAAGGACGTCTTCCGGGCGGCCTCGAATTCCCAGGTTTGTCCGCAGGACATTGATGGTTCCACCGCCAAGGATCGCAATTTTTGGAAGCGGTTGGCTCCCGTAACATCGGATGAACGCCGTGAGTGTCCGGCTGATGGTCCCGTCTCCACCGTTGATGGCAAGGATTTCGACATCCTTGGCCTTGAAGTCAGCGGCAACGGATTCCAGTTCCGCAATGGAATTGGTAACGGCAAGTTGCCCGCGCTGGCCTAAGATATAACCTAGGACTTTATGGCGTTCGGGATTTCGTTTATTCAGTTTGGAATGCGGATTTGTTACGATTCCGATTCCTGGCATAGTTCTGGCCTGTTCAAGGTGGTTTTACGTGGCAAACCGGGCACTTCCAGCCAATGTCTCACCGTTGCAGCTCTATCTGCAAGAGGTTGCTCGTCATCCGCTCTTGGAGCCGGAGGAAGAGTATGACCTGGCGGTGCGCCATTTTGAAGATGGAGACGTCCATGCTGCCCACCGTTTAATCACGTCCAACCTGCGCCTTGTCGTGAAAATCGCCAATGATTTCAGGCGTGCACAGGAATCCACACTGGATTTGATCCAGGAGGGCAACTACGGCCTCATGCAAGCCGTGAAGCGCTACAACCCCTACAAGGGGGTTAAACTTTCAAGCTACGCCGCCTGGTGGATCCGTGCCTACATCTTGAAATATTTGATGGACAACAAGAGTCTCGTGAAAATGGGCACGACGGCCGCCCAAAGAAAACTTTTTTTTAATTTGCGCAAAGAAGCCGAAAAACTTCTCGTCGAGTACGACAGGGTTGATACCAAACTTCTCGCCAGCAACCTAAATGTGCGTGAAAGAGATGTTGTTGAAATGCAGCAGCGCCTTGCCGGGCCGGACCTTTCGTTTGATGAACCAATTTCAGAGGACTCCGATGTCACAAGGGGTTCCATGGTGGCCGACCCGGGCGAAAGCATCGAGGACATCCTCGCTAAAAAAGAAGTTCAGACGATTTTCAAAAAGCATCTAGACGAATTTAAAAAGCGCATCACGGGTCGCGACCTGGAACTTTTCGAGGACCGCCTTCTCAGCGTTCAGCCCATGACTTTGCAGGAGTTTGGTGATCGCCACGGGATCACCCGCGAGAGGGCCCGCCAGATCGAGGTTCGGTTGATGCAAAAACTCAAGGAGTTCGTCCGGGAAAAAGGCTTTGTCTAAGAAAGCCAAGCTGCGCAATGGTTTCCTTGCGGCGCAGCTCTTCCCGTTTCTGGGCCGTTGCCACGCCGTCGGTGACCGCATCCGCAGCACAGCTGGCCTCACCATCTTCTCCGGCAAGCAGCTGTTTTGGAATTTCCGACAAAAATCGCGACGGCCGGCGCGCTGACGTGCCAAAGCGCGATGACCGGTCCAGGGCATAGGTCAGATAGAGGCGTTCTTTGGCGCGCGTCAGGGCCACATAAAAGAGGCGCCTTTCCTCTGCAATTCCGGCCTCGCCGAGCTCAATGCTGTTTTTGTGGGGCAACAGTTCCTCTTCAACTCCGACGACAAAAACCACCGGAAATTCGAGTCCTTTGGCAGCGTGCACCGTCATCAATGAGATGACATCCAGCGGATTGTCCTGGTCCTCTTTATGGCGGTCGTCTTCGCCCGTCAGCATGATCCGGTCCATCAACTTCTGCCAGTCCACCACTTCCCCTGTTGGCCGTTCATGGGCGGTGGCAACGGCACGCGCGGCATTCCCAAGCCAAGAAGGCAGGGACTTGATGATTTCCATTTTGCGAAGCCTTGCGGCAGGGTCCTTGGTGTTCATCAGGATTTCGTCGAGAAGCTTAAACTGTCCGATGATCTGTTCGCCCAGGCCGACGATGCTGTCGGTGGTGGTGGTTTGGGCTTCTTGGGAAATACAGCGAATTTTCGCGCAAAAATCGTCCACAGCCGGCTTGATCCGGCCCAAACTTTCGGCGTCGGCCGTTTCGCCTGCGCATAAAGGGCTGCATTTTTTTGCTTCGGCAAGGGCCGACAAGCGCTCCAGGGTTTTGATTCCAACTCCACTCGGACAGGCGCTGATGGCCCGCCAAAAAGCCAGCCGGTCATCAGGTTCAGCCGCCAACTTTACAAAGGACAGAAAGTCCTTCACTTCCTTGCGCTCAAAAAAACCAGTTCCGCCAAAAACCTTCGCCCGGAGTCCTGCCTCGCGCAGCGCCATTTCAATCGGGCGGGATTGGGCATTGGCCCGGTAGAGGACGACGATTTCCTTGTGGAGGGTACCGCCCCCGATGAGGGACATGCACTGCTCGCCGATCCAGCGCGCTTCAGAGTCAGAGGTTTCCAGCGGGATAAGGCGAATCGGAAGTTTCGAGGTGCTCTGGCTCCACAGGCTCTTTTCCTTGCGTTTGGTATTGTTGCGGATCAGGCTGTTGGCGGCATCCAGGATAACGTTGCTGCAGCGGTAGTTTTGTTCGAGTTTAACCAGCTGGGTGCCTGGAAACATCCGTTCAAACTCTTCAAGGGTTTCATACATGGCCCCGCGCCAACTGTAGATCGACTGATCGTCGTCGCCCACGACGCAGACATTGTTGTGGTGCCGGGCGATCATTCCCAGCAGGGTCAACTGGGCGAAGTTGGTGTCCTGGAATTCGTCGACCAGGATGTAGCGGAATTTTTTGGCCAGCGTTTTTTGCAGCTCCTCATCGTCGCGCAGCAGCAGGAATGTTTTAAAGATGCAGTCGTCAAAGTCGATGACGCGGTTGATTTTGAGTTGGCGTTCATAGAGGTCGTAAACCCGGCCAAAAACCTCGCGGTCGTATCCGGGAGCAAGGCGCCCTTTGCCAGCCAGAACATCTTCTGGGCCGAGAAGCTCATTTTTCCACCGGCTGATCGCACCGTGGAGGTCTTCGACGGGCACAGTTCCGCCCCACTGTTTTTCCTTCAGGGCTCGCGACACCAAGTCGATCTGATCGCCCGTGTCCACAATGCCAAAGCGTGGCGCCACGCCGACGGCATGGCCATGTTCTCGCAGGATTTTCAGGCAGAAACTGTGAAACGTGCTAACGGACAGATCCTTGGCCCGCGCCGGGCCGACCAGTTCGCCGATGCGTCCGGCCATTTCCCGGGCTGCTTTGTTGGTAAAGGTCATGGCAGCGATGTTGCCGGGGGCGATGCCTTGTTGCAGCATCCACGCCATGCGGGCGGTGATGACCCGGGTTTTCCCGGTTCCAGCGCCAGCAAGGATCAGCATGGGTCCGTTGAAATTCTCAACAGCCGACTTTTGCTCGGGGTTTAATTCAGACAGGTTGATCATTTGGTTGTGGCGGCTCATAGGGGGACGACCCTAGCCTTTTGAAATCGTCTCGCCAAGGGCCGTCTGGTCCGGTAGTTTGAGGCCCGCTGGGTTCTCAAAATCTGGGCCCGGAAAATAGCAAAAAGGTGGAAAAAATGAATTTTAGCCTTGTTGACATCGCGTATGCCCAAACTTCGGCCCCCAAGGGTCCTTCCATTTTCGAAACCCTGGCCCTTCCGGCGGCCTTTCTCGCGATCATGTACTTCATGATCCTTCGCCCGCAGCAAAAGCGTGCCCGCGAACACAGCCAGATGCTGACCGGGTTGAAGGTCGGCGATGAAGTCATCACGAGCGGCGGCATCGTGGGCCGGGTGCGTTCGGTGGCAGATGCCTTCGTCACGATTGAATCCCTGAGCAGCACCCTTAAGGTGATGAAGGCGAATGTGATTGCCCTCACGAAAGCGCCGGAAAAGGTTCAAGTCAAATAAGGCGAGATGACGCCGGCATGACATCAGGCATCCCTTCCGGTGCGCGTCCCTTCGGGATAGAGTGTAGGTCTAGGGCCGAACTTGGAGCTAGATTTGGAGATGCCGTGATGGGTTTTAGCAAGCTTCTGAAAATGACGTTTTTTTATGCCTTGTTAACCCCAGCATTGCTATCCGCCACGAATAGCCCTGCAGCCACCATGGCGCAGCCGGTTTCCGTGCCGGAGGAGTATGAGATTGCCGGTGGCCCATCATTGGCCTTTGCCAATTCCGGAAGCGTCGCCTATTCCGGGGCGGGGTCACTGAAATTAAATCCCGGCATGTTGGCCCTGGAAAAACAATACAACGTCGCGGGTGGCTACCATTGGCCAGCCTTCGGGCGGGAATTTTACAAGCTCGGTGTTGTGGATTCGAAAAGCAGCCCCATTGCGGCCGGAGTCTCTTACACCAGCCTCATGGAGGCCGATGACTCTACCTTCGGAGGCGAGCAGCCTGTGTCGGGGCGTTACGTAACGCGCCGCATTGGCCTTGGTGCTGCCTACGCTTTCCATACGCTTTCGATCGGAGTCGCAGGCCAATGGACCGAGGCTGGTCCGCTTGGGTCTGGTGTGGAGGTTGACACAAAGTCACAGGATGCCGTGCGCGGGACCTCGCTCAATGTGGGGGCGGTCGGCCTTTTGACGCCCACGCTCCGCCTTGGGGCTTCGGTAGAGGGCCTTGCCAACAAGTCGGTCAACAGCAACGCGCCGCGCTACCTGCGGGTCGGCCTGGCGAGTTTACTTTCGCAGGGGCAGACGAGCCTCCATCTTGATTGGCAAAGGCGGGAAACCCTTCAAAGCGAAGTGGCTTCAGAGCAGATGCTGACGGGTTCATTTTCAGTCAAGGTTTACGATTACCTCAGGCTTCTTGGGGGCTACGGCAAGGATCCGCAATCGGGCCATTTGCGTGAAACGGCAGCGGCTGGAATCGCCCTCGTTGGGCCAAAGGTTTCCTTTTCCTACACGGCAAGCCGGCCAGACCTCAGATTTGAAGAGTCTCATCAATCCATCAACATGAATCTTGAACTTTCCATGTGAGAAAAAACAATTGAGTGAATCTGGCGCCCGCTATTCAATATTGCCCAATGGGATGGAACTCATTTCATTGGAGCGTTCCTTTGTTCCGGTTGTCAGCATCCAGTGTTGGATCCGCGCCGGATCCATCATGGAACTTGCAGAACAGGGTCATCCAAGGGGGGTAGCCCATTTTCTGGAACACATGACTTTCAAGGGCACCTCAAAGCGACGCGTCGGGGAAATTTCGGCGGCCATCGAGGGATGGGGAGGCGAAATCAATGCCTACACCACCTTTGACCGGACGGTTTATTACCTGACCGTGGCCAGTGAATTTGCCTTGGATGCATTGGAGCTGCTGGCCGACGCGGTTTTCCAAAGCAGCATCGATCCCGTCGAAGTCGAGCGTGAGCGCAAGGTCATCCTCGAAGAGATCAGCCGGGGGCTTGATGATCCAGGAACCCGCGCCGCGCAAAAGATTTTTGCGCGCGCTTATGAGGGTTCTGAAGCCGGGCGTCCTGTGATTGGCAGCGTCGAAAGCGTCACGGCAACAACCCGGGAGCAGCTCTGCCATTTCAGGGACACTTTCTACCGGCCATCGAATTGCGGCTTTGTTGTTGTGGGTGATGTTGATTCGGAAAAGGTGGCCGAATTTTTGAAAACCATCACCGACCCCTTACGCGACAACAAGGCGGTGTCGACTCAAACGATTTTTCCAAAAGGGCTAGCCCCAAAGTCCCTGGCCGTTGAATTGGTCCGCGGCGATTATCAGCAAGTGCGCTTTGACTTTGCCATTCCTGTTCCCGAACTTGAACATGTCGATACCCCTGCCCTCGACATGTGCGCCTATTTGTTGGGGTCGGGCGATTTGGGTCTCATGAACCGGGGTTTGAGGGACGAGCAGGGACTCGTGTCTTCGGCAGCGGCAACTTTATTTTCACCGGCCTTCCCTGGCCTTTTCGAAATCACCATCCTCACGAGCGACGACACGGCCTTGGCTGCGATTGAAGCCGTGGGAGAAATTCTTGCAGGGTTCGCCGCCGGGGAGGAAACCGTCAGGAAATGGGGTGACGCCGACCTTGAGCGGGCAAAATCCGCAATCAGGGCGGACAAGGTTTTCCGCAATGAAACCATCGGAGGCCTTGCCAGGGTGGGATTTGGTTTGACCACGAGCCAAAAGCACCGGCACGACGAGGTCTGGATGGCAGGCGTCGAGCGCCTCACCACGGCCGACCTGGTGGACGCATGGCAGCGGTGGATCCATCCAGAGTCCTTTCATATTGTGGGTGTTGCTCCGGACCGCATGGACCTCGCCGAGGTCGACGTGGCGAAAGCCTTTCAGCATGGGATTGCCAAGCACGCAAAAAAAAGCCAAACCGCCAGAACTTCGACTAAAGCTCGCCGCGGCGGAAACCATGGAGGCGAAACAATCCTGTCAGAGCTGAAGTCTGGCATCTCCTTTATTTACCGCCAGCGCCCGGGGTCGGGTTTGTTGTCCCTGGTTTTGGCCACCGAGGGCGGACAAAGGGCAGAATTTGGCGGCAAGATGATGCCCGGTATTTTTAATGCCATGGCATCAAACCTGGCGCGGGCGACTAAAAAGACGCCCTACGAAGAATGCACGTGGCAGGTGGAAAGTACCGGAGCTGACCTGTCAGCCTTCTCTGGGAAGGACTCCCTCGGATTTCGCCTTTCCTGTCTGACGCAGGACTACGAGAAACTTTCCAACCTGCTTCATGAAATGATGCTGGAACCAGTTTTTCCGGAGGCCCAATACGAATCTTTTCAGCGTGAGATTCAAGAGTATTTCCGCCACCAGGCCGACTCTCCTGCCAGCCTTTGCATCCGGCGGCTCCAAGAGTCTGTGCTTGGCGACCACCCCTACGGCAAAGACCTTGCTGGCAAAAGTGAGCAGATAGCCACCTTAACCGCCCAACAGGCGTTGGATGCCTATCATGATTGGCTGCCGGGCGGCTCAATGGTCATCGCCGGTTGCGGCGATCTTTCCGCCGAGGCGGTCATGGCGATGCTGGAAAATGGTTTAGAAGGCTTTGAGGTCAGCAAGAAGACGAGACAGTTTGCATCGGACGAAGTTCAGCCCGTCTTGACCGCCTCGCGTACGACGATCCCCATGGATCGCCAGCAGGTCCACATGGCTGTCGCAATGCCAGGGCCTGGATGGACTTCGCCGGATCGTTATGCGGTGGACGTGATGTGCAACATCCTGGGCGGAACCGGTGGTCGGATGTTCGCCAATTTGAGAGACCGCGACGGGCTGGCATACAGCGTCGCACCGATTTTAAGCTACGGCAGGAACCGCGGACTTCTTGGCGCCTACATTGCGTGCAGTCCAGACAAGGTCGAGGCTGCTGAGGCCGCCATATGGTCGGAACTTGAGGCCATGGCCAACGAGGGCCCGACGGCCACTGAAATGGCGCGAGCCAAAAGCTACATCAAGGGCGCCCATGTGATGGATTTGCAAAGCAGCGAATCACTGGCCAGCACGATGGCCCTGATGGAACTCTACGGAGTTGGGCATAATGCCTATCAAGAATACCCGGGCCGCATTGCCGGTGTTGAAGCCAAGGATGTCACCGCGATTGCACGTGATTTGTTAGATAAAAAGCGTGCACAAACGGTCCTTGTGGGAATATGATTCACACCGGTTTTTTGGGCGTACGACAAGGGAGTATGAATGAGTTGGTTGAACCATGCCGTCAAAAATCCAATTGGCGCAAAAGCAATCATGGCCGTCACGGGAATGATGCTCACCGGTTTTTTGGTGGCCCATCTTTCTGGAAACCTTCTGATTTTTGCTGGGCCGCAAGCGATCAATGCTTATGCCGAAGGCCTTCATAAATTTCCGGCTGTATTATGGGTGGCTCGGGGCGGCCTTTTGGCGGCTTTTGTGGCGCACCTTTATTTTGCCGCTTATGTGACTTTGGGAAATCGCGCGGCGCGCCCCCAGCCCTATGCTTTCAATAACACCGTTCAAGCAACATGGGCATCGCGTCACATGGTGCTGACTGGTCTGGTCATGTTGGCTTTTATTATATTTCATTTGGCCCATTTCACCTGGCGCGTCACGGACCCTGAGATCCGAGCCATGGGCGAATTTGATGTCTATCAAATGGCGATCCATGGCTTTCGTCAGCCAGCCGTTGCGGGTTCCTACTTAATTGCGATGGCAGCCATTGGACTTCACTTGTCTCACGGAATTGCGAGCATCTTTCAGACCCTTGGTTTGAACCATCCACGTTACAACCGGTCGGTGCGGTTTGTTGGTCCGCTTCTTGGGGTTGGCATTGCTTTGCTTTTTGCTTCCATTCCGCTGTCGATTTACCTCGGTCTCGTGAATTAACGGGGAGAAATAAAAAATGAAATTGGACGCAAAAATTCCTTCAGGACCACTTGAAAGCAAGTGGGAAAATCACAAATTTGACTTGAAGCTGGTGTCTCCGGCCAACAAAAGAAAATTTGAAATTATCGTTGTGGGTTCTGGCCTTGCCGGCGGATCTGCCGCGGCGACGTTGGCCGAGCTTGGCTACAACGTAAAATGCTTTTGCTTTCAGGACAGCCCCCGGCGCGCCCACTCCATTGCGGCCCAAGGCGGGATCAATGCTGCGAAAAATTATCGCGGTGACGGCGACAGCATCCACCGCCTTTTTTATGACACGATCAAGGGCGGCGACTTCCGCGCTCGCGAGGCTAACGTACACCGCCTTGCAGAAGTGAGCGGACACATCATTGACCAGTGTGTGGCCCAGGGTGTTCCGTTCGCACGCGAATACGGCGGCCTTCTCGACAATCGATCCTTTGGCGGCGCCCAAGTTTCTCGTACTTTTTATGCGCGCGGACAAACCGGCCAACAACTCCTTCTTGGCGCATACAGTGCCCTGTCGCGCCAAATCGGTGCCGGCCAAGTTAAAATGTTTCCAAAGACGGAAATGCTGGATTTGGTATTAGTCGACGGCAAGGCGCGAGGCATCGTCGTGCGCAATCTCGTGACGGGAGCCATGGAGTCCCACGCCGCGGATGCTGTGATCCTGGCAAGTGGTGGATATGGGAATGTGTTTTACCTGTCCACAAATGCCAAGGGATCCAACGTTACGGCAACCTACCGCGCCTACAAGCGGGGTGCTGCTTTTGCCAACCCCTGTTTCACACAAATCCATCCGACCTGTATCCCAGTTAAAGGGGACTACCAGTCCAAGTTGACCTTGATGTCAGAGTCCTTGCGGAATGACGGGCGTGTGTGGGTGCCCAAAACCAAGGGCGACAAGCGCGCTCCGGCAGACATTCCTGACTCAGAGCGGGATTATTATCTTGAGCGCAAATACCCAAGCTTCGGCAATCTTGCGCCTCGCGACATTGCCAGCCGCAGCGCCAAGGAGGCCTGCGATGCAGGTCAAGGTGTTGGAGAAAGTGGTTTTGGCGTCTACCTTGATTTTGCTGATTCCATCAGCCGCCATGGCGAAGATCAGATCCGGGCGCGTTACGGCAACCTGTTTGACATGTACGAACGCATCACAGATGAAAACCCCTACAAGATGCCCATGCGCATTTATCCTGCGGTCCATTACACGATGGGCGGGCTTTGGGTTGACTACAACTTGATGAGTACCATCCCTGGATTGCACGTCCTCGGGGAAGCTAACTTCTCCGATCACGGCGCAAACCGCCTTGGAGCAAGCGCTTTGATGCAGGGATTGGCCGACGGATATTTTGTAATTCCCTACACCATTGCGAATTACCTGGCATCGTCCAAGCTGGAAAAGGTGACGACGTCGCACGAGTCCTTCAAAGCCGCCGAGGACAGCTGCCGCAAGCGTGTTGGTCAGCTTCTTTCCATCAATGGTTCGCGCACGGTGGATTCGTTTCACCGCGAACTCGGCAAAATCATGTGGGACAAATGTGGCATGGCGCGCGACCGCGCAGGCCTGCAAGAGGCTCTGAAGGCCATTCCAAAACTGCGCGAGGAATTCTGGCAAAACCTCAAAATTCTTGGAACCAACGAGGAAATCAATCAGTCGCTGGAAAAGGCCGGCAGGGTTGCAGACTTTTTGGAATTTGGAGAGTTGATGTGTCTGGATGCCATAACGCGCGAAGAGTCTTGCGGCGGACATTTCCGGACAGAACATCAGACTCCTGACGGTGAAGCATTGCGCAACGACGAGAACTTTTGCCACGTGGCCGCGTGGGAGCATCAGGGCGACGCAACAGGGCCAGCAACGGGCCACAAGCGTCATCAAGAAGAACTCGTCTACGAACATGTCAAGTTGGCAACGAGGAGCTACAAATGAAACTCAAGCTTCATGTCTGGCGTCAAAAAGACAAGGCGGCACAAGGCCGCATGGTTACTTACGATGCCGAAAACATCAGCCCTCACATGTCATTCCTTGAAATGTTGGATGTCGTCAACGAGGGTCTGATCACAACTGGTGAAGATCCGATTGCTTTCGAACACGACTGCCGCGAAGGCATCTGTGGTAGTTGCGGTGTGATGGTCAACGGTGTGGCTCATGGCCCACAGGATGCAACGACCACCTGTCAGTTGCACATGCGCAGCTTTCAAGACGGCGAGGAGCTTTATATTGAACCTTGGCGCGCCAAGGGTTTTCCTGTTTTGCGGGATTTAGTCGTGGACCGTTCGGCCTTTGACCGGATCATCCAGGCCGGGGGATTCATCTCGGTGAATACCGGATCTGCTCAAGATGCAAACGCAATTCCGATTCGCAAGGCAGAGGCCGACGAGGCATTTAATGCGGCAGCCTGCATTGGATGTGGTGCTTGTGTTGCGGCCTGTAAAAATGCCTCGGCCATGCTCTTTGTTTCGGCCAAGGTCGGACAGCTTTCTCTTTTGCCGCAAGGGCAGCCAGAACGCCAAGACCGCGCGTTGAATATGGTGGCGGCGATGCAGCAAGAGGGCTTTGGAAATTGCACGAACCAATACGAGTGCGAGGCGGTTTGTCCAAAACAGATCAGCAGTGATTACATTGCGCGCCTCAACCGAGAGTTTATCAAGGCGACCCTCACCTATCCCGACGCAAAAAAGTAGGCACCATGACCAGAATTGATGGCCGTTCGGCTGGACAGATGCGATTGATCAGATTCACACCGGGCTTTACCAAACACGCGGCAGGCAGTGTCCTGGTCGAATTTGGCCACACCCAGGTTTTATGCACGGTCACCGTGGAAGATGGTGTGCCCTCGTTTTTGAGGCAGGCTTCTCCGCCCCAAGGCTGGTTGACGGCTGAATATTCGATGCTGCCGTCGGCGACCAACTCCAGGACCCGGCGTGAGCGCAATGGCCCATCCGGAAGGTCCCAAGAAATTCAGCGACTCATTGGGCGGGCCATCCGCGGGATCATTGACCTAAACCGTTGTCCGGATACCACCTTCACCATCGATTGTGATGTCATTCAGGCCGATGGTGGAACCAGAACGGCAGCCATCACGGGCGCCTACGTTGCTCTAAAGTTGGCCGTTGACCGCTGCCTGCGTTCGGGTCGTCTAAAGTCGAATCCCCTTAAAGATTCCGTAGCGGCAGTTTCCGTCGGTTTAAAATCAGATCAGATTCTCGTCGACCTCAACTACCTTGAGGACAGCTCGGCGGATCTCGATATGAACGTCGTGATCACCCAATCGGGAAAGATTTTAGAAATCCAAGGCACGGCAGAGAAATCCGCCTTCACCAAGGATCAGGTGGTCAGCATCATTGACGCCGCAATGGAATCCTTGCGTCCCGTTTTTGAGTTGCAGCAGGTCGCGACCGAAGGCCAAATTGCCGAGGGCTGATCAGCGAAAGTTGCGGCTTGAGATCAGTAGCGCCAAAGCGACAAACGCCGCCGTTGCCATGGCAATGGCAAAGAATAAAAACTTTCGCGATTTTTGCTTTTCCCCAAGAAGATAATCGATTTCATTATCGTCGGGAGTTCCGGTAAACGGCTTCACCTGCGAAGGCAATTTTGCAGAGATGGAAGAAGGTGCTGCCGGAAGAATCGGACGCAGGGAAGGCTGCGCCTCTGGTTTTTTTTCTGCTTCGTGGCCACCAGCCACCAGGGTCTTGGCATATTGCCGCTGCATCCCGGTGCCGGCAGGAAAAGCCTCGTCAGCGGCCTTGTGGACCGCCAGAAGGATTCTCGAGACCAGGCTTTGCTCGTCACTTGGTGCGTAGTCGATAATCCGCGTCACGCTTCATGATCCGCGCTGACCAGTTCAGAACCACTTTGCCCATGGCATTTTTTGAACTTTTTACCAGAGCCACACGGACACGGGTCGTTGCGACCCACTTTCCCTACATCACGCCGCACGGGTGATGGGGCTGCCTGACGCGGCTCCTCTTGCGGAACGCTACGCGGTCCATGGTAAACCATACTTTCTTGGCCAAACTTTTGGACCGTGCCCTGGCGGTCGATGCCGCTTGCTGGCGGAACCGGTGGAGATGGAGCCTCTGCAGGCTTTTCAAAGTGAGCCGCCTCTGGGTGTTTGAATTCCAGATCTTGCTCATCTGCGTCTTCGCGGTGAAGTTCGTTTGCGACTTCCAATCGCGGACGCTCCAGGTGCATCAGCGCCTGTGTCGTTTCATCCTCGATCCGAATCATCATCGCTTCAAAAAGGCGGAAGGCCTCCTTTTTATACTCTTGAAGGGGATCTCTTTGGCCGTAGCCGCGCAGGCTCACACTGTCCTTCAGCGCATCCATCCCGAGCAAATGATTCTTCCAGGCGCGGTCAATGATCTGCAGGTAGATGAAACACTCAATCTTGGATTTAATTTCAGTGCCGACTTCACTAAATTTTTCACGGTAGTTTTGCAGGACCTGGTTTGTGATGGTTCCGATCAAGGCCTCTAGCGCATCCCCTTCGGTCTCAATCACATCTGGCAATTGAATTTCAGCATTATGCTCCTGCCGGACGGCATCTCTGATCGCCTTTGCGAGATCGGCGCGTTCATGGCCTGCCTGTGCGAGCCGTTCAACGGTTGCCGCAACCAGGTTTGACAAAGCCGTCTCAAGGAAATCGATCTCGGCGTTTTTGCCGGTATCAAGGCCCTCAAGCATTGCCCGGCGCATCTTGTAAACAACCTGACGTTGTTGGTTCATGACATCATCGTATTCAAGCAGGTGCTTGCGGCTGGAGAAATTGTGTTCTTCGACGCGTTTTTGCGCGCGTTCAATCGCCCGCGAGACCATGGGCGAGACGATGGCTTCACCTTCTTGCATGCCAAGGCGTTCCATGATGGTCGACAAGCGGTCCGATGCAAAGATTCGCATCAAGTCGTCTTCCAACGACAAGAAGAACTTGCTCGCTCCAGGATCGCCCTGACGACCCGACCGGCCACGGAGTTGATTGTCGATCCGGCGCGATTCGTGGCGTTCCGTACCGATGACGCTAAGGCCACCTACGTCAGCGACACCGGCACCCAAGACAATGTCGGTTCCACGGCCGGCCATGTTGGTGGAGATGGTGACCATCCCCCTCTGGCCTGCATTTTTTATGATCTCGGCTTCGCGCGCGTGGTTCTTCGCATTAAGGATTTCGTGTGGGATCTCGCGCTTGGTCAAAAGGCCAGCAAGGAGCTCAGACTTCTCGACGGACACCGTTCCGACCAGAACGGGCTGGCCTTTTTTCTGGGACTCGGCGATTTCATCGGCAATCGCATTGAACTTTTCGCGTGCCGTCCGGTAGACCACATCCTGATGATCGATTCGGATCATCGCCCGATTGGTCGGGATTACGACCACGTCCAGATTGTATATTTTTTTGAATTCGACGGACTCCGTGTCCGCGGTTCCTGTCATGCCGCCCAGTTTTGAATACAGGCGGAAATAATTTTGAAACGTGATGGTGGCCATCGTCTGCGTTTCGCTTTGAACGGGGACGTGCTCTTTTGCTTCCAGCGCGCCATGAAGTCCGTCGCTGTAGCGCCGCCCAGGCATCAAGCGGCCGGTGAATTCATCAACGATCACAACCTTGTTGTCGCGCACGACGTAGTCGACATCTTTTTTGAAGGTAACGTGTGCCTTGAGCGCTTGCTGGACGTGATGCAAGAAGTCGATGTTTTTTGGATCGTAAAGATTATCCACCCGCAGGCGTTTTTCCAGTTTGGATATTCCGTCTTCGGTCAGCATCACGGCCCGGGCTTTTTCATCAACGATGTAGTCGGAATCTTTTTGCAGCCCGGGAATCGCTGCATTGACGATGCCAAACAGGGACAGATTGCTTTCGGTTGGCCCTGAAATAATCAGCGGCGTGCGGGCCTCGTCGATCAAAATGGAGTCGACTTCGTCGACGATGCCAAAGTTGTGCCCGCGTTGCACGAGGCGAGACACTTCGGTTTTCATGTTGTCGCGCAAAAAATCAAAGCCAAATTCGTTGTTGGTGCCGTACGTGATGTCGCAGGCGTAAGCCGCGCGCCGCTCGTCGTCAGTCAGCCCGTGAAGGATGGTGCCTGTTGCCATGCCGCAAAATGCGTAGACCGACCCCATGGTTTCCGCATCGCGTCTGGCGAGGTAGTCGTTCACCGTGACAACGTGGGCTCCGTTACCTGAAAGGGCATTAAGGTAGACGGGTGCCGTTGCGGTCAGCGTCTTCCCCTCGCCTGTTCTCATCTCTGCAATCTTGCCCTCGTGCAACGCGATCCCGCCGATCAGCTGGACATCGAAGTGGCGTTCATTGCGGACCCGGCGCGCAGCTTCGCGAATGGTGGCAAAAGCCTCTGGGAGAAGTGAATCGAGGGTTTCGCCCCTTGCAAGGCGTTCCTTGAACTCGGCTGTCTTCCGGGGGAAGGCATCATCAGGGAGGGCTTTGATGGATTCTTCTAATTGGTTGATCCGGGTCACCGTCGCACGAATGCGACGAATTTCGCGTTCATTCTTTGACCCGAAGACTTTTTTGAGGAGATCCATCATGGGCTTTGGCTTTCCATAATCTGGCACCGGATAAAAGCGCCGCCTGCCACAGGAAATTCTGCGGCAAGCTAATGTTATATTTGCTGATTAAGGCTAAATGGAAGAGGTATCTTCGATATCGAGGATGAACCGTTTCGGATCGACCGTGTGGCCGTTGACCCAAATCTCATAATGCAAGTGAGGCCCCGTCGTTCTGCCGGTCATTCCAACCGTCCCGATTTGATCCCCGCGGGTCACGACTTGGCCGGGCTGGACCATGTTCTGCGCATTGTGGCCGTAGGCGCTAACGACGCCATAACCATGCGCAATCATTATAAAATTACCAAAACCCTCTTTCGCTCCTGTGAAGACGATCACCCCGTCGGCCGGGGCAAAAATGGGTGTTCCAATGGGCGAAGCGATGTCGAGACCCTTGTGCAATGCTTGATCCCCGGTGAAGGGTGAAATCCGTTTGCCGAATCCTGACGTGACCCAGCCGTTGACCGGGTTCACTGCCGGAATGGAGGACAGCATGTTTTGATGCTGACTCATGGTCGAGAGCAGTTGCTGCAGTTCAATGGCACTGCGTTCGGCTGAGTTGCCAAGAGAGCCGAGCTGTTCAAAGGCCGTGCGGAAGGCCAGTTTATCAATATTCAGACCCACGGGCAGGTAACTGCCGCTGTCTTTTGCACGAAGGTCCTGCGCGGTGGAGCGCTGGTATTCTTCTGTCGAGAGCGGTCCGATGCCTGTTTTCTTGCTGACGCTTTTCACCCGTAGTTTCGTCAGATCCGACAGCTTCGAAGCATAATCCTGAACCCGCCGCAGCGACCTCTTTACGTCTTCCAGATTGCCTTCCAGGACTCTGGCTTCGCCCTTGAGCCCCTCGTTTTCTGCAGAGATGGCACGAACGTTTTGGCGTAATTTTAAAAGTTCGAGATAATCGATGGCCAGAAAGCCGGCGACGCTCAGGGCAAACATCCCGCCAAAGCTCGCGAATTTCACAACGGCTGTGGGCAGATGGAACTGGCGAGGTGTGCTGGCCCCGTCTGGAATGATCATGATGGTAAGACGTTTCATGACAGAGTCTTCGGCGGCTGCAGCCCAAACTTGAGTGGGAGGCGCTAGGACGGAATCTGAACAATCACGGCGGTGATATTGTCGTCCCCGCCATTGGCGTTGGCGGCGGCGATCAAGCTGTGGACTGCGGAGCACTTCAACAGCCGGCATTGATTGGATATTTCCTCGTCCGTTAGCTTTCCATGAAGCCCGTCGCTGCAAACCAGCAGAAGGTCTCCCGGCTGCGTTGGAAAGGCAAAGCTGTCGACGTCTTCTTGTTCTTGATAGCCGACACTTCGGGTGATGACATTTTTTCGCTCGTGCAACCGGGCTTGTTCCTTGGAAATAAGGCCGGCCCTTAGCTGTTCGTTAACGAGCGAGTGGTCGTGGGTGATCTGATAGAGAAATCCTTCCCGGACCAAGTAAAGGCGGCTGTCGCCAACGTGGGCACAGTAAGCGTGCCCATCCGACAGCTTTAGGAGCGTGCTGGTCGTACCCATACCCTTCAAGTCCGGTTCCTCCAGAGCCTTCTCGTAGATTTTCAGGGAGGCGTGGTTGATCGCAGCAGCAAGGACACTGCCAAGGCGCAGGTCTGGGTGCCCGCCGGAAGCGCCCTTCATCATGCGGTCGTGGGTGCGCAGGTAACTGAGGATCTCTTGAACGCACAATTGGCTGGCGACTTCTCCGCCCGCGTGACCGCCCATGCCATCGGCAACCACAAAGAGATGGTCATTTAAATCGACCAAAAAGGCGTCTTGGTTGGTTTTCCGAATGCGACCAACGTCGGTGGCCCCCATGGCCTCGATTTTCTTTTTTTGGTCTGCACCCGCCATCACCTGAACCCCGGTTACTTATTTTTCCCTGTTTATTTTAACGTATTTTGAAGCCAGCAAGATGCAGAGGGCAGCCAAGCCGTGGTTTATTTCGCCAAAACGCACCATTTGTTCCAGATCGCCAAGGTCCGTTTCTACGATCTCAATCGATTCTTCAGCGTCAGGAAAATGCTTTCGCTCTGGATTCAACTGACAGCCGAGCGCCAAAAAAAAGTGGCACCGGTTGGTCATAATGGCCGGATTGGGGTTGATGCTCCCAAGGGGCAGAAATCTTTGGGACGTATATCCTGTCTCCTCTTCCAGCTCGCGTGCGGCTGCCATGGTCGGGTCCTTTTCGCCGGGGTCGATCATTCCGCCCGGAACCTCGAGGACCGGACCCAGGACTCCCGCCCTCGGCTGCCTGATCAAGATGGCTTTGTTTGCCGACGTTACGGGCAAGACGTTAACCCAGTCGGCGCATTCAAGCCGGTAGTAGGGATGGCGGGCTGCGCCCCGGTCAGAACGGATCTCGATCTCTTCGACGTTGAATGGGATGGTTTCAAGGATCGTTCTTTTTTTCAGCAGTTCGATTTTCATAATTTTTCCTCGATGTAGTCTGCGGTCATTTCCGCGACGTCCTTATGGAATTTAAGCCATTGTTCGTGAGCGTCAGGCCCGATTTGGTTGGTGATCCCCAGGACTATTTCGACACGATCTGCGGAATCCAGCAGAGGCTTGATGCATGAAAATAGTTCCAGATTTTCTACGCACAGAGAAGGATCAAGGACCTTGAGCAAATCATCCGTGAAGCCCGCCTCGAGGCTGATGCTGGGAGAGCAAACCACGGTCATTTCGGGAAGGTCGGCGGTCAAGCTTCGCGTTTGCGCGGGTGGAAGGCGAACTTCGTGCAGGGTTCCTCGCGGAATTCCGTAGCCAAGTCCAAGCCTCTCGCACGTCGGCAGCCATACGATGCGCGACGCCGTGCAGAGGGAGGGCACGGTAAACGGCGCAAACGTTCCTGAAGTCCCAACAAAAAGCACGTGACGCCCTGAAGCCGCAATGCGCAGTTCGTCTGCTTTGGTGGCCGCTGTAATGGCTCCGATGCCGCACTCCGCCACTTTGAAATCGACGCGTTTCATTTCAAATCGCTGCACAAGTGGCGCAATCTCAAACGGCGCAGCGGAGACGATTAAAAATTTTTTCATCCGAAACAATGAATCCGCGCAAAGACCGAAGGCTTGCGATTGAGTGAACCAAACAACAGGCGCCTTAGCGTCAGCCGGGCCTCTTCTTCGAGATCCTCCGCACTCGACGCTGGCTGCTGCTC
The DNA here is from genome assembly GCA_947479535.1 of Oligoflexales bacterium. Lineage (GTDB taxonomy): Bacteria > Bdellovibrionota_B > Oligoflexia > Oligoflexales > RGVZ01 > RGVZ01. The sequence goes on along the minus strand of CANJZQ010000007.1, from coordinate 24,866 downwards.
TGCCATGCGGACCACGGCATTTGCGACATACATGCACGCCTCTTCAATCCAAAACTCCTTGGCGACCGGTCCGGCATGACCCTCCTCCGGGCGAAACTCGATCCCTTGAAGGATGATGTCTGGCGAACGAAGCCAGCGTTTTCCATCGACATCAAACACGCCACTGACAATGGCACAGCCACCTTCCCCTATGCGCAAGCGTTCTCGCAGGACTTCTTTTGTCATGGAAGCATAGGAGTCAGAATCAACGAAAAGGGTTTCGACATTGATCGCTCCAGCCTGGACGCAACCCTCGGGCGACAGGTCCACCATGTCGCCGTCTTCAATCAGCAAGGTGGCCGTGTCGTCCATCCCCAGTTCGGCAATGATGCTTTCATTGGCGTTCAGATGGGTGAATGTTCCGTGCATCGGGATGAAGTTGCGCGGTTGCAACAGTTCGACGAGCGTCTTGATTTCACCCCGGTATGCGTGTCCGCTGACATGAATTCCGGGTGCGTCGCGCGACGTGACAACCTTGGCACCGAGTCGATTGAAATTGTTGATCAACCAAAGAACGCTTTTTTCATTGCCCGGGATCATGCGTGACGAAAACACAACGGTGTCACCCGGAACGACTTTAAAGCTGCGGTGCTCGCCAGCGCTGAGCCTTGACAAGGCCGAGCGCCATTCACCTTGGCTGCCGGAGGCAAGGACAACGAGGCGGTCCCGCGGGATATTTCCGAGTCCGACTTGATCTTCTGGTGCGCGAATCCCTTCCGGAAGGGGATCGAATCCAAGCTCGTCGGCGATCCGGATGGCCTGTTCAAATCCACCGCCAAGGATCAGGAGTTTCTTGCCGAATTTTTTACACAAATCGGCGATCGTTTTGACCCGCCAGTAGTTGCTGGCAAAAGTCGTGATGATAAGCGCACCCGTGGCATTGGCCATCAGGTTGCCAAGGGGTTCCACCACGGACCTTTCGCTGGGGCCCATGCCGGGTCGATCCGAGTTGGTGCTGTCTGCAATCAGAAGGTCGACTCCACGGGCGCCGATTTTGCGAAGGCGTTCGAGGTCTACGGGGTCTTCATACTGGCGTTCAAAGTCGATTCGGAAATCACCGGTGTGAAAAACCGTGTTCTCGCCGAATTTCATCAGCAGCGCCGAGGCCATTGGGATCGAATGGTTGACGGGGATCCATTCTATGGCGACTTCTTTGAAGGTGGTGCGATCTCCCGGGTTTACCCGGGTAACGGGAAATTTTCCTGAGATTTTTCGACGTTGAAACTTCGCCTCGATCAGGCTTGCGGTCCACGGAGTGGCATAGAGCGGTGCAGGCCAGCGGTCGAGTACGTAAGGCAAGGCCCCAATGTGGTCCTCGTGGCCATGGGTGATCAAGTAGGCGTGAACGCCCCCCAGCTGCTCAAACCAAGTATCGATTTTAGGATAGATGGCTTCGACGCCGAGCTTTGAAGGGTCGGGAAACATCACCCCACAATCAACAACGAAGAGCTTGCCGCGAAACAGGTAGCCCGTCAGGTTCATCCCGAATTCGCCGCACCCGCCAAAAGGAATGATTCGGACGGTGTCTTTATTTAATGGATTCAATACAGGCCCCTAATTGGCTCGTGGCGGGTCATCCCGGGGGGCTGAGTCTATCCGCGCGTGGGATTGAATTCAAACGGATAGGTGATTTCGATGCTGCCGCGACGCGGTTTTGGGAATCGCCAGGCACTCATTTTCTGTCGAACGCAGCGTGACATGACCGGGTCGTTGATGTTGCTCTTGACCAGCTCAAGTTCACTCAACCGCCCCCGCGAGTCGATCCGCCAACGCCACTCCATGGCACCCCTTGTGAACCGGTCGCGCTTGAGCGCCCCCTCAAAGCAGGCCTGTAATTCGTAGCGGTATTTTTGAATGGTGGATTCAACGAGGGTTGGATCGATTTCACCAATGAGGGGCTCGACAACCCTATGAATCTTGGCTGCCTTGGGATCAATGCTGGAGCCCTGAAGGGCGTCCGCCTTGGAGTCGTCGAAAATCTTGTCGGGGGAAAACACATAGGTCGCAAAGGCCAATTTGCTGGATAGGCCCACGGGCAGGCTGACACCCTTGGACTTTGTGTTTGGGTCGGACTTGGATTGTTCATGTCCCGATTTTGATTCCGATTTTCTATAGGCCCGCGCCATTTGGCCAGCCGTCTTGGCCTGGAAGTACATGGCCTCTTCATCGGTCATCTCATCAAACGGCCGGATCTTTGCCAGAGCCGCAAGCGCCTGCTCGTTGAACATCCCCTTCTGGCCTGGCTTGATGTCGCGGTACAGGTTGAAATCGTAAGAGGCATCCTTTGGGAAAAGGCCGCCAACCTTGCGTTTCATTTCCTGATTCCGCAGGAGGCCTTTTTGAAAGATTTCGATCTTGTCCTGGATCCTTTGGATTTCGCCCGAAATGGTGGTGCCTTCCGTGGCAGGGATGGCAACCATGGCAGAGGCCGGCTTTTTTAAAACGGCAGCCGTCATGCGGGCCTGCGCTTCTCTCATTTCGGAGAGCTCGTGTTCCAGCGCCCGGTGTGCGTTGCTGGCCAATTTGCGCGACTGCGGAAAGGTCATTTTGTCGGAGTCTTTGCCCTGGCCACTAAGTCCAGCGATCACAGAGCGGTAAAATTGGACGACGCTGCGTGTGAGGCTCGAGCGGACAAGATTGTTTTGCAGGGCTTCTGGAGCCGTCTCAAAATGTCCCGGAGCAATGAAGGGCAGATTAAATTCCGGATCCAGAGTTTCAAAGCTGAGGGCGGGAACTCCCGGATGCCGCAACAGGCCCAGTCCAAACCCGCCAACCAGCAATCCCGCAAGCAGGAGTGCATAGGCAGCCACCGGGACCTCCATGCGATCGCGAATCAGGCCGCTAAAAATACCTGGCCGGTAGATTCTCAAAATCGCATGTTTGATCGTTTTTGGTTTTGGTCCGACCCGGTAGAGCAGCATCAAGTCGCCGTTGGCGAGGCTGCCGTAATCCCCCTTGCGAACCTCGAGGGGTCCCGAAGGGCGTTGCTTTCTAGTTACCTGGGTGACGTCACCGCCTGAAACAACAATTCCCACCCAGAACCGGTCGAGTTCAAGAAATGTTTTCCCACTCCGGGAATGGAAGAGGTCGGTGTTGGCCCGGTCGCCGTAAAGCGGAATTGGCAGCGGTCCGGAGTTTCCGCCACTGATCCAGAGATGACCGGTGCGTCCAATTGGACGCACGAGCGAGGCAACGCGCGCGCCATTTTGCAGCACCTCGACATAGAGCATCATGCCCTTGTTGTTCACGGCCACGGCGTCAATCCCCATCCGATCTGGTTTCAAATCCATACGAGCGAATGCCGGCACTGGAGAGGGCCAGCATGATTGGCTTGAAATGTGCGTAGGTCAGGTGTTCATCAACGGCGATGACGGCGCGGGATTTTGACTCGATTCCCTCGCGGTCCATCGACAAGACGAGATCCTCGACCACTTGCTTGCGCCGCCCTCGAAGGTAATCCTTGAATTCAAGATAGCTTTTGCTTTGGATGGCCTTCAGCGGATCAAGGGGCCATTCAAAAATCTTTTGATCGTCGGTGGTCACAACAATGCTTTTTGCCGGTGCGCTGAGAGAAAACCAGATGCCGCGGCCAACGTCATCATTGTCCGCCTCAAGGGCCATGGGCTGCGCCGGATAAGAAAGCCTTGGGTTGGCTGCCTCAAATGCCTTGATCGAACAGGCAAGACCGATGATGAGGACGACAAAGGCCGCAATAAAACCGGCCGCAATATCTGGGGAAAGCCCATCCTGGTGCCTTGTGATCGCGCGATCAGTGGCTTCCTCATAAAGGCGGACATGTTTTTTACCTGGCAAGATCATGATCAAATCAACCCACCTGCAAGGATTACCTTTTCAAATGTCCCCTCTGACTTCAGGGCTTCCAGCATCTGAATGACAATTGCTGCTGGAATGTTACTGGCCGGTGCAAAAACCAGGATTCCCTCGTTACGCCAACCGCGCGTCTCCTTGCGTGTCGCGACCCATTTCTTCATCGCTCCAAGCAACTTTCCAACCTGCGGTGCCCGGTCGTTATGGGCGATCCGGATTTTACTCCTGGAGTCGATGTAGCTGTTCGAAAAGGAATCCATATCCCCCAGAAAGATGGCATCCATGGTCATTACAACGGCAGGCGTCGTGGCCTTGATGAAGTGTTCTGGCCGTTCCGCATAACGATGCAGCGAGGGGTCCTCAATGGCCGCGGGCACCACGGGAAATTCAGTATTCACCACAGAATAAGTTCCAGGCGCCATGACCAACGCCATGAGGCCCGTCATGCAAGCCGCCGCACCAACAAGCCCGATCAGGCCCGGGATAAGGCTGGCTGGCTTAGATAATCTCTTCTTCGTCTTTGATATCTTCGCTTGCAGTGACGACTGGAGTCGCATTTGTTGTTGCTCCTGCTGCGTTTTCAGCGCCCTTGCCAGACTCGGCCCCACCCTGCGCCCCGGCGGCTCCAAAGCCAGCCCCAGACATGCCCCCACTCATTCCACCCATCATTCCACCGCCCATTCCGGCTGCCGCGATGGGAACAAATGCTGTCGATTCGCTCGGGACCAAGAGGTTGTTTAAAACAGAGACGCCCAAGTGCACGCGTTCGATAACCCGCAGGGCGTAACCCCTCAGAATCTGCTGGGCACAGATGGTCAATGCTGAAATCAGAATGCCCATCGCCATTGGATTGAGGCTGCCCGCCAGTCCCTTCGCAATCGTGGCCTGCTTCTTCGCCGAATCCAGAACATCGATCGAGTGAAAGGTCGACCAGATTCCTTCGAGTGTTCCAAGAACGCCAATCATCATCGCCAGAGTCGCCAGTGCAGGAAGGAGCGTAAGGCGTGCTTCCAGTCGCGGCAGAAAATGAATGGTTTCTTCCTCGATCGCCCCGCGCACGGTGGTCGGGTCAGACTCCGCCGCCTCAAGGGCCTTCAATGCAATCATTGGTAACGAGGTGCGCCCGGCGTTCTTGCAAAGTGAAACGGCGCGATCCAAATCCTCTGCAGCAATCGCTCGACGGATGTTGAGCAAAAACCGGTCGAAATTCAGATTATAGACAAACTGCACCATGACAAATCGTTCAAAGAAAACCATCGCTGATATGAATCCGATTCCAAACAGCGCCACCACATAGGTGTTGCCCTGTTTGAAACTCAATGCGAGTTCAGCCCACATGGCAGATCTCCAGGAGGTTATAAAACCGTGAAAAAACAATACGGTACTTCCATCATTGTATCTCAGAATTGCCAGATTCGTTGTTGTCGCCGGCGATGGCGCAACATCTGACGATGAAAGCCACGGTTCTAACGGCGTTTGCGGGCATCTTTTGAAGAATTATCAAGTTCGATTTTGAGCAGAGATCTGTCTTCGCCGACCCGGTTTTCCTGGGTTGAGGTCTTAATGGTAAGGGTTCCCCTGTCATGGGCCCGACTAAAAGCCTTCAAGATTTCCGGATCAAAAAGGTCGCGTTCTTCATGGAGCCTCTCCAGGGCATCTGACTGGTCAATGAATCCCGAGTAGGCGCGCCCTGAAACCATTGCGTCAAAAACATCGCAAATTCCGACAATCCTGCCGAAAAATGGAATGTCCTCGCCCTTGAGGCCATCAGGATAGCCTGTCCCGTCCCACCGTTCATGATGGTATTTGATGCCTGAAACAAAGCGTGATGATCCTGGCAGGCGCTTGACAATCTCTGCGCCCAAGACGGGATGCAACTTCATTTCCTGGTATTCTTCTGCTGACAAAAGCGAAGCTTTTTTTAGCACGGAATCAGGGACACCGATTTTTCCGATATCATGGCACAAGGCGCTGATCAGGAGTTGGCGTTTGAGGTCACGACTCAGTTTAAGTTCATCAGCAATGGCGAGGCTATAGCGGCTCACCCGGTCTGAATGACCGTGCGTATAAGTGTCCTTGGCTTCGATGGTTGCAACAAGCGTGTCGATCACTCCAATCATCCAGCCGTCCAATTCCAGGCGCAGCAAGAATGTTTCCAAAGTGGCCGCAACCCTTTCCAGCAACGCGAGTCCAGGCTGTATTTGGCGATGGGCATCGTCAATCCGCGCAGGGTCTGCCTCAAGATGGACCACCCCAGTGATCCTGTCTCGACTCACGAGCGGAAGAACAAACCTGGCAATGTCCTGATGGGTTTGGGTTTTGCCTGGTGCGGCTCCGTCGGACTTCTGCCCCAGGTAAATTCCACAGGTGCGGTTGATGGCGTCTTCAAGGGCCTTTTGAACCAGTGTTATGGAGGTGCCAGCATCTTCGCCTCTTGTGGCGAGGGGTGTCAGTTTTCTGGATTCAGGATGCCAGTGGAAGACAGCCGAACGTTGGATCCATGGCAATAGCCTGTGAAGAGCCTTCAGGATTGTTCGTCCGGCATCATCTGCCGTGCGACTAAGAAGCATGTCACCTTGAGCTTCATAGATGCTTTGGGTGACCCGGTTGGATTGCAATATCCCCGGGTCCAGTTGCAGAGGAATTCGCGCTGCTGCAGCCAGTTCAGGCTCGTTGTCACTCATTTTTGCTGGCTGAATGTTGATCTCAGGACCTTCATTGCTGCCGAGGCGTCGCAGGTCTGCCGGGTCCAGGGAAATCTCAGCCTCCGTTGAGAAGACGGCTATTTCCGTTGATCCGATGTGGATCTTGTCGCCGGTCCGGACAACGGCATTGACGATGCGGTCTCCATTGAGAAACGTTCCATTTCGCGAATCAAGGTCCTCGACAATCAACAGCCGGCCGCGGCGCTTGATCCGCACGTGAAAGCGCGAAATCTGTTCGTCTGGAATACAGATCTGATTGGCATCATCGCGGCCAATGGTCACGGGAAACTGAGTTACCGAAACCCGGGAATGTCCACCATTGTCGGAATGTATTTTGAGAAAAATCAAATTCCTGCCTCCCCGACCCAGTTCGGTAGAATTTGATAAATATTAACGACAATTTATCGGCCATCCGGTTCAAGTCCCCGGAATTTCGTCCGATATTCCAACAGGACCACTGTGCGGAGGGTCGTTATGGGATTCCGTGGAATGAATCAAAAGGGATTTGGTCTGGCGGCTTGGGTTTTCGCCCCGGCTGTTCTTATTGCGTTGAGTGGCGTCTGCCAGGCGCGTACCTACGTCATCAACCCTGATATTCCGGGCTCCACGGCCGCAATCAAGGACGAATCCTTGCAGTCAAATCCCGCTGGTCGAACCCTTAAAACACCGACTTATGCCATCGGTCCAGATGACCCTGCGCCACGCCAGAAGGTGATCAAGAAGATCGTCCAGAGGTTTGTCCCCCAGCAATTGCGATTCAACCGGATTTCAGTAAACGGTTCCACGGTTCAGCCACGGGTTAAATTTGCCCGTGATGCCGAGATATTTCAGGGAGCCCGCATCCGGAATGAGGCCATCCGGGCCGACTTTTTTGGCAAAGTCGCCGACGACCTCACCCCGTAAGGCTGCAAGTCAGCCTTCCCCGTTTTTGCTAAATTTGGTATTGATTACAGGGACTATCAACAATTGGCTGGCCGGTCAACCAAAACTTGCCCGCCCGCGCCAAGTCCACTCAAGGGCTATTTCAGCCGGCAGGGAGCGCTTCCACTTGGATTTTTTAGCCACGGATCGCGCGCTCTTTGCCCTCGTCAACCAAAGTGGACTTCACAACCGCTGGACCGACGGAATTGCGATGGTTTTGTCGAGCCACACCCTATGGCTTTTACTTTATCTTGCAGCCGGGGTTCGTGCCTGGCGCCAGAAGGATCGCGCGCTTTGGTGGATTCTTGGCACCATTCTGATCACGGTTGGATGCGGCGATGCCTTTTCAGGTTATGTCTTAAAACCATGGTTTGCCAGGGTGCGCCCGTGTCATGAACTTTTGGGCGTCATCCTTCCAACGGGAAAGTGCGGTGGATTTTTCGGCTTTCCCTCCAACCACGCAGTCAATGCCGGTGCCGTTTGCGGCGTCCTTCTGATTTACCGCAAACCGTTGGGGATGAAGTTGATTTTTTGCGCCTTGGCTTTGGCAGGCTCGGTCGCAATCAGTCGCGTCTGGCTTGGGGTGCACTATCCGTTGGACGTGACGGCTGGCCTGCTTTTTGGCTTGGCCATTGGTGCGGCTGCGGCCCAGGCAACGGTTCGGCTGCGTTCGGTCCGTCATCTTGGGTCCTCCCGTTCGTCATCTTGAGGCAGCCTTAAAAATTACGACGGCAGTGTTTCAGCCCTCGTCAGGAAAGAAAAGTTTCTTCCCTTCGGCGTGCTGCACCAGAATTTTTGCTGGCTTGAACCGTGATCCGTGCTTGGCCTCAAGCTCGCGCAATTTTTCCACCACAGCTGCGGCGCCGATGTGATCGACATAACGGAACGGACCACCAAGGAACGGTGGAAAGCCGAGGCCAAAGACCGCGCCAACATCACCCTCATAGGCCGATGGCAGGATTTCCTCCTCAAGGCAGCGTGCCGATTCATTCACAAAGACCAAGACACAACGCATGGCGATTTCATCTGGAGTGGCATTCGCACTGGAAGCGCTTTTCGGGTCCAAAAACTTGTAGATCTCGGGATCTGGTCCGCGCTTTTCGCCTTTTTCATAAAGGTAAAAGCCCTTGCCATTTTTGCGCCCAAGGCGCCCAGACGACTTAACCACGTCCAGGCCTGGGGGGGCCTTCATGCGGTCGGGAAACGCCTTGTCCATGGTTTCAAGGACGTGGGTTCCGACGTCGATACCAACCTCATCAATCAACGTGATCGGGCCAACCGGAAATCCGAATCCGGTCAGGGCGCCGTCGATCGTCTCGATTTTCGCTCCCTCAGAAAGGATCAGCGAAGCCTCGGCCAGAAAAAAGGCCAAAGCCCGCGTTGTGTAAAAACCAGGCCCGTCCTTGACGATGATGATCTGCTTGTTCATTTCATTGCCGAGTTCAAAGGCACGCGCCACGGCCCAGGGCGCTGTTTTTTCTGTGATCACAATTTCAAGGAGCGGCATTTTTTCCACGGGAGAGAAAAAGTGCATGCCGAGCACGCGATCCGGGTGCTTTGATTCTGCCGCGATCTCGTGGATTGGCAGGGCAGAGGTGTTGCTGGCAAAAATCCAATCGTCATGGATGTTTTGAGATTCAAGCTGCGCCAGAATCTTGCGCTTCAAGTTCACATCTTCAAAGACAGCCTCAATCACGATGTCACACCGGTTGAATCCTGCCGGATTCAAGCCGGGGGAAATATGGACCATGCGCTGGTCCAATTCAAATTTTTTGAGTCGCCGCCGCTTTAATTTTTTTCCAAAAAACGATGCGGCCTGCCCGAGAGCCTTCCCCAGGGATTCTGCGCTTGGGTCAGAGAGCAGAACGCGAATGCCCTTGTCGGCACACACGGTTGCAATGCCCGCACCCATAAATCCCGCGCCCACGACTCCCACAGATTTGATCGGGCGGGAGGAGAATTTTTCTTTTCCAGCGTCTTTGTAAGCATGTTTTTTGATGGCTGTCGTCGCATGAAACAAATGAATCAGGCTTTTTGATTCTCGGGTCGGCACCAGCGATCCAAACAGCTTGGCCTCCAACTCAAGGCCCTTGCCAATCGGCAGGTCGAACCCATCAATCACCGATTCAATGGCCTTGAATGCAGCGGGGTAAAAACCCTTCGTCTGCTTCATCACCATCTTGTGGGCTTGTTTCAGAATAAATCGCCGCCCCACGGGATTTGATTCCAAGGCCAGCGCAGTCATCCTTTGCGAAAATGATGACGCCACGGCGCGGTAACCGGCCGGGCGCTTTCCCTTCAATGCAAATTGCCGGGCCACATCCAGCAGCATCCTGTCGGGGACGCAGGCGTCAACAAGCCCAACCTTCAAGGCCCGTGCACCATCAACTCGTTTTCCAGTAAGAATCATGTCGAGGCCGGCTTGTATCCCGATCAGACGTGGCAGGCGCTGCGTTCCGCCGGCGCCGGGCAAAAGGCCCAACTGGATCTCGGGTAGTCCCATTTTGGTCTTGGGGTTGGCATTGGCAACGCGCCACGAACAGGCCAGCGACATCTCAAGGCCGCCGCCGAGGCAGGTGCCGTTGATGGCCGCCACGACTGGTTTTGGCAGTCCGGCAATTTTACTGAAAAGAGCCTGTAACATCGCCGCGCCATTGGCGGCTTCGGCCGCCGTCTTCAGGCGCTGGATTTCTGTGATGTCTGCCCCAACGATGAACTGGCCTTCTTTGCCGCTGGTGATCACCATGCCCTTCGCGTTGAGATCCCCGCCAAAGTGAATCAGATGATCATTCAACTCGCGCAAGACATCCTCTGACAGGATGTTCATCTCTTTGTCCGGGCGGTCAAACGTCAAGATGGCGACGCCATCGGTTCCGGTTTCGTAGGTAAAAAATTTGGTCATGGTCAGATCCTTTCGATCAGCATGGCGCCCGACATTCCGCCGGCGGCGCAGATCGCTATGACGCCAAATTTGGCGCTTCGTTTTTCCAGCTCGTTCGTCACGGACAACACCAGCCTTGCTCCGGTCGCGCCAAATGGATGCCCGATGGCAATGGCGCCACCATTGACGTTGATTTTATCTTCGGGGATCGCACCAAAGGCACTCGACAGGCCGAGGTGGCGAGAGCAGAAGTCCGCAGATTCCATCGAGCGCAGGCAACTCAAGACTTGAGCGGCAAAGGCCTCGTGAATTTCAAACAGGTCGATGTCGGTGATGCCGAGCTTGTTTCGCATGAGAATCATTGGAATCGTCAGAGCCGGTCCAATCAAAAGCTGCTCGTAAGGATTGACGCCGACAAAGACGATGTCCCTGATTTTTGCCTTGGGTTTCAGTCCAAGGCTTTTCGCATGCGCCTCGTCCGCAATGATGACTGCGGCGGCTCCGTCGGTCAAAGACGATGCATTGCCCGCTGTGATGGTTCCATATTTACGGTCAAAGGCCGGACGCAGTTGGGCCAGGGACTCCATGGACGAGTCGGGACGGATGATGTTGTCCTTGTCGATGCAGGATGTGAACCCTGGCGACGGCCAGACGGGGATGATTTCTTTTCGGAATGTTCCTGATTCTTGCGCCGCCGAAGCGCGCTGGTGGGACAAGACCGAGAATGCGTCTTGATCGCGGCGCGAGATGCCGTTGAGTTTGGCCATGACCTCGGCGTGTTCGCCCATCGTCATGCCCGTCATGGGTTCGGTGATTCCAGGTGGCTTTGGTGCCAAGGCTTTCGGGATAAAGCTGCCCATGGCAGAAGCCTTTTCTCCCGTTGTTTTAGCCTTGTTCAGGCGTAGCAGGGATTTTCTCGCGTCTTTTGTATAGGTGATGGGGACGTCACTTAGCACGTCGACTCCGCCGGCGAGGATCATGCGGGCGTGTCCAGTCATCACGTTCTTTACCGCGTTTCCGATGGTTTCAAGGCTGGCCGTGCACATGCGGTTTAACGTATAGCCGTGGATATGATGGGGCAGCCCCAAGTTCAAGATCGTGTCGCGGGCAACGTTCGTGTTTTTCACCTGTGGCGTGACGACGCCACAGATGATCTCTTCATAGGCCTCAACCGGCGCATCTGTTTTTCGGATCAAGCCGTCGATTGTGCGGCTGTAAAGTTCCAGTGCATCACAATCGCCCAACACGCCAAAGGATCTGACAAAGGGCGACCTTGCGCCCTCGATGATCACGGGGACCCTGTTTCCTGTCAGCAGATTTGTGTTGTACTTGAAAGTCATTGAAAAGAACTCCGCATGGGATTTGACGGTGTGCTTACGATCAAAGTTTCTGGTTTGATTTCTTGGAGATCGACAAAAGGATGCGCTCGATGATTTCCTTGGAGTTCGGATCAAGGTCCACAAAAACGCCGCCGATGCGGCTATGGTCATGGTCAACCCATTTGACTTCAGCGCGAAGGTCGATGCTCGCCAGGTCATGAATGCCAAAGGCGACCAGAGGAAGATGGAGCCAAAACCGGTCATTGGCCTTGTGCTTGAGGGAACCCATGATTTCAATTTTGAAACCACTTAGGCTCAAATCCATTAGAATCCCGCTCTGGCAAAAAATTGGGAGCCAGCGAACCGTCCTGGCCTCGACTAATGCATGAGAAAAAAACCTGTCTGGTCTTTGCATGGAAACTTCCCGTCATCCCCTCTGGAAACTAACTGCGAGGGAGTTATAATCATACGGTACGCTTCCCAGTCTCGTCCATGTCGCCGGTACTGGCGGCGATTACGCCCCAGGGGTGCCTCATGTTTCAGCAGCCATTGCCACAACGGGTCCGGGTCTTGATCATCGGAGGAGGCATCCATGGTGTGGGAACCCTGCACGACATGGCTTCCCGGGGGTGGCAAGACGTCCACTTGATCGAGAAAAACACCCTTGGGCATGGCACCAGCTCGCGCTCGACGAAACTGATTCATGGTGGACTGCGTTACTTGCAGCGCATTCACGATTTCCCCCTGGTTGCCGAGGCGTTGCGCGAACGCCGTGTCTTGATGCAGGTCGCGGGCGATCTGGTGCATCCACTTGAATTTGTCTTTCCGATTCTTAAGTCCGGCGGGGCGTCGCGCATCAAGGTCAAAGTCGGTCTGTCCTTGTACGATTTTCTTGCCGGCCGGCAGAATGTCGGACGCCACCACAAACTCGCAGAGCGCGAGGCCCTCGCTCGTGCGCCAATGATTGATCCCAAAAAATTTTCCAGTTACTTCAGTTTTTGGGATTGCCAGACGGATGACCTGGCCCTTGTTCGGCGCGCTGCGCATTCCGCAGTGAAGCTTGGAGCCGGCGTTTCTGAATGGCACCAGGTGTCAAAGATTTCCCGGGCAGATGATGGTTGGCTGGTTGATGTTGTCAGGCCTGACGGGTCGACGGCTCAAATTTCTTGCCTTTATATTGTGAATGCAATGGGGCCTTGGGCGAACAAGATTTTAGAATCAAGTGGCATTCAGCCGACCCACAAGGCAATCAACAACAAGGGGTCTCATCTGGTCTTTCCTGACATTGGGCTCAAGGCCGGATTGTTCCTGCAGTCGCCAGAGGACAACCGTATTTTCTTCGTCCTTCCGTGGCTTGGAAAAACCCTGGTCGGGACAACAGAAAAGATTTTTTCGGGCAATCCTGATCAGGTTGTCGTGACCAATGATGAGGTCGATTATCTTTTGGATCACTGCAATCGTTACCTGAGTGTTCCATTGCGCCGGGAAAATATCGAAGCGACATTCGCTGGATTGCGCTGGCTCGCCGTCGAAGAGGGTTTTACAATCTCAAAGACTTCAAGATCCCATGTGCTTGGCGCGACGGGATCGGGACGTGGAATGATGTGGACCCTTTATGGCGGCAAGCTTTCAACCTACCGCGCCCTTGCCGAAGAAATCGGGAACTTGATTTGCGCGCAGTTTGGGGACGAATCCCGAAGCCGGACAACCCAGCCCGACGTTTGGTTTGCAGAGAACAGTTCTCTTTCCATGCCTCAGGATGCGGTAAAGCGATTTGAAGGTTAACCGGTTGGCTGTTAAGAAAATAAAACCAAAGAAACCCCCGCGCTCCTACCGGGCTGTCATTGAGAGCCTGCGTCACGTTTGGAAGATTGAGTTGCTGAAGGATCCTGTCGCCCTTTGGCGCATCGGGGTGTGCGAGGCCTTTCAGTTTGAGAAGGCACGAATCCGGCTGGCGGTCTGGAACCTCTGCAAGGGTGCTGGGGGTGGCTTGTTTGAGCACGATTACCGGATGGTTTGTTACCGGTCGGATTTGATCCTGACCCAAGAAGCCCTGCTCTCGGAAAAGGGTCTAGTCACTTTTTGTGAACCTGGTTTCGAGGCCATCCATGCGGCCTCCTACCGGCGCGGCGACGGGGTTCGTGACGGGGTCATGACGGTTGCCCGCGTCAGTTCAACGCCATCCACGCACCGAATTGTTTGCAAGTATCCTGAGCCGGTGTTCAAGACTCCAAAGGTTGCCCTTGTGACGTTTTATCGCATGGAGGGTCGCGAGCAGTCGCTGATGGTAATCAACCTTCACGCGACCTTGATCCGCCGGGTCAAGTCGGCCCTTGAAGAAATCGAACACCTGATCGCAAATCTTCCCGAGCACGATGGCCCCATCATTTTGGCAGGGGACTTCAATACTTTTACGGCGGGTTATTTGGAGGCAATTTCAAAATGCTTGCAGGGCATCGGTTTAGAATATGTCCCGATACCGAATGATCCACGTCCAGTTTTGGGCGCCTTGGACCAGGTGTTTGTCCGGGGACTCAGGATTGAACGCATCTTTGTCGACACCGCAATCAGGAATTCAGATCACTTTCCCGTGTTTGCTGATCTGATCTGGGAATGATTCAAAATCCGCGCCCGTAGTTGACGGCGTAAGAGCCTTTTGAATTGGCATGCTTGTCGCGAAGGTTTGCCATGTTGGCCTCAATCCCAAGGCGCCCGTTGATCAGGCCAAATCCCGTTTCGGCCCTCAGGCTATAATCCGAGTGAACGTAATGAACGTTGAGCGGGTACTGGCCAAGGATTTCGGAAAATCCGAACACGTTTAGCAACGACGTCTTGGTGGCCTCCATCGTGGAGTTCAACTGGCGCATCACCACAAAGTTGCCATAAACGGGCAGACGCACTTCGTGCATCAACTGATTTCTTTTGGGCCCGCCGCCCGTCAGCATCTCCATCCGGTAGAGGCCCTGCGGTTGTTCAAAACGCAGGCGAAATCCGGGCTTTCCAGCGGATTCCGTATTGAAATTGGGCTCAATTTTACCGCGCAGGCTAAAGTCCGGACGCATCGCAAACAGTCCCTGGGCCTTGGGAGCCTGGGGGGCGTCAAGCAACGCTGGATTGTCGATTCCGGGGAAGAGTAAATTTTCGTTTCTTTCTGAAATCGGGCCAATGGTCCAGTCGACTTGCGCCTTCTTCTTGCTGGCAAGGGCGTATTCCAGATAACTTTCATCCATGGTCAGGGCGGCAACGTGGACTCCTTGGCCCGATGGTTTGACCTTTTTCAAGATCAAGCCGTAGCGGACTTCCGAGTTGCCCCCGGATCCAGATTTGTTCGCGGCAACGCCTTTGGCATCTACTTTAAACGAGAGCCCTTGCCCAAGGGTGCGAAGGAACTCTGACGATTCCCTGGCGTGGTCGCCAAGAGCCTTCCCTAATTGGTTTAGAAGGTAGCGGGAGAGGCCGCCCTGTTCCTGGAACTTTTGTTGTTTGACGTCTTGAAGGGTTGCCAGACGAAGTTTTTGATCTCGTTCCGAGACCACGCTTTGGCGATCAAAAAATCCTTTTAGGGCCTGATTTTTTCCCGACTGCGAGCTCGTCATTTTTGTCATGACACCGGTGGCGTGGCGTTCAGACCAACCAGACACGGATTCGGTTTTGGTCGCATTCAGGCTTTGGGGTGGCAGAAGCTCTTCCATGGTCCAATTTCGGGTTGCCGTGGCTGTGGGGGCCGGACCAGTTAACGACCTCGCGGGTTTTGCGGGATCACCGTAGGCGACGCCGGAAATGGTCCCAACGGCAGAGGCCACAGCCGCGAGGGCTGCCCAAAGCGACGGTCTCATGCTTTGAGCCTGGTATTTTTTTTCGTCTTTGATTCGCATCTCAACCATCCAGCAGCAGCAACGGAAACAGCTCAATATCAGCGCCTTAAGGGGCGACTCCGCGACGGAACTTTGTTAAAACCGGGCGCGGAAGCCCTGTGGAGTGATTTGCAATTGCTGGTCCAAGCGAGCTGTTCAACGTTAAGTAACTAACTTTGTTGGTTTTTAGCGCCTCGAGCCCGTCACCTCCAGCTGCCTAAAGGCTTGACACGTTCGAGCTTTAATCACCACAGCGCTTTTATATAGATTGTATTAGAATTGCAAGATTCTAGTATAATAATTGTAATAGATTTTATCTTACCGTTTGACGGGAGACAGCGATGAAGCCGGTCGGGTCTGACGTGAATTTCCCCACCATGGAACGTGAAGTTCTGGTGGGCTGGGAAAATCAAAAAACCTTTCAAGCATCGATCGACCAACACCAGAAAGCTCCTGAATTTGCTTTTTACGACGGTCCGCCCTTTGCCAACGGCTTGCCCCACTACGGCCACCTGCTGGCCAACACCATCAAGGACACGGTTCCCCGCTACTGGACGATGCGCGGCTACCGCGTTGACCGTCGATTTGGCTGGGATTGCCATGGCCTGCCAGTGGAATTTGAAATCGAAAAGCGCGACAAGCTCAAAGGCCGCAAAGACATCCTTGAAATGGGCGTCGCAAAGTTTAACGAGGAATGCCGCGCTTCTGTTCTGCACTACACGGCAGAATGGCAGAAGACGATCACGCGCCTTGGTCGTTGGGTGGACTGGGGCAATCAGTACCGGACGATGGACAAGTCCTTCATGGAGTCGGTCTGGTGGGTCTTCGGTCAATTGTTTGAAAAAGGCCTCGTTTACCGCGGCTATAAAGTTGTCCCCTATTCGCCTCGCATCACGGCGGTGCTTTCCAACTTCGAAGCCAACCAGAATTACAAGGATGTTCAAGATCCCGCGATCACGGTGAAATTCAAATTGCGCGGAGAAGACGCTTTTTTATTGGCATGGACCACGACCCCGTGGACCTTGATTTCAAACCTTGCCCTCGCCGTCGGTCCAGAAATCACCTATGCCAAAGTTCGCGACAAGGCATCTGGAGAAATCCTTTATTTGGCCGAAGCGCGCCTGCCTGCCTATTTCAAAAAGGCGAAGGGCGTGACGGAAGAGCCGTTTGAAATTCTGGCGACGATGACGGGCGCACAGCTCACCGCCAAAACCTACGAGCCATTGTTTCCCTACTTCAAAGACCAGCCTGGCGCATTTCGCATTTTCGCCGACGGTTATGTCACGACAGAAGACGGTACAGGAATCGTCCACCAGGCACCGGCCTACGGCGAAGACGACTTCCGCATTTGCCGCAAGGGCGGCATTGAGCTCGTGGACCCGTTGGACGAAGAAGCCTGCTTTCGGCCGGTGATTCCCGAATATGCGGGCATGTTCGTCAAAGACGCCGACAAGGAAATCATCAAGCGCCTGAAGGCCGAGTCAAAACTTTATAAGCAAGACGTCATCGTCCACAGCTATCCCTTTTGTGAACGGACCGACACGCCGCTTATCTACCGTGCAATCCCAGCCTGGTATGTCGCCGTCGAGAAACTCAACAAGGATCTCGTTGCCAACAACCAAAAGATCAACTGGGTGCCTGGTCACTTGAAAGACGGGCGGATGGGCAAATGGCTGGAGAATGCTCGCGACTGGGCCATCAGCCGCAACCGCTTTTGGGGCACTCCCCTGCCAATCTGGGAATGTCAAAACGATCAAAATCACGTCCGCATCTTCTCATCGGTGGCAGATCTTGAGAAGGCGACGTCGAAAAAAATTGATGACTTGCACAAGCATTTTGTCGACGACCTGGAAGTTGATTGTCCGACGTGTTCGGGGAAAATGCGCCGGGTTCCCGAGGTTTTCGATTGCTGGTTTGAGTCAGGGTCGATGCCCTACGCTCAACTCCATTACCCGTTTGAAAACAAGGAACGTCTGGAGAAAATTTTTCCCGCCGATTTTATTGCCGAGGGTCTGGATCAAACCCGCGGGTGGTTTTACACCCTGTCGGTTCTATCGACGGCCCTGTTCAACCGGCCTGCATTTAAGAATGTTGTGGTCAACGGAATCATCTTGGATGAATCCGGAAGAAAAATGTCCAAGCGCCACCGGAATTACACGGCACCGGAAGCGTTGCTTGAGAAGTACGGTTCAGACAGCGTCCGGTTGTACATGCTCAACTCTCCGATCTTGCGCGGTGAAGACTTGATCTTCTCTGACCGCGGCGTGCTTGAGACAACCCGTGCGGTTCTTTTGCCCCTTTGGAATGCCCACAGCTTTTTGACGACCTATGCTGCCGCCGATGGCTGGCGCCCTGAGGCCTCCCTTGCCAAGGGCATTGCGCCCAAGGCGACGGACGAGATGGACTTGTGGATCCTCTCGCGCTTGCAGTCACTCTTGGCTGGTGTGCAGCAGCAGATGGAGGAATACCACCTCTATGCTGTCGTGCCTCTCGTGGTTGGTTTTATCGAGGACCTTACCAATTGGTACATTCGCCTCAGCCGCCGCCGTTTTTGGGGTGCAGCTGGCGGACAGGCTTCGGAGGATGATGAAAACCAGACAGATGCCGCTGGCGGTGCAAATGGCAACGCCACTTCGGACAAGGGCGACCCCATGGCCTATGCCACGCTCTTTCACGTCTTGTGTGAGTTCTCGAAAGTTTTCGCACCTTTTGCTCCGTTTATTTCAGAACGGATTTACCACAACCTCACCACCGGTCTGGCCGGCGTTCCAGATTCTGTTCACTTGGCTGATATGCCATTGCCAAAAAAAGAACAGATCCGTCTGGATCTTGAAGAACGCATGGCGCTCGTTCGCCGCGTGACCAACCTTGGACGAAGCCTTCGCGCAAAGCATCAAATCAAGACGCGTCAGGCCTTGCCCTCGATCATGATCATCACGCGTCGCGAGGCGGACCGGGGGATCATCGAAGCCGGTGCTGCGACGATTCGTCAGGAACTCAACATCAAGAACATTGAGTTCTCCACAGACGAAGCCCGCTTTGTTCGGCTTGGCGTCAAGCCAAACCTGAGAACCCTCGGCAAGCGCCTTGGCGGCCAGCTCAACGCAGTAAGAACGAAGTTGGAGCAGATCACGGCCAGCCATGATGAAGTGACCCGGCTATTGATCGAGCTTGAATCGGCTGGATCGGTTGAAGTTGCGGGCGCTAGTCTTTCAGAAGAGGATTTTCTGATCGAACGCGGACCGAAAGACGACCGTCTGATTGCTACGGAAAAGGGTGTCACGGTTTTATTGGACACCCATCTCACGGAAGATCTTTTGCGCGAGGGAATCGCTCGCGAAGTGATCAATCGTGTCCAGCGCATGCGCAAAGATGCCGGCTTCAATGTCAGCGACAGGATTCGCCTTTCTTTCAAAGCCACCGGACGCGCGGAATTGGCGCTGCAAGAATTCAAGACCTACGTGGGCGATGAAACCCTTGCCGTCTCTGTGGATCAAGCCGGCGCAGTTGCATTTGATGTTTCCGCCTCTGGCGTCCATCATCAGAAATTTCCTCTGGAGGCCGACGAGGTTGAAATTTGGTTGAGCAAAGCGTGATGTTTGGCGCCCTCCGCCTTGGCTTACTTTTGTTGGTTCTCCCGGGCATGAGTGGTTGCTACGTCAGCCGCCTTGCCTGGCACCAAGGGAAACTTCTCGGTTCTCGCCGTGACGTTTCCGAAGTCGTCCTGGATCCGTCGACTCCTGCCTCAGTCAGGGCCCGTTTGACGGAATTGCCTGAGATTCTTGCCTTTGCAAAATCCTGTGGACTTGAACCCGGGAATTCTTATCAGCGCTATATTGATAATGGGGATCGCCCCTTGTCATGGCTTGTTTACGCAGCCAAGCCCGATCGTCTGGAAGCCGTAACCTGGTGGTTTCCATTTTCCGGGCGGGTGCCTTACTTGGGATTTTTTTCGAAAGAAGAACGTGACGAAGAAGAGGCAGGGCTGAAATCCAAGGGCTACGACACCGCAAAAGGCTCTGCCACGGCATTCTCCATGCTTGGCATCATCGACGATCCCATTTACCGGTCGATGACCAGGCGTCCGCGGAACGAGTTTGCCAATGTGATTTTTCATGAATTGGTCCACCGGACCGTTTGGGTAAAGGGCAGTGCTGATTTCAACGAACGGCTTGCAGAGCTTTTTGCTCGCCGCGTTACCCTGGCCTGGCTGGGCAGCATTCTTAACGGTCAAGGAGACGATCACGACAAGCTCGATTTTCTCGCAGACATCGAGGATCGCCAAAAATTCGGCGTGTGGTTGACGGAGTTGCGCCGCGCCTTAGACGCCATCTATCAATCGCGTCGCCCTCCGGATGAGATCCTTCGCATGAAGGCCGGGGCCTTTGCCGATTTCACCGAAAAGCGCAGGCCAAAATTCGCAGGTGGCGATCTCATTGGTGGGCGCACCTGGAACAATGCAGAAGTTTTGGCTGCGGGGCTTTACGACGGAAATGATTTCCCCTGCCCTCCTGAGCCGGTTGTTCCCGAAAAGGCCAAACAGTTCATCCTTTGGCTCCAGGCCAACAAGAATTCGCAGATTGCGACGGTGGAAACCCTGCGTAAGGTTTGCCTGTAGTTCTTAGATTACAAGACTTGCCAAAACCACTTCTGGCTGGCACGACTGCGGAACAGGTTGGGATCGTCATGGGATCTCTGCGAAGTCCCTAATGATATTTGGTTCTTGGTCGAAAAAGACAGCAATGATGATGCCCTTGAATAGCACCGCCGTGAAAGGCCACCAGGCCTTGACGCGAGATCAGTTCCAGCATGAACTGCGTTCTCGTCAGTTTCGGCATCTGCGCAACCATTGCCGGATGGCGGAACCAGCCGATATCGCCGAATCCGTGGACGGGCTTTCCTCGGCCGAAGTGATTGTCTTGTTCCGTCTTTTGCCGAAACGGCGCCGCGCCGAAATTTTTGCTTACCTGAGTTTCGACGTCCAGGAACGCCTGTTAGAGGACCTTCCGGACAACGTTGTCAGCAATCTCATGAACGAAATGGAAGCCGACGACCGGACCAGGCTTCTTGAGGATTTGCCAGAAGAAATCCGTGGACGCATCTTACTGAAGCTTTCACCCGAAGAGCGCAAGACGGCTTGGCAGCTTTTAAGCTATCCCGAGGACTCCGTCGGACGCCTCATGAACCCCGAGTTCATCGCGCTTCGCGCCGACATGAAGGTTGCCCAGGCGATCGATTATTTGAGGTGGAATACCGTCTATCCATCAGACCTCGCAGCCGAACTTTTTGTCACGGACACCCAAGGCCGCCTCAAGGGCCAAGTCAGTCTGGCAGCACTTATTTTGGCCGATGCCCCTGGCAACTCCATCGAATGGATGATGGATCCGTCCAACGTGACTTTGAAGCCACAAGATATTGAAGAAGCCGCCGTTGATATCTTTCGAAAATACGACCAGTCCGTCATTCCAGTCGTTGATTCGGGCGGAGTTCTGCTCGGGATTGTAACTGCCGACGACGTTTTCGATGTTGCCGAGGAAGATGCCACGGAAGATATCCAACAGTTCGGTGGTCAGGCGACCCTTGAGGATTCCTACTTTGATACGCCGCTGCCAACCCTGGTAAGAAAACGTGCGGGATGGCTGGCACTTCTTTTTTTCGGCGAGATTTTCACAACTTCCGCCCTCAAGCATTACGATGAAGCCATCGCGTCCATGCGCTACCTCGTCTACTTTGTGCCGCTCATTATTTCGTCGGGGGGCAACTCCGGCTCTCAGGCGGCGTCGCTCGTTATCCGTGGCCTTGCAGTGAACGAGATGAAACCAAATGACTTTGGCCGCGTGTTCCGCCGTGAAGTCGTTGCGGGATTGTTTTTGGGCTTGATCCTTGGCGTCATTGGATTCCTGCGCGCTGTGGCCTGGGGGCAATCGACTTGGGTTGCAGCAGCCGTGGGACTCACCCTTGTTGCTGTGGTGGCTTTCGGTGGGATGTTAGGGGCCATGATGCCATTTGCCATGAAGGCCTGCCGCTTGGATCCTGCGGTGAGTTCGTCACCCTTCATCGCTTCGCTTTCTGATGTGGCTGGTATCGTCATTTATTTTGGGATCGCATCTTGGATCATGCGAACGTTTGCCGTAGGTCACTAGGATGTGGATCGACGATCAAATCCTCGAGCAGTACGTCAAGCCAATCGCCATTGGGACATGGATTCCCGACACCACGGTGGTTGTCCTTGGAAGCAGCAACGATCCCGCGGTTGAGTGCCACGCCGGACGCTGTGCGGCGGACAGGATTCCGATTTTAAAACGCTACGGAGGCGGCGGAACTGTAGTCCTCTACCCTGGTTGCGTCATCGTCACCATTGGGGGCTGGGTCGCCGATCATTTTCAAAACGACCGCTATTTTAAAATTCTCAATGGCGCTGTGAATCAAGCGCTGCACGCGAATTTTAAATTCAAAACACCCCTCACTCAAGCCGGCATCAGCGATCTTGTGTCCGGCGAAAAAAAATTCGGTGGGACATCCATGTTTCGCAGCCGGAATTATCTGCTTTATCAGGCCTCTCTCATTGTCGACTGCGATTTTGAAATGATTGACCAATACCTGGCCCATCCCAGTCGCGAGCCAGAGTACCGCCGCGGCCGCAAGCACAGTGATTTCCTGACGGGTCTGGCGGACCTCGCCCCCGGCATCACGACGCAGCAGGTTCTCGACGCCTTGTCGGGGGCCCTTGCAGGGCATGTTTTGACGGCGCTGGGTTCAGAAGCCGCAACCCCGGCACTGGATCAATTTCCAGCCCTTCAGGCCCGGATTGAAAGATCGCGCTTGGAATTGCGAAAGTGAACTTGCATGTAGAGGGCGGCGGTTGCTCCAGGCAACACAACAATGAGCACCGTGCTGGCAAGTGCCTGCAGTGCATCAACTGCAGCATAGCCATAAGTGAACGGCAGACCGGGAACTGGCGCTGAAATTCCAGGCGGCATATGGGTGCCGAGCCAATTCAAAATCGACCCTGCGAGCCATTCCAAACCAAATTGAAGGCTAAAGAAAAGTCCGCCGAGTGTGACCAGAGAAAGAAAAGCAGACCATCCACCCATCGGCGTTTGGCGGGAGTAGCGCAGCGTGATGGATTGGGTGAGGCTGCGCAGGGCGCTCTTGTGTTCAGCGATCATCAATACCGGAGCCATGAGGGACAGCGCGGCAAGGAATAGAGAGGTCAAGGCAAAGGCCTGGGTGGCAAAGCCCATCGAAAGGATGAGGCCACCGAGCAAGATCCCGCGGCGCAAGACCAGTCGGGCCATGTCACCCGTTAGTTCCTTGGCAGTCAGGCGTGGAAAGGCCCAGGGGCGAAAATGATGCAGGCTCAAGTAAACGAGGGACGCATAGGAAACGCCAAAAATGAACCAGCAGATCATGCTGGTTATGAGAAAAGGACCAAAGAATCTCGACACTTCATCCATCATGGCGGGCAAGGTCCCGGGGGTAATTCCGGTGCTGGATTTTGTTGCCAAGGCGATCTTCCACAACCCCGATGCCGTGCGTTCCGAGGGAACCGCAAGAATCCAGGTCGAGATCATCTGGGGCAAAAAGATACCAAAAGCAGCCAGGGCAAGGGTTTGACGCCCGCCTGACTTGAAAGCTTGGACAGCTTGGACTAGAAGCTCCGATAACCCGACCAGCTTTGGAGGCTGGGCGGTTTTCTGATCCAGTTCTTTCACCAAGGGCGCGCTCCAAAAAATGAGTCCATTAAGGATTACAGAGATTTACGCCAGCATTCAAGGCGAGGCTGCCTTTAGCGGCTTTCCCTGCACTTTCATTCGCCTGACGGGATGCCCCCTTCGTTGCAAGTGGTGCGACACGGTATACGGGTTTGAAGGAGGCAAGGACTTCAGCCACGACGAGGTTTTGGCCAAAGTCGCTGAGTTTGGTGTGCACCACGTGGAACTCACTGGCGGCGAGCCCCTGGCTCAAGCCGGCGCTGTTCCCCTGATGCAGACTCTCGTGGATCGCGGCTACCGCGTCATGATCGAGACCGGTGGATCCGAGTCCATCGACCGGATTCCACGCGATGTCCACGTCATCATGGACATCAAATGCCCCGGCAGCGGGATGGTTGAAAAAAACCTCTGGTCCAATCTTGATTTTATAAAGCCCACAGACGAAATAAAATTCGTTCTCGCCCACCGCGAAGATTTTGAGTGGGCATTGGAAACCATCACGAAACATAAACTTTCAGAACGTTGCCAGGTTATTTTCTCCTGCGCCTTTGGCCTGCTTCAACCCAAAGACCTCGCCGACTGGATGGTAGCCGATAAAGCCCCCGGCCGGATGCAACTTCAGATGCACAAGTATATCTGGCATCCACGGGCAAAGGGCGTATGAGCCAAGAGAATTCCAATGCTACGTGGCTGGAACGCCTCATGGCCCTTGAGTGCCAGGATGCGACTTATCCCGTCGCCGCGCAAAATCATCCCCTCGTTTTTGATTCGGCCAAGGGGTCAATCGTTCGTGACGTTGAAGGTCGTGACTACATCGACCTTTCCGCAGGATTTGGTGCCCTCGTCCTGGGTCACAACGCCGAATGCGTTCAGCGTGTTTTTGCCAGACATGCGCCAGGCGACAAGTCATCTGATTTTCCTTCCATCATGCACGGCATGGGCGACGTCTATCCTTCCCGCGCCAAGATTGATTTGCTGGAAACCCTTCGCTCGTTGATGCCGGCGCATCTGACCCGCATTTCTCTTGCGATTTCTGGTGGCCAGGCTGTTGAGGTCGCACTGAAGACGGCCATGCTTCACTCTGGGGCGGCGGGGTTTATTTCTTTTCAAGACGGCTATCACGGTGTCGACTTGGGCGTCTTGCCGGTAACCTCGCGCAGCGATTTCAAATTACCGTTTAAAAAATTCTTAAACGACCGCATTGCCATCGAACTCCCCTATGGCTGCGACATCAACCTTGTGGCTGATGCAGTGAAAACCTTGAAGTCCATGCCTTGTGGATTTGCCGGGATTGTTGCCGAGCCTGTTTTGGGTCGCGGTGGTGTGATCAATCCACCAGTGAACTGGTTGGACGCCCTTGCCAAAACGGCGCATGCCCACGGCGGCGTCTTAATCCTCGATGAAATCCTCACTGGTTTAGGCCGCCGTGGAAAATGGACAGAAGCCGAAACGGTGGATGCCGATCTCGTTTGTTTTGGTAAGGCTCTGGGCGGCGGCATGCCCCTTTCCGCATGTGTTGGAAAAGAGGCCGTGATGTCGGCTTGGCCCAAGAGCACGGGCGAGGCGATTCACACGGGAACTTTCTTTGGCCATCCCCTTTCGTG
>CANJZQ010000006.1 GCA_947479535.1 Oligoflexales bacterium | reverse complement strand
TTGCTGCCCGGAATGCAGCCGCCTTTTTCGTGTTGAGCATTGACGAGGCGGGGCGGATTAAAGCACTCGTCCTCGGCCTTTGTGATTTTCTGGAGTGCCGTTCCGTTCGGCGTATCGACCGCCTGGTATACGGGGATTTCCCTGGCTGCATCACAACTAACTTCGGCAGGAGACGGCAACCATCCATCCATGGCGGCCTTGCAACGGCAGGAATAACAGACGGCCCAGTTGCTTTCGTCGGAAACGTCGGTGCAAGCCGCCTGGCATGCAGGTGTCGATTCAACTGTGGCGGCGGATCTCAGGTTACGTTGTCCGGATACATCCGATCTCATCTTGCATCCCAGTGACACCAAGGATGTCAGGAGCGCAGCGGTGGCGAGAATTTTTTTCACGATGTTTGCTCCTGCATTCGCTGGCCTCGGATCAAATTTCACACAATGTCAGGTTTTTAAATTGTGCCGGGGCACCGCTTCCCAGCGGCAGGCAAACTGGCATGACACCAAGTCCGCTGCCGTCTTTTGGTTCCCGGTATAAAAATACGACGGGCTCTCTGACTCCGCCTCCGCCGTCCACGGTCCCGCATTGATCCGGCAGCCAGCCAGCGGCTTTCACCGCAGCAAAAAACGCGTCGGGATCCTTTCCTTCCGAAATGCCTCCGGTCGGGTTGCTTATCGTTACTTTCCCGAGGGCTGCAAATTTTGGGGCGATCGCGGAAAAATCGCACCAACCTGACTCGACCTTGACGTTGGTGCATCGGTTGATGTCAGAGCCATTGAATTTGCCGCGGATGAAAGCGTTGCCAGCCGTTTTGCAGGGCTCGCCCTCAGGAACATTGATGAGTGAGGGATATTTGGCTGCAAGGTTGCTTGCATCATAGAGGGCTGTGCTGATTTGGGGGCCTAGCGTTGGACTTGGGGAGAAGGTGGTCGTTGGATCCGATGGTTTTGACTCGGGGGCTTTCGAGCTGCAGGAAGCCGACGCCAGGAAAACGGTTAGAATGAAAGCGCGTTGAATCACAGCTTGCTGCATCCGGATGGCTTTCATCAAAATCCCCACAAAAGTCGGTTTCATGTGGGAAGATCGGGCTGTAACCTTTGCGGC
Organism: Oligoflexales bacterium; assembly: GCA_947479535.1. Taxonomy (GTDB): domain Bacteria; phylum Bdellovibrionota_B; class Oligoflexia; order Oligoflexales; family RGVZ01; genus RGVZ01. The sequence continues at coordinate 89,464 of CANJZQ010000006.1, read as the reverse complement.
TAAAGTGGATTTTGCAGGGCCGAGGGGTAGTTCGGTTCAATGCTCTGATTTAATTGAATAAAGTGAGGTGGATATGATTCCGGAATCCGGTCAGCACAGCGTCTTGATGGCCTACGTCCTTTGGATTTTTGGGTTTCTTGGATCCCATCGCTTTTATGTCGGGCGTCCCATCAGTGGGACCATCTGGTTTTCAACTTTTGGATTGTTCGGTGTCGGCTGGCTGATCGACCTGGTTCTCATCCCGGGGATGGTGGAGAAAGCATCTGAGAAATTTCCCGCCAGAGGTCGCTACGATTACAACGTCGCCTGGCTTCTTCTGACGTTCCTCGGGATGTTTGGCGCGCATCATTTTTATTTGCGCCACTGGGCCAGGGGGTTGATCTGGTTGCTTACGGGCGGAATTCTTGGGATTGGCTACCTCTACGATTTTTGGACGTTGAATCAGCAGGTCCAGGCCGCAGAACTTTCCAAAGCCTAAGTGGGTGGCCTTCGAGTGGCAACACGGAACCTTAGGGGCAGTTTAGAATGTCCGCAGCAGGCCGTCGAAAAATTTCCGTTGGGAGTGAACTTCAGGGACTCTCGGATAGAGATGTTATCGCGCTGGTCGAAGCCGAGGGTCCTAACGAACTTCCACAATCCGGCCATAGGCGGTTAGGCCGGATTTTTTTTGAAATCATCACCGAGCCAATGGTTTTTTTATTGGCTGGCTGCGGATTGATCTACTTCATTTTGGGTGATCGCCAGGAAGCGCTCATGCTTCTTGGCTTTCTTGCGCTCATCCTTTGCATCACCCTGTATCAAGAGAGTAAAACGGAACGCGCCCTGGAGGCCCTGCGGGATCTTTCCAGCCCGCGCGCCCTTGTTTTGCGCGAGGGACAGGTGAGGCGAATTCCCGGACGAGAGGTCGTCCGGGGCGATATTTTGATCCTCAATGAAGGGGACCGGGTTTCCGCCGATGCCGAAATCGTTCGCTGCGTGAATTTATCGGTCGATGAATCCATGCTGACAGGCGAGTCGATGCCTGTGCAAAAAATCCTACCAGGCAATGAGGTCGATCCGTCACGCCAGAAAATATTTGTTTTTGCCGGCACGACCGTTGTGCGGGGCAGCGCAATCGCCCGGGTCACGAAGATTGGAAGTTCTACGGAACTTGGCAAGATTGGTCGACTTCTGCGGGAGGCGTCTCCAGAGCCAACGAGGCTACAAGTGGAGACCAGAAGCATGGTCAAAACCATAGCGGTCATTGCTGGGTTCTTATGTATGGCCGTCGTCCTGGCGTTCGCTATCAGCCGTCAGGATTTGTTGGCCGGGATCTTGGCGGGGCTGACCTTGGCCATGGCGATTTTGCCAAATGAACTTCCCGCCGTTCTAACTGTTTTTTTGGCGATCGGAGCATGGCGCCTTTCTCAAAAACGAGTTCTGACGCGCCGCGCATCGGTGATTGAGGCGTTGGGAACGGTCACGGTTCTATGTGTCGACAAGACTGGAACCTTGACACAAAACCGCATGATTGTTCGCAGGCTCTGCGCCAATGGAAATTTTATTGATCTGGGTTCATTTCAAGGAAAGGCTATTCCTGAAGTGTTTCACGAGATCGTTGAGTTCGGAATTCTTGCCGCAGAACGAGATCCCTTCGACCCAATGGACCGGGCGATTCACGACGTTGGTCGCGGACCACTAATAGACCCTGAGCATTTGCATCCTGATTGGACTCTGATCAGGCAGTATCCCTTGTCAGATCGCATCATGGCACTTTCCCATGCATGGAAATCCAATAAGATCGGTCATCATTTTGTTGCGGCAAAGGGTGCGCCGGAAGCTATTGCTGATTTGTGCCATCTTTCCTCTCCCATCCGGGAACAAGTTGCGCGTCACGTTAGTGCTATGGCAGGTGATGGCCTGCGGGTCCTTGGAGTTGCCAAGGCTTTTGCGAATCGGGAAAATCTTCCGGAAGACCAGCATGATTTCGATTTTGAATTTGTGGGTTTGTTGGGCTTGGAAGATCCCATCCGCCCCGAAGTTTCGCAGGCGATCGCTGAATGCAAAGGGGCCGGGATCCGGGTCATCATGATCACCGGCGATCATGGCGTCACCGCTTCAAGCATTGCACGTCAGATCGGGTTGCAAAATCCTGACGCAGTGCTGAGGGGGGATGAGCTTGCCAGTCTGAACGAAGATGATTTAACGGCCCGGGTTCGTGAGGTAGGCGTATGCGCAAGGATGGTTCCAGAACAGAAGTTGCGCCTCATCAAGGCTCTAAAGGCCCAGGGCGAGATTGTCGCGATGACGGGAGATGGGGTCAATGATGCCCCAGCACTTAAGAATGCTCATATTGGCATTGCCATGGGGATGCGGGGGACGGACGTCGCGCGGGAGTCGGCATCTCTGGTGTTGTTGGAAGATGATTTTGGTTCAATCGTATCGGCAATCAAGGCCGGTCGATTGGTCTATGATAACCTCCGGCACGCAATCTCGTATTTGCTCGTCATTCACATTCCAATTGCAGCGCTGTCAATCATTCCAGCTTTCTTTGATCTTCCGATGATCATGATGCCAGTTCACATTGCGTTTTTGCATTTGATCATTGAGCCTGCGTGTTCCATCGTCTTTGAAGGTGTCCCCCCAGATGAAAATCTCATGCTACGTCCGCCTCGTCCGCTTGATCAGAAGTTGTTTTCAGCGGATCTTGGGCGCAAGACAATTTGGGGTGGAACCAAGATTTTCATGGCAATCACCGGAATTATTTTTTTAGCAGTTTTCCGCGGGCTGTCTGAGGCAGACATAAGGACTTCAGCTTTCACGACTTTGATGGCTGCGAACATTGGATTGATCGCAGGTCGATCGGGAGGGTGGAAGAACAGAATGGTTCTGGGCATGGTTTTTATGTCCATCGTTCTATTGACCCTTGTGTTGTCGGTGCCCTGGTTGAGAGGATTATTCCGTTTTTCCAGCCTGAAGACGTTCGATTTGACCGTTTGTCTGGTTGCCGGTGTTGCCTGTTCCATAAATTTGAAGGATTTTAAAGTCCGCTAAATCCCGACTTGTGATTGCGACGGATGTGTCAAAAGGCTGGTCGTTTTATTGTTTTCCAATCAATGATTTCAGTCGCTTGTGTCTGGTCCAGATGTTGCATTATTTCATTTTGAATCAACCAGAATGATGCAAACCAGCTTGCCTGCGAAGAGGAGCTTTGATGCGCGCCAGAAACACCTTACGTGCTGTGCCCTTTTTTGGTGCTTTGGCAATGCCTCTGAGCCTTCTGGTTGGCTTGCTGTCGTCCTGCGGACCTGGCGGTTTTTCCCAAGCAAACTTCCCCGGCAACGCAGGTTCCCTGAGCTCCATCACAGTCGGCCTGCCTGATACAAGCAATTTAGGCGCGGCGCAAAAAAAGCTGCTCAATGGATTTCGCCTCCTGATCGAACCCCTGGACGCATCCTGTCCCAGGGCGACCACACTTGATATGACCCGCACTTGGACGGCCGGGACGTTCACCCAGACGGTGGCCCAAGGCTGTGACTATTCCATTGGAATGGAACTGGGTTTCCTGTCAGAGGGGTCATCTTCATCTTCGCAGGGACTCGATTCCGTCTACTTCAGCAATATCAAAGGTCCGCGGGATGCAGAGATCCTGCGCAAAGATGCCATCGCCGGTAAAACTTCTGTCGCAATGAAAATCAATTTGAAGGTGACTCAGGTGGGGGTCGCTGCCGGGTTCGGATCTGGTTCCCAAATGCAGGGTCAGGTGACTCCGGAATCCGGTAACGGTTTTGGTCCTGGGGATGCAGGAGACTTTGACTGGCGCAGGGTTCTGCAGACGGTGGACGTTCCCCTTGCCAGCTGGAATGGCAACGACAGTGGCAGTGCGTTCTACCGCGATGTGATGACGCACTCTGTGCGCAAGTACACAAGCGATACTCCAACGACCAATGCCCATGAGACGCAACACATGATGAACGCGGAAACGCGAAATAAAACCGATGCTCATGACAACACCGTCTACGTTGGTGACGGCAAGGCAGGTCTGGTCCTTGAACCAAAGATGCACGCCCGTGAGGTGCGCAATTACGTGCCCCCGACCATGAAGCAAGCCAGCCGTTACAACCTTTACATCATTCAGCAGGTGGACGGAGACTGGTCTGAAGTGCTCTACATTTTTGACGAATGGAGTGGCTACCGCGCTGATTTGCGGGTTGCTGTGGAATTGAAACGCGCTGGAAAACTGTCGGTGCTTGGAGGCGAGGTTTGTGTCGGCGACGGCGCCGCGGAGTTTTTGCACTACGGCGCATCGGCGGTGGCGGCCTTGAAAGAAAAAGAACCTGCTTACTTGCAGGATCAGCAATTCAAGGCAGCTTTTGCCATGCTGGCCGAGGAATCTGTTTCGTACATCAAAGAAAGTGCCGGCGATGGCGTGATTGATTGTCAGGCTAGCCGGTATTTGGAATTCTTTGCCAAATCCCCTGAAGCCGAGCGAAACCGCCAAGTGATCCGCGAATGGATGGGTCCAGTGTGGACGGCCCGTGTCCTTGGATTTTGAGTAAGGCAGCAAACTAAATACGGATTGCGGCAGGTTCGACCGAGCGGGAACGCTGGCGGGGCCTTTCGCATTTTGGTAGGACCGGGGGATGGCCTCGGCTGGAACTAAATGGCTGCTTGTTTTATTGGCGGGTGGTGCCGCAATGGTGCCCTCATTTGGGCAGGCGCACGCGCGTTTTTTTGGTGACATTTGCGAAGATCCCGCTGGAATCATTGATATTATCGACTGCCGAAACGCCGCTGATGCCAACGGTTTGAGGGGCCAGGCGGTGGTCTCATATGTCCTGAACAAGTTGGCGCCCTATGCCAGTGTCGCCTGCACCGCAAGCCAGAGCAGCGGTCAGCCCGCGAATCCTGATGAGGGTGACCTGCGGTGTTTTCAGGTTTTTGATAGTGGCCTGATCCTGTCTTTTAATCTGGTGGCTGGGCTCAATGGTGATCGCCTTGAGGTCAGTCAGGCTTTGGTCCCCGGGGACCGCGAACGCGTGATCCTCGCCAACATCCCGTCCGGGCATCCCGTGACCCTCGCGGATGCACTTGCTGGGGCTTTTACGCCTATTGACCCGGGGTCTCGCATGACCTGTGGCATGTGCCACCGTACCGTGGACCATCCGCAAGTTGAAATTGATGGGGTTTCCACTTGGGTTTTGGCGGGCATCCGCTTGAATTCAACGGTGCGTGGGAGCCTGCCCAAGAATGGTCAGGTTCTACCAGAACGCCTGGATGAGGTCTTGAGGGGATTGGCACACCGCCACGGATGCAATGGCAGACCTGTTACGGAAACCTGTAGACGGATTGCGAGTGTCGCGGGATCGCAGCGGCGGTTTCCGATGGATAATCCTGCGCCCGTCGAGTGAAATTCAGCTGTCGAAGGAGTTTTGTTACATGTCATCAGCGAGCATGCCTCGATCTGTTAAGCCGTCAACTCTGATTTTGTCACTTGTTGCTGGGCTGGTCGGCGGGATCATTGCGCATCAGTTCAGTGACGTGACCTGGGTCAATGCTTTTGCCACGCACATCTTGCCCCCCGTCGGGCAAATATTTCTGCGCCTCATTTTCATGATTGTGGTTCCTGTGGTGTTCTCTGCGATTGTGTTGGGGATCTACGAATTGGCCGAAGGCCAGCAATTTGGTGCTGTGGCCCGGAAGACCTTGTTCTGGACCTTCATTTTTAGCGGAATCTCTGTGGCCGTCGGCGTCACCCTGGTGAATCTCGTTCAGCCGGGACGCATTGTGAAGATTGACATGGGCATTGCGGCACAGAGCAAAGACCTGCTTTCGTCCATCGCGGCGAATGCTTCGTCTGGAAAATCATTCAGTCAGACATTGATCGATATCATTCCAAGAAACCCAATCGAGGCAGCCGTGAAGGCCCTTGATGGCGAAATGCTGAGCCTCATGTTTTTTGCCTTGGCATTTGGGTTTGCGTTGTTTCAAACCACCGGTCGGCCGCGCACGGTTCACGCAATCTTGAAAGAACTTTTTGATGTTTGCTTGTACTTGATGTCTTGGGCCATGAAATTGGCTCCAGTGGCCGTTTTTTCACTGACGTTTGGATCATTCTACCGCAGTGGATTGCAACTTTTAGTGCCCCTTGGTGCTTTCGTTCTGGTGGTTGTCGGCGGCCTCTTGTTTCAAATGATTGTTGTTTATGGCACCGCGTTGAAATTGATCGCCCGAAAAAGTCCTGTTGAATTTTTTCGCCAGTGTCAGGACTTGATGCTCTATGCGTTTGCCACGGCGTCGTCGAACGCATCATTGCCGCATTCGCTTCAAACGGCCGAGAAAAAGTTGAAACTGCCACCGCGGATTTCCAGGTTCGTTCTGACGGTAGGTGCGACTGCCAATCAGAACGGCACGGCTCTTTTTGAAGGCGTGACGGTTTTATTTCTGGCCCAATTGTCGGGGGTTCACCTGGACCTGACCCAGCAGATGACGGTGGTTGGCATGGCTGTCCTTGCCGGTGTGGGCACGGCTGGAGTGCCGGGGGGGTCTCTGCCCCTCGTGATGGTTCTGCTGCAGCAGTTGGGGATCCCGCCAGAAAGTTTGGGTCTGATCCTGGGGATCGACCGGTTGCTGGACATGTGCAGGACCGTGGTCAACGTGACGGGCGATCTTGCGATCGCCACAATCGTCAGCCATGGCCAAGATCCTTTGGCAGACTCTTAACCAGGATTCTTCGGCACGTTGTGAAGGTGCAGTGGCTTTGGTTTCCGGGTGACCCGGATGTTGACGAATTCAACAAACAAGCTGAAGGCCATGGCGAAATAAATGTAGCCTTTTGGCACGTGCATTCCGACCCCGTCGAGGACCAGAAAAAGTCCGATCATAATCAGGAAGGACAGTGCCAGAACCTTGATGGTCGGGTGACGGTCGACAAAATCCGAGATGCTGCCCGACGCAACCAGCATGATGCCCAGGGCGATCACGTTGGCGAGTACCATCACGCCAAGTTGATTGCTCATGCCAACGGCGGTGATCACGGAATCCAAAGAAAAGACAATGTCGATGACCATGATCTGGGCAACCGTCCAGGCGAGTGTGTTCCGCTTTGGATTTGAATCTGATGCCGATTCGTCGCCTTCCAGTTTGTCGTGGATCTCGTGTGTTGCCTTGAATATCAGAAACACGCCACCAAGGATCAGGATCAAAGACTTCCCGCTGATGGGTACTGCAGCAACTTCAAATAAAGGCGTGGTCAGTTGGGCGATCCACGCCATGGTTGCCAGAAGTCCCAGTCTGGTGATCAAGGCACCCATCAAGCCTAGCTGGCGGGCCAGTCGTTTTTCATTTCCCTTGAGTTTTCCGGCAAGGATGGAAATGAAAATGATGTTGTCGATCCCGAGAACAATCTCGAGCAGGGTCAGGGTTGCGAGGCTCAACATGGTTTCCATTACGACCCCTTGTCCTTGCGTTTGATGTATAGCGTTTTGACGACTTCAGTTACCACAGTTCCATAAGCATCGATCACTTGGACTGTGAAAACAGGTTCATACTTCTGTCCTGAAGCAGTTTCGCGACGGATCTTATCCAAGTCAGATTCCGTGATGGCGAACGTGGCTTTGACCGTGCCCTTGCCGGGCCGTTTAAAGCGGACTGTGGCCGCCTTGTCCCAAACAATATAGTCACGCCCGAGGTTTTCCATCAGCATCAGCATATAAAATGGATCGGTCATTGCGTAAAGCGACCCGCCAAAATGAACGCCAACGTAATTTCGGTTCCACGAATGCATTTTCAGGCAGACGTCGATTTCACGGTAGTCGTCGGAAAATCGCGTGACGCGAATTCCAGCAAAAAGCATCGGAGGCCACCAGTTGATCAGACGGATCATCCTGCCTTTCACGTATGTGTTCCACTGCCTCTGCAGGTTCAAAATGCGGATCCTCCGTGGGATCTGACGATTTTATCAGTGTTTTTGAATGTTTCTAAGCTTTTAATCGATTTGTCCGTTGTTAGAAGTGGGATTGAGGTCTTCGGAGAGGGAGGGGGAATTCCATGCTCGCACTGAGAAAGAGTCTAGATCGTGGTTATTTCGATCACGGCTGGCTCAAGACGTATCATTCATTCAGTTTTGGCGAATACTTTGATCCGGAAAGGATCGCATTTCGTAATTTGAGGGTCATCAATGAAGATGTGGTGGCTGGTGGTCGTGGTTTCGGTATGCACCCACATCGTGACATGGAAATTTTGACCTACATTGTTTCCGGCGCGTTGGAACATAAGGACAACATGGGTAATGGTGCGATTATTCGTCCAGGTGAGGTGCAATACATGTCGGCTGGAACGGGGGTTTTACACAGCGAAGCCAATCCCTCGCCAGAGGACTGTCACTTGCTTCAAATTTGGATTCTTCCACGCAAATCCGGTGGCCCGCCAATTTACGATCAGCGGGCCTTTGACGTCGGGCCAATGACACGGGTGGCGGCGCCTGATGACGATCCGGCCTGCGGTGGGTCGATTCCCATTCGGGCGGATGCCAGCATTTATGCAGGCAAGATGCCAGCTGGATCGGAACAGGAGATTTCATTGCGGTACGGATACGGTTGGTTTCAGTTGATTACAGGTTCAGTGGAGATCACGACATCCAGTCACGGCGCAGTCAACGTGATCAGGATGTCTCCCGGCGACGGACTTGCGATCCGTGAAGAGAATTCGGTACGGATGAGGGTGATAGGGGACCAGAACGCCGAGGCGCTCTTTTTTGATCTTCCGTGATGGTGATTCGCAGGCGGAGCCCCGTACTGGATGACGGGGCCCCGCTCAGGATCACACGACTTTATTTTTTGGAGTCGTGGCAATCGCCGTCATTACAATCGCAGTCTTGGCAGTCGCAGTCCTCGCAGCCGTTGCAGTCACAGCTGCCGTTGTCACATTTGCCGTCGTCACAGCCGCCGTCACAACAGTCACAGCCGCAATCGCAATCTTCACAGCATCCGCTGTCGCAACCGTCGTGGCAGCAGTCGCCACAGTCGCCATCATGGCAATCGCAATCATCACAATCGTCGCAATCGCCATCATCACAGTCGCCACAATCGTCGTGATGTTGCGTTTGCCCGGTTGTGTGGGTTTTGGATTCCACGGGATTGGCCTTAATTGCAATCGGTGCGCCATAAAGTTTCATGGAGAAGCCGACGAGGAACATCAATGCAAAAAGTTTCGACAAAATGCGGTTCATATTGAACTCCATTCATTCAAGGAATTTTTTGATGCACAGATTTTTAGTAGAAGCGCTTAAAAAAGAATCAGGCGATGCGGGGAGGACGCTCGAGGCCAAAACGGCAGCCATCGGAGATGGCGCTGGATAATTCAAACATTAACAACGGCGTGGATTTTAGGGACGGAAGGCTTGCAAGGAGACTGTCAGGAAGGATCTGATCTGCGCATACGGGGCAGAGCGAGGCATCACAGGAATCTTCACAGCAGTCGTCGGAAGATTCTTCTTCATTTGCTTTCTCATCTTCATCGCAGCAGCAGCCCGAATCATCATCCTGCACCTGATGATCCATGATCTGGGCAAGCGTGGAGTCAAGTTCAAGAAAGTTCCATTGCGCTGCCGCCCGTCCCGCGAAAGACAAGCATGAAATCAGAGCAATGATGATGCGAAGGTGTTTCATTATCACCATGGTATCACTTTACGGCCCCGGATAAACAAGCCGTTAAGGCGGTCCTCCCCGCCAATGCGGCTGACGAGGTTTTTGTCCCGCCCGCTTCCTTTGGGCAGGGTGGCCAGCCAAACAATCGGATCGGCCCCCTGAGCCACGGGAATTGTTGCACCTTCGCCGCCCATTTCGGTCTGCACCCAGCCGGGACACACCGCGTTTACAAGGATGTCGGTCTCATGAAAATCGTTGTCCACTTCTGCCGCAACAATCTTCGTCAAAGCATTCAAGGAGACCTTGGACAGGCGGTAGCCAGGGTAACCACTACCCATTTCGCTCATCTGCCCCATGCCGCTGGATACGTTGACGATCCGGCCATGATGTTGCCGGCGCATGTGTGGCATTGCTATTTGACAGAGGACCAGAGGTCCATAGAGGTTGATGTCCATGGTCTGACGGATCAGCGATAACTTTGCGTCAAAAACACTTGGTGATCCACCGCGAGCGCGAGAGGGATCCAAAAAAACACCGGCATTGTTGATCAAGACATCCAATCGTCCGAATTGTGAATCGATGAAGAGCTTCAGGTCATTGGCGACCTTGTTGTCATCGAGGCGCAGGACGTCCAATTGGTAAAACACAACATCCAGACCTTCACCGGCCAGGGTTCTTGCAGCCTTTTGCCCCTTAACGTCATCGCGCGATGTCATGATGACCCTGAAGCCCTTCGCGCCTAGTTGGCGGGAAACTTCAAATCCGATGCCACGGTTGGCACCGGTGACAAGGGCGACGGGTTTGGGCGATTCTGCCATGATTCATTCAGTCTTTTAGCAGTGTTTTAGTGCAGGCGTTTTTCGCCTCTTTTTTAAGCATGATACAAGTTTCTGTCCATTTTGTAAGCGTTGCCCGTTTAATGGGTGTTTCTGCCCATGCTGTGACTGCTTCTTTTATTTTGCGTGCACGCAAGGCATTTCGTCCTGAGAAGCCGTCGGGGAGAGACTTTGCCAGATCCAACCAGGTTGCAATTTCTGGCGCCGTGGCCTCTTCAGAAGTCACTTTTGGGGATCCGTTTGCCGCCTGCTCACGAATGATTTTGGACTGCAGCAAGATGTCGCTTGCCAGCCACTGAAGCCTGGTGGCTGGACCCTGTGCGCTGTCCCGCGCCTTTGCGGACCAGTTTAGAGCTTCTTTGTATTCTTTTTTCTGAAGGGCCAAGGAGCCCAAAGTGGATTGGTAATACCACGGTGTATCAGAGGTGCCGGCTTCACGTTTGAGCAATTCCATCGCAAGGTTTATTTTCCCTGCGGCTGCAAAAATCCCAGCCGCGTCACTGACGACAGCATGGCGTTCGAAAGGGGACTTGCTGGACGACTCAATTTGAATTGCCGCGGAGACAGCGTCGTCGCGGGTTTTCTCCCATTGTCTGGAATCAATCCATTTGCGGTCGGCCATGTGTTGCTCAAGGTCAAGGCTGGTGACCCATGTTTGCAATTGTTCTGCCGGACTAATGCCGGGATGGTCGCGTAGCCTTTTGATGGCAGCGCGAAGTTTATCAGCGGTATCCCGGGCGGTGTCTGATGGCGCCTTCTCCAGCCATTGGCTTGCCCCAGCAAGGAGGGGTCCTCGTGCCGCATACAGCGACGCTTCGTTCGCGATGACGGCTTCCAGCCACTCGGGGTGAATTCCGGCATCTAAATTCAGAAGGCGTGCAGCCAACAAGCCCCGGATTTCCGGATAAGGACACGAAGAAAAAAGTTTTCTTAATTCGTCGACTGCAGATTTTGTCTGCGCTTCATCCGCGTTGGATGTGGTCTCCGCAATATCCCAAGTGAACGCCAGGAGTTTCCATTCCTCAGAAGTCGCCTTGCCGTGCAACGCCTTTGAGGCGAGGTCTTTTTTCATTGGCATGCTGCTGGCAAGTGCCGTCGAAAGCAACGTCCGGAATTCAGCGAAATTAACGAATTCTGCGATCCGGAGTCGTTCTTTCATTCTGATCCCGCGGCCATGTTTTTCGGGAGCCAGGACAAGGACTGTCGGATAACCGGATACGTTGAGTTTTTCGCCCCAATCTTGGGCGCCGGCATCGTCGCCATCCAGGTAGATGCGGATGAAGGAGGAAGTTGCCGTCGCGAAATCCGGGTGGCTGAACACCTGAGCCTTCAACTGATTGCATGGTGGGCACCAGACGGCGCCCCAATAAAGCAATGCCGGTTTTTTTTCACGTCTGGCTTGGTCCAAGGCCTCCGCAACTGTTTTTTTTATCCATAAAGAATTTGGTTCAGCGCCCATGGCAACGGAACCAAACAATGAGACGGCGATTCCCAAAATCAGTTGACGATACAACATGTTTTGAATGTCCTTTTGGTACAACATCAAGTGCCTGGACCGCAGGCATCCAGATTTCTCCGGATGGTGCTAGCATAGCCCCCATATTCGCTAACAAGTCACGCCAAGGAGGGCAACTTGAGAAATTCATTTTTCGCCGCAGCTCTGGTTTTAGTCTCCAGTGGAACCGGGCTCGCAGAAACCATCACCAAACAGCTCTCGTTTGACATCAAAAGTCCGGTGGACGGTCGTTGCCGGGCAGATGAAGATTGCCGTCCCTGGGGCAAGACCCTGCCAGATTACCGGAAGGAACTCCACCCGGTGATCCCGGTGCGGACCTTGAAAGTGATGCTCCCCGCCGGACAGGGGCTGAATTACGTCAAGTACGAGGCGTCCGAGGGATCCGAAATTGACTACACGCCGCAAATGGCCGGCCGCCAGCGGGTCATTTCCCTTGGCTATGACACAAGGCCTTTGGTTTCCCGCTATGTTGCCGGATTATATCCAGCGAAGTTAATCGGCGAACCCCGCGTGGTTTCTTTTCGCGGATTTGATTTTGTGGAAGTGCCCGTTTATCCCTTCCAGATGATCAGTCCCACGAAGGCGCGATTTTTTAACTCAATTAAAATCACGGTGGAAACCTCGCCAGTTCAACGCGCTCCCCTCGGCAGGATGCTACGCCCCAATCTGGCGCGGGATTTTGAACTCGCGGTTCGCAATATTGACAATGACGTCATCGTTACAAAAACGTCGCGCGGAATTGCGGAAGTGGACGAGGCGCCAGTTGGATACCTGATCATCGGAAAGCAGGCGATCATTGGAGACGAATCCAATACAGTGCTTCGCCCATTGATCGAGGAAAAACGCGCCCGGGGACTCCGTGTGAGTCTCGCAACCCTTGAATCGATCGGTACCAATCCTACAGCCGCAGAAATCCGGGAATTCATCAAAAGCAAATATCGCGACGACGCCATTGATTATGTGTTGCTTGTCGGCGACAAGGCGAATTTGCCATGGCAGCGGATTCGTTCCGGGATGGGCAGCAACAACGGCGATCCAGTCCCATCCGACCAGTATTATGGCTGCCTGGATGGGACATTTACTGGATCAGCCAGCCAATACGACTGGCAATGTGAGGTCGCAGTCGGCCGTGTTGGCGTCAAGACGACGGACCAATTGGCCGCGTGGGTCGGGAAGCACATGGCTCTCGTTGATGCTGGAAAGGCAGGCCGGACAATGACGGCAATGTCGTTTGGTGAAGAGCTCGATCGCACAACTTTAGGTGGGTGGAGCCTTGATAACCTGGAGACAGGTCGCAATGTGGCGCCAATCACCAGCGGCTTTCCAGATTCAACGCAGTTTACGAAGCTTTACGATGAGTTCAATGCACCCGTCAGTGCAGACCAGTTTCTTGAGACGATGGCCGCAGGGGATTTCCATGTGATGAATCACCTGGGACATGCGAATTCTGATTATGCACTGCGCATGAATACGACTCGAGTTTCAGAATTCAAGTCGCGTCCGGCATTCTTCTACTCTCAGGGGTGTTATCCGAACAATCCAGACATCGACAACTGGACGATCCATGCCGTGCGCTTGCCTGATTTTGGTCCGGCGGCAATGATCTCCAACACCCGTTACGGCTGGTACGAGCCCGGGCGGGATGGCGAAGGGAGCTCCGCGGTATTGCACCGGGCGTTCTGGTCGATGCGATTTAAGGACAAGATTAAAACCGTTGGCTTCATGAACCACATGGCAAAGGCTGCCGTGCTTTCTGTGGACCGCTCGAATGTCATGGTGTACACAGCTTTGGAGTCAAACCTCATTGGTGACCCGGAGTTGGATTTGATGGTGGGGGAGTAACCCGTCATCTTTGGGGGTGACGCGATAATCCCCGTCATCCTGAGGGTGACGCGATAATCCCCGTCATCCTGAGCAAAGCGAAGGATCCTTTCTTTATGTTTCCATCGAATGCCGATCTGCCCCTGCCCGAAGTTATGCGCCCAAAGCGTTTTGATGAGGTTCTGGGGCAGGATCACATTTGGGGCATCGGGGCACCGCTGCGTCGGCTGGCCGAACAGGATCGCCTTGGCTCGTGGCTCTTCTGGGGGCCTCCCGGGAGTGGCAAGACCACTCTGGCGTCGGTCATCGGCAGGGCCTCAAACCGTAAACTTGTCGTTCTCTCGGCAGTCAGCGCGGGCGTAAAAGACCTGCGTGAAGTGATTGAAGCCTCGCAAGATGAAGTGGATGCAGGATGCAAGGCGCATCTTTTGTTTTTAGATGAGATCCATCGCCTGAGTAAAAACCAGCAGGATGTTTTGTTGCCGGCTCTGGAGTCGGGCGTGATCAAGTTCATCGGAGCCACGACGGAAAATCCGTCCTTTGAAGTGAATGCCGCCGTCAACTCCCGCAGCATTATTTTCCGGTTCAACAAGATCACCGAAGAATCTTTGCTCGCTGTCATGAACCGGGCGCTTTCGTCTGCGGGTCATACCCAACTCCGAACGGACATCGCACCTGACGTGTTGGAGGCGATTGCCAGATCCAGCGCTGGTGATGCCCGTCGTGCGTTGAATATTTTGGAAACCTTGTGTGCCGCAGCGCCGTCTGATGTCAGCCCTGTGGACATCGCGGCATTGAAGTCAATGGGCGATACCTTTGCGCTCCTTTATGACAAGAAGGGCGATCAGCACTACGACACGATCAGTGCCTTTATTAAATGCATTCGTGCTGGCCAGCCAGATGCCGCTTTGCACTATCTGGCGCGAATGATTGATGCTGGCGAGGACGTGTTGTTCATCGCAAGGCGTCTCGTGATCGCTGCCAGCGAAGACGTTGGCAATGCGACACCGATGGGGCTGGTGATGGCTCAGGCCGGTTTCGAAGCAGTGCATCAGATTGGAATGCCAGAGGCCCGCATCATTCTGGCACAAGTAACAACCTTTCTGGCCGCGTCTCAAAAGAGCAACCGGTCCTACGTTGCCATCAATAAAGCTCTGGAAGATGTTCGGGAGTTTGGTGCCTTGGAAATTCCCATGGCGCTGAGAAATGCCCCAACCGAGCTCATGAAGTCGATGGGCTACGGCAAGGGCTATGCCTATGCGCACGACGATAAAGCAGGCGCGGCGGCCATGGAATACCTGCCCGAGGTATTGCGAGGTAGACATTACTATGTCCCTTCAACCAACGGGCATGAACGCGTTTTAGCTGATAATTTGAAAGGTTTTTCAAGCATTGCCGAAACGCCGAATAATTCGCGAAAAATGTAATGGCATTGGTTGGTTATGCATAGCCGGGTTCGCTTGGCAAAACACGCTTCCTCAAGATTTGAGTGGAAAGGCTCGAAAAATCTATTGATAGATTTATTGGAGCTTAATTCAAATGCCACAGGATCGTTTCCAACTTCGGAAATGGATGGCGGCTGGAGGACCAGCCGAAGTGATCGTCATTGGGGCGAGCACCGGCGGACCAGATGCTCTGACCGAACTTTTGCGCGTCATGCCGGCTGACAGCCCTCCAGTTGTCGTCGTGCAGCACATTACACCGGCACTGGCCGCCAATTTTGCGGAACGCCTTGCGCGAAATTCCCGTCTGAAACTTGGAGAGATAAAATCGGGGACCGTGTTGCGCGCAGGTACGATCTATCTGGCACTGGGTTCTCATCACATTGGCATTCGAAAAGGACTTTCGGGTCCGATTCTTTTTTTGGACGATAGCCCGCCTGTCAGTGACCATCGTCCCAGTGTTGATTATCTTTTTAACAGCGCTGCAAAGTATCTGTCGGGAGTTCGAATCTTTGCTGTTCTCTTGACCGGTATGGGCCGAGATGGGGCTCAGGGATTGAAAAACCTTTTGGATCGGGGGGCGTTCACCGCGGTCCAGGACCAGGAAACATGCGCCGTTTACGGAATGCCAAAAGAAGCGGTCCGGCTTGGGGCTGCCGTTCTGGTGGGGCCGGTTCAGGAGATTCGGCAATGGCTGGAATATGCCAGCGGAATCACCAAAGTTTTTAAGAAGGCCGGCTAATCGAATTCGTTTAGATCGATTTGAACAGTCCCAGCGCCAAACTGATTTCAAATCCTTTTGTGCTGCCCACGGCATCTGCCACACTAGATTTGACGTCGTCGCTTGCCACATCCTGAACAGAATTGAAAGTGCCGCTCGCCGTGGTCTTGACGCTGAGTGGAACCGCAACCATCAAATCCGCAGTCCAATGGATGTCAGAAGTTTTGTAGTGAGCGCCTGTTCCAAACTCGATCACAGGCGCCGTGGCGATGATGTTGCCATCGACCAACGTCGCTTCAGAAGTTCCCTTCAACTTTGACGAGATGGCTGCGCTGGTGCGCCGGATTCCTGCGCCACCGCTGGCTCTATAATTTATATTTTCAGTGAGATTGCGATCGATGCCATAGAACAAAGCCAACCCCAAGGTGGTTGCCACGGTGTCGGATTCGACGTGTGATTCGACGTCCGAAAGATCATAGTCGTTGTCAAAACTTCCCGTCTGGGACTTTGCATAGAAGCCGCGGATGCCAAGGTGATTCCCTTCCCGAAGGAAATCCCGCGCATATCCAAAACCCAGCCCAAGCGGCGCAAGATTCAGGGCATGCCGCGCCGCCCAGGGTTCGTTCAGGGTATCGCGCGGGAGCGCCTGAAAGGAAACCGAGTTGGTGTCGATAGCAGGCGTGATTTGCAAATGATA
Organism: Oligoflexales bacterium; assembly: GCA_947479535.1. Lineage (GTDB taxonomy): Bacteria > Bdellovibrionota_B > Oligoflexia > Oligoflexales > RGVZ01 > RGVZ01. The sequence continues at coordinate 72,805 of CANJZQ010000006.1, read as the reverse complement.
GTTGACGTCAAAATGATGGGCAGGAAGAAACCATGGTCCTGCGGGTGAGTCAGCTTCTGTTGGCGTTTTCGGGGTCGCAGTCGTGGCGGCTTCTTCCGTGGATTCAAAAGTGACAATAGAGCCCATGACGACGTCGGGTTGATTGCCTGCGGGAACGTAGAATGCTGCGGCACGCTTGCGAACGCTGACGATCTTCGCGCAAAAAACGTGGTCCTTGGATGCAGGCTTCTGAACACAAACTTCATCGCCGACCGAGAGGCCGTCGATTTTCCCGCCCGAGAATAATGCATACGGTCCGGTTTGGTTTTGATCCAGCTCAAGGACCTTGAATTCCATTGTTTTCGCGCTGGCGTTCATTGAAACAAATCCAGTGAGAAATAATGTTGGAATCTTCAAAGTTGAAAAATTCATTGCTGTCACCATCCTGCATTTATCATGACGAACGCATGGGATCCGTAGGGGTTGCTGCCGTAGTCCTTGCGCGTTGCGGCATCGATCAAGTGTGCTGTGACGTCCAGCCCGAGTCCAGTTTTGACGTTGCTATTGGACAATGCGGGGATATCGACAAAGCCGCCTACCGTTAAAGCACGAACGGTGTGGTCAGTCTCGCCGGCTTTGGCCTCGTCATCCCGTAGTCCAAGGCCGTGCCGGTCAAGGGATTCAAATCGTCCGGTCCACCAAAGGCCATCACCCCAGGTCAGGTCAGTTTCAGCCAACCAGGATTTCCGTACCTTGGTTGTTTCGTCGGTTGTTTCGTTGCTGGTGTCCGGTTCCGTTATGATTTTCTGATTGCTGCCATAGACGAAGCTTGTCGCGTGTTTGAAAGATCCGGATGACGATTTTTCGCCCGTTTTCCAATGGATCGATAGTGTGGTGCGGCGCTGATTGCCAGGCTCCAGGGCCTCGGGGTCCTTGAGGATCGCAGTAGATGCCTGACCATGAAGCCCGTCCCAAAGGTACAATTTGATTTGGCTTGACCAAGAATCCAGTTTTCCTTTTTCAAGGTCGGTGCGTTTATCATCCGGCTCCCGGCCGTTGAATTGCGAAAGAGCCACTTCTACAATGTCAAATTTGATCCCGGATGTGAGCACTCCCATCGAGACATGGGTCGAGTCCTGATAGTGGTGGCCCAAGGGCGCCCATGGCAGGTGCTGGGCCGAATCGCGGTGCATGAAGGCATCGGGACCAAGGGCTGGCGATCCGACCGGTCCGCCGACAACGTAAACGGTACTTTTCGGAGCAAATTCAAAAATAAGTTTTTCGGTGATTTCCATCCAGAGGTCGTGGGGATGCTGATGATCGACGAGGGCCTTGCCGTTGTATGTTTCGCCGGCCTGAAATAGCTGCGGCGATCCTTTTGCAGGCAGGGTCCACGGTTCGAGGCTGGTCATCAGGTGCGGTTCCAAGGCGACGGGGCCAAATGTGCCCCGGTAGACCATCATCTGGTAGTTTTCACCCGCGGCGCTCTGGCCGCCGCGCGGGCCGCTTTGGCGGTTAAACCCGGCCACCTGCCGGATGTGGAACGTAAACCCTTGGGACTCAGGGGTTTCATGGGAGGGGCCATGGTGTGCATGCATTTCCATTTGTGCAACGGCCGGCAGAGAATTTAAGGCGAAAAGGGATGCCAGAGTCAATTTGATGCAGCGGATCATTTGGACGGGTGCTCCGGACGTGTTAAAAAAGCATTCCAGGAGCTTAGCTTAGACCGACTGGCGGCTCCATCATAAAACGCCCGGAGTTTCGATTGGTTTTATCATCTGCAAATTCAAAGTTTTTGATGTCGCTGGAAGACCAATATGGTGCTCACAACTACCATCCGCTGCCGGTCGTGCTTTCCCGGGGCGAGGGCGTTTACCTCTGGAGCCCGGAAGGCAAGAAGTATCTGGATTTTTTGAGTGCCTATTCCGCCGTCAACCAAGGGCATTGCCATCCAAAAATCATCGGGGCTCTGGTCGAGCAGGCATCAAGACTGACACTGACTTCGCGCGCCTTTTACAATGACTGTTTGGGCCCCTATGAAAAATTCGTTACGGAGTTTTTTGGATACCAGCGCGTTCTGCCAATGAATACAGGCGTGGAAGGTGGTGAGACCGCGGTAAAAATCTGCCGTAAATGGGGTTATCAGAAGAAAAAAATCCCAGCCGAAAAAGCGCGGATTGTTTTCGCCAAGGGCAACTTTTGGGGGCGAACCATTGCGGCGGTCTCGACGTCGAGCGACCCGGCAAGTCGCGATGAATTCGGTCCTTACACCCCGGGATTTGATCTGATTCCGTACAATGATCTGGCTGCTGCTGCGGTGTTGTTGAAGGACCCTCATGTTGCGGGAATCATGCTTGAGCCAATTCAGGGTGAGGCCGGTGTTGTGGTTCCCGATGACGGGTATCTTAAGGGAATCCGTGAACTGTGCACCCGCCATAATGTCTTGATGATTGCAGATGAGGTTCAGACCGGGATTGGTAGAACCGGACGCATGCTGGCCTGTGATCACGAAGGGGTACGTCCTGATATCGTGATCCTTGGCAAGGCTCTCTCTGGTGGTGTTCTTCCCGTGTCGGCCGTTTTGGCCGACGATGATGTCATGATGGTGATCAAGCCAGGCGAGCATGGATCGACTTTTGGTGGAAACCCATTGGCTTGCAGGGTGGCGATGGCTGCGCTTCAAGTGGTCCTTGATGAGAACCTTTGTGAACGGGCTGCAAAGGCCGGAGAACGATTCCGAAGTCGCCTGCGGCAATCCATTGGAAAGTATTCCTGGGTTCAAGAGATTCGTGGCAAGGGCCTGCTCAATGCTGTGGTGGTCGATCCCTCATTTAAGCACACTGGCTGGGACATCTGCATCAAGATGATGGAGGCAGGGCTTTTGGCGAAACCGACCCATCACCACATCATCCGGTTTGCGCCACCACTGGTGATTACGGACAACGAACTGGATCAGGGAATTGCAATCATTGAAAATGCCTTTGCGAAGCTGAACTGATCGATTTTGAAATGAAAGGCCACGTGATGTCGTCTCCCCTGTTGACCGGAATGGTTGGTTCGACGCGCCTTGGCGATGCCTTGGATGTCGCCGTTTTTTTCGAAAAAGATACCTCAACACTTTCTTACGTGGTGTATGACAGCCAATCCATGGATGCAGTGATCGTTGATCCGGTTTTGGATTACGATCCCGCTGGATGTGTTGTGGCAGAAAAAACGGTCAGACTGCTTTGTGATTTCATTCAAGAGAAAAAACTGAACTTGCGCATGATTTTGGAAACCCATGCCCATGCCGATCATTTGTCAGCCGCACAGGTTTTGAAACGTCAATTTCCCGCGGCCATGGTCACCATCGGAAATCGTATTCGCGAAGTCCAAAAGTTGTTCAGCGGTATTTATGGAATCGAATCATGGTTCACTGCCGATGGTCATCAATTTGACCGTCTCGTTGCGGACGGCGAACGGTTTCGTGTTGGGGCCATGGAATTCCAAGCGATGCAAACGCCAGGTCATACTCCCGCCTGTTCGACATGGGTTTTGAATGGTTGTGCGGCGTTTACCGGGGATTCCATGTTTATTCCCGATTCCGGGACGGGGCGCTGTGATTTTCCTGGAGGCAGTGCCCGGGACTTGTACGACTCGATTGCAAAAAAAATCTATCAACTGCCGGACGAAATGCGGCTGTTTGTCGGGCATGACTATCAGCCTGGTGGACGACCACTGCGCTGGGAGACCACGGTGGCCGAGGCCAAGGCATCGAATATTCAATTAAAGGCCGACACCACCCGCGAACAATACATCGAGTTTCGCACGGCGCGGGATAAAACCCTTTCTGCGCCCCGGCTTCTGCACCCGAGTGTTCAGGTCAACATCAATGGTGGTCAAATTCCACCGGCTGATGAACAAGGCCGGTGTTTTTTCAAGATGCCGCTTACGTTTTCTTGACCCGTCATCCTTCGCTGCGCTCAGGATGACGGGTTGGTGCAGGATGACGGATTGGTGCAGGATGACGAACGCTAACTTAGGGCGTGTTCGCGAGGTGTCTGGCGTGATGATGCAGGTGATCCTCAATGAATGAGGCAATAAAATAATAACTGTGATCGTATCCTGACTGCATGCGCAAAGTGATTGGCCAATTTGCCCTGGCGGCTGCCTTTGTCAATAAATCTGGTCGAAGTTGATCGAGCCACGGGTCCAAGTCTCCTTGGTCGACAAGGATGGCTATTTTTTTTGATTCTTCTGTAACCTGCGCCTGGCTTTGCAACAGCTCACAGCTGTCCCATCCACGCCAAGACTTTACATCGCCGCCTAGATAGGCGCCGAAAGCCTTTTGTCCCCACGGGCATTGCATCGGTGCGCTGATGGGTGCAAACGCCGAACAAGATTTGAATCTTGTTGGATTTCTAAGTGCCGTCACGATCGCGCCATGTCCCCCCATGCTGTGTCCCAAGATGCCAAAACGAGAGGAATCGACAGGAAAATTGGTGGCGATCCATTCGGGCAATTCCCGTCCGACAAAGGAACCCATCTGATAATTTTGAGCCCAGGGGGCCTCGGTGGCATCAACATAAAATCCAGCACCCAACCCGAGATCCCAGCTGCTGTCATCGCCGGGAACGCGAGCCTCGCGTGGACTGGTGTCCGGGACGACTAGGGCAAGGCCCAGGTTTGCAGCCGCGCGCTGCGCTCCGGACTTCACCATGAAATTCTCTTCCGTGCAGGTTAATCCAGAGAGAAAAAAAACTGCCGGAACATTCTGCGTCTCTGCTTGAGGTGGCAGGTAGATCGAAAAGCGCATGGTCGTAGCACAGGTTGCTGACGCAAACTGATGGAATTCAACGACGCCGCCGAAGCACTTGGAAGACGACAATTTTTTCATGTCCAGGTGACAACCGTGCGGATGCTCGCTCCGTGATGCATCAAGTCAAAGGCCTCATTGATTTTGCCAATTGGCATTTGATGGGTGATGAACTCATCGATTTTTATGCCGCCCTTCATGTAATTATCAACGTAGCCTGGCAATTCCGTTCGGCCTTTGACGCCGCCAAATGCGCTGCCGCGCCAGACCCGTCCCGTGACCAGCTGAAAAGGGCGTGTTGAGATTTCCTGGCCCGCACCAGCGACGCCGATGATGATCGATTCGCCCCAGCCTTTGTGACAACACTCCAGGGCCGACCTCATGACCGAAGTGTTTCCGACGCATTCAAAGGAGTAATCGACGCCGCCGCCAGTCATATCAACGATAAGATCAACGATAAGATCACTCGTGGATTTTTGAGCCGGCCCGCTGACGTCATTGGGGTTGACGGTATCTGTGGCGCCAAGTTGCCGGGCGATGGTGAATTTTGCGGGATTCGTGTCGACGGCAATGATGCGGGATGCTTTTGCCATGACGGCGCCTTGGATCACGCTCAAGCCGATTCCACCAAGACCAAACACGGCAACCGTTGCACCGGGGCGGACTTTTGCAGTGTTCAACACAGCCCCGATGCCAGTGGTGATGCCGCATCCGAGAAGGCAAATCTTGTCGAGGGGCGCTGCCTTGTTCACCTTGGCAACCGCAATCTCCGGGACAACGGTATATTCTGAAAAGGTTGAGGTTCCCATGTAGTGGAAAATCTTCTTGCCGTTCTTGCTGAACCGTGTGGTTCCGTCTGGCATGAGGCCTTTTCCCTGCGTCCCGCGGATCGCCTGGCAAAGGTTGGTCAGACCCGACCTGCAGAATTTGCATGTGCGGCACTCGGGCGTATAGAGAGGAATCACGTGGTCGCCGGCAACGAGGGAGGTGACACCCTTGCCAACTTCCATCACGACTCCGGCACCCTCATGACCCAGGATGGCTGGAAAAATTCCCTCTGGGTCAGTGCCGGATAGGGTGTAGGCGTCGGTGTGGCAAACCCCGCTGGCCGCGATTTTGATCAGGACCTCACCTGGTTTTGGTCCTTCAAGATCAATTTCTTCAACTTCCAACGGGCGTTTGGCTTGCCATGCAACAGCGGCTATCGTTTTCACGTGGTATTTCCTTTGGCGGCGGCGAAATCATGTTCCGCGTCCGATCCTAAAGGACTCGCTTCTCTGTGACAAGTGCGTCTGGTATCAGGACCCGTTGCACCCGTGACGCGATTCGCGCGGCTGCGCGGCCATCGCCAAACGGATTGGCGCCGTGTGACATGCGTTCGTAAGCCTCAGAGTGCTTATTTGCCAAGGCTGCCATGACCATGAGGATTTTTTCTGGATCGCTGCCGACCAGCACCGCGTTGCCGCTTTCAATCGCCTCTGGCCGTTCCGTCAGGTCACGCAGGACAACCACGGGCTTGCCAAATGTTGGTGCCTCTTCCTGGATTCCCCCCGAATCGGTGACGATAAATTGGCATTGTCGCATCAGGAAAATCATTTGGGTGTAATCCACTGGCGGGATCAGGAAAACATTCCGCAATTCTCCAAGAATCTCCCGTGCAGGTCTTGTCACGTTGGGATTTGAATTCACCAGATAGATTAAGTTTACCCCAGGATTTTGCAGGGCAAAGGTTCGAATTGAGTCGCAGATGCGCTCCATCGGTCGACCAAAATTTTCCCTGCGGTGGGCGGAGACCAAGATAAGGGGGCGATCGTCGAATCGCTGGCGCAACATTGGAAAGTCCTCGCGACGGGCATCGATCCAACGAACGGCGTCAACGACCGTGTTGCCTGTGACGGTAATCATATCCGGCGCTTTTTTTTCTGCGATCAAGTTTTGGCGTGCCCTTGCGGTCGGCGCGAAATGCAAGTCCGCCAGCATGCTCACGGTGCGCCGGTTGAACTCTTCAGGGAAAGGAGTCACCTTGTCAAAGGTGCGCAAGCCTGCCTCAATATGCCCCACAGGAATGCGCATGTAAAAAGCGGCCATTGCCGACGCCATGGCTGTGGTGCTGTCCCCGTGAACCAAAACCAGGTCCGGTTTTGCGTCAAGAAGGACCTCCCGGAGGTTCGTCAAGGAATTCGTCGTTGTTTCAAAAAGGTTATGGTTGTCACCCTCGATTTCCAGGTCGTAGTCGGATTCGATCCCAAATAGATCGAGCGTCTGGTCGACCAGCTCCCGGTGCTGGCCCGTGACACAAACCTTGCAACCGATGCCGGCTAGGGCTTGGAGTTCTTGGACCACCGGAGCCATTTTAATGGCTTCGGGGCGCGTGCCGAAAATTGAGAGAACCGTTTTTTCTCTGCGAACGATCGAATCAATGGTCATGGCGGATAATCCAGTTCGGTTGGGAAAACTCAATAAATTTGGCTGTTTGTCTGCGTTTCAAGCAAACTCTAGACAATCGTCATGCCGGGCTGTAAAGCACGAGTCATGCCAGTAGAACTGAGGTCTTTTTGGGAGAAAATTCATGTCAAAAAAAATGATGGTCGATGGCAAACCGGTCGACTTCAACTCCCTGTTTGAGGATGAGGCGCCAGAGGAGATCTCAACGGGCGCCGGCGAGAACGGTGAACGTAAACCAGACCTGCTGAATCCCGACGAGTGGTGGAAAGAATTAAAATCAGAGACTTTCTCGCGCAAAAACCTGCGTCCCGGTGATTTGATTGACGTCGTCGTGATCACCGTGGGCAGCGACAACATACTCTTCGCCGGGCAGACGGAAAACCAATCAGGGCATAACTACGGCCGGCTTGAAGGGGTGATCTCTTGCGATGATTTTTCCGAGCAGGAAATTTCGGAACTAAAGCCCGGAAGCAACCTGAAAATCTACGTCGTCAGCGCGGCACGCAAAGGCGAAGTTGTCTCGGTCGAGGGATCTCGCGAGGCCCGTGGGGTGAAGGGGGCAGGTGGCGGTGCTGATTCACTGCGGGACGCCCATGCGTCCGGAATGCCCGTTTCTGGAAAAGTAACTGGCGAAAACAAGGGCGGTTACGAGGTTTCTCTGCAAGGGGCGAAAGGGTTCGTGCCGTTCTCGCAGATGGATTCAGGACCACGTCTGCCTGCCGATCAATACATCGGACAGACTTTTCAATTTCGTGTGACGCGTCTGGAAGGCCGCAACGTCGTTCTCTCCCGTGCAGCATTGCAGCGCGAAGAGCAGGAGGCAGGTCGCGAGGCCCTGCTGGGTTCCCTTGAGGCCGGCAAGGTGGTGTCGGCGGTCATCCGCAAGATTGAATCCTTTGGATTATTTGTTGACCTCGGCTCCGGGCTGTCTGCCCTGGTTCCGCAGAGCGAAGCTGGATGGTCCAGGGGACAGGCGTTGCATTCTCGATTCACCCCCGGTGAGACGGTGACGGTGAAGATTTTAAAGATGGAGCCCTTTCAGGGTAAGTTGCGGATTTCGGCCAGCATCAAGCAAGCTGACGCTGATCCGTGGGATAACATTCCTGAGGGAATTGCCCCCGGACGTCAAGTCCAGGGGACCGTAACCCGAATGGCTGAGTTTGGAGCCTTTGTTGAACTTGCCGCCGGACTGGACGCCCTGCTCCACGTGTCAGAAATGTCAGGCAAGCGACGGATCAACCGACCGGCGGAAGTTGTCCAGGCGGGGCAGCAGGTTCTCGTGCGCGTCATTTCGGTGGACCGGATCAAGAAAAGGATCAGTGTGTCTCTGAAGGACGAAGCTGATCAGAAGCTGGCAGATGCCGCTAAACCGCATGATCCGGCGGATGTCGTTCCCTCGACCATCTCAATTCCTGCGAAGGGGAATTCGGGTAGCGTGTTGGCAGCTGCTTTTTTCAAGGCTGGAAAAAAATAGGAGCGGGACCCAGGTGCACCCGGCACAGGTCTTGCTCTCCTTGGTTGGTAAAGCGCAGTTCGCGACTTTTACCAATGTGAGGAGTTCAGACCATGGAAAAAGAACACGCTGGGGAAGACAAGGGTCACGAAAAGAGCCACGAGAAATCAGAAGAGAAACCAGCCACGAAGCCAAAGTCGTTGCGTGGTTTTGCGTCGATGGATTCCAGCACGCAACGTGCCATCGCGCGCAAGGGCGGCCGGGCTGCCCACGTCAAGGGCACAGCTCACAAATTCACTCCGGAAGAAGCCCGTCGCGCTGGTCGCAAGGGTGGCGAAATCGTGAGTCGGGACACAGCACACATGGCTCTGATTGGCCGCAAGGGTGGAGAGGCACGCCGCGGTTTGGCTGCAAGGCGCAAGGCGGCAGCTCAAAAAACCACTGAAAATCAGCAGGATAAAACTCCGGAAAGGTCTTCCGAAAAACCGGCAGAAAAGCATCCGGCTGCCAAGGAATCGTCTGCGGCCCCGAAAAGCCATGAGTCGATGCGTCGCAGCGCCTGATCAAGTTTGCACTGGTATCTTCGTTTTATTGCAAATCAGATCGATCAGTTCCCGCTGATCGACTGGTTTGCTGAGGTATCCGTTGAAACCGAGGCGCAAATATTCTTGTCGATGCTCTGCCATGGCGTGGGCTGTCAATGCGACCACTGGAATTTGAATTCCTGCATTTCGCAACTTCGTCAGGGCCGTTGGCCCATCCATAACCGGCATCTCAATGTCCATCAGGATAATATCTGGCAGGGCGGCCTTGTTCCTGCATTTAGAAACGTAATTGACACATTCAAGCCCGTTTGTGGCGAGAAAAACCTCTGCCCCGTGTAATTCCATGATCTTTTGGAACAGCATGCGGTTGTCCACGGCATCGTCCACCAAAAGGATGCGCTTGCCAGCCAGAGGCTTTGATTTTGAGGAAAAAAACCGTGCTGTATACGATGCCTCTGGTGCCAGACGAGCCTCGGAATTGGAGGTCGCGGGAAGTGTCATCAGGAAAGTGGAACCTTGATCCGGGGTGGATGATTCGAGAGACAGGGAGCCACCGAGCATCGCGGCAAGTTTTAGTGAGAGGCTCAGTCCTAGTCCAGTTCCGCCAAAGCGGCGCGACAGGGACTCGTCGAGTTGCACGAACGGCGTAAAAAGTTTTTGTGCCTCGGTTCCTGCAATCCCGGGTCCCGAATCAAAAACCCTGAATTCGATCCCCTTTCCGTTCATTTTTATTTGAACACGGACGAATCCGCATTCCGTAAATTTCAGCGCATTTCCAATCAAATTGTTGAGGATCTGGCGAAGCCTGCCCGAATCAGTGCATACAGTTTCCGGTACGTCGTCTTCGATTTCGACCGTGAAATTCAGGTTTTTTGAGTTGGCATGAAGTTGAAATACTTCCGTAATTTCAGAGATAAATGGACGGAGATTCATCGTGGCCGGATCGATGCGCAGCATCTCAGCTTCGACTTTGGCGAGGTCAAGGATGTCGTCAACAAGGCGCAGAACATGGCGTGCATTTCTTTGGATGACTCCAAGCAGTTTTTTTGACTCAAAGAGGCCCATCCGGGCCGACCGTATCAACTCGATTGACGACATGATTGCATTTAGCGGAGTTCGCAGTTCATGTGACATGTTGGCTAAAAATCTGGACTTGATTGACGAAGCCTTTTCAGCAAGTTCCCGGGCTGTTGCAAGTTCCCTTTGGGTGGAAACCAGTAAAGATACATCTGTGCTCACGCCGATGAATTGATACACCCTGCCATCCTTCCAGATCACTTTGGCACGATCGAGCACATCAACGCATTGTCCGTCGTCACGCATTAACCGGTATTCGCAGCTGATCTTGTCTTGGCCGGGAACGATGGATGTCACAAGGCTCTGGACCCTCGGTAAATCTTCCGGGTGTATTTTTTCCAACCACCAACCAGGACGATTCCGGGCTGAATCTGATCGGATACCGAATGATTGGTGCGACCCAGCCACGACGTCAACCCGGTCGTCATCCACGTTCCAAACGAAAACAATGGAATCGCAGACGTGAGCCGCGATCGCTGTGAAGTCAATCTGGTCCCGCGATGCTGCATCAATTGTCTGGGATGGGTCGTTGATCATTGGTTGTCCTTTTTCCGGATGTCAGGAATCGCTAGCCTTTGCCATCTATTGCTGTCTTCAGCAATGGACGGTCTTGGTCATATCAATGGCGATTTCCGGCTAGATGGCACGAGGGTTGCTGCACCGTCGGGTGTTGCAATTCAGGAACAGCCACATCCGGGGGTCATCGATGCGTGCTTGCCAGGCAATGAAAAAAGATGTCGTTTTTGTAAACCCTTCTGCATCCATTGCAAAAGCGCGCCGTTTGATGCGCGAATTCGGCATTCGTCACTTGCCTGTGGTCGAGCGGGGTGAGCTGGTCGGTATCATTTCAGATGGTGATGTACTTTTGGCGTCATCGCTTCGTGATGGGCGCATTGATGTGCCTGAAGCACCAGTATCCTCAATGATGACGCGGAACGTAGTGACCTGTTTTGGGACCAGCCGGGTGGAGGATATTGCAGCCACGATGATACGGTTGCAGATTTCTTGCGTGCCAGTGGTTTTGGAGCGCCGCCTGCTCGGAATCATCACCAGTACCGACTTGCTGCGCCTGGTTTCTGCCCGTTCTTATGTCGCAACCGGGATCGGAAATGGCACCGGAATTGATTTTGACGGGCTGCGAACCGCTTAATTCCAGTTTCACGACGGACCGTTGAGGAAAACTCAACGAACGCAGCGATAGGTTATTTTATTCATCCTCGATACCGCCTTGGCTTGCTTGCGTGAATCCAAGTGATGTGGGAAGAAGCCTCCGTGGGGACATGGCACTGTCGTTGCTTACGTCCGCTTGTATCTGGAAGCGTACATTTTGGGAGGGGCATCATGAAACATCAAAACGGAGTCAAGGGTGGGTTGCCATATCCAAACAATCCTTTGTGGTCGGTGTACATGGATGATCCCGTTGTGCGGCAGCTCCTGCCTGGTTTTGCGGTGGTGTTGCAGAAGCGCGTTGCATTGATAGGTGAATCCCTGCGCCGGGGTGACTTTACCGAGACCGGAAGGCTGGCTCACATCATCCGGGGTTCATCGGGAAGCTACGGTTACGTCTGCATTGCAGATGTTGCAGGTCGTCTTGAAGTTCAGGCCGCGTCGAGCCAGGATATGGTCGCAATGTCGCGTGATATCGCGGAATTGCGGGGCCTTGCAGAGGGTGTATTGCTTGCGGTGTCAAGCCTGCCTGCGAGAGGTGTCTCGTGAGGATTCTCGTTGTCGATGATGATCCCTGTCTGCTGGAATTACTGTCTGCCCGTTTTCGGGCCGCCGGCATTCACTGTGATACAGCGGAATGTTTGAGTGAAACGTCAGAAATGCTCCGCCGGCATCGCTATGATGGAATCCTTTTGGATGTCCACTTGGGTACTGAAGACGGACTTGACGCATTGCCTGTGATCCTGCGCGAGAGCCCGGCCACCAGGGTTTTTGTCATGACGGCTCAGGGAAGCATCGAGGTTGCGGTTGACGCCATGGAAAAGGGGGCGACCTCCTTTCTGGTAAAAACCGGTGATCCAGGTGTTCTTGTCGAGGGCATCAGGAATCGTATTGGTGGAAACGAAAAAAGTGCAGGTTTGGCAGATGCGGGTCAGCCCTCGGGACTCAAGGCTTCTGATTTTGGATTGATCGGCGAAAGCAAGTCCTTGCAGCGCGTCCTGGATTATGTCGACATCCTTCGTGATGTCGATTCGCGGGTTCTGATCACCGGTGAAAGCGGGACAGGGAAAGAGGTTGTTGCAAAAGCATTGCATACCACCAGCCGTCGCGAAGGAAAACGGTTTGAAGCGATCAATTGTGGTGCAATTCCAGAGAATCTTTTGGAATCAGAGCTTTTTGGCCACAAGCGTGGCGCATTCACTGACGCGAAATCCGATCACAAGGGTTTCTTTGAGACATGTTCCGATGGAACCTTGTTTTTAGATGAAATTGGCGAGATGCCCCTTCAGCTTCAAGTTAAATTGCTTCGCGTTTTGCAGGAAAGCCGTGTGACACCGGTTGGATCAAACCAGTCCATCAAGGTGAATACGCGCGTCATTGCCGCAACCAACCGTAGCCTTGAAGAGGAAGTCCGCAAAGGAAGGTTCAGGGAGGACTTGTTTTACCGCCTCTCGGTTCTTAAAATTCACCTGCCGCCTTTGCGCGAACGTCGTTCAGACATCCCGCTGCTCGTTAATTATTTCCTGGGCCTGTTCAATGCCAGATTTGGCAAAACTGTCTCAGCGCCTGCGCAGGATGTGATGTCTCGATTGTCTGCCCGGGCATGGCCGGGGAACATCCGCGAACTTCAAAATTGTGTGGAACGCGGTGTGGTCTTGTCGCGTGATCAGAAATTGCATCTGGAGCATATGCTTGATGATCAGGCTGGTAGCGATGCGGTGCTGGCAGCGTCTGCGCTTGGAACTCCAACACTTTTTGCTGATTATCTGGCCATGCCGCTCTCAGAGGCAAAAGAGAATTTTGAAAAATATTATCTGCGCGAGTTGCTGAAGTTGTCGCGTGGCAATATTTCCGAGGCTGCCCGAATTTGTGGGCGTTACCGGGCTGATATTTATCGGTTGATGGTGAAATATGAGATGACGAGGGAATGCCTTCGTGAGGAGCTTGGCACATGAAAGATGGCTCTAAAAAAAGTGAAAAACGTCACAGGCCCCAGCTCTTAATCAACGGCTCAGGCACACCGCTTGCTTTGCCGTCCCATGTCACGATCGGTGATACCGGACCAAAGGGGGCAAATATGACAGTCGGAAATGAAGTGGATGATCTGATGTACGATTGGATCAACATCTTGAAGTGCAAGTCAGATGGCGTTTATGCCTACAAACGCTACCTGGAAGATGCAAAAAAGGAGAAGTCGAAGTGTTGTGAGGTTCTGCTCAATCGTCTGATTGATGAGGATTCAGAACATATTCTTGAAGTAAAGCGCCATGTTCTTGGTTTGCTTGAAAAGGATTCGAAGGCACGGGGGTACACAGCAGCATGAACACAACAGAAGTCGAAAAAGCGCGGGTATGGCTACAGGAAGTTGATGTAAACCAGGCCCTCGAGTCTGGGGCAACGCGATTGCGGCAAATCGTCCGTGAGCGCCCGTTGGTGTCCATGGCAGTCGGATTTTTTCTGGGAATGTTTATTGCCCGGCGCGCGGGGCGGTGACCCGTTTCCTTTGCGGTTCAGCAAGGGTGGCGCGCAAGGTCAGGACACGCCACATGGCCTCATAGACTATTCCAGAAGTCATCTTCGATTGGCCGACCTGGCGGTCGACAAAGACGATTGGAAATTCACGAAAGGCAAAGCCGCTGCGCAGGGCGCGGGCCTTCATTTCAATTTGAAACACATAGCCGTTGCTCTTCACGTCATCCAAGGGCAGCGACCTCAAGGTCGCTGCCTGCCAACCATTGAAGCCCCCAGTAAAATCATTGACCGGAAGTTGCAGGATGATTCTGGCGTAGAAGCTGCCGAACCTGCTGATGAACTTCCGGGGTGCTGACCAATTTTTAGTGCCACCGCCCCGCACATAGCGGCTGCCGATGACCAGCGGGCTCCGGTCAAGCGATTGGATCATTTCCGGCAGATATTTAGGGTCATGGGAAAGGTCTGCATCCATTTGAATGATGCGATCGAAGCCACGATTCAATGCCCACTTCATGCCGTGTATGTAGGCGGTCCCAAGTCCAAGCTTGCCGGACCGTTTCTCGATGAAAATCCGGGTTGGATTTGCCTCAATGAAATTTTGTATTTCGCTTTGGGTGCCATCGGTCGAATTGTCATCGACAAATAAAATCGAACAGGAGGGGGCGTGGGCGTTGATCCCATCCATCAATAGCGAAATGTTGTCGCACTCGTTGTAAGTCGGGACGATGATCAGGGTCGACGACACTTTTGGATGGCCTCACTCGTGAGGCTCGAATCTATCCGCATGAACCCAGCCTGTCAAACGATCAACCAGGAGCTGCAGACCCGCCCCTGCGAGGCCTGCCCAGATTGGGTTTCGTTGATAAATATGGCCTGAATGGGGGTCTTGGCTTTGTGGGTGTTCAGGAAATCTACGCCGGGAAGGGCGCCGTCCAACCATGTAGCCGGCAAGGCAGACCGCAGCGACGCTTACGATCGGTGCTGATCGAATGGCCCTTCGGGCGGCGAGCGATGCCGCGACAGCCGGACCTGCTGTGCTGGTCGCTACGGATTCCAGCTGCTTCAGATTCTCTAAAAGCCTTTGCTTGGCCCTCGCGGCTCGACGCAATTCCTGAAATGCATAGTTTTGCGTCGGTTCAGCCATGGTCTTTCCCGCCTTTTGTTTTTGGCCAGACCAAAATGACAGTTGCCAGCAGGGCAAAGCACAAGGCGGCCACTGCGTAGACAGAGGCTAGTGGCAGGGGGAAAACGTTGGCCAGCCATTCGACGGCAGAGGCACCAGCAAAAAGCGTCGCCATGATGATGATGGGAAGTGACAGGAGTGCGCGGATCATGGTGGCGGAAAGCTGACGGCGCTCGTCGTCTATGATTTGGCGGATCCGCATGGCGGCATTGGCAACACTCATTCGTGTCAAGACAGACACGTCTTCGGTAACCTCTCGGAGGAACTGCGGCACCTGTTCTTTGCTGAATTCATTTCCCACGAGGGCTCCTTTGCTAAAAAGAACAGGTTGCTGTGTGCTGCCTGATTATGTGCCTTCGGCAACCCCTAGTCCGTAAGCAAATCATGTGCCTGATAAAGCGGTTGGCCGGATTAATATGTTATCCTTTCGAGATTGGAACCCGGTCTACCTTACAATTGGTGACTTATGCGAACACCACGTCCATTCAAACGCGTCATTTTTGTTTACTTCTGCTGCCTGGCATCGAATCCCCTGACCGGAAATATTGCCAGTGCGGCTTGCACGGATCTGAGTTCCGTGATTCGGACGGGATCCGAAAAGTCAGAGGCAGTCAAAATTGAAAATGCTGCAATTGACGAAGCCAAGGCCAGGCTGGATTCAGCCCGGGCGGGAGTCATGCCTTCGCTTGCTTTGTCGGGTTCGGCCACGCAAGGGGAGGACTTGCAAACCGGTTCCAAAATTGTCGTGGCTCAACCTCTGTACAAGGGCGGACGCGAGTATGCTTTGCTTCGCGCGGCCAATGCCCAGGTAGAGGCTGGTCAGGCGAGGGCGGCGGCGGCAAATGTCAAAGCGGCGCGAGACCTGACGATCCTTTATTTCAGCACACTCGGTGCCCAGGCGGAGGTGGCGGCGTTGAACGATCTGCGCAGCCTTTCAGAACGCAGGTATTCTGAAATCAAAAGCCGCGTCGCCATTGGCAGGTCCCGTGCCACGGACGGACTGGGCGCTGAAGCACAAGTGAGCAGCGCGCGGGCCCAACTCGATGCCGCAAAGATTCAATTCGAGTCTGTGCGCCGGTCCATGGAGTCTGCCACGGGACTCAAAGTGGATTCCGTCTGTGATACTCCGCTGCTGGAATCACCGGTGGCAGATTGGCAGCAGGTTCGTGTGAAGGTCTTGTCGCGGCCCGACATGATTGCAGAACGCATCGCTCTCGATGTCGCCAAGGAGAGCGTGAATGCCGCAAGGGCTGGGCATATGCCAAATATCGACCTCTCTGGAAATTATTATTTGAAGCGTTCCGATTCGCGTTCAGCAGGCAGCAATTGGGATGTGACGTTAAGTGCATCATTGCCAATATTTTCTGGTGGTGGGGTCAATGCTGCGGTGAGAGAAGCAAAGTCCGTGGAGGTGCAGCAGTCACTTCGTCAACAGCTTGCAGAACGTATGGCGCTGGATGAGGCCCGCGATTTATGGGAACGCTACGTCGCGAGCCAAAAACAAAATGCGCTCTTTGATGAGTCGGCTAAAAAATCGGATGCTTACTACCGGCGCGTGGCCCAAGACGAACGCCTTGGGTTGGCGACCAGCCTGGAGACATTGCAAGCTCTAACCTCGGCGATTGATGCCCGGCGCACGGCTGTGAAGGCACGGGTCCAGTTGGGGCAAACCCTGCACACCCTTCTTTTAGCGATGGGAAACAGCCCGTGAATATTTCTGAAATTTCAATCCGCCGGCCAGTCTTTGCCTGGATGTTGATGGTCAGCCTGATCCTTTTTGGATGGCTCGGGTTTCGTGAAATGGGGATCAGTCAGTTGCCCGACGTTGATTTTCCCGTCGTGACCATTTCCACATCGTTGGCCGGTGCCTCCCCGGAGGTCATGGAAGCCGACGTTGTGGATTTGATCGAGAATGCTGTGATTTCAGTTCAAGGCATCACAGGCATGTCGAGTTCCATGCGACCAGGGTCAGCAAGCGTCAGCCTGGAATTTGACCTGAGCATCGATCTGGATACAGCGGTTCAGGAGATCCAAACCAAACTGGCACAGATCCAAAGGCGCCTGCCACGTGACACAGACGTCCCGAGTGTTTCAAAGTCCAACCCGGAAGATCAGCCGATCCTCTGGCTTGCGGTTTCATCAAAGACGATGCCCAAGCGTGAATTAATGGCGTTTGTCAGGGATCAGCTCCGGGCCCAGTTTCTGACGGTTCCCGGGGTAGCCGATGTGAATCTCGGGGGTTTGATTGATCCGGCGATGCGGGTTGATGTATCAAATGCGCGTCTGGGCAAGTACGCAATGACCGTCTCTGACGTGGTGAATGCGATCAAGTCCGAGCACATAGAGGTTCCTGCAGGCAGCATTGAAAATGCAAACAAGGAACTTGCCATACGAACCTTGGGCGAGGCTTCTTCGGCAGAGGAACTGGGGTCGCTCCCGATTTCGCGACGTGGTGGTGGTCCTGTTTTCAGCAACATCCGTTTGCGCGATCTGGCTCATGTCGAGGACGGCCTGTCTGATGCGCGCCGCAGGAGCCGCGCCATGGGCGCCGTGGCCGTCGGCCTCGGTGTCAAAAAGCAACGTGGATCGAATGCCGTCGCTGTGGGCAAGGCCGTAAAAAAACGCCTTGCGGACATTCAAAAAACACTCCCGTCGGGAATGGAGCTGGGCGTCAACTTTGACTCGACCGTTTTTATCGAAGACAGCATCAATGAACTCAACTTTACCCTGGTCCTCTCGGCTTTGCTGACGGCTTTGGTGTGTTGGCTTTTTCTGGGTTCATGGTCCGCAACGATCAACGTTATTTTAGCCATTCCAACTTCAGTCATCGGCAGCTTCATCGTCCTCAAGGCCCTTGGCTTTACCTTGAATATTTTTACATTGCTTGGATTGTCTCTGGCCATCGGGATCGTGGTGGATGATGCAATCATGGTCCTCGAAAACATCGTACGGCATCGCGAAATGAAAAAAGGCAAAGTACGCGCCGCATTGGATGGCTCTCGCGAGATCGGATTCGCTGCCCTGGCAGCAACGATTGCAGTTGTGGCGATCTTTTTGCCGGTGGCTTTCATGAAGGGTCTTATTGGACGATATTTCTTCCAGTTTGGGGTCACCATTTCGGTGGCGGTGATGCTTTCCCTTCTTGAAGCTTTGACCTTGGCTCCGATGCGGTGCTCACAGTTTTTGTATGTCGGGCCACGCGTGACGCGCATTGGACGATCCGTCGAATCCGCTTTTTTAGCCATGGCGGAATGGTATCGCCGGATCCTGCCGTGGATTTTGGAGCGGCGGGTATGGACAATGGGACTTTCCCTGGCACTGTTTTCATGCAGCCTGTTTTTGTATAAGCCTTTGCGCAAGGAATTCGTGCCGGCTCAAGACCAAGGGTCGCTGCTGCTTCGGCTCAAGGCTCCAGAGGGTTCATCGCTGGATTACACCGATCGCAAAATGTCCGAGATCGAGTCCAAGTTGTCGGCGATTCCTGACATTTCCCGTTACTTTGGGTCGGTGGGTGGTTTTGGTGGCGGTGACGTCAATTCGGCGACGCTGTTCGTGACGCTCAAGCCTCTTCATGAGCGTGTTTGGGACCCTGCGTTGAAACGCAGGCGCAGCCAGCAGGATTATGCCGCGATCTTGCGCAAAGATTTGGGCATCGTGACTGGTATCAAGTCCATCGTACAAGATTTGTCCCTTAGTGGCTTCGGTGGACGCCGTGGGTTTCCAGTGGAATTCAACCTTCGTGGACCGGACTGGAAAGGCCTGATGGAAGCCGTAAAGAAAGTAAAGACAGCCATGGAGGCTTCCGGGCTGGTGGTTGATGTCGACAGCGACTTCCGTGGTCTGGTGGACGAAGTGCACATCGTGCCCGACCGGGCGAGGGCCGCAGCGCGTGGCGTCAGTGTCGCAGATATTGGTGAGACGGTTGGCGCACTGTTTGGTGGGTCCAATGCGGGTTCGTTTTCTGGTGGCGGGCATCGCTACGATATTCGTGTGCGCTTGGATGCAGGCGAGCGTGGCGATGCTGCCGATGTCAAATTGGTGATGCTGCGCAACAATCGTGGTGAGCTGGTTCCTCTGGGTGACGTTGCTGCCGTGAAAGTGGAAAAAGGTCTAACTTCTATTTCACGTCAGGACCGTGAACGGGCGGTTTCGATTTATGCCAATTTGGCTCCCAAGGTTTCTCAGGCGGATGCCATCGCAAAGTTACAGGTGGAGATCGCCACCGTGTTGCCTGAAGGCTACCGGCTGGTTCCTGGAGGCAGTTCAGAATCATTCAAAGAGGCTTTTTCCGGTTTGATCTTTGCGCTGATTCTCGGGATCGTCGTCGCCTATATGGTTCTTGCGTCTCAGTTTAATAGTTTTGTGCATCCGTTGACGGTGCTGCTTGCGCTCCCCTTTTCGATCACGGGAGCCCTTGTGGCCCTGTTCGTCACGGATCAGAGCATCAACATATACAGTGCCATCGGTGTCATCCTGCTCATGGGGATCGTGAAGAAAAACTCAATCCTGTTGGTTGATTTTACGAATCAGCGGCGCGAAGCCGGACTGGGTGTTCGAGATGCCCTGATCGAAGCCTGTCCAACCCGCCTGCGTCCCATCCTGATGACGTCTTTTGCGACCATTGTGGCTGCGCTTCCAGCGGCTTTTACTTTTGGGCCTGGGGCCGAAAGCCGGACGCCCATGGCTATGGCCGTGATTGGTGGTGTTTTTGTGTCGACTTTTTTGACCCTTTTGGTTGTGCCCTGTTTCTACAGCTATTTGCCCGGAAAACCTGCGAGGATCGAGGATTAAGGAGTTAAGGATGCGTTTCAGGAGCGTTTTCGTAGCAGCGTGTTTTTTTTCAGGCTTGGCTGCACTGGTCAGTGGTTGCCGGACATCTGGAACGATCAAGTCCGCCGCTGAATTCGAAAAACTCGTCAATGGTAAAATCATTGAAGAGGATGAATACCCGGCGGTGTTTTGGATCGGCCGTTGCACCGGGACCTTCGTCAGCGACAACGCATTTTTGACCGCTCGTCATTGTGTGGATCCAGTGAACTCGGATGGCGAGGGATCTGCTGTCGCGCTGAAACGACGCGTTAACGTCAAAGCCATAAAGGTTGTTGCAACGCCGCAGGTCCGCAGTTTTGGTGGATCGGATCTGGCGGTTGCCATTTTTCCAGACAACACAGCCCCCGCCATTGCCCCGATGTACCGCAAAAAGCCAAAGGCCGGGGACCGTGCCGTCATGGTCGGTTACGGCCAGAGTTTTGATGGCGATGAGGCTGGCACGAAGCGCAAAGGGACGAACACCATCACGGCCGTTGATGAAGGGGTTATTGAGTCGTCAAGGGCATCGCGGCAGAGGGATTCCGGAATGGATGCCAGTGTTGGCCCAGGTGATTCCGGGGGGCCAATTTTCATCAAAGGCGCCATTGCCGGAGTGACGTCGTGGATGATGGAGTATTCTGCCTCGGGGCATGTTGATTTGAGTTCTGCAGCGTCCTTGGCGACGATGAAACTTGCTGTATTGGCCGGAGCTCGCATTCCGCTTGTGCAGGATCCAGAAAGTCCGGAAGTCTCGGTTACCGATGATTCCATCGCGTCTGCGACCAATGCAGAGCTGATCGAATTGCAGAAACAGATGGGGTCGGTGTACTTGAACCTGCAACCGGCCACGACAGATTCCGGTGACCCGGCATTTGCCTTGGAGGCCAGTGCCACCCGTGAAACCGAGAAGCTTTATTTCTGCGACGGGTCTGCGGACAGCAGCTGCAAGGAAATCAAAGACGGTAAAATTAACGGTTCGCGTAAGATTTACCGGATCAGCAGTGCCTTCAAACCGGAATCAGGCAAAGTCTATCGATGCCTGGCAAAGGACATTTCTGGTGCTGTCTTGTCGGAAAGAAAAACCAGGTTCTCTGCGCCTTGATCGACGCCTTCAGGGTGAGCCTGCTAATTTGATTCTACCGAAGCAGAAACCGTTGCGCGTACAAGGTCTGCCACCGAATCTGTTTTCATTTTGGTCATGATGTGAGCGCGGTGATTGTCTACCGTGTGAATGCTGATGCCAAGCTCCTCGGCAATTTGCTTGCTGGCCTTTCCCGCAACCACCAGGTCAAGGACCTCGCGTTCACGTTTGGACAGCGAAGCCAATCGAGACAATAAAGTCTTGTTTTGGCGTGTTTTCCCTCGCTTTTGGCGATCGAATTCGATGCTCTTTTGAATGATATCAATGAGCGCCTGTCCGGTGAATGGCTTCTCAATGAAATCGAATGCCCCCGCCTTCATCGCGCGCACGGCAGAAGGCACGTCGGCGTGGGCTGTGATCATGATGACCGGTGGGCACATGGGATCCTTCGTCACGATCTCAAGCACATCGAGCCCGCTGATTTCAGGCATCCTGATATCAAGCAAGATGCAGGCATTGGTGATGCCTTCAGCTTGTTTCTGAAAAATTTGGAGAAAGTTTTTAGCGGAAGAAAAAGATTCAACGGAGAGACGGACAGAGTTCAGAAGGCTGGTAACCACTTTCAGAAAGGTTTCGTCGTCATCAACAAGGTAGACTTTGGGTGCGTCCATGGTGATTTCCTAACGTCAGTGAAAAACAAGTCAGGGAAAACCAAAACTGAATTTGCAAAAGTTTGCCACAGGTTGTTCTGGATTGTTATGGCTGGAAACCACTGTTTTGATGATTTTTTTTACCCTTTTTCGTTTTTCTCCATTTGGTCCAGGACCGAAGAACAGACCATGTCGCTGGTTGCATTCACCGCAGATCGCGCCCGGGCAAGGAGCCAGTCGACACTCAAAAGCAGGGGTAGGGTTGCTGTGGGCAGGTGAAGCGTGGTCAGGACAAGGGAAAGGGATACGAATCCGGCTTCGGGGACTCCGGCCACACCCATGGCAGCGATTAGACACAGGCCAGCCAGAGTGAGTTGCTGCACGAAGGGCAGATCGATTCCGCTGGCGGAGGCTACGGCCAAGGCTGTGACAACTTCGTACAAAATGATCCCGTCGTTGTTCAGGTTTGTTCCAACACACGCCGCCAGGGTTGAGGACCTACGGGACACTTTGAGCTTGTCCAAAGAGGCCAGCGTGAGGGGCAGGGTGGCAAGGCTGGAATTGCATCCGAAGGCATAAAAAACCGGTTTTTGAGCCACTGTCCAAAAGGCATGTAGGGATTGCCGGCAGTAAAATTTGATCCATGCTGAATAAACAATGCCGACTTGGAATGCGAAACCCGCCAAGACGACGACGACGTAATAACCCAGTCCGGTGAAAGCCTGCAGGCCGCGCTCTCCGGCGGCTTTTGCCGACACACCAAAGACAGCAAATGGCACGAGCCACACCACCCATTTGATGCAGTGTTCCACGCCTTTGAGCATGGTGTGATTGATGCCGGCAAGTCGGTCAACTGACTTTTGAGCCTCGCTGGATGTGGCGGCATGGGCCCGCAATCCGAAGCCAGCGAGCAAGGCGAGGACGACGATTCCAGCGATGTTAGATGTGCTAAAGGGGTCAACAATGCTCTTTGGGACGAAGCCATCGAGGACTTTTTGCAAATCCAGGGTCAGTGCCGGCGCGGCGGCTGCCATATTTCCTGAAGTCTGGACATCGTTCAATGTGGCTTGGGGCACTCCAGCCAGGGCGCGCAAGGCCTCGCCAGGCTGAAAGAAAGCGTGCAGGGAAAGGCCGATCGCCAGGGCAAGGCAACCATTGAAGGTGGTCAGGGTGAGCAGGCGCAGAAAACTTATACCCCGGACGTGGGTCGTCACGACCGCATCGACAATCGCAAAAAACACCAGCGGGGTTGCGACGGTTTTGATGATGCTGATGACGGGCTTACCGAGGTCGCCCAGGAACGCCACGGACGGGCCAAATGAGACGCCGGTCAGAATTCCTGCAGCCAATGCCATGACCAGCCAAAGGGTCAGATTCAAATGGATCTTTTTCAACGTGTCCCTTCTGGCTTGCGTTGGTTTTAGCGTTTTGCCAGTCGTCGTTCCAGAATTCCCGCCAGAATTGGAACAAAAAGGGAAACAATAACCGAAATGGTGGCAACCATTTCGATGCCAAGTAGCCTGCCATCTGGATCCGATGTGAGCAACCTTGAAGATACAAAGGCTCCCGATGCCGAAGCCACGTGCTGCACCGTCGATTGCAAGGACATGAATGCCCCGCGTTCCTGCGGCGATGGGATGCGGCTTGTCAGCGTATTGAACGAAATGGCCCGGATGGAGGTTCCGGTCATGAACAGCGTTGCAATCACCACCGGAGTGAATGCGGCATGATGCGCGGCAAATCCAAAGACAAGGGCGACGAGCACAACGATCGTTCCAGTCCAAATGGTCAGCATGGAGCCCAGACGGTCGGTGATCCTGCCTGCAATCTGCATCGATGCCAGGCTGGCAAGGCCGCCCGTAAAGTACATCACGCCCATTTGATCGCGGGGGAAGTTTAGATTTTTCTGAACGAATGCGGCGATGTTTGGGATCACGATGAACCCAGAAAACATGACACTTGCGGCCAATGCAAGGGAGATCACCGTGTCGCCATGGCTCAAATGCCCGATCAATTTCCGCCAATTAAGATTGGGGGCTTTCATGTGCACTTTGGGCTCGCGCATGAACCGGTGCGTTCCGATAATCGCCAGAAGTGCCAAAGCGCCAACCCCGATAAACGGGGTGCGCCAACCGCCGAGGCGCGCCAGTTCCAGACCCACCGGAACCCCGGCAATTGAAGCCAGGGAAAAAGCACCCATGACGACCCCCAGGGCTCGCCCCCGTTTTCGAATCGGGATCGAATCGGCAACGATCGCGAGGGCAAGGGCAGAGGCCGGCCCTCCGAATGCACCGGCAACGATTCGTGCCGTGAGGAGAGAGGCCAGCCCGGTGGACAGGGCCCCGGCCATGGTGGCGATTCCCAGTCCGGCAATGACGATGATCAGGGCTTTTTTGCGAGGAAAGCGGTCCAGGAAAAAGGCTGAAATCAGCCCACTGACGGCGGCAGATGCCGTGTAACTGCCCCCAACAATTCCCAAATGTGAGGTTGGGATTCCAAGCTCGGCGCTGAAGTCTGGCCCCAGGGGCATAACCATCATGAAATCAAGGATATTGACGAACTGGACGAACGCCAGAAGGCCCACCAAACGTTGTTCCGACCTGCTCAAACCGGGGGCCTGAGCGCTTCCGTCCTGTTCCAACTGTTCAGGGTTTGGTCGCATGTTCGCACGGGAGGCAAAAAGGATGGAGTGCGGGGCGCGACATCATGGCTCAAGTTCCCGTCGTGACTGATGATTTAACGGTAGAGGCGTCTGGCACATTCGCTGCTCTATGGTTTCACAAGAGCTGGTCGGCTGACCACCTTCACCTGGATTCAAACCCCGGTGATCCCGTTGATGCTGCGTTTGTTGCTGACCCCGTTGAAACTCCCTTTGATCTCCCAAAACAGCCGACTAGCTCTTATCCACCTTCTGGGCGTAGGCCCTCAACGCATTCGAGACTGATGCCCGCAGGGCTTCATGTCCCGCACTGGCATTTGGCCAGACCAGAATGGCCACAAGATCGCTGGGGTTGGTTTGTAGCTTGAAGGCTCGCGTCAACAGGACGCTTTCCACGGTCCTGAGGGCGGTTTCAATGGCAGACCGTGCCTCGCCCGGTTCAATCAAATCCAAAGCAGCTTTAACCGCAGGGGCATCGTCCGTCATGATCTGGAGCCAGCCGTCGGATTCCATGGTGTCGGGTGCATAAGTCGAAATGGCTTCCAAGAGCTGACCGGTTAGTTCACCGCGCAATTCACCCAAAGCTGCATTTGGGACCGAGTCGGCCCCGGACCAAATGGCTCCCGTTGCGCTGGTCCCGGTTTCGTTTTCGCCGCTGGGACGAACGGCGACGCATCCTGCCTCAATCCCAGCCTTGAAAAGTCCGTCCACCAGGGTCTTCAGAGACGATGGTGTGTCGTCCTGAACAGAAATATCCAGGATTTGCTTGTTGAGGGCCAGTAGGGCCTTGTTGGCGATCGCCTCATTGCTGGCCATGGCCGGGGGCATTCCGAAATCAGGCGCCAATTTCGCGGGAGACGCATTTTCCACCGGTTTGGTTTCGGGCGCAGCTGTGTCAAACCCAAGGTCCACGGACGGTTCTGAGCTGGACATGGCAGCCCCATCGGCATCAACGGCGGGATCGGACTGCATGGTGTCGCCCATCTGGTCGGTTGCCCGATTGACCGGTGCGTCCACCTGATAAGAGTCCTTGCGGGTGGCAGTGGTTCCGGAAATGTCACGAGGGCTGGACACGGGTCGGGGTGCGACCTGGGGCTGTATCCGTGAAACGAGCTCCTTGGCCGTGTCTTTTTTGGACAACCCGGTCCGCAAGGTACCCATGTGTGTGCTCATGAAGACTTCAAAGGGCGATGGGGTCGGCTGGTAACCCGGGATCAGTCGCGCCAGGCCCATCCGGACCTGTTTCAAGGTGGCAATCAGTGGTCTGACCTTACAGCCAGTGAAGAACTCAATCTGGTGCACCGTGGCCCGGTCCAAGGGATCAATCATGCCCACCGCCAGGACGTTTGAGTCCAATCTCAAGGGGAGAACCTCGAGCTGGCGCAGGAGCGGGGTATCGATTGCGCCAAGGGCACGATCGTCAACCTCAGAAAAAATATCTTTTGCGGCAACGCGAAAATGGGTCCGGTCGGCGAGAAAAGCCGCCAGTTCATCGTCGCCTAAAAGTCCGAGGGCAAGAATACCCTTGGCGAAGGCGCCGGGTGCACTGCCGGAGGCCTCGTGAATCGTTTTGCGGTCCTGCTCAGACAGCAGTCCTTCTGCAACGAGAAGGTGGCCCAATTTTGTGGACATGGCGGCCTCCTGTGCCCGGGTTTGGGGAGGGGGAAAATTTGGCTTGGTTTTATGCTACCACAGCTTCTAAGATGAGGGGTCTTTATGGATCCTGGACTCGACAAGAGTCCCTCAATGCTGGAGCGCGACACGATGTCAGAACTCAAGAAATCAGAAATCAAGGGACCAGATGCATTTCAGACCAGGATGTTCCGTCTGATGAACTGGGTTCTCATCAACAAAAAGCAGGTGGGACTTGTGTTGCTTCCGCTGGTCGTCGTGGCTGCCGGCGGTTTCATCTGGCAGGCAGTGACCGGCAAGATCAAGGACGGTCGACTGAAGGAATTGGCGCGGATTGAGGACCAATACAGTTCCGAAACCGAAGCCGCGTACAAAAAAGCAGATCCTGCAGCCCAGGCTGCTTCCAAGTTCAAGCCCGACCATTCAGCCTCTTTGGCGCAATACCTTGAATTCAACAAGGCTAATCCGGGCAACGAGGAAGGCTGGTTGGCCGGACTTCGCGCGACCAACATAACCTTGGATAAAGATCCGGTGACACAGGCGGATCTCGAATCTGCGATCAAGCTCGTCGAACCAGTGATCGCAAAATCGATGGCGTCGCCGTTCCACCAAACCATTGGCCGGTTGATGGCCATGGCAATCTTTGAGGACCTGAAGCGTTATGACGATGCCCTCAAGCAGGCGGGCACATTGTTGGGGACGGTAAGCGAAGACCTGAAGCCGCGGATCCTTCTGGGAAAAGCCCGCATTGAAATCGCGAAGAATTCCCGTGACGATGCGAAGGCAACCTTGAACACAATCCTGGAAAAACACAGCTCGTCGGATGAGGCCACAAAAGCCCGCGCGCTGCTGGCGACCATTTAAATGATTGCACGCGTACGAATCACAAAATTAGTTGCGTTTTTTGCGCTGATGGCAGCAACACCAATCAGTTTGCACGCGGCAAATGGAGATTCTCGACCGTTCCGTTTGCGATCCTTTAAGATGGCGCCGTCTGTCGATCGCGAAAAGCCACTCGGTCGCGATTACCGGTCGGGATTCACGGTCCACGGCGATTCGGTTGTTGGTGATTTTGGTGAAGGCTGGGTCGGATCACGAGTTTTCACCAGCGACAAGTTCAACTGGTGGTTCAATGCTGGCGGGGACGTCACCAGTCCGATGTCCAATCTGGGCGGGTTTGTTGTGTTCGGAACCCGTGGCGGCAAGGCTTTCAAGGTGGATGTCTCCACCGGGAAACGAGCGTGGGAAGCCTCTCTTGATTCCTTCACCGATCGGAAACCAGTTCTTGCAGGCAATACCCTGCTGATCCAGACGTCGGCGCAGGTCATCTATGCAATCGACTATCAAACAGGCAAAAGCCTGTGGCTTTTTGACGCAGGATTTCCCGAGGGTTTGACCGTTGGTGGCGGCGCGGCTCCAGTTGTATTCGGCGACACCGTGGTGGCAGGGTTGGCTTCTGGTGAAATCGTTGCGATTGGTTTGCAAACTGGCAAGCAATCGTGGCGCGTGAACCCGTCTGTGAGCGAAGCCCGCTTTCCGGATGTGGTTGGTGAAATGCACGTAAAGGACAATCTGTTGTATCTGACACGCTACGATGGATTGGTCGCTGCGGTTGACACCAAGTCACCAGATCTGCGCACCGTCTGGCAAGAAAAATATCCCGCGATTTCTGCGTCCACGAGCCGCAATGGAAAAATATACATTGGCTGCGTGAACGGCGATATTGTTGGATTGGATGAGGGAAATCAGGGGCGCCAGATGTGGCGAACCATGACCGGATCTCCGGTTTCGACCATAACAGCTGCGGAAACAAAGCTCGTTTCGTCAGCGTCGGATGGCAGGGTTTTCTCGCTCGACATTCAAACCGGTGCAATCCAGTGGCACGATTCCACTGCCTATAGCATCACGGCGCAGCCTTTGTTTCTTCAGGATGGGATTTACTTCGTGACCGGACTTGGCAACGCTTACGGCTACCGCCTATAGCAGATCCTTGTGTTTTGCCTTCTCCAGGATTTCCACGATTTTTTTGACATCTTGGGCACGACTTTTTGGGCACACAAGAATCGCTCCTTTGTGGTGCACGACAACCATGTCCTGCAATCCGATCGTGGCAACAAGTGGACCGTCTGTATCGATGATTGTGTTCATGGTGTCGATGGTCACCGCCTTCCCATAGACCAGGTTGCCTGAATGATCGGTTGGGGGAAACGCCTTCGCGAGGGCATCCCAGGTCCCGACATCCTGCCATCCAAAATCAGCATCCACGACTGCGATTTTTTTGCTTTTCTCCAGCACGGCTTCGTCGATGGAGATTTTAGTGAGGCGCGGATAAACCTTTTCCAGTTTAGCCTGATCAAAAGGATTTTTGCCTTTAGGGACCGATTTTTTGAGGCAAGAGCGCAGGGCCTTCATGTCCTTCGGCAGGCTCCGTTCCAGTTCAGCCAATAATGGCCTCACAGGAAACACGAACAGTCCCGAATTCCAAAGGAACCGGCCACTGTCGACGTAACGCTTCGCCGTTTCGTAATCTGGTTTTTCACGAAATCCGGCGACCTCAAAAGCCGATTCTGTCGTGTTGAATGGTTGCAAATGAAGGGACTGGCCTCGCTCGATGTAGCCATATCCGGTTTCAGGGAAGGACGGAACGACCCCTAGAAGCGTGAGCCATCCCTTTCGAGCGATGGTTACGGCGCGGGCCATCACGGCATTGAATTCATTCAGGTCCGTGATCACATGATCGGCATGCATGGAAATCATGACAGGATCGCTGCCATCTTCCGCCATCCTCTCAATGGCCAGTGCAGCCAAGGCGATGGCGGGGGCAGTGTTTCTAGCCTGTGGTTCCGGAATCAGAATGGGACACTTTGCTCCGGCGATTTTCCGTGTACCGGCGAGCTGGTCCTTGTGGGTCACAATCATGCGCCGTGCCGGTGCAACCAACGGCGCGAAGCGGCTCAGGGTCACATCCAGCATGGCCTTGTCTTGCCCCCCGAGGGCACACAATTGCTTTGGATTTTTCAGTCGCGATTTTGGCCAGAATCTGGTCCCACTTCCGCCGGCCAAGACCACTCCAAAAACGGACGGGTCACTTGCGAGTTTTTGAATCGTTGGGCTTTTTTTGCTGTTTTTTTTCGACATTCCTGTCTGTCTCCATCAAGTCTGCGTCCGTTAATTCAAAAACTGGATTCGAACCTGGACCGTTGTTTTTTAAATAGGGGCGATCGGCACCAAGGATCAGTGCCTGCAGGTAGCGCGGTGTTTCCTGGCTTTGAATGAGTTTTTGAGTCATGCCAGCGGTCCATTCGGCAAGTTTCCGCTGGATGGAAAGCTTGCTTTTTCCACCTCCTGAAGCTCGAACTTGATCCTGCAAAACAATCGCATAAAAGAGGACGTAAGGGTGCAAAGAATTAAGTTCATCCGACGATGCCGCCGCAAACCATGATTCAAGCAAGTCCTGGGATCGCCCTCGCAGTGGAAGGTGGTTCCAGCGCTCTTGGGCAGGGGTGATCCGGCCACGGATCTTGTGGGTTTGATCCAAGCTCAAATTAAATGAAATCTTTTTCCGGGAGACGCCCGGCATGCGGCTGCAGGTTCCACTGTTTCTGGGGCATTGCCAAAGGTTTGCGGGATCAAGAAACCGTGTCCTGCCACCCTTGGCGATGAGTTCAGCCTCTGGCGCCGCGATCACAGTCAACCCATTCTGTGCCAAGGCCTCACCATGATCTTGTAGCAGCGCAATCACCCATCTGGATTTTGGCGGCCACGAGTGACTGTCCACGATGCCGCCAGGCAATGATTGATTCGAGCTTTGGCTCAGCAGGTTTTCCAGCGCTGGGGCGTCACTTGGAGCATCCCTTTTGTTGTCAGGCATGACGCGCCAGCGAAAAATTCCATCTTCGTAAAGATCACTTCCAGTGGCAGAAAAAATTAGTGAAGGCTCTGGTCCCGTTTCCCACAAAAATTCCTCGACCCGGTCGTGCGGTGAAATGAGCAAGCGGCTGTGGTCTTCTTTCATGACAATAATCCGGTGCTCACCGTTATCCGGGTTTGATGCAATTCGTGCGATCCATTTCCCGTCTGGCGACCACAATCCGTCTGAGGCGGCTGGAGGATACAATGCGAATGCAACAGGATCTGCAGATGCATCTGAAACGACGTGATGATTTCCATTGGTCAGCACCATGCCGCCCGCATTGCGGGATGCAATGCTTTCAAGGATCACATCATCATGCGGCCCGGTGCTTGATGCTGGTACAGAGTCGCTGCCAAAACTGCGAAGGATGAAAGAATCCAGCCCGATTCGGATGTATTGCAGGCGATTGCCAGCGATATCATGGAAGGGCGGGTTTAGGGTCCGGATCTCCGCGGCTGCCATCATGGCGCCGAGGCTGGCAGGATAATGCCCGTGCATGCTGCGCCAAGCCTCAAGGGCCCTTTCGGTAGCCCGCAGTTGGGATTGAATGACCGGTTTGGCAATCCACGAAGGAACTGGAATTTTCTGACCCAAAAACAGCAAGTTTGCCAGAATGAGTCCAGCAATCGACCAATTGACCAAAAGGCTGCAAGGGTCTCGTCTTGATCTAGTTTGGGAAGTGGCGTTGCCCATTTACTGCCTTGTTGGTCTATAATGAAAGGAAAGACTATCCAATCAACGAGTCGCGAGGCAACCAACCGATGCATACCGGTCGAATTTTTTTGCGGTTTTTTGGTGCTTCCGTGACTGCTGTCGCTTTTGCAGCAGGTGGCTCTTCCGTGTTGGCCGCACCTTTTCAACCAGACGATTGGAGTGTGTTTGAGCGGGATTCCGCCACCAGCCACACGGCTGATGTGGACTTGGCGGACGAGGCCAGCGCATCGCGTTTAAGGATTCCCTTGACCATCAAGGGTTTTGAACGGGTTCCCGCTGCCGGCTCTGGTGGGGCTGCGAACGGTGCCCGGGACGTGATCATTCCGCGGCGTGCCCAGAATTTCAATTTGAAGGCGAGGATGGACCGTCCCAATCATTTTTATTTTGGGGACTGGCATTTTGAAACCCTGCCAACAGGCAAGACGCCATCTGGTGAGGTCCAAATCAAAATGAGCTTGAGCCGGACCTTTGGGGAAGGCGGTGAACTCGAGGAGCATGTCGGCGATATGGACCTTCGGGGTGGCATTGCCCGCAGCGAACCCGGGGTTTATGAGTTTATGGGCAAGTCTGGTGCCCGGTTCACGGGACGCAGTGGTGACGCACTGGTTGAAATTCAAGTGAATGGCGGCCAGGCCCGGGACCATGCCCCGTCAAAGGTTTCCCGCCTTGACCCCGGGGCTGGTGTCAAACCGGTGGACACAGCCCCCGTTCGCTAGTCAGCGAAATCATCCAATGCGGGATTTCTTGTCCCGGACTAAACATATAAAGCACTGTAATTATTGGGTTTAATAAAAGGCGCAGGTCTTTTTTGCTGACGCATGGGTCTGGCACGCCCCTTGAAGTATCTCTGACAAAACCAGATCGCTGTTGATTAAGCGGTAGTTGAAGTCGGGGAGGCTGAAATGGGTTTCTACAGATTAAAGGGTAACGCAGCAGCCGTGGTCGCAACGGCATTCATCGCGCTGATGGGCAGCCATCAAGCCTTTGCTCAAACGCTTGCGTCAGGCAATCACAACTTCGTTAACACGATGCGCTCGGGGAATGTGAGCCACACATTCGTCTCGCAGTCCATCGACGCTGAATTTGGGAAGTTTTCTGGCAAAGTCGCGCCCAGCCGCAATGCCGGTGTTGGTTTGAGCCTTGATGGTGCTGGCGCATCCAGCGATTCATGGCGTGGCTTCGGTATCGGGACGAACTTCGGCCTCGAAGTCATGAAATTCATTCAATTTACTGGTGGTCATACCCTCGTGTCCTTGCGGCGTAATGACGACGGCCTGCAAACCCTTAGTGGATCGCGTTTCAATGCCGGTGCCCGGTTTGTGTTCATGGCACCTCTGGCCAACCTCGAGCTTGGCGGTGGAATTATTGCCTCCAAGATGGACCTTGTACAACGCCTGGATCGCGCCAACTATTACGGCAGCGGCATGTACTACTCGATGGGAATGAACTACTTCCTGACAAGCCAAGTCTCGGTTTTCGGCTCGATCAAAACGGTGCAGGAAAATCTCGTCAAAGGCAGTGGCAACACCAGCTTTGACACCATCCGCAACGATTCGACCACAATTGGAGCTGGCTTCAGCATCTGGCTGTGAGTTTTCACTCGCAATCTCCTTTTCGATTCTTGTTCTAGTCCTTCATTTTAGCGACCCCGGCCAATCGTTGGCCGGGGTTTTGCTTTTGATTTTTCCGGAAAGGGCTTTCCGGGAAAGCGGACTCTTTGGTTTTAGGCATTGACCGGAGCCGACGAATGGCGAAAGATTAATGATTAGAAAATAAGCACGGAGGCGTTATGATTTTACGCATCACAAGGTGGTTGTCTGTCTCTACTTCGACGTTGTTCATGGTGGCGATGGTCCAAGGCTGCTTTGTCGACACTACGGCTACCAAACGCTCGGAAGACAGTTTCGCTGAAGGAACAGGAATTTACCGGAATAGCGGACTGAACTGCAGGTACGATCTTTTCAATGGTTGTATCGAAGCTGCGATTCCTGCTGCGCCGGAAGTGACGGTCAATGGGAAGTCTTTTTTTGACGCCAACGATCTTTCATCGCAATTTGAAGCTGTGCTTGCGGATGCTGCCCCTCAAACTCAAATCAATTTGATCGACAACGGTGGCAAGATCGAATTCTTGACCAGAATCGACAACCGGGCATTCCACAAGGGTTTTCAAATTTACATCAAGGGTGAGTCAGCACGCTCTGCTGATGCTTTGGCGACGGGCGGTTTCATGATCCATCGCCTTCCTGAAGGTGCTTACAGCGTGCGCGTTCAGAAGCTGATCCGGTACCGGATCCGTGCTGCTGAAGCGAGCGCTGAAGTCACGCAGCAGGCGGTGCCCGAAGCAGCCAGCGATGCAACGATTTATTGTGCAACGCTTTATGCTGAAGCGAATGTTGAAGTTCGCGCCAACGAACGCTTGAAGTACTTGTTTGATGACTACGAGATGCGGGTCAATCAGGAAGGGTGCTCAGCCTACTGATTTACCAACATCAGCAGTGAAATTCCCAAACAGTCTGAGGTAATTACCCCAGACTGTTTTTTTTGCGTCTTCTTCCGGCCAGCCACGGAGCTCTGCCAGATAAGCAACTGTGCCAACAACATTTGCTGGTTCATTGCGTTCGCCCCGGACTGGGCCCATGTACGGGGCATCCGTTTCCGTCAAAATGAATTCCGGCGGGAGACTCGCCAGCATTTTTTTGAAACTTTCCGAGACCCGGGCGTTGGCTGGAATTGAAAAAAACCATCCATGGTCCTCGGCCCATTTTTGCGCGTGTTTGGTTTTGCCGCCGAAGCAGTGGAAGTCTACTTTCTTGGCGCCAAGGCTGGCCAAGATCTCTGCGCACCGGACTTCCCGTTTCCGGCTGTGAACGATCACCGGCAAGTCGTGCTCGATGGCGACACCGATCAGGGCTTCGAAGGCCCTTTCCTGCGCCGCAAACGTCTCTGAGCCGACGAGGTGACCATCCAGGCCGCATTCTCCCACGGCTATGATTTTTTTTTGCGCAGCGCATTGCCTAATGAAAGCGATTTCGTCATCAACGTCAAACCGGTCGACCCGGTGAGGGTAGTCTTCCGGCAGGATTTGATTGATGGCGTCTGTCGGATAGATACCAAGCGCTGGTTTGATCTGAGGGATCGCCGCAGCGAGGGCCAAAACCTCACGATTTGATACCGGGTTGAGGCCGTTGGTGACGATGGCACCCAACCCAGCATCGATCGCCCTCGCGATGACCTGATTTTGGTCATCGCAAAAGCGTTCGTGGGTCAGATGGGTATGAACGTCACAATAAAATGAAGTGTTCATTCACCGAACTTGGCTTTGGCGGCTTTGACAGATTCGTAGACGTTGATCGTGCCGTATCCAAAAGTGTTGTTTGGCACCGCCGTGCCCGGAACCTTGCCACAGGTTTCGGTTGTGGTCTTGGGTTGGGCCGTCGCACGAACCAGTTCAACAGTCTCTGGGATTTTTCCAGTCAGGGCTGGTGCGGCGCTCCACATCAGGGCGATTTGGCCAACAACATGGGGGCCCGCCATGGAAGTTCCACTCCAACCGAAAGATGCATAGCCATTGCCTGGCGTGCACGAACGGACGTCGACACCAGGAGCCGTCACATCAGGGCCGATGGAGTTGTCAAATACGGACGGTCCGCGGCTTGAGAATCCGGCAATTTTGTCCGAGCGGTGGTCGTGGGCGCCCACGGACAGGGTTTCTTCTGTGTGATGCGCTGGTGCGGCTTCGATGGTTCCGCAGCTTGGTCCGCTATTGCCTGCGGAAGCAACGACCATGATTCCCGCAGCCTCAAGAGATTTCAAGACTCCGAGGAATTCACTGCCATCACAGCCTTCGTTATGGTCGCAGCCCCATGAATTGTTGATGACATGAGGCGCCAGTTCAGGCTTCCCATCGGTAGCGGCATTGCCGCCCTGGGGGTACGGAGCCAGGAAGAATTCAAAGCATTCGAGGTAGGTGTGGGGTGCGCCAGTGCCGGCATCCATGTTGCGGCATGCGATCCACTTTGCGCCCGGAGCAACTCCGATCTTGTTGGCTCCTCCGTCATCTCCAACAACTGTTCCTACGGTGTGCGTTCCGTGTGAATTATCGTCGCAAGGGACTTTTACGTTGTAGCCGCAGGTGTTGGCCTTGTCCGTGTTGACTGGCTTTTCGATGGCGTCATGCCAGGAATAGGTGTGATCTGCCGTCTTGCCATTCCATCCACGGTACTGATTTTTGAGGGCCGGGTGATCCCACTGCACACCCGTGTCCTGGCCGGCAATCACAATCCCGGCTCCGCGCGTGGCGAACTCATTCCAGACACGCTCTGCGCCAATTTTTACGATGTTTTCGCCCACGCCATCTGGCTTGGGCTCGACGAATTCCCGGCGGTCGGTCGCAGGCATTTTTGCCCGGATTTTCGGATCTGCGACCACCCGCTGAACGTCCGGCCGTGCCGCGACTTCACCGATGATTTCCGGGGTCGCATTAAAAATCGCAACGGCATTGCCCAGGTAGTAAGACTTGTATTCGAGCTTGTGAGCCTTCAAATAGGCAATGAGTCCGCGTTGCGATTTGCGAGCCGTGGCCACGAGTGTCCTGAAAACATATTGCCCGCGCTCCACTTTGCTCTCGATTTCATAGGCCTTTTCAACATTCGCCTGCTCAAGCATGTAGACGAGCGCCGGGATGCTGCGTGCCTCAGTCTGCATCTGCTTGGCGAGTGCCGGGCTGATTTTGGGAGAAAGCGTGGTTGGGGCCGTGGCGGCTTTTGCGCCAGTTGCATTGGTCAAACTGGCCATGCAAAACACGGAAATTGTAGCCGTAACAAGGCCCTTGGCGAAGGAATTCATGAGCTTTTTCCCCATTGATTTACGGAGGTGATCTTGGGGGGATTAAAAGCCTTTTATATTGAAATTGCAACGGGCTTTAGTGGGCGTTGGCGGAAGCCTTGGAAAGGTTTTCTGCCGTCCACCGCAGGGGTGTTTTGGTCTCAGAGCTCTTCCTGAATAATTCCTGAAGGGTAAATTCAAGTTTTGGCAAGCTGATCGCGATGGTTTCCACAGGGAAACCAATGAACAGGTGGCGCGTCGCGGTCGCCTTTGGGGGGGCACTTCCGGCGCTGCCCATGACGGCTTCCAGTCGAGCCCGGATATCTGCTTCACTCATGAATTCGGTGTGGATTCCATTGGCTGTCATTTGAATGAGTGGGCCATTGGCGGTTTTTAGTTGGATGGGTGGCATCAAGGGCCCGACGCCGCCCCAAAGGGCGATCAATTGCTGGCGCAGCGGGTAGCGATAAAGTCTGGGGGACAGCAGCTCTGGCGCGATGGCGGAGAAATCATGGGTGATTCCCTCGGCACTTGCGGCCGCAAGCACGTCTGGTCCCGCCGCATGACCCGCCACTTGCATCAGCGATGGACTGCCAAAGCCATTTTTGGCAAAAAGTGTGCGGCTTTTGCGTATGATTCTTTGAAGTTCGTCCGGCGGATACGCGGTCATGGCAACCTCCCGGCCGCAATCATCAAGGCACTGTCTGGCGCTCAGGCTGTTGCCCCAGAAGGTCGGGTTGTTCCGGAACGAAACTCCGGCCGATTCCGTGATCGATTTCCATCCATTCAGGTAGATTCCCGCGAGGTCACCCGTTCCAATAAACTCCAGGATTTTCTGGCGCTCGTTTTCACGGATGCGAGAATTTTTTACGGCGCGCGTGAGATAGACCGGGCTGATGAAATGGACGATTTTAGCGGAGCTGAAGTGCTGGCGAAATTTAATGAAGGCCTCTTCGTTGGCTGGGGAAAGTGATTCACCTTCCCATACGGCCGCCAGCGTGATGTCTATAGGCGTCTCATCGCTCTGCGCCATGGCTGATGAAACCCGGCCGCCAACGCCCAGTGCAATCACTGTGAGTAAAATTTTCACCTGGTTGGCCTTCATGAACGCAGCCTTCTTGCCAACGCCCGCGCACCAATCAACAGGGGCACGGCCAAGAGCAACGCCAGCGAAATATCAAAGCCCGATCCCTTTGCTGCCGGGCCAATTGGAATTCCGGCAGGTTCGTGGGAATAAATTCCCATTTGCATCGGCCCCTCTGCCGAGTCGCCTTGCGGCGGAAAAACTTGTGGATTGGCCATCACGGTGCAGCCGAAAAAGTTGCCCGATGATTTTCGTTTTGTCGTGCCGGAGTCACTGGATGCGGGGGCTGCAGATGCCGCACTGTCATCCAGATTGCGTGCCAGGATTTTTTGCTCAATCGTGTCCAGGTGCGTTGCGGCAAAGAGTGTTTGATCAGTCGTTTTCAACGCACTGACAAAATCCCCGAAAGTGGCCGCTGGTGGCAAAAGGTCAATCGCACCGAGAACCATTTTGGTCAGGTCGCCGTAACTGATTCCTGCCATCTTGAGGTCCCAAAGGAACGCAGAAATCAATTGGCCTTTCTGATGATCCCCGCCGGCGAGGAACGCGGGCGAATTCAGGGTCAGTTCATTTTCAGCCGTACGCAGGCACTGGCTGGTGTAACACATGGATCTGCTGCTGCTTGTGCAGATGCCAGAACCCATGCACGGGGATCCCAGGCGCATCATGACAAAAAAGTCGGCGAGGCCTTCGTGGAGTTGCAGCGCCTCGCTGCCAGTTGAATAGGATGTGATGGCGGAAAAAACGACGTGATGGCCGAACTCATGGCTGACCACTGAAGTATCAAAATGCAAATCCTTGAGCAGGACCCCATCCCCCTCTCCGATGTGGATCGACGGGGTGTTGGTTTCATCGTCTACAACCAGATAGTAGCCGTTGGATTTGGCAGAGCATGCTTGCCCAGGCGTGCAATTGCACGAGGTATCAACGCATTCGCCGACCCGCAGGGTGATCGGGCTCGCAGAAGTCCAGCGATAGCCTTGCGCCATCAAGAAATCCAAGTGCTCGTTCGCATGGGCAAACAGGTTGGCTTCGCGAAATTGCGGGGTCGTGTCCGCAAAATCAAATTTGGAACCTGAGATGGATCCCCGGGATTGGCCTGAATACTTCATGGAAGTCTTGAAGTGTGCGTTTTCAAGATTGCCTTGGCCGTCTGAAATTTCAAAATAAACGTCTTTTTTAATCGCCAGGGATTTGTTGCTCTCAAACACGTTGGCTGATGCTTGGGTGGCATCGAAAAAACGAGGCGCGAAGCGCAGGATCTCACGATCGTCACTGACCGTTTCGTAGGGCAAGCCGCCTGCGGTCAGCGCAAAGCGCCATGCAGGTACGAGGTTCTCACCCAGGGGGAAAAAAACTGGTTCAGCCGCAGAAACGACAAGGTTTCCTTCACTGTCTTCTTTGCCGCTGCCTGGCTGCAAATTCTCTCTGGCAACCGCAAGGGAACTGTCGCGGTCCGGCCAGTCGCCCAGGCGTTGAAGTGCGAGCTCGGCAGCAGCCTCGTCCAGGGCAGGGATATTGCCCGCCAGGGAGAAATTCTGTTGGGTGGATGGCAATGGGACTGCCTTGATCCCAAACCCGTGGATCCGTTTGCCCCCCAGCCAGAAATCAATGCTTCTTGCCGATTCGCCAGAGCCCTTAGCCAGTCCAAGTTCCCGCTCATGGGAACGGATTTCAATGAACGGGTGAAGGCCTTCCTCGCGCAAGTGTGCGCTCACCTGGGAGCCAAGGGTCAATGACGTGTCTCGTTGTGAATTCAGGCGAAGGCGGCGCTCGACATCCGAGTGTAGATTTATAAGCCAACGAACTGCCGGGTGTTCAAAGCCGGATTCGAAGGAAAATCCACTAACAGCTAAAACCTGCCCGGGGCAGGCAAGCAAAGCCCCCAAAAGGAGAAGAATCAATTTTCCTTGGATGTGACGCAATTCGACCCCCGAAAAGGCGTGACGCGACGGGCGGCCACTCCCCCAAAGTGATCGGTAATTGGGGACAAAATATTGAGCGGGCGTGAATTTTATTCTCGTCTTAAAAAAGCAGAACGATTGAGGAAAATATTTAAGTTTGAGTTATCCCCAGGCTCTGTTGATAACTAGCAGCCTCGGGTGTGAGTTTCCCTCTTTACGCTGGTTTTCACCGGGTCGCTCAAAAAATGGACATTTTATTGCTGCAGAATTACAGGCTTGCATGTCCTAAAATCATCTGGCAGGCTGGGCGATCCCCGACGAGGTTCCGTCATGAAATCCCCTCATTTTTCACCTCCAAATCCTGCAAATCTTGACGTTACCGTCACCGCAATCGAGGGTAATCGGCAGTGGCTCGACGGCGGTTCCATGTTTGGAAACGTGCCCCGTCCAGTCTGGGAAAAATGGGTCACGCCTGATGCCATCGGGCGTATTGAGCTGGCCTGCAGGGCCATGCTGGTGCGCATATCTGGGGAGTCAGGCGACACACTGATCCTGTGCGAGGCCGGAATAGGTGCTTTTTTTGATCCAGCGATGGCGGAACGTTATGGCGTCCGCGAAAAGGATCATCGCCTTGTCGCAAATCTTGCCGCCCTTGGCATCACCCCTGACGACATTGATTTTGTCATCCTTTCGCACCTGCATTTCGACCACGCAGGTGGAATTTTGCCGACTTTTTCGGAAATCCAGGCGGGAAACAAGGACCTTTTGTTCCGCAATGCAAAATACGTCACAGGCATGCGTGGCTTCGCGCGTGCGATGCAGCCCCATGCCCGCGACCGCGCCTCTTTTATTCCCGGGATGACGGACCAGTTGAAGGCATCCGGACGTCTAATTTTAGTGGATGGCGAGACCCACCCCGAGGTGTTGCCCGACATCTGTTCCTTTAGATTCTCCGACGGACACACCCCTGGCCAGATGCATACGGTGATCAAGGGGGCAAACGCAAAAATGGTCTTTGCCGGTGATCTTGTTCCGGGCAGGGCATGGGTTCATGTGCCGGTTTCGATGGGATATGACCGGTTTCCTGAAC
This sequence comes from Oligoflexales bacterium, assembly GCA_947479535.1. Classification (GTDB taxonomy): domain Bacteria; phylum Bdellovibrionota_B; class Oligoflexia; order Oligoflexales; family RGVZ01; genus RGVZ01. The sequence continues at coordinate 33,329 of CANJZQ010000006.1, read as the reverse complement.
TGGTCATCAACGAAAAAGAAGCCCTCTACGCCGTGGCCGTGCCGGAGCATTGGTGGCTATTTTACACTCATGATGCCAGCTGTGCGGCTTCGCGGGTTGAATCTGTGTCCGAAGGGACGAGAACGAAAATACGTTCTTGGCAGGAACAGCCCTCTCTCCTGTCCTTCAGGCTTTGATCGCTTTTCGATATTTCCAAGACTGCATCAATTCACAACGATTACGGCATGATTTGCTGCCGTTTCCGTGCCCGCCATTCTGTCCTTCATTAATCACAAGTCGATCTTTTTCCGAATCCATTTAGAGAATTGCGATGGGATCGGGGGGTGTGAGTTGAAGAGTCGGCGCGTGCTGATCATTGTCGCGGCCCTGACGGCGGTGTGGCTGTTTTCGTCATTGGGCGCGTACTACCTGGAAGTTGGCGATGCCAACGCGAACATCAAGACCGTTGGCGACGGCCTGTGGTGGGGTGTCGTGACTTTTTTGACTGTCGGTTATGGCGACCGCTTTCCCGTTACTGTGCCAGGCAGGTTCATTGGCGCGTTTCTGATGATGAGCGGCGTTGCCGCCACCGGTATTTTGACAGCTCGTATTTCTGCTTGGTTTTTGGAAGAAGCAATCCTTGCAAGGAGGCGCAACGTGGACGAACGGCTTAAAGGTCACTTCATCATTTGCGGCTGGCGGGACGATATGAAGGATCTTCTCGAACATATGGTGGGAAAAGACACGGGGACTGGTGCAGAAAAGGTTGTCATCGTTGCCAATGTGGGCCGCGAAGAAATTGATGCGATCCGGGAAGACAAACGTTTTGAAAAAATAAACTTTGTTGGTGGCGACTTTTTTCGTGTTGATGTCCTGCAGCAAGCCTTTCCAGAAAAGGCAAGCCGGGTGTTGATCCTGGCCGATCGCGCACGCTCTCAAACGGGAGTTTCACCCAGCGCGGAAGAAGCTGATGCGCGGACCATCATGGCGGCAACTGCATTGGGGAAATTAGCCAAGACCGCCTTTGTCACGGCTGAAATTATTGATCCAAACCTTTCGAGTTACTTGCGCATGGCTGGGGTCACGGACATCATCTATTCGCGGCAATACAGCCGTCTGCTCCTGGGCACAGCGGCCAGCGGAACCGGGCTGGCGAACGTTTTAAACGATCTGCTGGATCCCAAGTCCGGAACCGCCCTGCAAACCCAGGATATACCAGAGGCACTTCACAACAAGACTTATGCGGAAGTGTGCAAGGCAATCGATCCAAGTGGTCAGACCTTGTTCGTTGGTTTGATCGAGCACTCTGGTAACGCACACACCATCCGTGACCGGGCACTTCGTGAGGCTCAAAAAACCAGTAACGTTAAAAAATTGATCGACAATCTGCAGTCTGTGAAGCAGATCCGCTGCAACAGCCCCATGTTTAATCCGCCGCCTGACTACATGGTTCCCTCCGGCACGGTTCTCATCACGATCCGGGTCGATCGCGGCGTGGCGATGGCAGCGGGAGCACCTGGAGTTCAAACCCAGAATCCGGCGGGTGCAGCCGGACTGAAGACGGGGAGTGCAGCCTGATGGGACTCAAGGAAATATTCCCTAATCGGGATGCCAATGTTGAGCCGGTCCAAGATGATATTCTGAAGTACCTGGAAGGCATCACTTTGCTCGAGGAACTCAAGGCCGACCCAGGCGGGTTAAAGGCTTTTTCTGAATTTTTGTCGGTAAAAGATATTGCAACTGGCTCCGAGATTATTCGCGAAGGCGATGTCGGGGGTGGCATGTTTTTTCTGATGAGTGGTCGCGTGATGGTGATGAAGAAGACGGTTCAGGGTGATTTTTATCCCGTCGCGAAGCTCTCGGGTGGAAATGGAATCTTTTTTGGGGAGGGCGCGCTGTTTGGTCACGAGGCCCGTTCGGCCTCCGTTATTGCAGATGAACCGTGTCGCTGTCTGGTTCTCGATGGCGGGGATTTTGAAAGATTTTGCCGGTTGTATCCCCAATGGTCGGTGGGGGTCATCTTGCGCCTGGCCAAGGTTGTCGCCACCCGATTGAGGTCCTTGAACCAGGATTATGTCATGCTTTATCAGGCTCTGGTGTCCGAAATCAGAGGCTAATCATTTTTTTCGCAGCATCATGATTCCATCAGCGACATTGACCAAAGTCGCTTCGACCCGAGGGTCCTGGGCCACTGCTTCATTGAACTGTCGTATTGCAATGGTGCATTTGTCCTGACTGGACCGGTTTGTGACATCGCCGTTCCAGAGGGTGTTGTCGGCCAGGATAAGACCCCCGACCCTGAGCAATTTCATGCAGTGTTCGAAATAATCCAGCATTGGTCCCTTGTCGGCATCGATGAAGGCAAGGTCAAAGCTTTCTGGCCCGTGCTCCTCGAACAACTTCCCTAGCTCATCCAATGCATTCCCAACCTTTGTTGTGATCTTGCCGGACTGGCCCGTGCGCTGAAAATAGCGACGCGCAATAGCTATGTTCTCCTCGTCTTTGTCAATCGTGACGAGCAGACCGTTCGATGGCAAGGCTGCAGCGATGGAGATCGCAGAATATCCCGTGAAGCATCCTAATTCGAGGGCCCGCCGGGCACCGGTCAGCTTGGCGATAAGATACATGAAGGAACCTTGTTCGCGGGCGATCTGCATCTCACTGCCAACGATGCCAAGGGTCTCCCTGCGGAGGTCTTCCAAGGCAAGGGCCTCACCAGGCAGCAGCGCATGATCCAAAGCCGTCGCATGGTCCGACAAATAGTGGGCAAGTGATTCTGTAGCAGGGACCAGTTTCATGTGGCTTCCTTTGCAGGGTGACAGAGTTTTCCAATGGCATCGTCGTCCATGCGAAATGTCAGGTGTTCCGCAGCCGCTTGATTCCGCTCTTCTTCATTGATGATCTTGAGGGTCCGCATCCGGGTGATCAAGTTGTTCATCAAAAGGCTGAAATTCTCAGTTGGTTGCTGGTGACGACAGAAGGCTTCTGCACGGCTCACTGGTGCTGGCAGCAGATTGACCAAAAAGACACTTTCCTTGATGGTCAGGTCTGAGGGCTTTTTCCCAAAATATAAATCCGCCGCCTCTCCGACACCAAAAATATTGGGCCCGAATTCGGCAACGTTGGCGTAAAGCTCAAGGATTCTTTCCCGCGTAAGCGTCCGGCCCAGATGCCAGGCGAGAAAAAATTCCTGGAGTTTGCGACTTGCGGTGCGTTCGTGATTCAGCAAAAGGTTTTTCACCAGCTGCATGGTGATCGTGGAACCACCGCGAGCAAGGTGTCCTGCAGCCAAATTATCTCTCAAGGCATCCAGGAAGGTAATTGACGCGACCCCAGAATGACCCCAAAACCCGGTGTCTTCTGCGGCCACAACGGTGGTGACAAAGGAACGGCCGATGCTGCGGTATGGAGCGAACGCAGGGTTTTGCGGTCCCAGATCAATGGTCCGGTTGGGCATGCCACGGGAACGCCTCTGGACTGTCACCGGGCCGTTGAGGTTTTTGGCCGCGTAAAAATCGGGCTCGTTTGCGACTTCGCAAGTGAATTCGTCGTGACTCATCTGCAGTTGAAAATCAGCCGGCCTTCGTTTTGGCCACGTCACCGTCATGATTCCCATGAAGTCTCCGGCAAGCATGAAATCATCCAAAGCCGGGGCTAACTTCGCGGGCAGGATGTCGACCAGTGCCTGGCAAGGGGTTCGAGCGACGAAGGCTCTTACCGACCAGGTTTCGGGGGGAGACCTTTTTGATGAGGGTGGAAAATAACGTGCCAGGAAGCGTTGCACCGTTTTTGGCAAGGCTACAGGCCCATTCGCACGAAGATTGACGATGACGGCTGGTTCGATAGCCCCGGCAACCTCAAAGTCGAAGTTGGACCGTTGCGCCATGTTTCGTTCTGCAGGTTCAAATTCGACCGGCGCTGGCAGCTCGATCCGCCCGTGATCGATGATCAGTTCAGAACTGGCAGGATCAAATGCACCGTTGAAGTTCGCGTCCAGGTGCATTGGTCCGATTTCTTTCAGAGCAATGATCTGGTTGTGAACATAGAGGTCTCGAAATTTTATCGATGCCTTGAACGACACCATCTCCGTGCCGAGTTGGGACAACTCCAGATTGGATTCAAAAGTTGTATCGGTGGAGGGAACGACAAAACTGCCAAGGATCGACGCAAGGGACGGCGGCATGTGCGCACCGTTGATCGATACCTCAATTTTTCTGGTGTCGATGCCGGTCCTGATGCGAAGGCCCCAACCGTGGTATTTTGCATCGGGCGTCTGGGATGCGGTTAGTTCGACGGCTCCGGTCTTTGGCCATAACCTGAGGTGCCCGCTGACGTTTGATTCAGGTACGAATCCGGTTAATTGAAGTTCTTTTGCGTGAAAATTGATCCTGGGTGTGCGCCGGTCAAGGCGGACGTGAAATTCTGTGGCACTCAGAATTAATTCTTTTTTTCCTGCGTTTGATCCCGTCCGGTCGGCGATGATTTCAGTTTTGGCGATATCAAAGACAATCCGTGTCGGTAAAAACCATCGGGCGATCCGGGGCATGATGGCTTTTGATTTTGGTTCATCTGAGTTGGTGCGCAATTCGCGGATCAGGGACCGCAAGGCTGGTTCGATCTGTTGCAGAAGTTCGGCGATATCGGGATCGTGATCTGCCATCGGTGCCGATAATTTTTTCGAGAGCCGGTCGCGGGTTGGCAAAATGATTTGCAATGAACGGATTCGCATGGCGCCAAAGCCAACAGAAAAACCAACAGGGACGGTTTTGATGCCGGTTTTTAATTCCAAGGCAGCCAGTCGTGATTCCAGGCGCAAGGCTGCCTGTTGGTTGAGCTGCCGGTTTGCAAACTTATATAAGATCAGTCCAGCAGCCGCGAGCGCGAGCAAAATGACCCCGATCTTGAATCGCATATTTGAAGGGGAAGGGTACACAGGGCTCCGGACTAAAACGGTTTGAAGACGACAAGGGCAACAATCGCCAGCATCAAGAGCGTCGGAACCTCGTTTAAAAACCGCAGGGTTCTTGACGCCGGCAACCGGTGGGCGTCAATGGTCGCGTCTCGTTGTAGCTTGCCAGCGTAAAATGTGGCGAACATGAGAGCGAGGACCAGAGCGAATTTGCTCCCGAACCATCCGGTCCTGCCAAGGTCTGGCACCAAGGCGACCATGAACAGGCCGGCAAAGACGGCGACGATCATCGCCGGAATCGTGATGTACCGGTAGAGCCGATGCTCCATCAGACACAGCAGCTCATGGATGGAGTGATCTTTGGTGCCGCGTTCGCTGTGATAAATCAGAAGCCGGTAAAGGTATAAAATACCCGCCATCCAACTGATGACTGCCACGATGTGCAACCACTTCCAAAATAAATAGGTCCCTGCAAGATTTTCCATCAGTCCTCAGGAAACCACAAAATTGACGATTTTTCCCGGAACGTAGATTTCCTTGCGGATCTGTTTTCCTTCCAGATGGCGCTGGACCCCTTCGAGGGCTTTTGCAGCGTTGAGCACATCAGCTTGGGTGGCATCCTTTGGCATTTCGATGGTGCCGCGCATCTTGCCATTGACGCTGATCGACAGGGTCACGGAATCGACCTGACACAAAGCCTCGTCAAACTTGGGCCATGGTTCATAAGCCAGCGTTTCTGTGTGTCCAAGCCTTGCCCAGAGTTCTTCAGCCATGTGTGGTGCGTAACTTGCCAACAGCAAGGTCATGATGTTGGCCGAAGCGCGCGAAATGGCAGGCTCCTTGTAGGCAGCGTTGACCAGTTCCATCATGGCGGCGATTGCGGTGTTGAATCGCATGGCTCCCGTGTCCAGCGTTACCTTTTGGATGGTCCTGTGCAGAGTCCGCTTGAATGTTTCACTGTCTTCTTTTGCCTGGATCTGTCCGCTGAGTTGGCCTTCATCCGTGACAAAAAGTTTCCAAAAGCGACGCAGGAACCGGTGGCACCCGACAATGCCGGCGGTCTGCCATGGCTTTGTGGCTTCCAGAGGTCCCATGAACATTTCGTACAGGCGCAGGGAGTCGGCACCCCATTCGCGGATGATGTCGTCCGGGTTGACCACGTTGCCGCGGCTCTTGGACATCTTCTCGCCATTTTCCCCCAGAATCATTCCCTGGTTGACGAGGCGCTGGAATGGCTCTTTGGTCGACACCAGGCCGCAGTCGAAGAGGACCTTGTGCCAGAAGCGTGCGTAAAGAAGATGTAAAACCGCATGCTCAACACCGCCGACATACAAATCGACGGGCATCCAGTATTTCTCTTTGGATTTTTCCCATGCTGCATGATCGTTGTGCGGATCGATGTAGCGCAGATAGTACCAGCAGCTGCCGGCCCACTGCGGCATCGTGTTGGTTTCCCGCCGGTAGACCTTGCCGTCTTTTTTGTATTCCAACCAATCTTTCGATCGCGAAAGCGGGGATTCGCCGTTTCCAGAGGGCTTGAAATCTTCGAGGTCGGGCAATAAAACCGGCAGCTCAGATTCGTCGACCGTCACGACGTTGCCGTTGTTATCTTGCGCGATTGGAAATGGCTCGCCCCAGTAACGCTGGCGGGAGAACAGCCAGTCCCGCAGTTTGTAGGTTACGGTGGGCTTGCCAAGTTTGTGCTCTTGCAGCCACTGACCCATGCGATGGACGGCGGTTGCCTTGTCCATCCCGTTCAAGAAGCCAGAGTTGACGAGTGTTCCGTCCCCAGTGTGGGCCGAGTCGCTCGATTCATCAGGTGATCCCGTCAGGACGCGCTTGACCGGAAGTCCGAACTTGCGGGCGAATTCATGATCCCGCTCATCATGTCCGGGAACCGCCATGATAGCCCCGTGGCCGTAGGTGATCATCACGTAATCCGCAATCCAAACCGGAATTTTTTCATTGTTGGCCGGGTTGATGGCAAACGCCCCAGTGAAGACACCAGTCTTTTCTGTGTTGAGGCCGGTGCGTTCCATGTCGCTGCGTCGCTTTGTTTCTTCGACGTAGGACACCACCGCATCGTGTTGTGCAGCGGTGGTGATTTTATCAACCAGTGGATGTTCCGGGGCGAGCACACAAAATGTTGCGCCAAAAAGAGTATCGGGCCTCGTGGTGAAAACGGTGAAGCCCAGAGATTCGCGTGATTTTTCATTTTCGGCGATTTTGAACTCAACCTCGGCGCCGACACTTTTGCCAATCCAGTTGCGCTGCATTTCCTTGACGCTGTCCGGCCAATCCACCAGATCCAAGTCGTCGAGAAGGCGTTCGGCATAGGCGGTGATTTTCAAGACCCATTGGCGCATTGGCCGGCGGACGACGGGATGGCCGCCCCTTTCAGACTTGCCGTCAATGACTTCCTCGTTGGCGAGGACCGTGCCCAACGCTGGGCACCAGTTCACCGGTTCGTGTGATTCATAGGCGAGGCCGCGCTGAAACAGTTTCAAGAAGATCCACTGGGTCCATTTGTAGTAGCTGGGATCCGTCGTGTCGACTTCACGGTCCCAGTCGTAACTGAGTCCCAGCGACTGGATCTGTTCGCGAAAGCGGTTGATGTTTTTGGCGGTCGTGACCCGCGGGTGCGTGCCGGTGTTGATGGCATGCTGTTCGGCGGGCAGGCCAAAGGCGTCCCAGCCCATCGGGTGCAGGACATTAAAGCCATTCATGCGCTTAAACCGGGCGACGATGTCGGTTGCGGTGTAGCCTTCCGGGTGGCCGACATGCAGGCCGTCACCAGATGGGTAGGGGAACATGTCCAAAATATAGTATTTGGGCTTCTTCGGCCCCGAGGCGTCGTCTGGGTCCGGAGTCTTGAAGGTTTTGTTTTCCAGCCAGTGGTGTTGCCACTTTTTCTCAATGATTGAGAATGGATAACTCTGCTTTTCTTCCATGCCGTTTGCCTGCTTCTGGATTAGGATGTTGGGCATCGACCCCGCTGCCTGTTTTGATGGCTTAAAAAACCATCAATGGCCCGATTTTACAACGGAAAAGCCATTCCGGGCCGTTAAACGCATGGCGCGAGGTCCGTTGGCGCAGATTCTATTTGTGGAGGTCCTCATGGAAATTCCAGTTCAAGTGCCACTGATCGACATTTCCGGCCTCAGGGGAAGCGCCGATTCCAAATCATCTGTTGCACAAGCCATTGGACGGGCTTGCCGCGAGGTCGGATTTTTCTATGTTTCCGGTCACGGCATCAGCCTGGACCTTCAGAACAAAATCGAGGCGTTGAGTCGTGATTTTTTTGCCCAGAGCCATGAGAGCAAGATGCGGATTGCGATGGCCAAAGCCGGTCGTGCCTGGCGGGGCTTTTTTCCAGTCGGCGTTGAACTGACTTCGGGGCTGCCGGACGTCAAGGAAGGCATTTATTTCGGCCAGGAATTGTCCGGCGAACACCCGGCCGTGATCGCTGGCAAGCCCATGCATGGCGCAAACCTTTTTCCAGCCGAGCCCACCGAACTTCGGGCGGTCGTGCTGGCCTACATGGATGAAATGACGGCATTGGGGCATGCCCTCATGGGTGCTTTGTCTCTTAGCCTGGGCTTGGAAGAAAATTATTTTCACGAGCGGTATACCAAAGATCCCCTGCTGCTCTTTCGGATCTTTCATTATCCGGTGCCCGACCTGAACCAGCTGCACCAATGGGGTGTCGGTGAGCACACCGACTACGGCGTGTTGACCATTTTGAAGCAGGACGACTGCGGTGGACTTGAGGTTAAAACAAATACGGGTTGGATTCCGGCGCCACCAGTTGAAAACACCTTTGTGTGCAATATTGGAGACATGTTGGACCGGATGACGGGCGGACGATACAAGTCAACGCCGCATCGCGTGCGAAATGCATCCGGTCGAAATCGCCTGTCCTTTCCATTCTTTTTTGACCCTGGATTTGACGCGGTGGTTCAGCCTCTTCCCGTGGTCGACCGCGACCGGGTCAAGGACGACTCAGCGGAGCGCTGGGACAAGGCCAATGTGCATGCGGTATCGGGAACGTACGGTGAATATATCCTCTCGAAGGTACGAAAGGTGTTTCCCGAAAGCCAACTTGATTCCCGATGAATCCCATTCCAGCCGCCGCCTTGGCGGATGGTCAGTTTTTTGCATGGCGCGATGGCTGATTGAACTGGAAGGGCCCGTCATGAAATTATCCATCTCATCGAAGACCATATTGTCTCGGATTGTTGCATCGGGAATCATCGCAGGCACCTTGTGTTTTGTTTTTTCTGGCGTTGGCATTGCCGGGGAACGGCATGGCGTTTTTGCTTCCTGTCAGACCCGAGATGATGGTCCCAGGCTGCGACTCGAGATCGTCAAGCGCTGGGACCCCGAAGGTGGCGGTGACTGGATTGAGGCGAAAGTTTCGACCCTGCCCAAGGAAAGCGCCCAGTGGGTCTCACGATGGATCCGCGGTCAACAACTGGACTTGGGACGTGACCCGATCTGTGAGGTTTACCAGTTCCCTGAACGCGGACCGGACGCCTCAGATGCCGGTGACATCCGGACTGAAGTCGGCGTTTGTTTCGAGCGCCGCAATGACGGGACATATGGCGGGTATATCCTGCATTATGCCGAGGAAGGTTCTGTGATCGAGCGCCGCTTGTCCTGCGTTTTCTAATTGCCTCCGAGAGCCGCCTGATGCGCGGTCATGTAGCAAAGGCTGACGATTTCTTCCACGGTGGCACTTTGCTGCAAGATGTTTGCTGGGCCCTTGAGGCCAACGAGCACCGGACCGACTGGAGTAACGTCGGCAATGTTGATCAGCAGCTTATAGGCAATGTTCGCCGCGTCGAGATTCGGAAAAATCAAAACATTCGCATCGCCATCAAGTTTGCAAAATGGAAATTCGTTGTGCCTGAGCGTCTCATTCAGCGCAACGTCGGCTTGCATCTCCCCGTCGACGCAAAGCTCCGGGTGACGTTCCTGAAGGATACGGGTTGCATTTGCCACCTTGTCAACATGTTCATGCCGGGTGGCACCAAAGCTGGCGAAACTGAGCATGGCAAGCCGGACGGGTTCCTTCATGTAGCGCTTGGCCAATTCGGCCGTGGCCTCGGCGATCTCGACCAGCTGGTCTGCGGTCGGGTCGATGTTGATCGTGCAGTCCGCCAAGAAGAATAATTTTTCTGGCGTCATGATCAGGTAAACACCCGCGAGGGCCTCGTCCTTGGCGACACCGACGGTCTCGATCAGGGGTTTCACCGCGCGCTGGTAGCTGACCACAAGTCCGGAGACTTGTCCGTCGACGGCGCCGCTGGCCAGCATCATTCCTGCGAAATAATCATGGCCGCGGATCAATTCCTGCGCCGCTGCACGGGAGATCCCTTTTCGCTGGCGAAGTTCAAAGAGATGCTCGCCGTATTTTTGTGCCAAGTCCTCGTCCTTCAGGGGGTCGATGATTTTCACCTTGCCCTCGAATTGTTTGAGACCCATTTCTGCGGCCATGCGTGTGATGTGCTTGCGTGACCCAAGGAGTGTGATGTCGATTTCGCCTTCGTCACACAGTTGGGCCGCGGCCCGGACGATTCGTTTATCGTGTCCATGCGGAATGGCCAGATGAATCTTCCGGCCTGATTTTTGACGGTGGGATGCCAGGTCTTTGCGGATGGACCGCATGAGGCGTTTGGAAGGTCCGCCCATGAGTTCAAGTTTTTCCCGGTACTGGTTCATATCAATCTTGACGCGGGCCACGCCGGTGTCCATGGCAGCCTTTGCAACGGCCGGCGCTACGCGCAGCAGGACCCGCGGGTCGACTGGTTTCGGAATCAGGTAGTCGCGACCGAATTGATAATTTTGATCGGTTTTGTAGGCACGGTTCACAACGTCGGGAACATCCTCTTTTGCCAGATCTGCAATGGCGCGAACGGCAGCCAGTTTCATTTCAATGTTGATGGTCCGGGCACGGACATCGAGTGCTCCGCGAAATATGTAGGGAAAGCCAAGCACGTTGTTCACCTGGTTGGGATAGTCACTGCGTCCAGTGGCGACAATTGCATCGGGGCGTGCTGCGAGTGCGACATCGGGAAGGATTTCCGGGTCCGGGTTTGCCAGTGCGAAGATGATCGGGTTTTTGGCCATCTTCATGATCATCTCAGGTTTGAGAACGTTGGCGGCTGAGACACCAACAAAAACATCAGCGCCATCGAGGGCTTCCTCGAGGGTTTTCATGTCGGTCTCGCGTGAGAACTTGATCTTGTATTTATTCAGGTCCTTGCGCGAAGTGGAGACGACGCCCTTGCTGTCGCACATGATCAAATTGTTCTGTTCGACGCCGAGGGCGAGAAAAAGATTTGCCGTGGCAATAGCAGCCGCGCCGCTGCCGGAGAATACGATTTTCGTCTTTTTCAGATCACGCTGCGTCACGGTCAATGCATTCAGGAATGCGGCGGAGCAGATGATTGCCGTTCCGTGCTGGTCATCATGCATGACCGGAATGTTCATTTGCTCGCGCAGGGCTTCCTCGATTTCGAAACATTCCGGGGCTTTGATGTCTTCCAGGTTTATGCCGCCAAATGTGGGCTCCAGAGACCTGACAGCAGCGATAAAATCCGCAGGATTCTTTGCGTTGACTTCGATGTCGAAAACGTTGATGTCGGCGAATTTTTTAAAGAGCATCGCCTTGCCCTCCATGACGGGCTTCGATGCATGGGCGCCGATGTCACCGAGGCCAAGGACTGCGGTGCCGTTGGAGATGACGCCGACCAGGTTGCCGCGTCCCGTGTAACGAAACGAATCATCCTCGTTTTTGGCAATTTCCAGGCAGGGCGCTGCGACGCCGGGGGAATAGGCAAGGGTCAAGTCCTGCTGTGTGGCCGCGGGTTTTGACAGCCCTGTGAAGATTTTTCCGGCTGGACTGCGCTCGTGATAGGCCAGTGCGAGGCGATCGATTTCATCGTCCGAAAGCTTTGGAGCATGATTGTTGCCGTTGGCGGTGGAGTTTCCGTTACCGTTGCCCTGATTGGTCATTTTAAACGTTCCTTTCGGGAGCTTTGCTGTTCGGCGGCTTTTTTTACTCAGACCGAGCGTTCGAATTGAAGGTAACTGATGAAAAAGTCCACGATGAGGATCGTCACCAGCGAGATCACGACGGCCTCGGTCGTGGCGCGTCCGACGCCTTTTGCGCCTCCGGCAGCATTGAAACCCTTGAAACATCCCGTCACCGAAAAGATCGCACCGAAAACGGCGGCTTTTTCCAGCCCCTGGACAATATGACGCGGAGCAACGATGAACCGGATTTTTTCAAAGAAAATGCCAACGTCAACATTGTACATCCCGACCCCGATCACAAAGGCGCTGGTGACCCCTGCAAGCGTAAACAGCGCCGTCAGGAGGGGCATCATCAGGATCGACCCAAGCATTCGTGGGGCGACAAGGTAATTGACCGGGTTCACTGCCATCACGCGCATGGCGTCAATCTGTTCATTGACCCGCATGGTTCCAATTTCTGCCGCCATGGCTGACCCCGCCCTGGCCGTTACCAGAAACGATCCCACAACGGGTGCCAGTTCTTTCGAAAGGGCGAACCCGGCGGCAGCACCGATCATGCTTTCGGCACCAAAAATCCGGAAAATCTCGCCAAACTGAAGGCCGAAAACGGCACCAACCATGGTGCCTGCAAGGATGATGATTGCAAAAGACCGGTTGCCTATAAACTCGAGTTGCCTGAAGACAAGGGTGGAGCGCAGGTCCCTTGAAAAAATCTGGCGCAGACCGCTGCCGAGAAAAATGACAAAGTTACCGAAGCCCTCGATCTGGCGAAGGGTCAGGCGACCGATGACGTTGACGGTTTGTTCTGCCGGCACGCGGGTTCCTGTTGACCTTGAGGTTGGCATTAGGGTTACGGTTTGATTGTACACTCTTGATTATACCCTACAGATGATTGTTGGGCGGAGTTTCAACGATGCGGTTTGAAAAATGGTTTGCCGTGGTGCGGCAGGGCCTTGGGCCCGGCCTTATGCTTCTTGGATGTGCATCAGTGGGCCTGGTCTTGTTTCTTTGGATGGGAACCCCAAGGGCGACTTCCGGGGGAATCAAGATGTCATGGCCACCACACGATCCGTCGAATACGGTTCGTTTACTTGCACTCGGGGACACCGGGACTGGTGGTGCCGGTCAACTTCAGGTCGCGGGCGCGATGGAGCGTGCCTGCAACCAGGCAAAAAAACAGCCATTCGATGGGATTCTTTTGCTTGGAGATAATTTTTACCCGGCCGGCGTATCGTCTACGACCGATGCCCAGTGGCAGGAAAAATTTGAAAAGCCCTATGGATCACCATGCCTTGCTGGGCTGCCTGTTTATCCGGTTCTGGGCAACCACGACTACCGCCTCTCGCCAGAGGCGCAGATCGAGTACTCAGCCGTTCAGCCTCGATGGCGGATGCCGGGCCGCTTTTATTCGGTGGATTTCGGGCCGTTGGTCCGCTTGATTGCATTGGACACCAACCGCTTTGACTGGTGTGGGTCACCACGAGATTGTGTTTATGATTTTATGAAGTCCCGTTTGCGGAGTGCGAAGGGGGCTTGGACCATCGTTACGGGCCACCATCCCATGGCGAGTTCATCGTCCCACGGGGCAGCCTACGACGGAACTTATTTCAAGTACACGGTCAGGCCGGAAATTTGCGAGCAGGCTGATTTCTATTTGTCCGGGCATGCCCACCAGCTCGAACACTTGAGTTTCAGTGGCTGCAAAACGGACTTCATCGTCGCCGGGACTGGCGGCGCAGAGGTGGGACGCCTGAAGCAAGAACGATCGGGTTCAAAATTTGTTCAGTCAGCTTTTGGTTTCGTGGCCATGGAACTGACAACCGAAAAAGCGACACTGATCTTTTATGATGTGGATTTGCGGGAGCTTTACCGGATCGAGCGCGTTAGAGAGTAATGTTACTACGGCGCAGAAACAGGTGGCGGTCTGCCGCACCGGTTCCGAGCTGATCCAAGGTTTGGCGGTCTTCTGCAGGGGCATTAGAGGCCAAGGCTGCGTACATGAGGCACAATTGCTTTTCTAGTCCCGCAAGGCGGCTGCGACTGAATCGCTCGTTGATTTCATCTGGCATCAGAGAGCAAACTTGCAAGATTGCCTTGTTGAAGCCCGCCATCACAGCTGCGGGGCGGTCGGCCGGCACGCCCCGGCGGGCAATGACCAAAACGGCAAGTTTGCGCGAAGCGTGGGCATGTTCATCGACAAAAGAATTTGCTTCGAAATTCGCACTTCGAATCAGAAGGCTGTAGATGTCGACGGCGGCTAGTTCGCAGCGGATGGCCGCATTGAGTGCATCGGTCCATGGTGAACTGCGAAAGGTCGAGGGGTTTTCCCCGGTCCAGGACCTGGACATGATGTTCACTTCGTTGGCACCAAAGCTCATCATAAAAGCAGCTCCTCCCACTTCATAAATACACTATGTTCTTATCACCTTTTTAATAAAAATATAATTAATATTATAATCATCAATGATTTCAGGGAGAAAACTCAGAGCCAGATGCCTGCGGCGATCCATCCAACGGGAGTCAATCGAGAGTCGTAATTGCGCAACAGGGTCTCCAGTTTATCCTGGGATTTGCTGGCGTTTTGATCCTTCAGCAATCCCAGTGCGGTTTCTGTGTCCGCATCACTCTGCCCCGGCGTATCCAGCGTTATTTTTACGGCAGTTTTGCGTTTTGGGCTGGAAACCCGTTCGGCCCCAAGGGCGGCTTCCACAAAAGTCCGCCGCAAAAGAGAGTCACCTTCTCTTCCGGTAAAAGCGCCACTTCCACTCGCTGCAAAGTTCCAACGCCAGCCCGTCCACCCGCGCAGCGCAATCCCGCTGCTCTCGATATCGGCATCGATCACAAATTGGGTTCTGGTCACAAGTGCGGCGTCCGAATCCCCGCAAGGCGGATTCTTTTGGGCCTCGATCAGGGAACAGATCAATACTGGTGACTTGGTCAATCCCGTCAGCGTCAGGCGTCTGTAAATCGCGCCGGCTCCGATAAACCATCCGCCACCATCGCGCCCCGACAGATAAGGATAGAATACGCCGGCAATGCCGCCTCCTGGTCCGCTCCCGGCTTTGGATGTGATGGTGTAAGCGGGATTGGCGACGCCGACGTTTTTCTTTGTGCTGATCAAGTCAGCCGGCATTTCAATCCGCACATTCAACTTTGTTTCTGGCGCGGCGCTCAATTCGAAGGCGAACCTGGGGGACAGACGCCACTGCAGCGTCATGGACCACAAATCGGGAATGGCTGCGTTGACCGCCAGCGAGAAATCGCGCGCTTCAACACTTTGCCTCAAGGACGGGCCGCCTGGCATAACGCTGCCCTGATTCGTCCGTCTGGTGCGTGGTCCGGCGGTGCCACCAAAGCCGAAGTTGCTGTCAGAGGTGTTGGCTGATGCAAAATCAGCAAATAAAAATAGAGGGCATGCAAAAAATCCCGCCACACTTTTTTTAAAGTACCTGGGCAATTTCATTGTCACATTCGATCCGGAGGGGTGATTCCAAGGAGGGCCAGGCCTTCCTTGAGTGTTGCGCCAAACGCTGCCACCATTCCAAGGCGTGCCTGCCGCAAAGGCTCATCCGTGGTTTTGAGGACGGAAACGTCAGAATAAAAACGATTGAACGCCTTGCACAGATAGAACAAATGATTCGCCAAAGTGCTTGGGCGATAGTTTTCGCACGACGCCGCCACGGCGTGATTGAAATCCTGGATCCAGCGGCCCAGTTCACGCTCTGAATCGGCAACTCCATGCTTTGCATAGGCATCTTGAAGGACTGTTTCCTGGGCCCAATCCAAAGTAACACCTGCCTCTGCGGCCTTGCGGAGTATCGATTGTGTTCGTGTGTAGCTGTACATGAGGTAAGGGCCGGTGTTGCCTTCAAAACTCAGCCAGTTTTCCATATCGAAGACGACATCTTTCGCCGGATCTGAGCAGAGCATGCCGTACTTGACTGCACCTTCGCACAGGCGTTGCGCGGTGGTTGCGATTTCTGCGGCCGACCACTCGGCAGCATATTTCGCCAGAATTTCGTTCAAGGCCGCAGTCATTTCCTCGCGCAGCATTTTGAAAGTGACCGTGTTGCCGGCGCGTGACGACATTTTTCCGTCCGGCAGCACCACCATCCCGTAGCTCAGATGAAAGCATTGCTTGGCCTGCTTAAAGCCCATGAGGTCCAATGTTTTGAAGACTTGTTTGAAGTGGTGGTTCTGTTCGCTGGCAACGACGTAGACGGAACGGTCAATTTTAAATTCGTCAAACTTGCGGCGCGCAAGGGCCAAATCCTTGGTTGCGTAAAGGGTGTTTCCATCCCGTTTGCGCACAATCATGAACCCGAGTTTGAATTCTTTTAAATCAGCCCCGATCGCGCCTTCAGATTCAACGAATGCACCTGTTTTCAAATATTCTTCGACGATTTCCTGACTTTCCTCCGAGACTTCGCTCTCGAAAAAGACCCGGTCGAATTTGATATGAAACCAGTTGTAGACGTCGTTGAAATCATCCAGCGACCATTGGCGGGTCTCGCGCCACAGTTCATGGTCAGGGCCGTGTTTGGATTCGATGCCGCGCAGGATTGACGAAATTTCTGCATCGATCCGGGACTTCGCTTCTGGCGAAACCGCCGATTCGGCTTCCAGTGCCCGCGTTGCTTCGACGTACATTTCTCCCAGCCATTCGCCTTTCTTAAAGGTCGGGGCCTTCGCTCCGGTGCGTTTGATGTGCCACAGGCACTTGGCAATGTGGGTCCCCTCGTCGCCAATATAATTGGCGGCAATCACCGGGTAACCACAGTGCCGGAAAAGGTTGACCAGCGCGCTGCCCAGACAAATATTCCGGACGTGGCCGACATGAAACTCTTTGTGCGTGTTTGGTTGCGAGTATTCAATCATCACACGTGTGTTGGCCGTGGTTTGATTTTGAGACATCGATTGGAAAATTTTTCCGCTGGCTGCGGAAGGCAGCAGCCACGCCATCAGGCGCGATTGATTGACAGAGATGTTAAGAAACGGACCAGCCGGAGTTGCTGCAGCAATCCAGCTTGATTTGGTCTCAATTAAATTCCCGAGTTCACGCGCCACTTCATCTGGCTTGCGTTTAAGGGATTTCACGAACCGGAAGCAAGGCAGCGCATAATCACCGAGTTGGGATTCGGGTGGACGCTCCATCCACTTGGCGATTTCGGTGGCGCTGGGTAGGGGGTCAGCCCCAGCATCGGCCGCGCCCGCATTTGCCGCCAATTTGGCAAGTGCCGCCGCGATGCCTTCTGCAACACCGAGCCGGCCCCGATCCAGGAGCAGCTCATGGCTCAAAGCCGGCGCAGAATCATGAGTTTTTCCCGTAGAGTGCGTTGTTTTTTCGGGTTTCATCAGCAACAGGCTCCGCTGGTCTCAATAGTGCTTTTTGCAGGATGTCATGAAATCCCACAACATGGAACTGCCCGATTCCATGTGTTTTTTGAGATGGTTCCCCGCCTTGGATGCCGGGACGCCTAAAAAAACAGTCGAGGGGAATTAAAGCCATGGAACAGCAGGAAGCGACGAATCAGACGACGAAACAAAGAAGCGCGAAGCAAATTGCTATGAAGCAAAGGCCCGTCGTAGAGAAACTCGTCATTCAGGGTCTGGTCAGGGAAGGGGCCGACGTTCAGTTGGTTGAAATTCAGGCCGCTTACACGCGGGGGTTTGCCGGTGTGCAGCTCCTGGGCAATCTGACGGAGGTGTGCCGCAGCGGTAAGGAACGGGCGCGGGCAGCCCTTGAACTGTTGAGCATCAATCTGGCCGCCCAAAGGCTCGTTCTGGGGTTTACTCCTGCCGGCATTCGGATCGATGGTGCCCAGATGGACCTGCCCATGGCCATCGCGCTGGCAGAGGCCAATGATGGTTTTAAATTTAAAGGCCGGGCGTTTCCCGGCATTGCGTTTGCTGCGGAACTTGGGTTGCAGGGGGCCTTGCGTGCCGTCCCTGGGATGGTTGCCCTTGCGCTTGGCGCAGCCCGGCAGGGGTGCCGCCACATGGCCGTGGCCAAAGACAGCCTCGATGATTTGCGGGGCATCGACTTGGCGCCCATGGAGGTTCATGGGTTCACGGATCTGAAGTCTGTGCTGGCCTGGCTTGAGGGCGACGATTCAAGTGTTTGCGGACCTGTTGCTGAACCTGTGGAAGTTTTAGACCCCGCGGCAAATGCGATTCCACTTTTCGACGACATGGACCTGACTCGGGAACAGGCGCAGGTTGCGATGGTGGTCGCTGCAGGGCGACACAATTTGCTGATGCGCGGAACGCCAGGCTCCGGGAAAACCATGTTTGCCCAACGGCTGCCTGGCATCATGATTCCGCCCGAAGGCCGCGAAAAATTGCGCTGCCTGCACCTTCATAATCTTGCTGGAAATTCCCTCGTGGGGATTCGTGCTGGTCTGGTCCCGTTCCGATCGCCCCATCACGGAGCCAGCATGGCCGCTGTGCTCGGGGGGCATTCGTCTCCGGGTGAAATCTCACTGGCCCACGGCGGGATCCTTTTTCTTGATGAATTGCCAGAGTTCCGGCGAGATTTATTGGAATCCCTGCGAGAGCCTCTTGAGAGCGCCGAAGTGAATTTGGCGCGTGTCAAAGGTCACGTTGTCTGGCCTGCCGGTGCGGTTCTCGTCGCGGCAAGCAACAATTGTCCCTGCGGCTGGACGGGCAGCCGCGTCCGTCGTTGCCGGTGCGCGACCGGGCAAGTGGTGGCTTACCAGGGGCGCATGTCTGGGCCACTTCTCGACCGGATCGACATTCACCTGAACATGCCCGAACGCCGTCGCCTTGCTGCTGGCTCCGATTCCGCGACAGCCTCAGGTGAATCAGACTCAGTCCCCAAAATCATGACGACTTCATCGTTGAGAGATAAGGTCCAAAAAGCAGCCGCCTTTGCGAGGGAGCGCTGCATGGAACTCGGGATTGAGCCCGGGACACCCAATGCTCGGCTGCCAGATCCTTTGCTAAAGGTTGCTTTAGGATGGGCGGCCTTTGGTGGCCAGGCAGGCGTGGCAGGTGATTCCGTTGCGGCTCGCCTGGAGCAAGTCGCCAAGGAAGATGGGCGGGGGTTTCTCGCAGACGTCTGTCGATCCATCAGCTCGCGCGGCCTCGTTCGGGCATTGAGGGTTGCCAGAACCCTTGCCGATCTGGACACTGTCGAAGTGGTCGGGTACGAACATTTCAGGCAGGCCCTGTTATGGCAGGCCGAGGCCGCCGCCCGCGAACGCGGTGACATAAACTCTGCCAGGCCGGCAGAACGGAGAAACGCTTGGAACCGATGATTGGCAAAGCTGCGCAAAACTTGAAGTCCATCCGGATTGGTTCTGCGACATTGAATCAGACTCCACTGGATCTCGCGGGAAACACACGGCGTATTTTAAAGGCCATGGCGGATGCACGTGGAGCCGGTGTTCAGGTTTTGGTTTTGCCCGAGCTTTGCCTGACGGGATATGGCTGCGAGGATGCTTTTTTTCGCCCCGATCTTTCCGCCCACGCGATGGACATTCTCATCAAGGAAATCGCACCAGCCAGCAAAAACATGATCTGCACGGTGGGTTTGCCCGTGGTGATCGAGGGTGGTTTGTACAATGCGGTGGCGGTTCTTGGAGACGGTCGCATCCTCGGGATCAACGCAAAACGACGCCTGCCTCGCGACGGGGTCCACTATGAGCCGAGGTGGTTCCGGCCATGGGCGGACGGCCGCAATATTGAACTTGAGCTTGGTTTATTGAAAATTCCGTTTGGAGATCTTGTCTACGACATCAACGGCGCACGGATTGCCCTGGAGATTTGTGAAGAGGCGTGGGGTGCCGTTCCGGCCGCGGCCGCCGCTGCGGGCTTTGCTGATATCGTCCTCAATCCGAGCGCTTCCCATTTTGCCTTGGCCAAATACGAGACGCGGGAGCATCTGGTTGCGAACAGCAGCCGTTCTTTTGGGGTGTATTATGCGTACAGCAATCTGGTCGGACTTGAAGCCGGCAGGATCATCTATGACGGTGGTGCCTTAATTGCCTGTGATGGCAAAGTAACAGGGCGCGGGCAAAGATTTTCCTTTGCCGACGGAGACCTCGTCACGAGCGACGCAAATCTGGATGCGGTTCGCAGCAGTAAAATGCGCAAGAAATCGTTTTCAGACAGCAATGACGGCCCAGGATCCTTGCGGATCATCAAGGCAAATATCGATCTGACCCCGCAAACGCCTGCTGATGCGCCAGTTGCTGCTCCGCACAAGGTCGCTCCCCTCGAAATGAGTCCAGAAGAAGAGTTTCTGCGGGCCAGCGCCCTTGGACTTTTTGATTATTTGCGGAAATCAAAATCGAAAGGCTACGCGCTGTCTTTGTCCGGCGGATGTGATTCGTCGGTCTGTGCGGTCCTTGTGGCGCAGATGCGCCATTTGGCGATCGCTGAACTTGGCAAGAAAGAATTCCTGCGCCGCAGCGGCCTTGCGGATGATTCCATGACCGCGCTTTTGCTCTGCGCCTGGCAGGGGACGAATCAATCTGGAACAAAAACCCACGAGGCGGCCCGCCAGATTGCAGCTGCAACCGGGGGACGATTCGTTGAATTGAATGTTCAGCCTGCGGTTGATTTTTATTTGGATGAAGCCGCCCGTGCGTCGGGGCGAAATCTGGACTGGCAGCATGACGACCTTGCCCTGCAAAATATCCAGGCCCGGGCCCGGGCGCCGATGATCTGGTTGTTGGCAAACATGGAGGCGCGCTTGCTCCTGACCACCGCAAACCGCTCTGAGGCAGCCGTTGGTTACACGACGATGGACGGCGATGCGGCTGGTGGATTGGCGCCGCTTGCCGGTATCGACAAGGCTTTTTTACTCAAGTGGGCCAGTTGGGCGGCCAAAAGTTGCACGATCGGAATGGGACCAATTCCGGCCTTGGAGGTGGTTTTAAATCAGCCACCGAGCGCAGAGTTGCGCCCAATAGAGGCGCATCAAACCGACGAAGGTGATTTAATGCCGTACGCTGTTTTGGCATTGATTGAAGCCTGCCGGGTACGGGACAAATTAGGCGTTCCGGAGACAGTGACGACGGTTTTGAGGGCGTTTGGCGACCACAGCAAAAGCGAGATCGAGGCTTGGGTTGCGAAGTTTGACCTGATGTGGCGGGCATCGCAATGGAAGCGGGAGCGCTTCGCGCCATCGTTTCATCTTGATGATTTCAGTGTCGATCCAAAGTCCTTTTGTCGTTTTCCCATCTTTTCTGGCGAGGGGTAAGCGGCAGTCAGCGGGTATGGGGGCTATCCGTCTCCATGAAAGTCTATGATACACTCTTGTTATTGGTTTATTGGTATCTCCGTCGACATGTTTTCAATGGTTTAGCATCTTGACAATTAATGCCTGAAACGTTCTGATTTTATGATTTAATGCTGTTTTTTTGTGTTTTTTTCATAAAGATATTTGGTTGTTATAAGTATTTTTACATGAACGCTAAAGTTCTTCCCGGGCATCCCGTTACTGATTAAATAAGGAGGAGAATTGCAATGAAGACTAATTTTAACAACATCGTGACTCGACTTAACCGTAAGCAAGGTTTTAGCTTGGTGGAGCTGATGATCGTCGTGGCGATCATTGGTATCCTGGCGGCTCTCGCGATCCCCAGGTTCCAGCAGTTCCAAGCGAAGTCCAAGCAGGCAGAGGCCCGCTCAAACCTGGCTCACATCTATACCCTGCAGTTGTCCTATAACGGTGACAACGACACCTTCTCGAATTTTACTCATCTAACCCTCGGTGGTACGGCTGGCGGCACTGGTGGTTACGCGATTGGTCCCAGTCCTGACGCTGGAGTCTGGGCCGATGTGAACACCTGTAACACCACCAACGACATCGGTTTCCGGGTGACTGATTGTAAAAAGGTTCGCTACGCTTACGACAACGTCGGCAATCAGAACCAGTTTACAGCTACCGCTGGTGAATTAGATGCCGGTGGTTCGACGACACGCCGTGTATTCCCAGGATGCTCGACGGGCATGAACGACACCTGGCAGATCGACGAGAACAAGCAGATGTACAACCTAGTGTCTGCAAGCTCTCAGAACGCATTGCAAGGCTGTAACAACTGATCTGGCTGTGGCAACGGTCACAGCTACGAAGTTCCGCAACGATGTTCCGATAAGGAGGGTCGCGGAATGAAACGGTGGACTGGCGATCTCTCGCAAGAGAACGAAAAAGGGATTTGGCAATGGCAGAAGCAAGCGTTTAGCCTCGTGGAGCTGATGATTGTGGTTGCAATCATCGGTATCCTCGCGGCCCTTGCGATCCCCCGGTTCCAGCAGTTTCAAGCAAAGGCCAGGCAGGCCGAAGCGCGATCGAATCTGGTTCACATTTACACCCTGCAGATCTCTTACAACGGCGACAACGATACGTTTTCCAACATGGACTGTCTGACTCGCGGTACGGTGACGCCTCAAGCGTCCGGTTCTGAAAAAACGGCCTGCGGGAACATTAAACAGGGTGCCTGGGCGGATGTGAACGCATGCAACACGACCAACGAGATTGGTTTCCGCATCACGGACTGCCAGAAGGTTAGGTACCTGTACACCATTATGGGTTCTCAGAATCAATTTACCGCAACGGCTTCGGAAATTGATGCTGGCGGTGCCAACTCCCGGCGGGTATTTCCCGGCTGCAGCAGCGGATCGAACGACGAATGGCAAATCAACGAGAACAAAGCCCTCTACAATTACCAGCGCGGCGGTCAAACGGCCTTGCAGAGCTGCAAGGACTAACCTTATAACTTCAGGGTGAACGGGTCGTTTTTGACCAACCTCTGGAGTTAAAAATCATGGCGATGATTCCCCTTCGTGCCCTTCTTGATCATGCTGCCGAGCACAACTACGGTGTCGCGGCCTTCAACGTCAACAACATGGAACAGATCCAGTCGATCATGGAGGCGGCGAAAGCCACCGACAGTCCCGTGATCATCCAGGCCTCCCGGGGGGCCAGGTCCTATTCCCAGGATGCTTATTTGCGGCACCTGATTTTGGCTGCTGCGGAACTGTATCCTGAAATCCCGATGGTTATGCATCAAGATCACGGCAACAGCCCGATGACCTGCTATTCGGCAATCAAGCAGGGCTTTACGTCCGTGATGATGGATGGTTCGCTCAAAGAAGATGCAAAAACTCCCGCCGATTATGATTACAATGTCGCCGTGACTAAAAAAGTCTGTGACGTGGCCCATGCCTTTGGTGTTTCTGTGGAAGGCGAGCTTGGCTGCCTTGGGTCGCTGGAGACGGGCCAGGGGGACAAAGAGGATGGCCACGGCTTTGAAGGGACACTGTCCAAGGAAATGCTGCTGACGGATCCTGCGCAGGCGGAAGATTTCGTCGGCCGGACCAATGTGGATGCCCTCGCGATTGCGATTGGGACCAGCCACGGTGCCTATAAATTTACGCGCAAACCGGATGGAAAAATCCTGGCCATGAACCGCGTTGCCGAGATTCATAAACGCCTGCCCAACACCCACTTGGTCATGCACGGGTCTTCATCTGTGCCTCAAGAACTGCAGGACGCGGTGAACAAGTACGGTGGCCAGATCAAACAAACCTGGGGCGTTCCCGTTGCTGAAATTCAAGAAGGCATCCGGCACGGTGTCCGTAAGATCAATGTTGATACCGACAACCGCCTCGCCATCACGGCGGCGATCCGCAAGGTCTTGAGCGAGTCACCCCATGAATTCGACCCGCGCGCCTACATGAAGCCAGCCCGTACGGCGATGCAAAAGGTCTGTGAGGACCGGATGATTGCCTTTGGTCAGGCGGGCAACGCACGCAAGATTCGGCAGGTCACCCTTGAAGATATGGCGAAGAAATACTTCACGTAACCAGATGACCAATCGTTTGACAATCTAGCCACAAAGCGTTGAAGCAATTGACCTTTTTGCTTCAACGCTTTTTTGTAAATGACCGATTCTACTACTCTTTTCCGTTTTGGCAGCCTGAACCAATTCTTGCACAACGAAGCTGTTGCTGTTGCTGTTGCTGTGGAGTTGGCTCATGCGCTTTGTTGTGATGACATTGTTGTTGCTTGGTGGTCCGTTACTGCACGCTTGTGCAGGGGGCGGGGTTCAATCACAGCGTATGCCAGGTGCTCCTGCACCGGTGTCTCCGTGGAGCAATTCCGGCAACACTTATCCCTATCAAGATCCATACAATACTGATGTGCCGGTCAACACTGATCCCGCTATCAATAATCCAGCCATCAACATTCCGGATGCCGGTTCGGGAAGTGGCAGCATTGGCAATTCCGGACAAGCCAACTGCTACAAAGCAAACACTGAAACTTGTGCCATTGAACATCTGATTTTTGACAAGACCAACGCATACCGCTTTTCGCGTGGCCTTCAGCCCCTCAAGTTTGGATACCGATTGGGCTACGCCGCCCGTGACTGGAGCATCCAGCAGGCCAATCGCGGGGGCATAAGTCACTCGGGTTTTCCATCCGCCCGAAATCGTTTTTTGTTCGCCGAATTTGGTCCAAATGTTCCAGTTGATGTCTCCGGCGAAAATGTCGCCTGGACTGGCTACAGCTCCGGCACGGTCGAATCCGTCGCCAGTGATTTTGCAGAAATGTGGTGGGGCAGTTCTGGCCACCGCCGGAACATGCTCGGCGATTATGAATCTTTGGGTGTGGGTGTGTTCCACGGTGGTCGTGGCTGGTATGCAACGCAAATTTTCGGCGCGGAGTGAAGTTTTAATATGGTCACCATGATTCCAGACGTCGAAAAACAGCGCGTGGTTTTCCCAAGCAGCGCGGAAGAAACCTTTTACCGCGTTGCCGGGCAAAGTCTGAGTGCCGGATGGCGCGTTTATTATTCATGTGTCCTGTCGGCGTTTGAGCCGGGTGAAGGATTGCAGGAAGGCGAGATCGATTTTGTCTTGTGGCATCCATCTGCCGGATTTGTTGTCGTCGAAGTCAAGGGCGGCAGAATTCAGATTGAAAACGGAGATTTTTTCTCGATCAACCGGCAAGGCGAGCGGTTTCGGATTCAGAATCCCTTCAACCAGGCCCTGGTCTGGAAAAACCGCTTCTATCGTTTTCTGAAACGCGAAAACATGCGCATGCCAGTTTGTCATGCCGTCTGTTTGCCTTATCTTGATGAATCTGAATTGCCAATGACGGCAGGGGTGGAACGTGACCTGGTGATTGGCCGCCAGCGTATGGAGCGCCTCGAAGAAACCCTGTTTGAGATTGTGCGCAAATCCCATCTCGAAAAATATTTGAAGTTCAGCAGCCCGGGTGAAAAAAACCTCGACCGGTTGCTCAAGGGCAGTCATTTTGAAAGTCGCAGATTCTTGCGCGAGTATGTGGACCATCATGATTTGCGCGTTGCAGATATTGAATCGATTCAAGAATCCCTGGTCACACCAGTCACGAGTGCACGCCGCCTTGGTATTGAAGGCGAGGCTGGTACAGGAAAAACCATGTTGGCTGCCATGCTTGCCCGCCGTTACCGTGATGAGGGCGCCAAGGTTCTTCTGACATCATCAAATCCGGTGCTAAATGAACGCCTTCGTGTCGATATCGGTCGCGGCGTTGACGTGATGACCTATGGCGAGCTTGGGTCCAAATTTGGAGTCGAACTCCTGCGGGTTCCGGCTGGTTATCAAGGCAAACTCGAAGATTGGCTTCAGTTTGATGGGCCCGAGAAACTCAAAACTGCGATCGCTGCTGATTCATGCCGTTATGATGTGATCCTTTGTGACGAAGCTCAAGACGTACAGCCCTTCTGGTGGGAATGCATCGAGCGATTGCTCATCAGTCCCGAGAGCGGGCGTTTCTACTTGTTCTTTGATCGCAGTCAGGGTGTTTTCGGCTCCGGAAGCGGCGAGACGTTGTTCGTACCTGAGCAGGTTTTGCCCGTGGCTCCGCCGTATTTTCCCCTGGTGCACAACTACCGGACGACGAAAGAGATATCGACCTTTGCCCGCGAGTTCCGCACGGGCAGCCAGGTGCTTAAGAGTCATAGCGGACGCAGTGGCTTCATGCCCCAGATTGTCACCTACAAAGACCGGGCTGACGCACAGAAGAAACTCGAGTTGCTTTTGTCGGATCTGATCCGCCGCGAACACCTGCGCCCGGATGAAATCGCATTGATCTCGGCAAGGAACCCAAAGGCACCGGAATCGATTTTGACGGGAATGAATGCGCCATTGGTCGGACTTGGTGTGGATGCCTCGGCAAAAGCCACTGGGGCTTCGGCTGCGAAATCGACTGGTCCGCACGTTGCGACGGTGGCCGGTTTCAAAGGCCTGGAGGCGAAGGTTGCGATCCTGATCAATTTCAGCGAACACAAGATGGAACTTTCCAACCCGATCATGTCCAGCATGATGTATGTGGCAGCGACCCGCGCCCGGCATCTGGTGGTGATCATGCTGCGCGAAGACGATACAAAGGTTGCTGCCGTTAAAGCGGCCATTGAGGCTGCCGCAGTCCCAGGCAGCACCGGGCCACTTGTGATCGAACGCCCGGAAGACATCACGGAGTCAGAGGGCGTGGTGACCTTCTTTGATCCTGACCGGATGGGGTCTCTTACGATTGACGATGGGGCACGTGGGCGCCGCTCTTTTCTGTTCTTTCCTCATGACCTCGGGCGTGCCGGTCTTGAAAACATCCGGGTTGGCATGAGGCTCTTGTTCAGACCCCGTCAAATAGGTGATGTCGTCGTGGCATCGGATTTCAGGGTGCCCCGGGCTGGTTGATGGCGAGTGCAGCCAACTCCTGTCTGGCTGTTTGTTGAGTGGTTGCTGTGTTTTTTGCTGTTGTTGCTGTTGTTGAGGTATGCGCGATGCTGATCCGTAGTTCCAAAATCGTTTTGATTCTTGTCCTGACCGGTGGGGCTTTCGCCATAAACGCGTGCGGTTCGGGCGGGGAAGGGTCGAATTCCAATCCTGGCCTGAATCCGACCGATAACACAGAAGCCATGCGGAATGCCGATGGAACTGATGCCATCGGATTTGATGACGCCGCCTGCCAGAGTCAAGCAACCGGAACAAATGCCGTGGTCGAAGCCAATATTTTTGAATGGCACCAAGGCCAGATTCGGGAAATTACGGCTTCATTGACCGCCGTGACGTCTGCGCCTGTGCTTGGGTCTCGCCACATCACCAAAACCACCTACGGCCTGCGCGAACGGGCCAACTGCGAAGTCATCGGCTCTCAGATCGTTTGTCCGGATGACTTTCAAGTTCTTGAACAAGCCAAACCACTTAAGATTTGCCGCGACCGCGCGGTATTTCCTCGCACGTCCTACGAAACGGTGGCGTTGGCTGGACTATTTACGCTTAATACAGCTTATGAATTTCACAATGCCCTGCCGTCACGCATGGCTAATCTACCGTCCACCGAATTGGTGGTGTTGCCACGTGTCGAGCGCTCGTTTTCGGTCAGCAACGCCAATGGTTCAAAAGAAACCCGGGTTTCGTTGATCACGGACAATCTAGCCTATTCTCCTGCTCACCGCTCAGGGCCGGCGTTCTTGATCTATCCCAAAAGCCAAAAGGCGGAAGACAATGGCCTATGGAAGGATCTTTTCTTGTGGGAAGTGCCTTGGGCGATGAGTCATGAATTTGGTCATCACATCCTGCGGAGCTATGCCCTCGGTGGAAATAACAGCCTGGCATTATCTGGCTTGGTTGGGGGGCAGGGGAGTCATGGGACTGCGGACCGTCACCTGTTCGATGCGACTCCGCCGATGTTTGATTGGTCCCGTATTGGATTTCGTGCGTCTGGTTCGGGGGCTCTGCCGTCGCCTTTGATGAGCATGGCAAATGGCTTTGGCATTATTTTCGGAAACCCTGCCCAGCCTGCAGCCCGTTCCGTTGGACCGGCTTTGTATTGGGGTGCGATCAATGAAGGATTCGCGGACCTTTATGCGCGTTACACGCGCAACAGTGAAGATGGTCAGTTGAAGGGGGTTGATTGCTTTGGCGGGTCTCGTGATGCCGAAATGCCAGCGTTTGGGGATGGCACACCAAAAGTATATGACGAACGGGTGAAAGGCATTTTTCTCTCGACCCAGGAGGTTGATGGAAGTGAATCCTGCTCAGCCCCAGACTTTCAGGGGATTCATTCCATCGGTGCCATTGCAGCACACGGAATCGATGCGGTCTTTGAATCGACTGCGGCTGATGTCGCGACGAAGCGGGCTTTTCGTTCCACTGCCGAAAGGTCATTGTTCAAGGGTGACATGTTGCTGCGTTGGGCGCAGAAGATGGGTAGCCAGATTCGGTCCAATGGTCGGGTAACCCTTGGATCATTCGTCCGTGATGCCATGGTTGTGGCGGCCGAAACCCGCGCAGCCTATGGTTTTTCGGCGGGGGAACTGGGTGCAGGGCAGTGCCAGGCAATGCAGGCCGTCATGCCGGCCCTGGTTGGCGAGATTGTGGGCAATGGCAGCTTGCGCTGCGCGCCATAATTTTATAACGAGTCCTTGAACTTCAAGAGGGAGATGCGCCCGATGAGTTTGAACCGTTCTCATCAACAAAATCAACAAAAGCAACAGACCATCCCCGTTGCCGATTTGCAGGATTTTTTGTCCGGTGATCCGGCTCGTCGTAGCCGTTTTGTCAGCACGGTCGGTGAAGCGCTTGAAGATATCGGTTTCTTCGCCCTTGAGAACCATGGCGTTAATGGTCATGACCGTGCGGCGGGCATTCGCGATGAGCAGCCGGACCTGATGGGCGCGGCTTACGATTTGGCTCAACAATTTTTTGAGCTGGAAGAATCTCAGAAACGTTCCTACGAAAACCTTTCCTGGCATGGACAAAGGGGTTTCACAAGCTTTGGTCGCGAACACGCCAAGGACGCAAAAGCCCCGGATTTGAAGGAATTCTGGCACGTGGGCCGGGAACCTTGGAAGACTTCAGCGCAAGCCGGAGTTTCACGCCTTGATAATGTTTGGCCCGAGGAACTACCTCAATTCAAGCCAGTGATGCTTGAACTTTACAAGGGCATGGAACGCTGTGCCGTGAGTGTCCTTCAAGCGTGCGCAGAATATTTGGGTGAGCCGCGGGACACATTTACAGGCATTGCCGAGGATGGTGACACGATCCTGCGTATCATTCACTATCCACCGGTTGGTTCGGACTCAGATCCCTCAAGCATTCGCGCGGCTGCCCACGAAGACATCAATCTGATCACCCTTTTGGTGGAGGCGACTTCTGGAGGTTTGGAGCTTTTGCAGCATGATGGCACGTGGCGTCCCATTCATGCCTTGAGTGGACAAATCATTGTCGACACCGGTGACATGATCCAAAACCTGACCAATGGTGTTTTACGCAGCACGACCCATCGCGTCGTCAATCCGGACAACAGCCGTGAACGTCGGTTTTCGATGCCGTTTTTTGTCCATCCGCGGAGCGAGGCTTCGCTCAATCCTTTGGCAAGCTGCATCGAACGAATGGGGGGCAAGAAGTTGTACCCGGACATTACCGCAAAGGATTATCTGGCACAGCGTTTGGCGGAAATCGGACTGGTAAAGTAACTCCCCTCGTCTCAAGCAGGCTGCTTTAAATTCTCCTGGTATTCTTTTAGTTTTGCCGCAGCCTGGGCGAAGTCCGGGTGCTTTTTCACAATGCGATCCAGCAACTTGACGGCTTCCTCTTTGGCGCCCTTCGTGAAAAGCAGAATCGCCTTGTTGTAGAGGGCGGATTTGTTTTCGGGTTCGATCTTGATGATCTGGTTATAAATCTTTGAGGCTTCGTCAAACTGGTTGGTTTCTTTTAAACAGATTCCATACTGGTTCAGGTATGTGATGTTGTTTGGCTCCGCCAGCACAGCCGTCTTGATGAATTTTAGTGCCTTGGGATAATCCTTGACCATGAAGTGGCCTTGGGAAAGGTAATGGTTCAGTTCTTTGAACTGGACTTGATTGCTCCATGCCAGTTCCAGAATCTCCACCACCTCGGCATAGCGCTGCATTTTAAAAAGCATGTCTGCGGCGCTTTTGTAACGGATTGGATTCAGTGGTGACAAGAGGATGGCTGATTTGTAGCTTTCGACAGCGCCATTCATGTCTTTCATCGTCAATTGAAGCTCGGCTTTCATGACCCAAGTCGGGACGAATTTTGGATTCATCGCCTCGGCTTGCTGGATCAATGCTACAGCTTCTTCGTTTTTACCTTGTGCCATTTTGATCCGCACGAGACCAAGCAGTGGTCTTACTGCATTGGGCGAGGTTTCGCGGAGGGCTTGGTAAATTTCAAGGGCTTCCACATAGTTTTTTTCGCGGAGACGCAACTTTGCCAGTTCGTAAATTTTTTCTGGATTTTTTGGATTATGAAAATTTCGGAAGCACGAGGTCATTTTTACCGTGAGATCCTGCAGTGTGAATGGTTTTGCAAGAATCTCGTCAACGCCATGCTCTACGGCATGCATCAATTTTTCGCGGTTTGCGCCGTCCAGCATCATGCAGAACGGGACACGGGCGAGATCAACCCTCTCTTTCATTTCGTTGAGCAAATCGACGGCACTCATGAATGGCATGGATGAGTCACAAAGGACCATGGCGCAATTTGGTGTGTTTTGCAGGATGGTCACCGCATCGTAAGCATCCGATGCCTGTAAAACTTTGGAGAAGGACAATTTGGTCAGGTGGTGACTGATGATCAGGCGGATGTCGGACTGGTCGTCGATGATCAACACGGGCTGCGACGGATCCTGCTTTGCCGGAATCGGGATGGAAAACTTTTTTGAGAAATCGAGTTCGTTCGCCATAATTTCGACCCGCAAGAGAAGGGGTTAACAGCGGCCGCAAACGCGACCCCACTGCCGAAGGTATCGGAAATAATGTCTGAAGTTTAAAGCTTGGTCGGGGAGGGATGCCCGACCCCGAGGATGTTAGATTCCTTGAACAGCCGATAAAAAAAGATTGTTTTGTTCGCTGGTACCGATGGTTACCCGGAGGCAACCGGCGAGTCCGGGGCCTTTTGAAACGTCGCGAATCAGAATTCCTTGCGCCAGGATGTAGCGGTAGGCCCTTGAGGACGCCGACTGATCCTGCCATTTCAGCAAAATAAAATTCGCTTCGGACGGTATCACCAGAAAGCCCTTTCTTGGGGCCATCAATTCCAATGCTTCGTAAACCCGTTCGCGTTCTGCAATCCCTTTTGCCACGATGCCCTTGAAGTGTTTTTGAGTTTCATGGTCCTCAAGGACCAGCCGGGCAGCCACGAGTCCGAATAAATTGATCATGTAGGGCAGACGCAGCTTGCGTAGTTGCTCGATCAATTTTGGAGCCCCGAGAATATATCCGATCCGAACGCCTGCGGCCCCGAGGGTTTTGGAAAAAGTTCTAATCAGGAGGATGTTACTGTGGTCCTTTAAAAGAGGCGTATACGGCTCCCGCGCGTATTCCAGATAAGCCTCATCTGCCACAAACAAAACATCTGGGTGCAATGTGGCCAGGTCCTGAAGGGTCTTGTAGGGCAAAACATTTCCCACAGGATTATTTGGCGAGGCAAAGACCACCATCGATCCCGGTGTTAATTCCGGCAGAAGCGAAGTGTCGTACTGCATGTTTGCATCAAGCGGCCACGGGTCAACTGGAATTCCATCGTAGGCGCAGTGCGATTCATAAAGGGCAAATGACGGCCTCGCGATGACGACTTTGCCCCGGCCGATGCGGGAAAAGGTGCTCATGGTGAGGGCGACCAGGTAATTGGATCCTGGTCCAAGGAGCACGCAACCAGCGGTCAATCCAGATTGAGCTCCAACTAGATCGGCAAGATCGTCAGCATAGGCTGATGGATAGCGGTTCCAAGGAAGGTTGCGCAGCTCCGTGATGATCTTGTCTTTAATTCTTTCTGGCCAGTCCCACGGGTTTTCATTCTGGTCGAGTTTGACTGGAGTGGTCGTGGTGTCAATTTTGTAGGGATTTGCGGCGATCAGACTAGGCACGAGGAATTGCTGGAGCCATTCGTCAGAAACCTGGTTCGGTGTGAAAAGGTCGTGGTCGTGATTCATGGCACCTCCTGGCTTTGATCTTGAAAGCGGCCTTGGCGTTTCATCAGTTGGTGGTAAAGAACAATCGAAACCGCATTTGCCAGATTGAGGCTGCGGACCTTGTCGTGAAAAATCGGAATGGTATAAAAATTTTCAGACTCGGATTCGTGCAATGCCTTGGGTAGTCCTTTGGTCTCTTGCCCAAAAACCAGGAGGTCTGTTTCCACTGGAATTTCGGTGTATGGGCGCGTGGCGCGGGCTGAAAAAAAAGCGACCCTCGGCGCGTGCAGCGCGACAAGTTGGTTCAAGTCATCGTGAATTTCGAGATCGAGATAAGGCCAGTAGTCAAGGCCAGCGCGCCGCAGGTTTTTATCATCTGTCGAAAAAGCGAACGGCCGGATCAAGTGCAAGCGGCACTGTGATCCAGCAACAAGTCGTCCGATATTCCCGGTGTTTTGCGGGATTTCCGGACGATAAAGGCAGACGTGGAGGTGACCTGGATTCATCGCTGACGATATTGCCTCTGTAGTGCCAAAAGCGAAACTCCATTTACCAGAAAGTGTCCCATGATTGCGGGCAACAGGCAGCTTGTTTCGATGTAGGTCCAACCCAAAACCAGGCCGGCTCCTGTCGCCCAGAAACTCCAAACGCCAATTTTGCCATCAGGACCAACGTGGGCAAGGCCAAACATGATGCTGGTTGGGACCAGGCCAAAGGTTGGTTGCAGTGCCCCGCGGAACAGGATCTCTTCTCCAAAAGACGACAAAAAGGCCAACCAGACCGCAACCCAGGCCGGCGACGGCCCGATCAGCTGGATGAACATGTCCTTGAGGCGGCGGAAGGATTCGTTGCAGCTTTCAAGGGCGGCACTGCTTGTCAAAAGGAGCGTCGCGGCGAGGATTCCTCCCGCGATGATTCGCAGACGTTCTGATGAATCGACGGGGATGGCAAATGATTTGGCGAGATTATTCTGCCAAAAACGCATGAGCAACAGACCGGTAAAAATCATCCCGCCGTAGATGACCGCCGACATGCGGGGCAGGGAAGGGGCTTTGTTGGTTTGCGTCATGGATCGATGTCGAATTCGATTGCGACGCCTTTGCCAATGAGGGCACCAATGGTGTCATCCTCGGCCTCCAGCAGTGCCTGCGGCAAATCGCCAAGTTTCACGGATTTTAGGTTTTCCAAAGAAAGCAGGGGCGTCAGCGAAGTCAGGGGATTGTTTGAAACATCCAGACTCTCCAGGAGAGGTAAATCGGCAAGCAGTCCGAGTGTGCTGATGTTTCTGGCCTTGATGTTCAAATGCAAGGTTTTGACTAGCCTGCTGTTGATAACGTTGCAGTCGTTTGACGCGAAGCGGGCCTTTAGCGCCTTTATCATGCTCTCGTCATCAATGGAGATCCATGCAGCTCCAGGAAGTTGGGATGGACTCGACTTTAGGCA
>CANJZQ010000005.1 GCA_947479535.1 Oligoflexales bacterium | reverse complement strand
CCTCGGCATCACGACCGATGACCGGATCGAGATCCCCTTTCTGGGCCAGTTCTGTCAGATCGGAGGTGAAAGACTTTAAAAATGAATTCAATTTGAATTCGTCAGAATTTGCAGCGGGCTTGTCGTCCTTTGTGCCCTTCGCTTTCTTCACGTCTGGTTCGCTGGCGGTATTCGCTGTGGGGGCAACCTTGCTTGCCGGCCCGGCAGCGTCGATGTCAGACAGCGGCACAAAATCGCGACCATCAACCCTGGTTTGCTTGAATCCTGCAAAAAAATTAAGGATCGCCGTGGACTGCTTGCAGATTGAGTCCCAAAGGACGGCTTCTGAAACAGGGCTTCCCCCAACAGAAGACTCGGCCCGGTCCAAGGCTCCAGATAGCCGCTTTCCAAATTCAATCTTGATCGACCCAAAGATGCGCGGAACTTTGGCAAGGTGGCTCTCAAGGTGCGCCTTCAGTCGTTCGGAAACTTCCTTTGAA
Source organism: Oligoflexales bacterium (assembly GCA_947479535.1). GTDB lineage: Bacteria > Bdellovibrionota_B > Oligoflexia > Oligoflexales > RGVZ01 > RGVZ01. Next base: position 98,200 of record CANJZQ010000005.1, on the reverse strand, counting down.
AGGCCGACCTTGCCATGCTTGACGATGGCGAGGGCCACATGTTCGGGTTCGAAGTGGGGATGACCAAATCCGCGCGCGTATTGCAGTCCCTGATGAAGGGCTTTTTGCGCGCCAAATTCGTATTTCGACATATCCATCAGGCCACCGCCAGATCTATGGCAACGACATCAACCGGCGCCGGTTGAATGGGCGGAGCCACTTCGTTGATTCCGGCAACCCAACCCTTATCGACCTCTGCAGCAACCAAGGTGATGTCGTCGGCGATGGGGATGTTGCCAAAAAAACCAAAAGCCTTGCCTACGATTGCGTCTCGCAATTCTTCAACGCTGGTGACCTTGTTCGCAGCCTGCATGGTCGAGCTCAAAGCCTTGCGCCCCCACATTTGACCGCCAGGTGAACGACATTCAATCAACCCGTCGGTGAACAACACCAGTCGCTCGCCCGCCAAAATCGGGCGCGTTTTATCGGTGAAGACACTTGCTTCATCAACCCCAAGCGGATTGCCGCTCAGCGAAAGGGACTGAGGGGTTCCTGGCTTTTCACCCTCACCCTGAGGGGGAAACATGACAAATGGGAAGTTGTGCCCGGCATTGGAATAAACCATTTGGCCCTTGTTGAAATCATAGAGCACTGCAAAGCAAGTCATGCTGATCTTGCCCTTCACCGCTCCAAAAATCACATTGTTCATACGGTAAAGTAACTGAGCTGGTGAATCATTGAAGATCGCGGCGTCCTTGATGATGTCTGAAATGAGATTGCATGCCGTATAGGCCATTGCGGTCATGATCGCCGCCGATGCTCCATGTCCCATGGCATCCGCGATATAGACCAACTCCACTCCGGGGCGGACGGTAAAATGCCCCCAAAGGTCACCTCCGCACTCGGTGGCCGGCTGATAGCTGCCCGTCATTTTTAAATTTTTGACGGAGATGGTGCCTGAAGGGAAAAAAGTTTCCTGGACGGTGCGTGCCGTGTTGGCCTCTGCAAGGAGGCGCCCTTTTTCGGCCTTCAATTCAACCTGTTCCTTCAAATCGGCGGCCATTTGATTGACGGCTCCAGCGATTTGGCCAATCTCGTCCTCGGATTGCCCTTCGATTCGCGTATCGAACCTACCCGCCGCAATCTCTCCCGCGGCGCGGTATACCTTGCCCAACTGAACCGTGCTTTCGCCTGCCCAGATGACGCCGACGGCGACAGCGCCGATCAGCACAAAAAGGGCGGCGAGAATCGTATCCAATTTGGATTTTTTAAGAACACCAAACACGGCATCCGAACGTTTTTGCACAATCACCCAATGCCGGTCCATGCCGACGCCTTGCTTTTGAATCCGCGCGAAAGCTCCCACCCATTCAAACTGCCTTTTGCCACGGTAAGCGTAGCTTTGTTCTTTGGGCAGAAGGTTCCGGAGGGCCGGCGGCAGGCGAGCCGCAATTTTCCACTCGGCCGTTCGTTCGTAGAAGCCGCTCGGCTGTACCGATGCAAGAGCAGACCGAACCACCGGCAAATCGCCATATGACCGGGCCCCTAGCACATCACGAACCACAGTCGATCCAACGACCACCCCTGAGCCGTCAATAATTGTCGTTTCAACGGCCGCGGTTTTTGGCAAGGCGACCATCAAAGAGGTGAGCCAAATAGAAGTCGCCACCAATGAAAATTCCCTGCTGCCTTTTTTCTCAGGCGGGTATCTGACAAGAATCGTAAAAACTGGAATCCGTGATTCCCGGGCCAGGCTCACAAAACGGAATGTTGGTTGAAGGCTGCCAGTCAGGGACTCGTCCCGTGCAAATTGTTCGATCTCCCGCCTTTCCAACTGAAGGATCGCACCGTGCATTGCGGCTGAATCGCCTCCCTGGAACAGGGCGTCCTGCTTCTGAAAATCGGCCAAATCGCTGTTCACGCTAGAAAGGATTTCTCCCCGAGCCGGATCGAAGCGATGGGTGGAAAGGGTCAGAAATTCATTAAAGCCCTGAAGAAACGCGGCAAAACTGACTTTCTGTTTGGCTGGATCTGCCAACAAGAGAGGCGCTGCAAAGGTCGTCAATTGACCGACTTGCGTTTTGACGGTGGCACCGACGGCGTCCGCCGCCTTCTCGGCACTCCCAGTTAGTTCTTCCTTGATTCCGCTATTCAGGAATGTCTCAAACCGGGAACTGAACACCAGAAAAATGACAAGGATTGCAAACGACGCAACGGCCGCAATGACCAGCGCAAAGCGAGCCCGCAGCGACTTTAAAAACGGGACTTTGGAACTGCCCGCCATTGATCTTGCCCCCCATCTACTCATTCGGGATCGGACAGAACCAGAGAGGCTTTAGGGTCCGGGATGAAAAATCAAGTTATTGCGGCACCTTCCGATGACACCATCGTCACGAATGACCTGGGAGCCGCGCTAACTTATGAATGGCCGTTTCAGCTTTCTTACAAAAATCGTCATCGCCATGGTCATGGTCGTTGGTGCCTTCGTGGCATCGATCGCAGCCATCCGGCGCTTTGATTTTTATGGATTCCAATCAGACTCAAAGATCGGTTGGCTGTCGAAGGTCGACGGAAATGTGCAGGTAAAATCGGGCGACTTGGATTTCCGTCCCGTTCGCACCGGGACACCGCTCTCGGATGGCGATCAGATCGTAACTGGTCCAGATTCCTCGGCTGCAATCAACTTCTATTCGGGCAGGACTGCCGACTGCCTGGCCAACTCAAGGATCACCATTGCGTCTCTTGAGGATGCTGCGTCCAGCCCTACCATCCTGATCGATGCAACCCGCGCCGGACAGACACAGGTTTCCCTCGGTTCAGCAGAGGCAAGGCCGGTTATCCTTCTGACCGGAAACGGTGCCATTACCGTCAGTGCTGGTGAGTCCGTTACTGCAAAAAGCACGGGTGCGGCAGGCATTACTGAGGTCGTAAAAAAGAACATCAAGACAGGTAAGACAACAACTTTGACCAAAGTTGAAGCCGTAGAGAGCACCAAGATCATTGAACAGGCCTTGGCAGCCGTTGCGACTCCGGCACCAACACCCATCCCGACTCCTCTCACAACGCCTAAGCCACAGATAAAAATCATGGCAACGGCATCGCTCATATTTCCCGCACCGGGTAGCACGCTCTGGACAGCTGGCAGCTTCACATCAATTTCAGGGTCTGTGATCGACGTTAAAGTCATCGTGAAATCCAACGTTGCACCAACCAAAGTCGCCTTACAATTCAAGCCAAGTGCTGCGGCGAAGGGACTGACGATACCCCTTGTCCCCACAGGGGAGCCGGATACTTTTGAGGGAAAAACCACCGTTGGCTCCATGATCGAGGCTGGCCTCGCGAAATCCAAAAACGGGGCCATCGTTCATTCGTTTGATACGTCCGTCATCTTTGCGGTCGCCCAAACCACCCGAAGCATTCCGGGTGCCGGCGTATTTTCCATCGGAACGCTTGCGCCACTTGCCCAGGCTGCCAGCGTGACGTTAGGCCTTGAAAGCTTGACCGAGCGACCCGTAACGGGGCCTTGGATTTCCGGCACGACTGGGTACAGCCCAGACAAATTCCCTCTGATCCTGACCACGACAAAGCCCGGGCTCATTCGCCCCATCCTTGGAATGATGCGATCGGCTACGAAAAGCGGGTTCAATGCCCCAGGGGCGCTAAAACCCTCCGGGACGTTTCTTGTGAAAGACCAGGAGGTGATTGCAGAGATTGGTGGCAGCGGACTGAATAACGCGAACTCAGACCGCTTCAGGGAGATCCTTGACGCGGACTTTGCCTTCACGGGGCCGCTTGACGCCTTGGTCAACGCAAAAAAATATTCCGTCGACCAAATTCAGTCTCTTGTCACTGGATCCCTCCAAAATGGCAAAAACATCTATGTCTTTCAGGATCAAAGCCTCTTTCAGGTGAACGCCGATTTCGTTCGCAAGTATCCGTCCGTTGCATCGTTTGTCCGGCGAAACTCAAGTGCCTTTTTCACAAGAGAAGTAAAAATAAATAGCTTCAGGTAGACGAATTTTGAAAACGACCGTTAAAAATTATCTGGTAAAAACCGTCTTTGGCGCGGCTTGTGTAGTTTTTTTTATCACCGGGCCTGTTATGGCAGCACCATTCTCACCGATTACCTCGGTGGCGATTGAAATCAATATTTCCGGCGAACTCCCAGCTGCCCAACCCAAGAAAAATTCTAGTTGGGAGAAAGCCTGCTCAACCCTGGCCGATGTATTTATGTTGGGATCTGGACTTTGGGGGTCCGGCCCTGCTGGTTCGACGATTTGCAAACTAGGCGAAAAGGTTGCGGCGAAGGCTGGAAAGTCAACGCCGGAAGATTTCACACTTACAGTCGAAATTGCAAAATTAGACAACTCAATCGGTTTTTGGATCGGCACGAATCCCACTGGCCGGACAGAAAAAAAGTTACGTCCGGCATTTAGCATGCCCTTCACTGAATGGTCGTCAGAATTTCTTGCGGACCAGGAATTTGCAAGTCTGATCGCTTACGCGCTGCTTGATGGCAGCCCCGCGTTCGGCCATCTGGCCCCATCAAACGTTTCCCTCGCAGAGGGGGAATTACGCATTCCAATGTACAACGAGCAAAGATTCCAGACGAGAAAATTTCAGCAAATTGATCCCCTGCAAAAAATTGTTTTCTACAGGCTCGAACGCGACAAAGAGTCGGGGCGCCTGTTTGCAACCCATCTCGGCGAAGGAAAACTGATCAAGGTGGAAACGGCGAGGGTTAAGTCGGGAAGCGGCCCAACCAAGCGTACGATTACTGTGCCCTCTGCAAGGTATTCATTGGATCAAAAATTCAAGAATAACTTCGACCAAGGCCCACGAGTCTGGATTCATTCTCCTGATGGCCCCAGATCCCAGGAGAAAAAAATGGCCGCTGCCATCAACGGAGCCCACGAGCGCCTGCTTGATGCGGCACGTTCCGGGCTACTAAATCGATTTTTTTCAAAGGGCTATGACTCTATTTCAGACCTCCTGTTTCAGACGGCGGCATCTGGTTATGTTGGCTTGCGTTATGGCAGGCAACTATTGAAAGGCGACAAACTCCTCGAGAATGCAGCGATGTATGGGCTCCTGGTCGAAATCGGATCTGGACCACTCAATGGTTTGAAGTTCTATTACGACAAGTTCCCCAAGAGGACCTATTTGTCAGGTGACAATGCGCTAGACCTGGATTGGACGAAATTCGTCTTGGGCAAATCGTTTTCCTTCAAGGCGCCCGTTTTTATAAACAGAATTGAAATTACGCCAAAGTTGGGTCGGTACTATTTATCTTCCACACAGCCCATTGAATTTGACGATGCAGGGGCGGTCACCTCCACCCAAAAATTCGAAGTGAGGGATCAGCCGAGTTTCTCGGTCGAAGTGTCTGCTGAACGCATTGCGAAGTATTACACGGGACGTGTTTGGTATGCCCTCGACCGGGCGATCAACTTCCTTCCGGTACTGGGCACGAGCGCGGTGTCGGCTGAAAGGGTGGGGGCCGACTTATTTGTCAATTCAGGTTTAAACTTTCGGACTTTCGGGATCGACTACACACTAAATATCCTTGGTTTTACTTCGTACGAAAATTTCCAAATTAATGACCTCAACCAGAGTGACCTCGCACCAGGGGAAGCTGCTGTATCTGCGATTCAGTTGAGGTCTGCATACGCTGGCTTGGGGATTGTCATCAACTGGTAGGCGAGGAACGGCTCAGATGAAGGCTAAAAAAAGGTTCATATCCGCTACGATCCACGCAGTAAAATTCTGCGTCCTGGTGTTGTCAGGATTGATCTCGTCTACCCTAAGCGCAAGAACCTTAGAACCTGCGCCAGACATCGATTCTTGGATCATCGAAGTTAGGAATGCGCCCCTCCCTCCTCAGGCGGTGCCGCAGCGGTTGCTGCTGCTAGAGTCATCCATCGATGACAAGAACGAGGTAAACTTAATAACCGATGGTTCTGAAATCGGTAAAATTTCGCCATTTTTTCTCATTGATGGGCCCAGCGCGGAGCTCTCTTTAAAGCTCAATCGAGAGCCAAAGGGTGGGAAGTCAAAAGCACAGAAGGTACCCACCCCATCAAGATCGAACGCGAATGTCATCATTGCCGGAATTCGGGGAGAATCGGCTTCGATCTATACAAATGATGGTCGGGAGCTTCGCAAGGTCGGCGTTGTAAAACCATACAGTGGCGACAAGACGGCTGAATCAATCCTCACGTGGATTTATCAATCCTTTGGTTACGACGGCATCATTCTTGGGCGCAAAGGGTCTTATGTGATTGTTGGGGGACCATCGTCGGTTTTTGGGAAGGAGAGAATTCAGGCACTTGCCATCCGGGGCTCAGAATCCCAATTGGCACTTCTCGACAAAAAACGTTCTGGAGTGAGCCTGCTGGAACTCCAGTCATCAAAAGGACCCTATGCAATCTTTAAGATCCTGGCCTTAGCCAAAGGCTCAACGACACTGCCAACAGCAACAAAATTGACCATCCAACGGGATTCTAAGACCAATTAGTCATTCGCCCTTGAGCTGGTGAAACTTCATCATCAGGTCTGTCAGCACTGCATCAATCAATTTACTTTCTTCAGTAGAAAGATTTCCTGTGGTTTTTGCCTTCAGCATGCGGATGATGTCGATATTTTGACCCGCAAGAGCCATGTTGGTTTCCTTTGATTTTGATTTTACGTCGCCACCCGGCCCTTGGCCCAGATAATGAAGCGCCGCCGAGGAAAACCCTAGAACCAGTTCTGCGAACTCGACTTCCTTGCTGGAAAGGCCTGATTTTACTTCGCTCATCTTGAGACCCCCTCTACTTATCCTGCCCACAAGGCACTGAAAGAACCGGAAAAACAGGGCACGGTGATGGTTTTTCCAGACCGCGGCACCTCAAATAATAACTGGATCATGCCGAAAAAATCCAAGCCTAACTTCAGGAATGATGGAACATGAGCAGCGAAAAGATAAAAACGGGCAATGACAGCCGCGCGGTCCTGTATGTGACGCGAGATGGCTTGTCTCCCGAACCTATAAAAATTCGCAGGGACGCGACCATCTTTGGCCGCGAAAAAGGCGACGTCATCATCAACGACACTGAAGTTTCATCAACCCACTGCCAGATTCAAAATATCGGTGGCACGTATCATATATTCGACATGAACAGCACCAACGGTACGTTCGTGAACGAAAACCGGATTGTGAAGTCCAAACTCCAGAGTGGCGACCAGATCAGGATTGGCAAAACGATCATGAAATTTGCGTTGGAAGACGAGAGGCGCACCAGACACATCTCAACACAGTATAAAACGACGGCGAACAATTTGGATGAGTCCAAGTCTAGCCTGGTGGATAGCCTGATTGAATCCGAACTTCGGCAGACGCAAAGCCATTATGTCGTTCTTTTGGTCAAATATGGTGATGGGCGCAGCGAAGAAATCCCCCTTCGGCAGAAGCATTTTTTTATTGGCAGGGCATCTCACTTTGGCCGCTTCGAAGCAGACCCGGAGATTTCCCGCAAACACCTGCTGGTGAAAGTGAATGATACCGGCGATATATTTATTGAAGACCAGGGCTCTATGAACGGATCGTTCATCAACGGAAAAAAAATCAGTAGCCTTCAGCCCGTCACGAGTCAGGATGTGATTACGGTAGGCGCGTGCCAAGTCCGGATTTCTGTGCGAACCCGGGTTGAAAGTGGTGGGGACGGAGAGACTTGAACTCTCACGCCAAAGGCACTGGCTTCTAAGACCAGCGTGTCTACCATTCCACCACGTCCCCATGCGAAAAAGCCCGCACCTTCATCATAAGGAGCGGGCCTTCTAGACAAATCGAAAACTTCTAGTGGGCGGCAGCCGGCAGAGCCGACTTTGCTTCCTTAACGAGGGCAGCAAACGCTGGCTCATCAAGGAGTGCCATATCCGCAAGCACGCTGCGATCAAGCTCGATACCCTTCAAACGAAGGCCGTGCATCAGTTCCGAGTACTTCATTCCAGCAGCGCGGGCTGCGGCATTGATCCGGATGATCCAAAGGCTACGGAATTCACGCTTCTTAACGCGACGATCCCTGTAGCTGAACTTGAGTGCGCGACGCACCACATGAACTGCGGTGCCGTAGCAATTCTTCCGCGTTCCACGAAAGCCGGTTGCCAGAGCAAGCAACTTCTTGCGACGACGGCGGGCTTTAAAACCTCTTTTTGCACGAGCCATGACAAAACACCTGCTTTAAATCACTAAATCTTTAGCCGTTTGGCAAACAACGAGTCACCAAACCGACATCAGACGGATGAACGAACCCGGACTTCTTAAGTTTGTTTTTGCGAGCACGATCCTTTTTGGTCAGGATGTGACGCTTGTTGCACTTGCTGCGCTTGATCTTTCCCGACGAAAGAACTTTGAAACGCTTCGCAGCTGATTTTTTCGTTTTCATTTTGGGCATAAAAAAAAACCCCTACCACTTCTTTTCTGAAGGACGGAGGGATTTAACACGCGTTCAGGCCGTGTGCAAATGAAAAAGCGATCTATTTTTCAGAAGATCATGGCCCGACCAAAGCCACCTTGCCATCGGAAAGGGCCCGCAGGGTTTCCTCGCGAAGCCGTCCGAATCGGCTGGGATCAACAACAAGACGGTTCCCGTTTCGCACTTCTGAGACCATCAAGGTTTCTGATTTTTTTCCTGCAATTCTAGATAGTTCATCGTCATTGCTGCCACGGAACCATCGCCCCATCGACCCTTGGGCCAAGACCGCCCCAGACACGCGTCCCGGGTCAAACAGCACTTTCCCAGACGGGTCGACGATCCAAAATGCCACCGATGGCCCCGCATTGGCGGGGAGCCTCAAAATGAGACCGCCACCGGAATCCCTCGATGTTTGCTCGGGGTTTCGGCTGCCGGCACCGGCCCTGCGAAGGGCGTTGGCAAAACCCGCTTGAAGGGCGGCTTCCATCGAGACTTCAATTGCACCCGAAGCAAAAAATGTCGCGCTTAACGACTTAACTGATTTTTTGACCTGGTCGCGGGCTTTGGCCAACGTTTCATCGCTACTTTTCTGCCAATGGTCTTGCATTCCGAGGGCCACAAACTGATCGTGCAGAATACGGTCCAGAGCTGGTCCGGCCTTCTCGTATCCATTGCGCCAAGCCGTACGCTCAAGACCCTTGAGCCCCTCGCGGTCGGCAAGTCCTGAAGTTGCAATGCCTTCAAAACGTGCCGTTAAACTGGCCCAATCGACCTCCACACCGTCTGCGCTGGCTAACCAAGGTTTCGCCTCTGCCGGCATCGGCGCAGCAATGGTCGCAATCAAAATGAAGGCGGCAATTGCGGAAGGGGCGTATTTTTTCATTTCAATCTGTCTCCGGTTGCCTTGAGTGGCGACTCCGCAATTATTTCATGGCTCACAGAAGCGCTGCAATGGCGGCAACAGTTGCCGGGTTTCCAGCCACAATACCAGTTGCCTCGAGGTTATAGGATTCGGGACTCCCAGAATAATTTTGGACCGAGCCATTGGCCTCGCTTACGAGCAGGGAACCTGCTGCAACATCCCAAACCTGAAGGCCATTTTCCCAGAATGCATCAAATATTCCTTCCGCCACCAAAGCCAAGTCCAGTGCTGCGGCCCCGTCCCGCCTGATCGCCGGGCAAACCCGGGCCAAACGGGTAAAACGTTCCACTTCTGGCAAGAGTTTCTCCGGCGCCGTAAAATAAAATCCGGTCACCAAAAACGTTTTTGCCAAAGCCCTGTCTGGCCTGACGTGGAGGCGAACACCGTTGGCAAACGCACCACAACCAAACTCTGCCGTATATTTTTTGTTGCGGACCGGGTCGATGATCCCCCCCGCAATCACGTGGATCGAGCCATCGGCACGAAAGACACCACGCGCTATGGAAACGCAAAAATAGGGATAGCCGTTGGCAAAGTTGGTGGTTCCGTCCAAAGGATCCACAATCCAGACATGGACCCCCTCAGGACGCCGAGCGACGCTTGTGTGGGACTCCTCTGACAGAATGATGTCGTCAGGGAATGCCTGCTTGATCCGCCCGAGCGCCACCTTTTCACTCGCCAGATCTGCCTCGGTCACCAAGCTGGCATCGGCCTTGGAACGGATCTCCAGCCCTGAACGGAATCGGGAGATCAGTTCGAGCGCGCACAGATCAAGAGTTTCTTCAATGAATACGGTTGTTTGCAACTTTATCTCCCATCCTACTTGGTGCCAGCTCCAAAAAATACGGTTTGTTCATTTAATGGTAAAGAAGCCCGTTCCGGGTTACGAATTATATAAGAGGTGCATTTGCACCCCCCTGTGGCCTGAAGTCAGGAATCAAGGACAACACGATGAACCCAGCTTTTATTCCAACCGATCTAAATCAAACGTTGCTCACACTCGCAGTTAGCGCACTGCTTGGCTATATCATCTTCCGCATTGGACTTTTTTTACTGCCTGGCAGACTTGCTTCTGGCAACCGCAACCAGAAAGCAGAAGTCCTCAAAGACGCACGCATCCAAGCTGAAACCGTCTGTGAGGACCTTCTGAAGCGTGCTGAGGCGAACATTCAAATCCTCCGCGAAGACCTCGATGAATCCATCACGGAACGAATCGAGGACTTGAAAAATGCCGAAGCTGATTTCGAATCCCGCGAGAAGTCTTTTGACGCTGATGATGGGCAATTCGAAAAACTTGAGAGAAACCTCGAAGTAGCGAACAAAAAGGTCGGGACCCTGCGCGAAATCCATCTCAATCTTGAGGGCCAACTGGAAAAGACAAATACCTCTCTCAAAAAGCTGCTTGAGGATATGTCACGGACCGATTCAAACGAGCTCAAGAATGCGATCAAGCGTTCGATCATCGAGGGGCGCCAACTTGAGTGCCAGAAGGTTCTGCGGATTGTCAGCGATGACCTGTCGTCCTCTGCGCGGCGATCTGGACAGAGGATCATCGGTCGCGCCATGTCGCGCTATGCGCCGGAATTTCCTTGGCCGAAAACGTTGAATCATGTCGAGATTGAAAGCCCACGCCTTGCCGATGAAATTGATGCCGATCCGCAATTAATGTTGGACATGAAGCAACTTGCCGCCATCGACATCGAATTGTCGCGCCCGGAAAATCCTGACTTCATGCCCGTGCTGCGACTCTCGGGTGGCGCAGGAGTGGACCGCGAGTCAGCCCGGCTTGCACTGCAGGAACTTCTTTCCAAGGGTCGCGGGTCGTGGGGCAAAAGTCGGGAAGCCTATTTACGCCAGCGCGAAATCATCGAACAGCAAGCCATTAAGCTTGGTCGTCAGGCCGTTGTTGCCTTGCGCCTCGATAGCATCCACCCTGAAATACAAAAACTGATTGGCTACTTGAACTGGCGAACGAGTTACCGGCAAAACCAGTACCTTCACTCATTTGAAGTGGCTGTCCTGGCCGGCGTTGTGGCTGCCGAATTGGGCGTGGATCCGTCTGATGCGAAACGTTGCGGAATTTTGCACGACATCGGCAAGGCGCTCGACTATCGAATTGAGGGCAGCCATGCCGTTATCAGCGGCGATTATGCGGATCGTTTCGGTGAGCGCCGGATGATCTGCGACACTGTGATGTCCCATCACAACGACCTGATCATCGAAACACCGATGGCTTTTGTGTTGAAAACGGCTGACACCCTTTCCGGAGCGCGGCCGGGTGCTCGTGTCAACCTGGAAGAAGGCTACCAAATCCGACTCAATGCGATCGATGAAGTCATCCGAAGCTTCCCCGGCGTCACCAAATCGGCGATCATGAATGGTGGCAGGGAAGTTCATGTCGAAGTGAGTCACAAGCGGGTCAAAGACTCTGACTTGCAGAGCCTTTCGACTGAAATCGCCAAACGTATCGAGACCGATGTTGCCTTCCCGGGCCAGATCAAAGTTCTGGTAACAAGACGTTTTGAGGCAACCTCAGTCGCTTGATCGGGAAGGCCAGGTATTCATGAGTGGAATTCGGGCAGAACTAGCCGCAGTTCATAAAAAGGTCGCGCTGTACCTCAACGTGGGTCGCTACGATGCTGCGGAAAAGCTGCTCAAATCAACACTTGCGACTCAGGGCTCGTTGGCAAACATTCATAATTTGCTCGGCGTGACCCACCACAAGCAGTCTCGATTTCCTGAAGCCATCCGTGAATTTAAAAAGTCGCTGAAGGTAAACAGTGCCTTTACCGAAGCCGCGTTAAACTTGTCTGTCCTGTTGTGTGACCTCGGCCAATACGAAGAGGCTCGGGCGATTTTTGAGCAGGCGTTTGCTCAGGTAAGGCCAGGACAAAAGGTTCCTGATCTGGTGTTGGGTCGAATCGCCAACCACCACGTCACAGCGGCGCGCTCTTATGAACAGTCCTCCATGTCCCAGGACGCCATAAACGAGTACCGCAAGGCACTTTCGATTTACCCAAAAATGCCCGATGTTCGCTTGGATTTAGGGCGGTTGTATTTGCGGGGTGGTCAGACAGATAAAGCCTTTCAGGAGTTTGCCGAAATCCTCAAGGTGACACCGGGACATTCCCAGGCCCTGTTATGGGCGGGAATTGCAAAGCACAAGGCTGGTCAACCCGAAGAGGCCAGACAACTTTGGCGGCAGTCCCAAGCTGCCGCACCGGCGGACCAGGGCGCACGCGCCCTTATCAAGGTGGCCAACGGCTAACAGTGCCGGAATAGGGAAGGGGGGAGCCATGGCTGACGGAAAATACGACTTTGACCCCCGCGAAACCACGATCTTGATTATCGATGATCAGGTTCAGATCCGCAAAGCGATCCGTCGTGTCCTTCAAAAAATGGATTTCAAGGAAATTCTTGAAACCTCCAATGCCGGTGATGCCATCAAGGCCATCAATTCAGTCCACCCGGATCTTCTGATTTGCGACCTCGCCCTGGGTGAAACAAATGGATTTGCTGTTCTCGACAGCGTCCGTCACCGGAATCTTGGGGCAGACATTCCAATTCTGGTCGTTACAGGGGAGGCGTCGCGCAATGACATCGTCAAGGCGGTTGACCTTGGTGCAAATGATTACCTGCTCAAGCCTTTTAAGCCGGATGAACTGGAAAAAAAGGTCGTTAAACTTCTGAACTCTTTTTCGGCCCCGGAACTCTTGTTGCACAAGATTCGAACGGCGGAGAAGCTCCTCCTTGAACAGAAGTATCCAGCTGCCTTGCTTGAACTCGACGAGGCCAATCGACTTGACGAAAACAACCTCCACGTCAGATTCCTTAATGCATTTGCATTGAGTAAAACTGGCCAGATCAATTCGGCCGAAAAGAGACTGGAAAGCATCCTGGCAGAACATCCGGCCTACTACCGGGCTAATGCACTGCTGGCAGAATTGCGCCTGATGCAGGGCAGAACTGGTGAGGCAGCGGCGCTGATGGCCGCCGAGCTCGAGGTCAACGGCAAGCAACCCGAGCGTCAGGTGCAGCTTGGTCAACTGTTGCTCGACCAAGGGCGGGCGGAAGAGGCCATCCTTCATTTCCGCAAGGCCCTTCTCATGGACCAAAGAATGCGCACCGCCTTGATTGCGATGGGTCATGCGCAGATCAAGAAGGGCAACACCGACAAGGGTCTTTATTACTTCAAGCGAATGCGCCGTTATTATCCCGATGCACGCGAGGCCCTTGAGGCCATCGTGTCGACCTGCGAGCGGATCAAGGACCTGCGCCGGGCTGAATTGCTACTCCGCGATGTAAAGGCCGGGCACCCGGAACAGACCGATGCGAGTGTTATCCTTGCGCGGGTTTATTTCATGCAGGAAAAACTTGAAGAGGCCATCGCCCTCGCCGGCGAGCTGGCAAAGACGGGTGAGGCCGACGAAGCCAACCTGATCTCAGCGATTGCTGAAATGAAAAGTGGACGACCCCAGGCAGCACTGACCGCACTGGAAGCCATCAAAAAAAGCCAAAATATGAGCTATGTTTTTCGTCTGATGGCGCAACTGCACCTTCAACTCAATAATGCTCCAAAGGCTGAGGTCATGGCGCTGCGCTCCTTCTCGGCTGAACCCTGGAGCGAACAGGCTCTTCTGATTCAGGCCAACGCCTTGGCTGGAATGAAAGAGCATGGCAAGGCCAGCCTGGCCCTGATGCGCGCTTCGATGCTTGGTGCCCGTGTGGAAGTCGTGGCGCAACCACTCAAAGAGGCATCGGTCGCGCTAAAAAATCGCCGCCTCGCAGCCACCGGCAAGGCACCAACCCGCGTTGCCTCCTGACCGTCCTCGATGGTATACCCGGGCTCATGACTTCCGACCCGAGACACCTAAAATACCTTGAATGGCTTGACGACCGGGGACAGCGCTATCCTTCAAGGACGCACTCCCGCCGTCTGATGATGGTCCACGGCGAGGCCGTACTCTCTGATTCTTGTATAGAACTCATGACACGGATTGCGGCCGCATGCGGATATCAGCGCCAAGATGTTCGAATTCACGACCATGCCAGCCTGGGGTCGTCTGCGGTCGATGGCCCATGCGATTTGGTGGTGGCGTTTGGTGATCCATCGGAAGAAGCCAGCCGCCAATGGGCAAAACGAGTTGGCATGAATTCTGCCATTGTTGTCAAAGGGGCAGAACTCTCCAAATTGGAAGCAGACCCCGCTGCCAAAAGGGATTTATGGCAGCAACTTCAGCTGCAAAAAGGTCACGTCCAGACGCAAGCATAAAACGCGGAGGGGTGCCTTGCACGTCGGTAAATTTTTATGGTCTGTTGGAATTTTGATCCCCACGCTTGCATCTGCGCTGGGAGCTAGCGAATCAACTGCGCCGACGATGCCAGTTGCGATCGTTTCCGAAATTGGAATCATCGGCCCGGCCAGCACTGACATTCTCGCGTCCTCCATCAAATCTGCCGCCGAAAACAAGGCGTCGGTACTTGTTCTCATCCTTGATACTCCTGGCGGATTGCTTGAATCAACGCGGTCCATGGTCCAGCAAATTCTTAATGCGCCCCTTCCCGTGATTGTCTGGGTGGGTCCAAAGGGCGCACGGGCGGCTAGTGCGGGTGCGTTCATCACCATGGCCGCGCATGTTGCGGCGATGGCACCTGCCACCAACATTGGAGCAGCACATCCAATAGGGGTCGGCTACCCGGGAAACAAAGATGGCGGCGATGGCAAGATTGCTGCGGAGAAATCGCTAAATGACACCCTTGCCATGGCCGAAGCCATAGCCAAGGCGCGAGGCAGAAACATAGAGTTGGCGCGATCGTTTGTCCTGGCGTCAGAATCGATCACTTCCGAAGAAGCCCTGTCCAACAAGGTGATCGATCTGATGGCAGGTTCATTGGACGAACTTCTTTCGTCGGCCAGTGGAAAAACCGTGACAATTGAATCGGGAAAAAACATCACCCTTGAACTCAAGGGCGCAAAAGTCGTCCGTTTCGAAAAAAACATCCGCCATCGCCTGCTGGAAATCATTTCGGATCCAAATTTGTTCTACCTGCTGTTTCTTGCAGGAATCATTGGTCTTGGATTTGAACTGACACACCCTGGAGTCATCCTTCCTGGTGTCGTGGGAGCGATCTGCATGATCTTGGCCCTGACGTCCATGTCCATTCTGCCGATTAATTTTGGGGGACTCCTGCTGCTTGTCGCGGGAATTGCCATGATGGTGGCAGAAATCTATGTACCAAGCTTTGGATCCCTTGGCATTGGCGGGCTGATTGCTTTTATCCTTGGCTCCTCGCTGCTTGTTGAACCAGAATACGGCATCACTATTTCGTTCTGGACCATCCTTCCTGGCGCGGCAGCCATTGCTGGATTTCTTGCCCTCATTGGACTTGTTACCCTCAAGGCGATTCGTTCACGGGTTAAAAGTGGCTCTGAGGGGATGATCGGCCAAGAGGCAGAGGTGATCCGGGATTTCACTGGCACGACCGGTCAAGTCCGGGTTCAAGGAGAGATTTGGACCGGTGAGGTTGCGTCAGGCAAAACTGCCGTGGCGGGTGAGTCACTAAAAATTTCGCGCGTTGATGGTCTCAAATTGTTTTTGGAATAAGATACCTGACACTGCATTAAAAACCCGGGGAGGGCTGACCGTGGCTTCTGGAAGTTTTCTGTTTTTCATGTTGGCTTTGGCGTTTCTGGCTTCGTCCATCAAAATTTTACAAGAATACGAGCGCGGCGTCGTGTTCCGCCTGGGTCGAGTCCTTGGCACGCCCAAGGGACCGGGACCCGTGATCTTGATACCGCTGATTGACCGGATGGTCCGCGTTTCCATCCGAACAGTGACCATGTCCATTGATCCACAGGATGTCATCAGCCGGGACAACGTAAGTCTGAAAGTAAACGCCGTCCTTTATTTCCGGGTCGTCGATCCACGCAAGGCGGTGATCAACATCGAGAACTTTCTTTATGCTACGACTCAACTTGCCCAGACTCACCTGCGTTCGATCCTTGGTCAACACACGCTTGATGACCTGCTGACCGAGCGTGAAAAAATCAACGACCAACTCCAACAGATCCTGGACCAAAACACCGAGTCTTGGGGAATCAAAGTGGCATCCGTCGAGGTAAAAGACATTGATATGCCACAGGAAATGCAGAGGGCAATGGCCCGTGAGGCTGAATCTGAGCGGGAGCGCCGCGCAAAAATCATCGCCGCCGAAGGCGAAATGCAGTCTGCAGCAAAACTACGCGAGGCGGCGGACATCTTGTCGCAGAACCCGGTGTCTGTACAACTACGCTACCTTCAAACCTTATCGGATATTGCGTCGGAGCAACATTCGACAATCGTCTTTCCGGTGCCTGTGGACTTGTTGAAATCGTTTATGGACTCGCGGAAGGCCTGAGGTTCTTCTGCGGCGGAAGAAAAGATCCTTCGCTGCGCTCAGGATGACGGACCCGGCATCAGGATGACGGACCCGGTATCAGGATGACGGACCGGACCTCAGGTGAGGACCGGTCCGTAGGATGACTGCTCATTAGGGATTGCTGGAATTGTCCTCGTACTCAGCATCAACCACATCTGAATCAGACTTCTTGGTTGATTCCTTGCCGGGTTCAGCCTTTGCCGCCTCGCCGCTGGCCTGGGCAGACTTGTAAAGCTCCTCGGCCAACTTGTGCATTTTCGATTCAAGCTCTGCTCTGGCCGCCTCGATCACAGCAGCATCTTCAACATCGAGCTTGGTCTTGGCCGCAGCAACAGCCGTCTCAACTTCACCCTTCAGTTCAGCCGGAAGTTTATCCCCGTTTTCACGGATCATTTTCTCGGCCTGGAAGATCATGGAATCAAGGGCATTGCGGGCTTGGATCTGTTCGCGCTTTTTCTGGTCTTCTTCCTTGTGAATTTCCGCGTCTTTCACCATCCGGCTGATTTCATCTTCGCTCAGCTTGGTCGAAGCCTGAACCGTAATTTTTTGCTCCTTGCCAGTCCCCAAGTCTTTTGCGGAGACGGAGACAATGCCGTTGGCATCGATGTCAAAGGCCACTTCAATTTGCGGCACGCCGCGCGGCGCTGTGGGAAGATCGACGAGGCTAAAGCGAGAGAGCTGGCGGTTGTCGCGCGCCATCTCACGTTCACCCTGCAGGACATTGATTTCCACCGACGTCTGACTGTCAGCCGCAGTCGAAAAGACTTGGGCGCGACGGGTCGGAATTGTCGTATTGCGCTCGATCAGCTTGGTCATGACTCCACCGAGAGTCTCGATTCCAAGAGAGAGCGGTGTCACGTCAAGAAGAAGAACATCTTTCACTTCACCAGCAAGGATACCAGCCTGAACTGCGGCTCCAATTGCCACCACTTCATCCGGATTCACGGTCCGGTTTGGTTCCTTGTTGAAGAAATCCTTCACCTTCTGCTGGACCAGCGGAATACGAGTCGATCCACCAACGAGCAAAACTTCGTTGATTTGAGACGCCTGCAGTCCGGCGTCCTTGAGGACTTGGCGGCATGGAGCCATGGTCTTCTCAACGATATCGCCAATCAGTTGCTCAAACTTGGAGCGGTTCAGCGATACGTTCAAGTGCTTCGGTCCGGACTGATCCGCCGTCAAAAATGGCAAATTGATGTCTGTTGCCTGTGCCGAAGAAAGTTCTATTTTAGCCTTCTCAGCGGCTTCCTTGAGGCGCTGCATGGCCATTGCATCCTTGGAGACGTCGATGCCCGTGCTGCCCTTGAACTCCTTCACAAGGTAATCGATCAAAACTTCGTCAACGTTGTCGCCGCCAAGGTGGGTATCACCGTTGGTTGCAAGCACTTCAACGACGTTTTCTCCGACTTCCAGAATGGAAATATCAAAGGTACCGCCACCGAAATCGTAAACCACGATCTTCTCATTTTTTTTCTTGTCGAGGCCGTAGGCCAAGGCCGCCGCGGTCGGCTCAGCGACAATGCGCTTTACATCGAGGCCAGCGATCTTGCCCGCATCTTTGGTTGCCTGGCGCTGGCTGTCGTTAAAATACGCGGGAACTGTGATCACAGCCTCGGTGACACTTTCGCCAAGATAATCCTCGGCCGCTTGCTTGAGTTTTGCCAAGACCTTTGCCGCAATTTCGGGCGGAGTGTGTTCCTTGCCGTCGATGTCGAACACGGCGAGATTGCCGCGGCCCTTGATCACTTTGTAGGGAACCCGCTTGCTCTCGTCTTCGCGTTCGCTAAAAGTGCAGCCAATAAATCGCTTGGCGGAATAAACGGTGCGCTCAGGATTGGTGACCGACTGGCGGCGGGCTGCCGCCCCAACCAAAACGTCCCCATCTTTTGTGAAAGCCACGACACTTGGTGTGGTCCGTTGGCCTTCTGCGTTGGCGATGATTTTAGGCTGCCCTTGCTCCATGATAGCCACCACAGAGTTGGTCGTACCCAAGTCGATTCCGATGATTTTATTTCCCATATGTTCCCCATTTCATTATGGATTTGTAACTTTTTCAAGGGTTGCCCATCCGCCCACACGGCCTCCTGCTGGTTCCGGCTCCGCCCGGCTGACCACCCTGATGCATGCAACTTAAGGCCGAGAATCGTGATGTCAACCGATTCATGTTAAAATTTTTTCAGGAGGACTGCGGTCCATGCATGAATTAGCCTGTCCGACCTGCGGAACATCAGCCCAGTACGACTTCAAGAACTACTTGATGATCTGCCCGTTTTGCTCGGAAACGTTCAAACACAACGTCGAGACCGGCGAGAAAGAGCCCTTTCTCGACCATTACATCATCCCGAACACCATGGCCCCCAAGGCCGTCAGGGATATGACCCTGGAATGGTTGAGGCGCCTCCACCACAACCCGAAGATGGTCGACAAGGAATACGTGGTTGCCTCGGTCGAGGGACTCAGCATCCCTTTTTGGGTGATCTCCCTCGAGGCTCATTCGGATTGGTCTGGTCTGGCCCAGCGCCGGACGAGGATCCAGGATCATGGGAACGGTTCAGACTTCCTTAATGAAAACGGAAAGTTCCGGCGGACTTACCGGTGGGGCATCAACGCCCGAAATAATATTTGTGAACTTTGGGGCATCGCACGGATGCATGAACCAAAGGAAAAAATCCTGGTCAACTGGGACGGCTTTCCCCTGGACTCGACCTTTTCCCGCGGGCACATCGAAAAGCCACAGGCAGACCGCTCGGCTTATGATGCCAAAGAGGCCTTCGAGTTCAAATTTGCCAACGGATTGCCCATCTCGGGTATCGAAGTGGACGAGGAATCAGCCATCAGGCGGGCCAGCCAGCATGTGGACCAGTACCACAATCAGATTGCCAGCCAATATGTCGATTTCTTGATTGAATGCCGGACGGAAATCGAAATTGCAGGAATCCAGCTGATTCACCTGCCATTCTGGCATGTCACCTATTATTATCGCCCGCAAACTGCCTTGCGCCACTTCTACAAGCCAGCCTTGAAACATGTGCTGGTCGAGGGCTACAGCTCGGGTGTGCTTCACGGAGAGCTGGCCCTCACGCGGACCGACAAAGTTGGCGTCAACGCCATTGTGACCGGGGTTGCCGCCGTGGTCATGTTCCTTCTAGGAGCCGCCTGGCACCCTGCTTTTTTTCTGGTCGCAGCCTTTGCTGGCATCATTAGCGCAGCCAGCCTTTATTTGAGTGCCATGAAAAATAAATTGCCTGTGATGGCTCAATCGGCTGTGAATCCCGGGATGGGAATCGATGGCCTTTCAGAGGCCAGCAGGGTTGAGGTTACGTAGAGGCAGGCCCAGACCCAGGCCATAACGATTAACCCAACCCTGACATGCGGGTGGGTGATCCATGCATCCAGCTGATAAAAAATTCCGCCGCTCGCCTTCTGTGAAATCAAAAATGCCCATTCGCAAATGGTTTCCACCATGCGGTTGAAATCAACCATGGCTCCAAAGTTTGGCCCTGCGACCGTCACCACGATGCAAAAAATAAAAAAAATCTCGAGCACAGGAAGAAAAACCAGATTAGCGATGATGCCTGCGCAGGCTCCGATTCCTGTAATGGTTGCGAGGGCAAACGCCATGAGCATTTGCCGAAAGCAGGCTCTTCCAAAAGACGGCCACACCGTTAAAGCAGGCCTCGCCAAAAGAACAATCAACCAGGCCACCCAGCTCAAAAGATTTGAGCGGGAGAGAAATCCAACGGGCCACAAGAACGCCTGCAAAAGAAATGTCGACGCAATGGTGGCACCGCGCGATGGCCTTGCCCCGGATGCGTCCAAGGCCTGCACCACACAAAGGCCACAAAGGGAGCGTTGAACCGGCGGTTCCAGCCCGGCCAACAGGCAAAACAATCCTGTCACCACCAGCGACGGTGCGGCGAGCAACCAATTTGGCCCAGAAGAAATGGGCGGCAGGAATGGAATGAATCCTCCGGCAACCCGCCGCAAAACTAGCATAAAACCGTGAGTGAACCGGTGCACGAGCGTCACGTGGGCTCCACTCACGACTAGAAAATGAAGCAGGCCAATGCCACGGAAAGATTCCAGTAGGTGGCCACTACTGTTGGTTGCCATACCAAGCAGCAAAGCCTTCAACCACGCTCCTGCCACCGGGCCAAAAGAATTGAGGTAATTACTGGCAGCGCGCCGCAGGGAAAAAATCACACCACGCAAGGTCTTCCCATTAGACTGGGGGCCCTTTCCCAGGTTTGCGGCCTGCTCGTGTTGCACCACACAGCGCCCGGGAATCATCCAACGCCCATGCCCACACTTGCGCAGGTTGATCGTCTGTCCAACTTGATTTGATGAGACCGCATGCGCCAGACTCACAAGTGTTCGCCCCCTCGTCCCCTCAATCAAAACGGTCGTGCCGTGGGATGAATAAGCGCTGCCTGTGGCAACAATCTGAAAAACACCGGGGCGAATGGAGCGGAAATCTCCATGATTGGTAAGACCCCAAAAAAAAGATCCCGCCAGCCAGCACGCAGACCCGGTAGAGAATCGCGCAGAGGAGCCATGATGGACAGCTGGGTGACCGAGGTTCCATGAAAAAAGGACAATCCCCACAAGGCAAAATAGGACAATCCCCAAGGGCCCTAAAGAAATTCCAGAGGCGAAACAAAGCATCATTCCAACAAGTACGATCAAGGCGCCTCCGGACATGCGGCAAGGAATAGCCTCGCGTGTCAGCATCAAGCCAGAACCATGACTTGTTGACCAAGGACATCTGAGGGGGGAGGCGACACAGGTTTTCCTTCACCGTGATATGATGCCTGAAATCATCAACTCCAATGGAAACGGCATGACGCCATCTGAAATCCTAATCTCAGCCTGCGACTCCATCACCCGGCAATCCGGAGCAGCCCGGATTGAAACCTGGGTAAAGGCCAGCTCACTATTTTGCGAGGTTTCAGGCAATCCACTTGGCGACTTTCTTCATGCCGAGCAGATCCTGAATGAAAACGGACAAAGTGCCGTCGACATCATTTCCTCAATTGCCGCATCATCGTTTGAGTGGGAAAAAGAAAAAAAGACCTTCGCCACGATCCTCAGAATGACAAACCTCACGGGTCTGGCGGCGCTGCGCTTCACGAGCGCGTGGCTTGCATTCAATATGGATCAATTTGAAATTTGCATCGAGGAATGTGAAAAGATCGACGACCACGGATATCACGTCCATGGACTCATGGGGCAGGCGTACCTGGAAAGCGGTCAACCGCACCAAGCCATGGAAAGCCTCCGCGTTGCACTTGCCCTAAACGAGCGCGATGCGGCCCTCTGGTTTCAATTGGCCAAGGCTGCATTCGTGATCGGACAGTATGATGAGGCCTGGCAGGCTCTCCAGTCATGCACGATGATCCATGGCCTTGGCCCTGAAGTGGTCGTTCTGCATTGCGCCATTGCCTGCACCATTTGTGAATCCAATCCTTCGGCTGGTTCACAGAAAAGGTCGGAGGCAATAGCCGCGATCCGTCAAATTTTTGCGGCTGATTCAAACAAGAGCCTTCTGATCGTTTATGCAGCAAAGCTAGCGCTATTTGCGAAAAACGAGGAAGAATTTATCGAAGAAATAGGCTGGTTTCATGACATTGACGGAAAACTACAAAATGAAATTGTCACAGCGGATATTTCTGACGTGCTTAAAAATCTGCAAAGAAAATGTTGGTATCGGGGCGCGTCTGCCCTGCTTGGAGTCCTGACGGGACAAGGTCACACCCGTAGTTCCACGGATCCAGCTGACCCAGCCTCCGCCTGAGGCGTGGCTATCAGTTCAAGAATGTCATCCTTGTTTTTCATCAGCTCACGCATAAACTTGGCGTGGATTCCATGACCTGTTTTGTACAAGGTCACCCGACCGGCCAAGGGGGCTCCAAGTAACGAGAGATCCCCAATCGCATCTAGCAACTTGTGGCGAACGAATTCATCCCCACCCTTGAGGCCATCCGGGTTCATGACACCTTCGTCCGTTACCACGACTGCATTTTCAAGCGAGCCGCCCAACGCGAGTCCAGCACGCCTCATGGTGTCAATGTCGCGGTAATGGCAAAACGTCCGGGCCATTGCAAGTTCAGTGAAGGCCTTCAATGAGTGCCGGTAAACAATGGTCTGCCGGCCAATCACAGAGTCAGAAAAACTGATGGTGCAACGGTACTCCGTGAAATCGGCTGGCTCCAGCTTTACCACTTTGCCACCTTCTTCAAACAAAAATGGCTTCTTGATGCGCCATACCAGCTTTGGAGCATCCTGGGGCTGAAGGCCGACGGAAGTAAAAGCTTCGACAAATGGCTTTGCGCTGCCATCCAGGATCGGAACCTCAGGGCCAGCAATTTCCACTAGCGCGTTATCGATACCAAGGCCGCAAAGCGCAGCCATCAAGTGCTCGATCGTCGATACGCGTGATTCGTTTTCGCCAACGGAAGTCGAAAGATCCGTGATGCTGACAAATTCCCATGATGCCTTCACCGGCAGGGCAGAAGCCGAATCTGTCCGTTTGAAAACAACACCGTGATCCATCCCGGCCGGATGCACGGACATTTTAGCCGGTCTTCCAGAGTGTAATCCGACGCCGGAAAACTCAACGCACTGCTTGATGGTATTTTGAATTGATTTTTGCATGCTTGATTTAATTAGCAGAAACTATGTCCGGCCGCCAGTCAGTCTGCTGCCAGACTTTTAACCCAGACCGTGGCAGGAATCTGTGTGGTTTTCGACACGGCATCGACGAGCCGCTGTGGCATTTGCATGACAATAGATTGAAAATGATTTTCTAAACTTTTTTTACGGACAAGTTCTCCCGGAATTTCCATGCCTGCCAAAGAAGAGCCCGGGCCGACTGGACTTGCACATTTGGGAGAGAGTGGAAAAAATGCCACTGGCACCTCTGAAAAAAGGTGAACTGGAAGTCCTACGGCGGGTTTATCGTCACCAGACAAGACGACCATCGAAGATGGTGGAATCCCGGTCAACCGCCGAAGCAGGGACTTTCCCCCAGGATCCTTACCCAAGGAACCAGCCATCCATTCGACCAAGGCTCTGGCGTGTATGTTGATTGCCGGCAAAGGAACGCCAAATTTCTGGTCCCTACCCGGTGTTTTTGTTTCAACCACTCCAGCCAGTTCCAATGTTTTCCGAATTGGCGTCACGGCATCCAGAAGCCAGCCATTGCCGCTCAATTCCTTCCAGGCATCCTCTAAAAGCCAGCCGGAGTGAACGGTATGGCAGGCCAACAAATGCTGGAAGAGCGAGCGAAACCCGGCGGCTTTGAAATCATGACTGAAAATCACACCCCCGGTGAAGACACGCAGTACTTCAGTAAGACCAGGGCGGCGCCCAAGCCAATCTGCATCATCACTGCGCGGCCAATCAGAGGGGCTGGAACGCACGACCGCCGGCATCATTTTCCAAGCATCGACAAGCGAAGCACTAGCCTCCGCCAAACCAGGCAAAAGATCGATCGACCAACGCCCCTCGCCGGGTATGTCGATCGTTATGCTGTCAGTTCCTCTGGGGCGAATGACCGGTAACGGCACGTGGCCAGAATCTATTGATCCAGCTGCGCAAGGAATCACATTCCGGTCCCAGAAAGCCTGGGCCTTGTTTGAGCCGAGCCTGGTTGCAAGGCTGGCCTTTTGTGCCTCAAGGCGGCTTGGGAGATGCACGGTTTGGCTGGCGGTCAAAAAAATAAGCCCGTTTCGCCGCGCAAGGTCCATTAAAAAACCTGGGGCGAGAACCCCCTCCGAAAGGTCCACAGCCATACCAAATACCTGGAGCCCGAAAACTGGCAGGTCGCCGTTTGCGGGCTTCGTCGAGGCCGGATCGATCTCCCGACTTTGATTCACGCCAAGGTAAACTGCGGCCAGCTCTGCTCCTGCAAAATCAGACGGGGCCTTTTCCATTGCATCTAGCAAGTTCCGCGAACTGCCTTGAGAAAATCGTCCGAACTTTTGCCGATTGCGAACCAGCAGATCCCGAAAGCCGGGGTCGCCAGACCGTCTTGAATCATCGGGATCGAGTCTGACGCGGCCTTGCAATAGCGGTGCGAATCGATCGATCAGAGCAGGCACGGCATGGGATTCGGGATCGAATTCGAGGCAGGCATCGAGAAACCCAATTTTCTGGGCTCCCTCAACCGAAATCTCCCATGGGGCCATGACGACACCATTGTGGGTGGATGCCCCGTTGAAGGGATCTACTCCCATCAATCCAAAAGCCCAGTGACCGGGAGCTCCCCGAAAAACTGAACAGGAATCCAGCCAAAGGCGCATCCGGCACATTCGTACGATCTCCATCACTGGGCTGGCGCAGTCGCCCTGGCCAAGAAAGATCGAAGGGACTTTCCAGAAGCCGCTGGCAATCAGCGCTTCGCGCAGTGTCTGGCGAATGGATAACAACTCGTCAAAAATCCGGACTTCACCAGCATCCAACATGAACTGCGGCGGGGGATTAAATCCGCACAGGGCAATCATCTTGCTGCGATTGCGGGAATCCACTTCGAAGGCGTCGACGGCCGCACCAGCCTCCTTCAAAAAAACGATCAATCCATCAATCGCATCTTTTGAACCGTAGTGAAGTCCGGCAGTGTCGATGTTCGAGCCGTCAATGACCAGGACATCGGAACCATGAGTGGACATGCGAGTAAAATTCATCTGACCACCACCAGATCCACCGAAACCAGATCCCGCATCACAAGCAGTCGCGAGCCAGTGGGATAGTCGGCTGAGAACCGGAGAAAACTGAAGGCTGGCCCCCAACCGTGAAACTCCTCGCAGAAAACAACCTGCCTTAGAATTTCGGGATGAACTCCGGCCGCCTGAAAAAGCCAGCGCCCAGCCTCTGGCGTCGGAAATGATGCCACAAGGCTTTCTCCGGGAGCGTTTTCCAATGGTTTCAGGAATTGAATTATTTTATCGCTCGCAGCGGTCGATAAAACCAGTTGGCCTGCTGTGCGGGACGCCAGTTTGACCTGATCGACAACGATCCGACGCTGTGGAGTCTTTTGCGATGGGAGAAGTGATGCCCACACTCCCCAACTATACTCAAAGGCAGAGGCCGTTGATGATCCCGATGCCAACCATGACGACTCAATCGCCTTGGAGTTTATGACGGAACATGATCCCTTGCGATCAAGCCGCAACCAATCACCGGAACATCCAAAGGACAGGTTGCGGTCTTTCGCATTTGTGTGGCCTGAGGGCTGCGGTGGATTTGTAACGAGTTTCTCAAAATCAGGCAGGGGCCAGGCCACCGGTCTTTTTTCCGACCCCAAAAGAATGACCATGACGGCGTCTTCAGAGGAAGACTGTCGAGCCAAAATGAAATCCCTGAGCGCGGGCTGAGTCAGTTCACGTAATTCCAGGCTGCCGCGAAAAGCAGACGCGAGTGTGCCGCAAAGACCTCCACGGGAAATGACGTCCAACTCCGGTTCCGATGCAAAAACAGCAACCCTCGACGGCATTGCGTTCCTGCACGAAAGCAGGGATTGC
The DNA here is from genome assembly GCA_947479535.1 of Oligoflexales bacterium. GTDB lineage: Bacteria > Bdellovibrionota_B > Oligoflexia > Oligoflexales > RGVZ01 > RGVZ01. The sequence goes on along the minus strand of CANJZQ010000005.1, from coordinate 71,903 downwards.
CCGATGGCTTGCTTGACCAGACCCTCTTCAAATCTGGTGCCGAAAATCTTGCTGGTACGGTCGGGGGCGATGACCCGTGAGGCGATGCCGCGGAGGCCGACTGAGGAGGTTCCAACTGAAACCATGGCGGTTTGAATTTGACTTTTCATTGAGACCGGTCAGCAAGGCCGGCTTCAATCCGCCTCACCGCTTGCTGGATCTGATCGGCAAGTTCCTTGTCCTGAACCCTAAGGGAGAGGGACTGCAACGTTGTTGCGACTTGAGCCCAGCTGTTGCTTGCCATTTGCATTTGGATCAAAGGTTCAAAGGGATCTAAAAAAACCTGCCAGGTGGCCAGGGACTCCTGCAGCATTTTTTCACTTTCCCGGGTTTTTCCAGATTTGCGAAACAGGTCAGCCATTCGAAATTGAACGATCGCCTTGCCAGCATCGTCACGAACACTTTGAAGTGCGGACTGCAATACCTGAATGCAACGATCTATGTCGCCCATGCGATGAGCCGCGTCATATTCGATTTGCGAAACATCAAGAGGGCTCTCCCTGCAGTGACGATCCAAAACTAAAATAGCATCCCGGGGCTTATTCAAGTGGTACACGAGGCAATAGGCCAGATCGTGGGCAAGGCGAAACTTTTCCTGACGGGTTTGCACCACGTCGGTGAGGCGCTTCAGCACGCGCGCCACCTGTTCCCAATCATGAGCTTGGGAGAACGCCAGCTTGAAATAACGAAGAGCCTTGATGTTATCTGGATCAAGCTGAATCAAACGCTCAAAGACCTGCTGCAAACTCTCCTCATTGAATAACCGCTTTTCGTAAACTGCGGCGAGTTTCTCCAGCGCCTGGACCCTTTCGGCGGTTGCGCTGAACGCCCCACTGGCCGCATCCAGCAACGCAGCCTCGTGCTGGGCCTCCAGATCCGGGAGGGCATGATCGTTCAGAAGAACATCGTGAAGTGTTGGAAAATCAATCTGACACCTGCGGATCAAATCCGCCGTCAGTGCCTGGGCTGCCGGGATGTCGTTGAAATAATTCAAGCGGAGGCGAATGAGCCTGCAGTAGTGGCCCAGCAAGTTTGGACCACCTGCGGCGAGTGCCTGGTCCAAGTAACGAAATAGTGGCTGCCAGCACTCGTTTGACTCAAGCTCTTCCAGAGCGAGTTGCTCATCACTTGACGACAACCGTTGACCCGATGAAATTCTGGCGACGGCCTCCAGCAAATTCACATCCTCTGGTCGGTTCGTTCAGGGAGCAGGCCTTCGATGATCAAACGACTGGCAACTTTCACCATCCCGTCATAATCAAAAACCTTGTCGTCAAAAAGCCACTGAAGGCTGAGTCCGTCAATCACCGCGATGACAAAAGAACCGTACTGGGCTGGATCCACCTTCCGGAATTTCCCGGCTTCCAATCCCTGCCGCACAACCTTTGCGGCGGTCTCCCTGAACTTGGCATAATGACGGGCGATCACTGCGCGCACTTCGTCTTTCTGGTTGATCTGAGTCCAGAAATCCATGTTGACCTGGTAGTATTCCCGCGTGCTGCGGACCACGTCAAAACAAACATTGACGAAGATTTCCATCTTCTGGAACGGGTCTTCGATGTTTGCCATGTCGGACTGCAGAACTCGCTCAATGTCGCCGGCAACCTTGTCCAGCACTGACATCATCAACTCATCCTTGTTCAGGAAATAGTAGTGGATGATGCCCTTGCTGACCCCGGCAGTCCGGGCCACGTCCTGCATGGAAAAATTGTGATATCCGAACTTTGATATGCAATCTACGGTCGCCCGAACGATCTGTTCCTTGCGCTCGGCGGCGACATCAGCCTTTGACATGGTGTTTCTCCCAGAGAGAGCATGATCCTAACACTCAAAAAGTTCTTCCAGCAATATCGGTTCGTTCGCAAGTAAAACTGTTTATGGTACAGTCATCGGGTTCCTCCAGATGTTAACTCAAACCGCCTCAACCCTCCGGGAGGTTTCCATGCGCAACGCCGTCCACGCGGCCTGCATGAAGTGCCTGGTGTCTGCCGCCATGATGGCCTTTGGCGGGGCGCCGGCCCTTGCCGAAGAACTGCGCTGGACCCACTTTGGCGTGCGCCCCCTCGGCATGGGTAACGCCTTTGTCGGGCAGGCAGACGATTTCAATGCTCTTTATTACAACCCGGCTGGACTCGCGTGGCTCAAGACCTGGACGTTTGAGGTACTGGCGCTGCGCGGAGAAATCTCGGCCAACACCACAAATGCGATTAGCGACATTTCGTCGTTTGCTAAAAGTGGCACTGGCAGCACCGATGAGACGATCGACCTGATTAAAAATCAGGGCGGGAAACCCCTCGGGTTCAGCCTTGGAATGGAGCCATATTTTGTAGCGCCGGGTTTTGGTTTGGCGCTTGCCGTGGAAATGCCCACACAGCTCACGTTTCACAACGACATTACATTTGATGTCAACGCGGGACCCCGATTTTATATTCCGGCAGGGATCGCCGGAAGTTTTTTCCGCGACCGGCTGGCCTTGGGGATGAATGCAAAAATTGTCGGACAACTTGGGGTTGACCGAACGTTTGACATCGACGCCTTGGATAACCTCTCCAACGGCAATAGTGGATCGGGCAGCTTGGCCGACTATGTCGTTGGTGGCTACGGCATCGGTTTCGACCTTGGCCTCCTGTTCCGCCCCGACGCCAAAAAAGACACCACATTCGGTTTGAGTATCCTCGATTTTGGCGGAACAACCTTCAAGGCATTGTCTTCCGGGGACAGCGCCACCGGAGCACCCGACGCGCGGCGTCCTGCGGTCAGCACCGGCATCAGCTTCAAGCCGATCAAGACCGATGGCCACTACGTCAGCGTGAACGCCGATGTCGCAGCAATCAATCAGCCGGTCCACTACAGCAAAAAAATCAACGTCGGGACGGAATACGGGCTCGGCGACTTTTTGAAGCTGCAAGGCGGCCTGCACCAAGGCGAATGGACGGCAGGACTGCAGCTGGACATCATGCTTTTGCGCCTTCGGCTTGCGAGCTACGCCGAACAACTCGGCACTGCGGCAGGTCAAGATGAAATCCTGTCAGACCGTCGGTACGCAATTCACATGAACGTGTTCCTTTAACGCTGATGCGGGAGAAAAAAATGCTGCGCATGAAGCGGTTCACCCTCAACCAATTTGTGGCATGCCTTGGAATCACGGCGGCCTCGGCTGGATCTATCTCCTTTGCCAAGGGGCTGGAGGACATGCCACCCCCGGTAAAAGGCGAACAGGATACCGGGGAACCAACGTCACCGGCACCTGCCCCAGATGGCCTCACTCCGAAACCGCCTGAAGCGACTGCGAAAGTCCCTGCAGAAGCCCAGACCGCAGCGCCGGTTGCAACAGAAGAAGAAGCCCAGGATGAGTCTGCCAAACTTGAGCCCATGGTCGAACCGGGTCGGGCAGAGCGCTTTCTCAATGAAAATCTCGTGATCGGCACATCCATCAATATGGTTTGGCCAACCCGCGACGGATCAGGCTGGAAGCCATCGGGGTCTGGAAGGACTGGGTCCTCGGACCTGCTTTTCGGGGTCAACGTGCCAAATTCGGCGCTCGGGCTGCGAAAGAACAAGAAGTTCCGCCTGAAGGGAACCTTTCGCTACAGTCCGGTTGTCGTGGCCGGAACCCAGGAATCAAAACCCTACCGGGGTGTCTGGGAGGGCTACCATGCTGGCCTCGAGGGACACCTGAAATACCCGCGGGTCAAGGGAATGACGGTCGTAGCGGGGGTGGAAGCAGGTTTAGTTTTCGTGTATCTTGACGCCCTTGATGACTTCCAAACGCCAACATCTGCAGAGGCCACCGGCGCCATCCTCACTGCCCACGCGGGCGGAGACTGGGAATTTGCGCCAAACATCACCTTGGGGCCTCGCGTTTATTTGGGGTTCGGTGGGTTTCAGAATTATCAGATCGGTGCTGCAACCAATTTCGCCTTCTGACGTGAAACGGATTATCCTGGTCTTTGTTTGTTCCTTGGCGGCTGTTGGGTGTCACTTCCCCGGCAGCGACGGAACACTCAACGTCAGCGGCTCCAAGGGCGGCCTTTATGAGATCTACCGGGTAGATTCCGAGAACCCGATCCAACTCGTGTCTGAACTCGTGGGAACTTTCAACGAGGACGTCAAGTTGCCGGCGGGCAATTATCTCGTCCTTGCCGACTGCTCAAGCCAATCTGTCAGGATTTACGCCGGAAAGCGCAAGCAGCTCACCGCACACCAAATTAATTTCGTTCCGGCCATGGCACCGGCCGAAGACGACAAATTCTCCATCCAGTGCAAACGAGCCGAGAAAACGCGCTCGCGCCAGTATTTCTCGAATCGCTTTAGCCTCAGCATGATTGGCGAAAGCCATGACATCCTTGTCGGTATGGTGCCCCTGTCGCTCGAATTCAGCGATGAAACCAAGGCTGGAGCCGTGAAAAGTTTCCTGCTTTCTGCCATCAAGGTCGAAGCAAGCCCGAACACACCGGGCGATCTAAGTTATTTCGTATCACCAGCGGCTGACCTTGTTTCGGTGACAGAGAAGCAGCAATTTGGGAAATGGCTTTACCTGCTGCCCGGGAACTACGAAGTCGAGGTCAACGGAACCAAGATGAAGGTTACCCTTGCCGATGGCGAAAAACGCATCATCAGCCCAGCCTTCATCAAGGTCATGACATCACCCAAGGTCGACCTTGACCTGTCCTCACAAATTCGCGGCACGCCGCTGTTTGTAGAAGTGAACGACGGGCACTGGTTCAATCTCAACGAAGAGTATGCGGTGTTGCCGGGTCAAACGATGCTTCGCCTCAGCGGGTCAACCCAGCCAAAGGTGGTGGAATTGGAAGAGGGTGAATCCCTTCATTTACCGGCACGAAGCATCAAGGTGGATCAAGGCTGCTCACCGTGGGAGTGGAACTGCCTTGGAGATCTTGAAGTGAGGTTATACCAACCGGGCCAGCCCTTCCCGTTTACGACGGGCGTGACCGATGTTCCCCTGCTGTTCTTTGAACCAGAGGTCCAAGTTGGCGTCGAAGGTTCGCGCAACGTCAGATACCGCATGCCCAAAGGCATTTCTGATTCAGAGATTCACCTTGGTTATCTCGAAATCATCCCCAAGCCCGTTTACGTCAAAGGCCAAATCACCGACCTTTTGCGGGTTGAGGCGCACGATGCAGGATTAAGTGGAGTGACTCTGGATGTTGTTTTCGACAGACCAACGCGCATGCCTCTGGTTGCCGGCCAGTACCAAGTTGTCCACTATGTCATGTCGACTGGCGTGGATGGGGTTCGCCGCCGGACCAGTCAGGTCCTAAAAATCAACAAGGAGCAAACCATCAGGTTGCCCATTCAGGTTTACCTTTCGGAAAAGCGGATGACAGCAATCCGCAAACCATTGGTGGACAGCGCGTCTACGCCTTCAACCGCCATCGACACCCATGATCCGTTGGAAAGCCGCGGCCCCGAGACGGAACGTCAAGAAAAAGCTGCTGGCATCCCGCGCGTGATCGCCTTTTAAACAGCCTTTTTTTACCCCCAAAACAGCTCCTGTGGATAACCTGTTGGAAAAACCCATGGCCCGTTCTAAAAAATTCTCTGAACCATCAATTTTTTCGCCATCATAGCCAAGAGCGCCAAAAAACAACACACAACCTATGGTGTTGTGGATAAATTGTGGACACCATATTTTGTGTGTCGACCGTTGACATCGCCTTCTTTGGCTGGCTATCATCATGTGTAGCTGGTTCCTCTACAACATCCTGGCGAGACACGGAAAAATGCGGTTTTAGACTGCCTTGGCCAAGTTTTACCTGAAATTTGTTTCACAATGCCGTCACAAGGAGTGCGGGCATGAAATTTAAGAGATTGTTTGTCAAAACCAAAGGCCAACCCTATGACGGGCTGAAGTTCGTTGAACGCACTTCAGAGTTGAAGAACTCCGACGGCAGTAAAGCCAGTCGCCAAATGAAAGTCACGGTGCCGGATCACTGGAGTCAGGTCGCCACGGACATCCTCGCGCAAAAATACCTGCGTCGCGCAGGGATCCCGAAGATCGGCGCTGAATCCGACAGCCGCCAGGTGTTTCATCGCCTCGCTGGTTGCTGGGCCGATTGGGGTACCCGCTACGGCTATTTCGACACCGAAGAAGATGCCGCAACCTTCTATGATGAGACCTGCCACATGCTGGCGCGTCAGATGTGTGCGCCTAACAGCCCCCAGTGGTTCAACACTGGGCTCTACTTCGCATACGGCCTGAAGGGCTCCAGCCAAGGCCACTACTATGTAGACCCTGAGACGAATCGCATCCAGAAATCCACCAGCGCCTACGAACGCCCACAACCCCACGCCTGCTTCATCCAATCGGTCGGTGACGATCTCGTCAACGAAGGTGGGATCATGGATTTGTGGACCCGCGAAGCCCGCCTGTTCAAATACGGCAGCGGCACTGGCACCAACTTTTCTGGCATCCGCGGCGAAGGCGAGCCGCTCTCTGGTGGCGGAATCTCGTCGGGCCTCATGTCGTTTCTTAAAATTGGTGATCGCGCCGCTGGTGCTATTAAAAGTGGTGGCACCACACGCCGGGCTGCAAAAATGGTTTGTTTGGATCTAGACCATCCAGACATCGAAAAATTCATCGAATGGAAGGTGGAGGAAGAACAAAAAGTTGCCTCTCTCGTCGCCGGATCCAAGGCGATGGAAGAACACCTGAACGCCATCTTGAAGGCCTGCTCGGTTCCTGCGGATGCAGCTAAAACGGATGACCGTTTCAACCCGGCGAAAAACGAACAGCTGCGCGAAGCGATCGCAAAATCTCGCAAAGCCTATATCCCTTTGAATTACGTTCAGCGCGTCATCGATCTGGCAAAGCAAGGTAACTACAAACTCAAAATCGAATCTTTCAACACAGATTGGAACTCCGAAGCCTACAGCACCGTTTCGGGACAAAACTCGAACAACTCTGTGCGCATTCCGAACTCCTTCATGGATGCCGCAGAACGCGGGACGGAGTGGGCCCTCAAGAGTCGCATGACGGGTGAGACCATGCGCACGGTGAAGGCCTCCGAGCTGTGGGACAAGATCGTCTACGCGGCTTGGTCCTGCGCTGATCCCGGCGTCCAATTCGACACGACCATCAACGAATGGCACACCTGTCCCCAAGATGGCCGGATCAATGCATCCAACCCGTGCTCCGAATACATGTTCCTTGATGACACGGCATGCAACCTGGCATCGCTCAACCTGCTGACGTTCTATGATGAAAAAAATGGCTTCGACATTGATTCCTTCATCCATGCATCTCGCATCTGGACCGTGATCCTCGACATCTCGGTGCAAATGGCTCAGTTCCCGAGCAAGGAAATCGCGCGCAAGAGCTGGGATTTCCGCACGCTTGGTTTAGGATACGCCAACATCGGTGCCGTTTTGATGCGGATGGGAATGCCCTACGGTTCTGCGGAAGCACTGGCTTTTACAGGATCAATAACCGCCATCATGTGCGGAGAAAGCTACCGGACGAGTGCAGAAATGGCGGCAGCCTTGGGTACATTCCCGAACTATGCAAAAAACAAAAAAGACATGCTGCGCGTCATCCGCAATCATCACAGTGCGGCTCATGCAAACGGCAAATACGACGGGCTCACCATCAAGCCCCTTGAGATCAATCACAAGATTTGCCCGCAGGACCTCAGTGCGGCGGCGAAAAAAGCGTGGGATGAAGCCCTTGCCATGGGTGAAAAGCACGGCTTCCGCAACGCACAGACCACTGTGATCGCTCCAACGGGCACCATCGGGTTGCTGATGGATTGCGACACAACCGGAATCGAGCCGGACTTCGCCCTGGTCAAATTCAAAAAACTGGCCGGTGGTGGTTACTTCAAAATCATCAACCAGTCGGTACCGGTGGCCCTCACGAACCTTGGCTACAGTGATGCGCAAACGGCAGACATCATTGCCTACTGCATGGGTCGGGGAACTCTAAAGGGAGCACCTGGCATCAACCACGAAACCCTGGCAGCCAAAGGGCTTACACCTGAAGTTTTGGCCTCGGTGGAGAAAGAATTGCCGCAGGCATTCGACATCACGTTTGCCTTTAACAAGTGGGTCCTCGGGGAAGAGTTTTGTACGTCGAAACTCGGCATCAAAGCCGAAGATCTGGAACCGATCGATTGCAACATCCTCAAGCTGCTTGGATTCTCGGCTGCCGAGATTGAGGCCGCGAACGAGTATGTGTGTGGCACGATGACGGTGGAGGGTGCTCCGCACCTGAAAGCCGCCCATTTGCCGGTCTTTGACTGTGCGAGCAAGTGTGGTCGCAAAGGTGTTCGCTACATCCCGGCCGACAACCACATCGGCATGATGGCTGCCGCCCAACCATTTATCTCGGGCGCAATTAGCAAGACGATCAACTTGCCATTTGAAGCCAATTTGGATGACGTCGCCAAGTCCTACAAGAAGTCTTGGAATATGATGCTCAAGGCCAACGCACTCTATCGCGATGGTTCAAAACTGAGCCAGCCCCTCAATGCCACGGCCACCGAATGGCTGGATATCATCGACCAGGTCGACTATTCCGCGCCAAAAGCAGAGCAGATCAAGAAGATCACCACCCAGATCGTCAAGGAGTATGTCCGCACCCGCCGTTCCCTCCCGAGCAAGCGCAGCGGCTACACCCAAAAGGTCAAGATCGGTGGACACACGGTTTACCTCAGGACGGGCGAGTACGAGGATGGTCAAGTTGGCGAGATCTTCCTCGACTTGAACAAGGAAGGTACCCTTCTGCGCTCCATCATGAACTGTTTTGCCATCGCCGTGAGCCTTGGTCTGCAGTACGGCGTGCCGCTCGAAGAGTACGTGGACGTCTTCACCTTCACCCGTTTTGAACCGAACGGCCCCGTCACTGGACACGACAACCTGCGCCGCGCAACGTCGATCATCGACTTCATGTTCCGCGACCTGGCCCTTAACTACCTCGGCCGTACGGATCTGGTTCACGTTGCTCCGGATGAGATTGATGCCCCGAAGTCCAAGGCGCACGCCAACAAGACGTCCTCCGACGACGAGGAGATGCCAGGTATGGTCATGGTCTCCAGCAATGGATCTCACGGGCACAGCGTTTCCAGCAGCGTCGGCGGCCTGCAAACTGGCGGCGAGAAAAAGGTTCCAGTGGCCCTGTCCGAAGAAGAGTTCGACCGCATGGCAGAGAAGATTGCTGCCAAAAAAGGGCTCAACACGGTCAAGGCTGCGAAGATGAAAGGTTACGAAGGAGATCCGTGTCCGGAGTGCGGAGCGATGACGCTAGTCCGCAACGGTGCGTGTCTAAAGTGCGATTCATGCGGTGGAACCACTGGCTGCAGCTAACCCCTGCCGCCGGGGGTTTACCCCTTGAAGATATGCCCCGCCGTTTCTGAAGTTCCCTCTAGTACTGGCTGTTGCCCCCGCCGATGTCCTGACCCGCCCCGTTTCTGCTTGTGAAGGGCCCGCACTCGTAAATATAGGCGAGTGCGGGCTCCTTTCATTTTTGGTCGGGCGTGAGTCGCAGGTCCGTGCATGGTAAACTCTAAAAAATATCAGGCGGGGTTCGGAATGCAGCATTCAAAAATTGCTCTTGTGATGGGTTTATCCTGCGCTTTTTTTGGAAGCGGAAGGTCAGCCCTCGGGGCCAGACCAAAATCCATTGAGTTTGGAGCCGGTGGGACGTCCTATGAAATGCTCAGGCTTACCTCGAGTCCCTCGGGCAAGCGCAACACTCTAGGAACATCCTTCTATCATTTTCATTTGCAGTACCATTTGCCTGTTGGCCGGCGCCTGATCAGCCCTTGGCTCCACTACATGCCCGACAGCCTGTCGTCCGTACAGTCCACCAGCAAATCAAGCCAAACTTCACTAATGGCTGCTGGTTTGCCCATGACCACAAATCTTTCCGGCCGGTTTGACTTCGGGACCGGTCCGGTTCTTCTTCAATATTCGATCAAAGGCACCGGAAACGGGGCTGAAGCGCTAAACAATGGGGAAGGCACCGCTACCTTTTACCAGCCGGAAAAAACCGTTTCCGCCACAACGTTTGCTTGGCAGGTAGGCTCCGCATGGAATTGGTCTAGCCTTCGCACCGGTGCAGATGTGCTCATTCACGCCCCCCTTTCCAGCACTAAAAGATCGTTCAGCCTGATGCTAACGGCAGCATGGGTCAAATCCTGAAAAGTTTTTCCGAGGAGCCTCCACGATGAAGCCTGTCATCTCTGTTTTTTTCATCACTGCCAGCAGTGCCATGTTTTCTGCGGCACCTGCATTTGGATTCACCCTGATCGGCGCATCCGGAGGCCTAAAAGGCTGGGACTCCAAAACCCTCGAATTCCACATCAATCCGGAAAACTGCCCCGACGACGTCAACGACATGATGGACAAAGCCCTTGATGTTTGGAACCAGATTCCCACATTGGGGATCCAACTAACGCGGGGCTCTGACTCGTCGACGACAATCGGAGACGCACTGGCCGGAACATCCGATGCCACACCGACCGTTCATTGTGTCGCCGACATGGCGGCCGTTGGCCTCAATCCTGAGGTGATCCCTGGCGTGGCCACCGGTCAACAGGTTAGTGCAGGGGGGCACTTGAATTATGGGGTTCTCGTGCTCAACGCGCAGGTTGGCGCCAGTGCCAACATCAAAACCCTAAATGAAAATCTTGTTGTCGACGTCATGGCACACGAAATCGGGCACATCCTGGGGCTTGGTCACTCCACCGACACCAGTGCCCTGATGTATTACGATGCCAGCAAACGCAAAACCGCATCCGTCTCGCAAGATGATGTGGATGGAATTACCTACCTCTACGCGCGGGATGAACTGGGGGGGAATGACCTTTTTGGTGGATGCGCAATGATTCGCGGAAGGCCTTCAAGTCGTGCGGCACAGCCTGATGCTTTCTTCTTGCTGCTGCCCTTATTGCCGTTTTTCTTGCCGGTCTTCTTGTCGATCCTGGCGAGCCTTTCGCAAAAGCGTCGACGCATGAGCAAGGCTTGATTCCGTAACCTCATCTCCCGAGAGCAGCCGCGCGATTTCCGTTCGACTGGCTTCAGGATCCAACCGCGTGATGGTTGATTCGGTCCTGTTGCTCGCACCGAATTTATGAACGAGAAAATGTGAATCCGCATAAGCGGCAACTTGCGGCAGGTGTGAGATGCAAATCACCTGAAAGCCCTTGGCGAGTTCGGCCAGCTTGCGGCCAACAATATCGGCCACGCGACCTGATATTCCCGTGTCAATCTCATCGAAAACCAAAATACAGGTGTCGGCACCCATCGCGAGGGCTTTTTTCAACGCCAGCATGATGCGTGAAACTTCACCGCCTGAGGCAACTTTATGCAGCGGCAGCGCTGGTTCGCCCGGGTTGGCAGAAAGGAGCAGCTGCACACGCTCCGCTCCCATCGCAGAAACACCGGAAAACAGTGGCATGATTTTATCGCGCCAACGCTTTGACATCACTTCGCCAAGGCAGGTGAGATCCAGGTCGTCGCCATTCATTCCGTGCACGGCAATAAACTCGACTTCCAGCCTTGAATCTTTCATAGCGAGTTCGGAAAGTTCTTTACCAACCGCTTTCCCCGCCTTTTTTGCAGCCACTTTACGAGCTTCCGTCAAAAGTCCTGATAGATCTTTGTAGGAGGCGATGGATCGTTCAATTTTTAGAAACAAGTCCGCCGCATCTTTTGCTGCGGATTCTAAAAAACGGACTTCGTCCTCCATCCGGCTCCACGAAGCCACCAAAGACTCGGCGTCCAGAACACCCATCTTGCGACAGAGCCCTTGGTATCCTGCAAGGCGCGCCTGCGCGGCATCCACGTCATCTTCATTTGTGTCGGCATTGGATAATTCCTGACCGACCGCATAGCTCAGCTCCGCCGCTTTTTCGGCCACGAAAAACGCCTGGTCGGCAAGTGTTTGCAAACTTGGAACCTTGGATGCAGCCTGCTGTAAAATGCGACCCGTGTCACGCAGGGCGCGTTCGATGGAGGCATCGCCGGCCCCATCGTCAATCATCGAAGCGGCCTTGCGCAGTGATGAAACAAGGTAAGTGTTATGGCGCGCCTGATCGCAGAAGTTTCTGGTCTTTTCGAATTCTTCCAACGAGGGATCAAATTTGCGCAGCTCATCGCAGCGGAACGTCAGATAGTCAGCATCACGCTGTTTCAGCGCAAGATCGGAAACAAGTTGCTTTAATGCGGATGTGTTTTCCGCCACCACGCGCCAGGCTGATTCAACTTTTGCAATCAAAGTCCGGTCATCAAGAAACTGGTCCAAAACGGCGAGGTGCCCGTCAGAATCAAGCAGCTTGTGATTTTCATGCTGAGCAAAAACATCGATCAATGCATCGGCAAATTCACGAAGCGTTCCCGAAGTAACCGGCGTGTCGTTGATCCATGCTTGCGAGCGCCCCTTTGCAGAAATCACCCGGCGGACGATCACTGTTTGCAATTCATTCCCGGATTCCTGAGTGCCGGCTGCCTCAAAAGGAATGCCGTAAGACTCCAGGCAGGACGTGACCTTGTGATTGGCTGGCAAGAGAAACTGTCCGCTGACAGAGGCGGCCTCTCGTCCATGGCGAACTGCATCTGCTGAGGCCTTGGCCCCAAGCAAAAGATTCAGGGCTTTGATGAGGATTGATTTCCCTGCGCCAGTTTCACCTGTGATGACATTGAAACCGCGAGAAAAATCTATTTTCAGCGATTCAATGATCGCAAGGCCGTTGATGTGTAGTTGATTTAGCATGACACGGCTCCCGTTTCAGGCCTGTTAACCGCTACCTTAATCCACTCGTGGCGTGAAGGGATATACCATGTCATGCATTGCGGGCTCGATTTACGATGTAAAGCACCCGGAAACTCAAAAAACAAAAGAGCCCCCGTTGCCGGAGGCTCTTTTTTAGTGGTAGTGGCGTCCCCAGGGGGATTTGAACCCCCGTATCCACCGTGAAAGGGTGGTGTCCTGGACCGGGCTAGACGATGGGGACTAAGGGTGGTGAGCCCGGATGGATTCGAACCATCGACCCGTACATTAAAAGTGTACTGCTCTACCAGCTGAGCTACGAGCCCACTACCGAAGCTTTCGCTTCGAGAGGCCAGTAATTACAAGGGTGGCCTGAGTCTGTCAACGGTCGTTTGCATTTTCCAGACTGGTCACCTAGACTCCCCGCGAGGAGGCCGTTCTCGCCTATGACAATCATCAAACGTGATCCCAAAAAATCGTCGGCTGATCTGGTAGTTGCGATCGAAAAGCTGATTCCGCTCCTCCGCGATCAGAAAGAAGACGACGCCGTTTCGGACCTTGAGAAGGCCTGCGAACTTCTGGCCAGCAACGCCCCCGGATCCGCCAAACACAAAGAGGCTGTGGCCCTTGTGGTAGAAGCCTTTGAAGGCGACCACGAACTCGCTGCCTACACCCATCAACGGTCCGGCGCCACCGACTGGACCGAGTTTGAAGAACTGTCCCTTGCCAGCAACCGTGTGCTCAGCCTGGTCCGCCGGGTGCGTGTCTGATCGGGGCTGTGGGACTTTGGCCCTATTTGATTTTGTATGGGCTGGCCATCTGGCTGGCTTTTGACCTCATTCAGGAACGGCGCAACGCCAGATCCACCATCGCCTGGGTCTTGGCCCTTTTGGCGATACCCTTCATTGGAATCCCGCTCTATTACGCGTTCGGCAAAAATCGCATCAAGGGCCTGATGAGGCGCAGGGCATTTTACGACCAGCACGCCCTGTCGCCCCATGAACACCTCCAGGATGACCTGGTGCGACGCCCTTCTATCCAACAAAACCTCAGTGATATTGGCGAGAAACTTGCCCAACTGAATCTCAAGGCACCAGCCGCCCTGAAGGATTTTGCAAGAACCTTTGGGCGCTTTGGTGACCTCTATGACCCGAACCTGAACGAGGTAAAGCTCCTCGTCGATGGAGAAGATACCTTTCGCGAAATATTTGAAGCGCTCATGTCGGCCAAAAATTACATCCTGGTCCAGTATTACATCCTGCGCTCTGACCGCCTCGGACTGGAGCTCCAGAAGCTTTTGATTGCCAAGGCCAAGAGCGGAGTCGCGGTCTATGTCCTTTATGACGATATTGGATCGTTCAATCTATCCAGCACCTACATCCGGGATCTCAAGGCCAATGGGGTTTTCGTTGCCAGCTTTCTTCCCATCCATAGCTGGAAAAGGGGTCTGCAGCTCAACTTCCGCAATCACCGCAAGCTGGTGGTGGTCGACGGCGAGGAGGCCCTGACCGGAGGGCTCAATTTTGGTGAAGAATATGTCTCAGGCCTGCCAATCCTCGGCACCAAGGACGTCAGCCGCTGGCGCGACACACATGTCCGGATCTCAGGGCCGGCCGTAGCCAAACTCGAAGATGTTTTTTTTGACGACTGGCACTTTGCAACTGGGGATTCTCTGGAAGTTGCCTTGAGGTCTGGCCTGCTCCCGGTCCAGACCCGGAAAACGAGTCCCGGAAAAAATCTCGACCAGCGAGAGGTTGTTCAAGTCATCCCATCCGCCCCGACTGATGAAGCCCTTGTGGGCGTGCTGCTTTATATGCTGACCATCCAAAAGGCGCAGCGCCGGCTGTGGATTGCAACCCCATATTTTGTTCCTGATACGCCTTTGAGCCGCGAGCTTGAGCTCTGTACCCTGCGGGGGGTTGATGTGCGCCTGCTGATCCCTCGCAAATCCGATAACCCGTTGGTCCATTGGGTGGGGGCAACCTACGCCGCAAAAATGAGAAAAACAGGCGTTCGCGTGCTTTTTTACGAACCTGGCTTCATGCACCAAAAGGTCGTGCTGGTGGATGATGACCTTTGCCTGCTTGGTACGACCAACTTTGACAACCGGGCCCTGTACCTGAATTTTGAAACAACCTTGGCCATCCACGGCGCAAATTTCTGCCGGAAGGTCGAGGCCATGCTGACCCTGGACATGGCCCAGAGCTCGTCCGCCGAGGACCCGGGCAACGGCGGGAAAATTGCGCGGTTTCTGAGGCTTCAAAGGGAAAACCTCTCGCGCCTCTTGGCTCCGCTTCTGTAAAATGAATGAAGTCAAACCCTTGCGTCACAGAGGGTCTGCGCCTATAGTCCCCAAGATCCCAATTTGTATGGCTGTGCTACGGCGCAGTAGTTGAATAATTTCGAACACTTGACTTGAGAAGCACCAACGATGACATCCACCTTCAAGCAGCGATTCCTTGAAATGACCGGCAAAGAGGTCCCTCTCGACTACTTTTTGTATACCTGTTTTGAAGCCGAAAAAATGTTGGCTGGAACAGAAAAACGCTTGGGCGGTCCCGACAAGGTCGACTCCAGGAATACGGACCCGTCGCTCAAAGAAGGCCTGTCGGCGACCAACGAAGCCGCGTGGGAACGCGCCGTTGGAAGCCTCTACGATTGGCACTGCGCCCGCGAACAAAACCTGTTGGACCGCGCGCCGGTCGACATTGAAAGGCTCTGCGCTGTTGCCGATGAATTTGTCGCGTTTCATGCGGATCTGCGCCACCTGTACCATGCCGTGACCGGTGAAGGCCTTCCTGTGTTTGACGAAGAAGAGGGCCTCGCCCCCGTTTGGGTCGCCGTGACAAATGTCCTCGATGAGAAATCTCCTTCCGCCTCAGGACTGTTCAAGAAATTTTTTGCATGGGCGTACAACACCTGGGAGCCACAGGTTTTTGAAGTTGGCAGCCGGCCTCCGGTTGGTCGCTACTCACCACCGCCACGCCTTCGCACCGGTGGTCCGGGTGGACGTCCGGAACATTCCGACAGGCCTGCTCCTCGCGCCGAGCATTCAGATCGTCCGCACCGCGATGATCGCCCTCGTCGTGATGACCGCCCACAACGCGACGATCGTCCTCGTCGTGATGACCGCCCACAACGCGATGACCGCCCGCGTCACCATGATGACGAGCGTTCCCTGCAGCAAGAAAAAGAGGCGCTAGCTGAAGTTGAAAAGGCGATCGCCAAACTGGAGAGCGATCCCTCAACTGAGTTCGTCGACTTGCCCCCAACCAATAGTTACCAGCGACGCAAGCAGCACCACGAGATCAACGAACGTGGCTTCAAAACCCAATCTGTCGGCGAAGGGCATGACCGTGCCGTTCGTGCGACAAGGGACAAAGGCAAATGACCCAACCTGGCGTCGCCTGCATCACCGGCGCCAGTTCGGGGATTGGCGCCGCCACGGCAGAGGAATTCGCCCGCCACGGGTGGTCTCTCGTCATCGGCGCGCGCCGGACGACTGATTTAAAAACAATGGCTGCCGAACTTTTACGGCTTGGTGCCGCCAAGGTTTTTCACCACCAGCTTGATGTCACGTCGCGCAAATCCGTAAAAGAATTTGCCGCAGCGACGGCGACAGAATTCCCGTCTGGCATTGACGTGTTGATCAACAATGCGGGCCTTGCCCTTGGCACAGCTCGCCTGTCCCACGCACTAGACGAAGAAATCGACCAGGTGATTGATACTAACGTCAAAGGCGCAATTTCAATTTTGCGGGCCTTTTTGCCTGGGATGCTGGAACGCAATCGCGGCCATATCATCAACATGGGATCGGTCGCGGGATTTTGGGTTTACGAAGGCGGCAGCATCTATGCCGCGTCCAAGCATGCCTTGAGTGCCGTCACTAAAACCCTGCGCCTTGAACTAAACGGCACACCCATCAGGATCACTTCTATTGATCCCGGAATGGTAGAAACCAGTTTCAGTGAAGTGCGTTTTGGTGGTGACAAAGAAAAGGCTGCTGCTGTTTACAAGGGTATGACGCCGCTCACCGCGAAAGACATCGCCGACTGCATCTGGTTTGCCGCCTCGCGCCCCGCCCATGTCAACATCGACCAAATGGTCCTGATGCCTGTCGATCAAGCCAGCGTCTTCAAAGTCCATCGCCGGTAACCCCAACTTACCGCACCGTCATTCTGAAGCGAAGGATCCTTTCTTGAACCGCGTCATCCTGAACGTAGTGAAGGATCCTTTCTTTTCTGAAATTTTAAGCCACTCGCACCGCCTAAATTTTCACCGTCACTGTGACGGTATAAAAATAGGCAATTGGTGGCAATTTGTCACAATTTAGGGAAATCAAAGTGGGCCAATGCGTGATCGGCGAATTTTTGCGCCTATAAGTCTAAGATTTTTTCCATGCACCGCCTGGATGCGATGGAAAAAAATTTGAAGAAAGGATTCTTCGCTTCGCTTCAGAATGACAGCGTAAGAAAGGATTCTTCGCTTCGCTTCAGAATGACGGGGTGAAAAAGGATCCTTACCCTTCGTTTCACTCAGGGTCAGGTGACGGGCCGACGCAGGATTACGAGTCGGCTTAGAAAATGACGCCGACACCGAGGTCCATGCGTCGCTCACGACGGGATAGTTTCGACTCAAAGCGAGAGGCCAAATCAAGCGGAGGATTGTCGAGCCAGGTCACCCAGCGCGAAGTCAACTTGAGTTGGGTATTGGGTGTGAGGCGAAAGGCCAGGCCAACAAACTGGCTGACGGTGGCGTTGTCATCTCGTTTTGAAATTGGCGCGTTGACACCGTCCGTCAAACCCTCTGTCAGGTTCTGGTCCCAACGCTCAAAACCAACACCAGTCCCACCAAAGGGGACCATGATTCCTGTGCGGCGGCCAAGGCGCAGGGTTAAATCCGTGTTGATCCCGGAACGCAGGTTAAATCCGCGCGTCTCATCAGATTCGCGGGAATAAAATCCAGTCGTGTCGAGGACGACGTAAGGACCAAGAAGATACCCGATGGTCAACGCCCCCTGAAATCCACTGCTGCCAAAACCCATTGCTGCCGTGTACTCAAGGGCGCGCAGGGGTTCGACAGCCTCTTCCACCCGGTCCATCAGGGTATAACCCGAATCCGCGGCAGGCTCTTCCACCCGGGCCTTTTCCACGGCGATGATCTTCGCTGCGAAAGCGGCTTGGCTAAAAAATGAAGGCGCGACCCAGACAAAAAAGATTGCGAACGCAGGCGTGTAAATCCGACTTTTCCTGCTTTTCATAGGGCACTTACCTTCTGATCAATTCGACCAAAAATGGAATGACCATTCTTGTCAAACATTTCAATGGCAACGTGGTCGCCCACTTTCATGAACGGGGTTGTGATCTTGCCAGTGTCGATCTGCTCGATCATCCGGCGCTCGGCAAGGCAGGAGGATCCGCGGGCGCGGTCTTCATTGGATACGGTGCCGGATCCAATGATCGTGCCCGCCGTGAAGGAGCGGGTCTTAGTGATGTGTTGGATCAATTCAGAAAAAGAGAAAAACATTTCCGGACCCGCGTTGGGGTCACCAAATAGTTTTTCGTTGTACCACGTGTGCAGGGGCAAATGAACGCGGCCGTCCCTCCATGCCTCACCAAGTTCATCCGGTGTGACGGTGACCGGTGAAAAGGCGGTTGACGGCTTGCTTGTGAAAAAACCAAACCCCTTTTCAAGTTCACCTGGGATCAAATTGCGAAGCGATACGTCATTGCAAATCATGACAAGGCGGATGTACTTGGACGCATCGCTGGCCTTGGTGCCTTGCGGGATATCGCCCAGAACGACACAAACTTCCGATTCAAAATCCAGACCCCAGGATTCATCCGCCAAGGGAATGTCCTGATTTGGCGCAAGAAATGTTCCCGACCCGCCCTGATAAACAAGAGGGTCCGTTCGCAAAGTCTTTGGTAGCTCTGCCCCTCGCGCCTTGCGCACCAAGGCAATGTGATTGATGTAGGCTGACCCATCAACCCATTCGTAAGCGCGAGGTAATGGCGACAGTGCCTTTTTGGGATCAAAGGGCTCACCCTTTGCCGGGTCGTTATTGAGGTCGCGGTAGATAACCTCAAGGGCCGGGGCCACTGCGTCCCAATCATCAAGGGCGGCCTGCATGGTTTTGCCAATTGAAGGCACGACCAGACAACGTTTGTTGTCGCGGCTGACGACAACAAGTTGGCCATCGCGCGTCCCATCTCGAAGGGTTGCAAACTTCATCGTGATTATCCCTTCCGCGGTTTTCCTGGTGCCTTGGGTAATTTCTTGCGGGTCATTGCTTTCAACCGGCGGATGTCTGCCGCTGGCAGCTGGACGTAGTCCCCGGGCTTCAAATCTTCCGGCAATTCGACTCCGGCGAGGGACAACTGGATAAACTTGTGAGGACTGACTTTCAGGCGTTTCAGCCCCGCTTCAAGCTTGCGCTTCATCCCGAAAAGGCTGCCTTGAACGAAGTACCAAAAGCCATAGGTCGCGCCCAGTTTGGCCTTGTGGCGGTATTCCATTTTCATCAGGGGACGGCCGATGGTTTTTGCCGGCATCAGCTGAGCGATCTCTTCGTCTTCAAGGCGACGATCGGTCATGATCAGCAAAGTTTGCTCAAGGTTTTCCAGATTGCGAAAAGCCTGCGCAAATTCTTCGTCGTTGGTCAGAAGGCAAAGCCCTTCCGAATTTTTTCCAAGCGAGCTGGCGACCTTTACCTTGAACGAAAGGCGCGCAAGGCGGGGCAGTTGGTAGATCGTGTCCGTGGCAGCATTTTTTTCCAGAGCCAGGCCGGCTGGTTTGTGGAGCAACCAGTAGACCAGGGGCATTTCTGGGCTGCCGTCGGGACTTGCGGGAACAGACGTTATCTTGACCGACTTGCCGTCAACTTTAATCCGGTCGGCTGCAGGATCGAACATCCTGGTCGCACTGGTCACGACCTTGCCATTAACCTCAATGCGCCCCTCAGAGATCCACCTCTCCGCCTCCCGGCGGGAGCAGATCTCCTGCTGGGAAAGAAATTTCTGGATCCGCATTTTCGTCTGCGGCTTCAATTTGGATGCTACCTGGCTCGTCACCGATATAGTCCTCGACATCAACTAGTTGTTCGCCTTGCTCCAGTTTCTCCAAGGCCTTTTGCAGGGCTTCGTGAGATGGCTGGAAGGACTCAAGCGTCGGCAGGTCCTTCACATGAGAAAGCTGGAATACCTTCAAAAACTCCTGGGTGGTACTAAATACCATCGGGCGACCGGCGATTTCCTTGCGGCCCGTGCAGGCGATCAAGTCTCGTTCCAGCAGGTTCTTCACAATACTGCCGGCATCGACGCCGCGGATGTATTCGACTTCGGCGCGAGTCACTGGCTGCCGGTAGGCAATGATGGCCAGAGTTTCAAGGGCAGCCCGGCTGATCGGCCGGGGACGCTGGGAAAACTGACGCTCCAAAATGGGGGCCGCCGCCGGCACCGTTTGGAACTGGTAGCCAATACCCCTCGTGTAGCGCAGGGTGAAGCCCCCGGCACGGTCCCGGTAGTATTCAAGCAGCTGGGACAAGCACTCTTGAACGTCTTTCAACGTTGTCGGGCCCCCGGCTTCCCCTTGGACCAAATCGAAAATCTCCATCGTCTTGAGGGGTTTTTGCGATGCAAAAATCACGGCCTCAACCTTGGCATCCAAACGCAACCCCTCGTCCAGGGGCAGGCTGATTTGCTCAAGTTCCTCGTCAGAAACTTCCTGAAAAACTTCCTGAGAAGCCTCTGGAAATACTTCCTGATTCAACACTTCTTCTTCGTTCATGCTTCCACCATCATTTGCTCTTTGGATTCATGAAAAGGCAGATCGGTCACATCACAATCCGGCTGGTAAATCCACAGCGGACCCATCAGATCTTGCTGGTAAAACTTCATTTTAAACTGCCGGGCCAGCTCAAGAACGGCCAATATGTGAACGACCAATTCGTAGCGCGATTCAAACCGGTTGTAAAAACCCTGAAACAAGGCGAAACGCAAAACATCAACATCAGCCGACATGCGGGCGATGGTTTCTTCAAGGCTTACCATGTGACGCTGCGCTTCAACCCGCGTGACTTTGCGATCGCCAAGAGACTGCAGCATCTGTTCGTACATGACGACCAGCATGGCGGGGTCGCCCTTAAGCGGAGCCTCCACGTCCTTGAAAACCTCTTCCAAGCGTTGCCATTCCCAGTTGGTCTGAATTTCTACACCAACCTGAGGCAGCAGGGCCAAAGCCGCCGCGGCTTTTCGAATGGCCTCGTACTGAATCAGGCGCTGCTGCAGGGCCAGAACAGGATCTTCTTCCTCACCGTCCTCGTTGGTGACCTTGCGCTCGTCCTGGGGTAGAAGCATCCGGGACTTGATTTCGATCAGGGTCGCCGCCATCTCAATGAAGGCACCCGCATCGGAAAGGTCATCAAATTTCATCAGGCGAAGGTAGCCGACGTACTCGGTCGAAAGTTTGAAAATGTCGATGTCAAAAATATCGATCTCGTGCACGCGAATAAGGTGCAGCAGAAGGTCCAAAGGACCTTCGAAGTGATCGAGTTTGATAAAGTATTCACTGCTCATGATTATCCGGCTTTTATAACCTTGATAAACGACATCGACAAACTTTATCTCCCTGCGGAATTTATTGCACGCCATGATGTTGCCCTCCGCCGATTGCTGGCCCATGCGAAGGGCCACGTGGAGGGTGGGGCAGCAAGCCTCTTCCCAAGGCTCGAATTGGACGGGGAATCCACCCCTTTCCATGCGATAAACATCAACTCTTTCAGAGCCTTAGATGTATCCTCCGTTGCCCAGGGGAGCTTCGAAGGGGCACGGATTTTCCGTTCCAGCGGCACCAGCGCCCAGGGAAGATCCTTGTCAAGTTTTTCGGAGGCGGGTTTGGCGGCCTATCAATCGGCAATCACCGATGGATTTGCCCAAGTTCTCAAATCCCGTGGAGCCGACCCGAAGGCGAGAGGGATCAGCCTGATTCCGCCAACGGCAGACTGGCCCGAAAGCAGCCTTGCTGCAATGGTGGAGTGGCTCGGCCAAACCATGCCGGTGGCCTATCTGAAGGTTCCCGGCGGGCTTCGCGAGGAACCGAATTTCCTAAATGATTTCGGTAATTTGTTAAAAGAATCGGACTCGCCGGTTTGGATTTTTGGGACTTCATTTCACTTTATTCCCTTGATCGACCGCCGTCTTTTGCCGGTTTTGCCGCGGGGCAGCCTGGCTTTCTATACGGGTGGAACCAAAGGCAAGGTTCGAGAGGTCAGTGAAGCCTGGCTGATTGATTCGCTGGAAAGGGGTTTTCGGATTCCTCGCTCCCACATCATCTCGGAATACGGGATGAGTGAACTGGCATCAGCGGCCTATACGGTGCAGGCTCCCGAGCGCGGCGTTCTGCGATTTCAGAAAAACGTCATCCCCTTTGTTGTCGACGGTCTGAAGCAACGCCTGGCCGGCAACCCTCCCGGTCCTGATTCCAGCGACTCCCTGGTCATGACGGCTTCGCGAAGTGGAACTGGCTTGCTTGGCGTCTTTGATTTCAACCGTGTCGACATCCCGGCCCCGATCGTCACTGAAGATGTCGTGCGATTGGCGGCGGACGGCTCCTTTGAACTCCTTGGCCGTGCCCACACCGCTCCGCTCAAGGGTTGTTCCTTGTTGGCAGAAGTACTCCACGAAGGCACCGAAAACACTCCGCGCCCCGTGAAGATTTCTGCGCGAGCCGCCAATTCCTCAAGGCAGCCCGGCAACAGTCTTGTGCTTGGCGCAGTCGAGGCGTTTATCAAAAGCCACGAGGCTTTCGACGCGATGGTGCAAGCCACCGAATCACGCAAAGCCGCGAAACTCGCCCTGGAAGACCTCCTCGTGAGCATCACCAGGGTTTTGCACAATCAAGATGCCTGGATGAGTTGCTTGGCCACTTCTGGCATCGGCTCCATTGGCAAAAGCCTTCTCATCATTCCGCCTAACAGCCATCCCCTGGCGGTTGTTTACCCGATGACCATTGCCCTTGCGTCGGGATGTGACGTTTCAATCCGTCTAAACCGCGGACAAAGCCATCCTGGATCATTCATTTGCAGATTGGTCGCTCGTCTCTTGGGGGCCGGAGTCCACATTGAACTGCTGCCCCCGGAATTTCGTTTCCATAAAACGGAATTCACGACAACGGAATTTCAGAAAATACCCGCGCAAAATCGTGTTTGGGATGCCGTCATGGCATTTGGAGACGACGCCACCATCGAGGCCATTCGCGCCTCTGTACCAGAATCGACCCGAGTCATCGGGCATGGCGAGGCCGTTGCCGTCAGCATGATCGACCTGCAGAATTTGGAAATAAACCTGCCAGAAATTTTGCGAGATACCTTTTCTTTGATGCAGCAAGGCTGCATGTCTAGCCGCTTGTTGGGGATCCTTGTTCCACCCGACTCAAGCGCCGCGCGTCTGGCCGATGAGGTTCAGGAGGTTCTGCGAAAACAGTGGTGGTTTGCCTGGGGCGAAGCCTTGCCTGAGCGCCACCAGGCCGGCCTGCTGTTGCGCAGCCTCGGTCAAAAAATGCTGCGTTGGCCAGGGCGCGGGATGCCGGTTGTGCAGGTTGCCCTCGATGCAGAGCCCGCCACATTTGGTCCACAAATCAGGGTTTGTCCCATCCCGGCAGGCACACCCGTGAACGACATCCTCGCAAGCTGGCGCAAGGCGTGGCCCCAAATAAAATTGCTGACATTGCCTTCTGAACTTCAAGGTCAAAATTTACCGTCTGGGATTGAGATAAGACCCCTTGGCTGCGCCAATCAGCCGGCCTGGGACGGCCTCCATTTTGGTCAGCCAATTTTCCTGCCCTCGTGATAGGCTTGCTTGGCTCAAGCAATTCCAAACCTGTTTTTTTCGAGTCACGAAGATGGACACGGAAATCGTACAAAGGGTGAAGCCCCAGTGGTTTCACCCCATGTTGGATACAGCGTGCGGCGAAAGGACGATCGACCGCCCTTCGCTGGAAGCCTTGGCCTATGATTACTATGTCCGTTTCATGCCATTTTTCCGGAATCAACCGGAGGGCTGTCTTCTACCTGGCGTGCAAATCGATTTTAATTCAAGGATGAAGCAAAAACTTGGCCTGGCGTACCTTTTTGAACGAAAGATAAAACTCAACCTGAACTATTTCTCCAGGGATCCACGACTTCTTCCCTACACGCTCTTTCATGAATTGATTCACGTCTGGCTCTACGATTGCCTTTTGGATCCTGGGCATACGCGCAGGTTTTATGTGAAAATGAATGAGTTTCGGGCGACGGGGCTTCCGGTAGACCAGGCGGTCCATATCCACAGAAGGCTGGCGCCAGAAGCGAAATACATTTACAGTTGTCCTAACTGTCAAAACCGCTGGTATGTAAGGGAAAAATTGCGGCATGCCATCTACTGCGGCCACTGCTT
Organism: Oligoflexales bacterium; assembly: GCA_947479535.1. GTDB lineage: Bacteria > Bdellovibrionota_B > Oligoflexia > Oligoflexales > RGVZ01 > RGVZ01. Next base: position 47,702 of record CANJZQ010000005.1, on the reverse strand, counting down.
TGAGAAAACGGGCAAGGAGTTTTTCGCTCGCCCTCTTGAGCGCCCTTGTCGTGAGCCAGATCGCGCTCCCGTTAAAAGCGCAAGCGTCTACCCTTGAATCAAATCCCGTCGATCTACCCCTTGGAATTGGCTTTGCGCCGATTCCGATCATCAATGCACGTCAGCTAAAAAACTTTATTTTTGACGCGCAAGCCGGAAAAAGCGAAATCACGCGGATGTGCGCCGAACTGGGCGAAGCCTTCAAGCGCTTTCGCTGGGAAAAAGACCCTTGCGGATCGGTTGCCTGGAAAGCCGGATTGAAATCAAACGACGGCAGGCCTCTGATCTATGCTGAATTTGGCGCAGGTGAAGAGACCACCTTGTTGCTTGGCGGAGTCCACCCCGACGAACTGACACCGATCCCCATTGCCTTCCGGTTTGCGCGGCTGCTGCAAGAAAAACCAGAACTTTACGAAAAACTGGGAATTCACGTCGTCATTGCGCCCCTCGTGAATCCTGACGGTTTCCTAAGGATCAAGGGCAATCCAAATGCAATGCCGACTAGAACCAACCGTCTTGGAGTTGATCTAAACCGAAACTTCTTCACCACCGACTGGTATCCAAGGGCCAAACACTGGTGGGAAGAACGGCGCCAAAAAAGCCTGAGCCATTTTCCCGGGCACTTTCCGAATTCAGAAATTGAAACCGTATTTCAAATCCAATTGATCGACGAGTTTGATCCGGACAAAATTTTATCGATCCATGCACCACTTGGCTTTCTTGACTATGATGGCCCTGGCGATCAATTGCCGCGCGCCCTGACCAACAGCGAAGCCAAGGCGAAAAAACTGGTTCGCGACATATCTGAAAGTTCACGAAATTACCGGATTGTTGACTACTCTTTTTACCCGGGATCCCTGGGGAACTATGCTGGCAATGAACGTAGCATTCCCACCATCACCCTTGAGCTTGAAACAACCAAACCAGAAAAAATGGATTCCTACTGGAATCAATTCCGGCCTGGCTTGGAGGCATTGATCCGCTATCCCTTCCATGAAGCGAGAACGACAACCGGCGGCAATGCAACCCGCTTTTACAGCGATCACGACAAACGCAATTTTAAGCGAAGTGATTCGTCTTCGATTTAGTGACGGATCTCCTGCACCGCGGTCCCCGGTGGGCAAAAACTTGCAGATTTCGGATTGCCGTCACCAGGCATCAAGCGCAACCAGATGTCAAAACCGTGTTCGCCCTTCGCCAATTGCGACAACTCGAAATAAAGTCCCTCACGCCGCCTCTTTGATTTTGACCCAGTCCAACTCCATCCAAGTTCGCCGACCTCGGAGACGGCGTCAGAAACATATTGTGGAAAGAAACCGCCCTGGACCTGGCTTTGGGGAACAATCAACTCCATCACAACAATCCGGTTGTCCGGCCCGCGACCGACGGCTGCCCTGAAACGGCAAATCCCGTCAGACTGGCAGTGCCTTGCCATCACCTCACGTGATCTGGCTTTTACATCATCCTTTGATTTGAAGATCGTGCGGCGCGGCATGTCGATCCAGCCTTCGACGGCCTTTGTCCCGGGAGCAGGAAACCAGCTGTAGAGGACACCCGATCCGGGATGAACGTATTTCCATGCGTCCCGGGGAATCTTCATGATCATCGGTAAAAAAACGGAGTCACGAAAAAAAAGAAGGTCTGTGTTCAACTGAAGATCCAACTGTAAAAACAGCACATTCAACTCAAAATTAAGTCGGGCCAGAGCCGAAGCCGTACCATTGCGACTGCCGACAATCTTGGATCCGACATTTCCGGAGGTGAAGTGCATCGAAAAAAAATTTTTGAAATCCGCCCTGATGTCGAAGTTTCCATCCTCCAAAAAAACTTCCATCGGGCCGTTTACGGCAGATGCCTCGAGCCGGTCAAAAAGCATTTGATTGCCGCGGTTCATCTGATAACGGAAGCCGGGGCTTTCAATCTTCAGCGCCTTGGCATCGAACATCACAGCAGGCACATTATTATCGGACGATTTCGAGAGTCCATCGGGTGCTCTCTGGCACCCCATCAGGTATAGAAACTGTTTAGACGTTGCGCCGCTGACTGCCACCGAGGATTGGTCCAACTCCCACAAACGTCCGCCAGCGCATCCCGCCCGCACCGAAAAGGCCCGCAGCTCATGGGGAGAAACCTTTAACCCCCCTTCAAACGCGGGGGTCACGATAATATCCTGCCTGGAAAACAACGGTCGCCCCCACCACCGGTTCTGGAAATCGGCCATGAACTGGCGCGCCGAAAGGGGTTGGGGGAAAAATGGATTCACTGACGAGGGGGAGGGCGCGCCTGACCTGAGGGCAATGACATCGTGTGGAACGCTGGTCCAGCCTGCTGTGGTCCGCGAAATCGCGAAAATGCGTTCTTTAACGAGCGGTGGACGCAAGAAACCGGCAGCCTCGGCATAGATGGCCGACGGACAATCTCCAGACGCTGGGCCCGCATCCAAAAGTACCGCGCAGCAAAGTGCGATACGATATAATGACCGTGGCCCAACAGATAAAAAAAGGACTTTCATTTGCAATCGACCATGATTCCTTTGAAGCTCGCAGATTTTGACTATGATTACCCACCTGAACTTGTTGCTCAAAAGCCAGCAGACGTTCGTGATGAATCCCGCTTGCTCGTGCGAAGCGCCGACGGCACCATCGGTCATCGCATATTCAAGGATCTGCCGAGGTGCCTCCCTGAAAAGACGTTGCTGATCCTAAATGATACCAGCGTCCTTCAAAGCCGGCTTCATGGGTTTTTACCAACCGGTGCGCGGGTCGAAATTTTCTTGCTTGAACAAGTAACCGGCCTCACGTGGCGTGCAATGGCGAAACCGCTTCGGAAGCTGCACGCCGGTACGGTTATCCTTTTCTCAGGCGAGAAGAAAGATTCGTCAGTCCCGAAAGGCCATTTGGTAAAAGGTATTATAAAAAAAATTGAGGACGCCCCCGAGGGGGAGGTGCCTTGCATTGAGATTGAATTCACGGCTGATTCAACCTTTGCGCATTTTGATTTTTTTTCCTGGCTCGAGCAGATAGGAGAAACACCTCTACCACCCTACATTCGCCGCGATGATCTACACCGTCGGGACCCTGGGGACCGAGCCCGTTACGAGACGGTCTTCGCCAAGGTCAAGGGTTCTGTGGCGGCCCCTACGGCGGGACTTCATTTCACCAAGTCGGTCCTGGAAGACCTTTCCAAATCAGGTATCCGCCAAGTGCCGGTGACACTTCATGTTGGGGGAGGAACATTCCTCCCGGTGCGACAAGAAGAAGTCGAAAAGCATCCGATCCATACAGAGTTTTTCATGGTGCCAGCAGAAACCGTGTCCGCTGTCCTTTCGGCCAAAAAATCTGGAATGTCCATTTGCTGCGTGGGCACTACTTCATTTCGCGCTCTTGAGAGCCTCTGGAAGATGTCTTCCGAGCGTGGAATTTCACCGGAAGAGTTGGCTGGCCAGTGGCACGAGACGAGCCTGTTCATTCATCCACGCACTGCGGAAGAACGCTTTCATCCGCTTGTGGCCGATGCGATCCTGACCAACTTTCATCAGCCAAAATCGACTCTTTTTATGCTTATCTCGGCCCTTATTGGCCTTGGGAACGCCAAAGCCATGTATGCCACTGCCATTCAGAAGTACTACCGCCTGTTCAGTTACGGCGACAGCACCCTTCTCTTTTTCCATGATTGAAACAAGTGGCGGATTTCAGCGGCGGCTTTCCATCAGGTTGACGAGAACCTGAAGGTCCTCAACCTGCTGCCTGAGTTGTTTTAACTCAATATTTTTCAAATTGACGTCTTGCTGAAACATTTGAAGCTTGCTTTGGTTTTCGGCGACAATCCGGCGCTCAAAGTCAGCAAACCTGCGCAGTGCTGATTCACAAAAAGCCAGCAAGTCTGCACTTGCCACGTTCACGGTGTCGCGCGAACCAATGGCAGCCGCAAGTTGTGGTGGAACATGGCGAAAATCAGTTTGCGTTGATCCCGCGTGCGACGCGCCTTGCTGCCTTGGCTTACCTTGGGCAACGGCAGGCGATGCCACCATTGCATTTGCCACACCGTCGTTTTCTGAAAACGCCACGTGCCCATCAGGCACATGAATAAAATATTTTCCGTCCCGGAGCACGGCTTGAAGTTTACCGGTTCTGATGCGCCGCCGGACGGTCATATCAGAAATGGAAAATGACCTAGAATAGTCGTTTATCGACATCCATTTTTCTTCCATGATCTGCCTCCGGTGTTTTCGACCGTGCCGCCATCGGCAGCACTGCGACGATCTACTACAATGATAAACCAACGGATTGGTTTCTGCTCAACGCGTCATTGTTTTGACGCCGCCAAAGAAGGGCGAGGTTGATCAGAAGAGTGTTTCGCCTTCCGGTAATTGCACCGGCATCACAAGGTCGTTGCGGCTGAAGGGTGTGCCGCCGTAGATTGATTTGTAGGTCACCAGGTTCTTGATGATACTTTTTACATAACGACGGGTTTCCCGGTATGGAATCGACTCCACAAATTCTGGCAGGTCACAGCCGCGGCACGCTTCAATCCAGTTGTTCACTGCGATGGGTCCAGCGTTATAGGCCGCTGCTGCAAGCCCGTAATTTCCGCCATAATACCTGAGTAGTTTTTGAAGATAATAAGCCCCGTAGGCGATGCTGACCCTGGGCTCTTTAAGGTCTGGGAGGTTGAAGTTCGAATCTCCGAGGAGTCTGGCAATGCGAACCGCCGTGGCGGGCATGATCTGCATAAGCCCTTGCGCGCCAGCGCCGGACTGGGCTTCTGGATTGTAGTGGCTCTCGGTCCTCATGATGGAAAGGATAAAAAATTTGTCGATTCCAACCTGCCGTTCAAATTCTTCGACCAGCGGTGCATAGGCCAGCGGGTATAACAAGCGCCAGACTGGTTTTTTTGCCTTTTCAGCCTTCAACCCGTTGAAGGAACGAACTCGTTCGGTCGCGGCCCGGGGAATTCGACTTGCAGCGCTCAACCCAGCCCTGAAATTCCCAACCGAAAAAGCAAATCTCCCAAGAACGCCGCTGCTTTCTTCGTCTTGATCATCCCAAGAAATTCCAGCCATTTGAAAACGTGCGGCTTCCGTCATCTGCACTTCAAGAAACAATTCAACCAATTTCAACTCACCAATTGGATCCTTTAAATCCAGAGGCGCAGGCGGCGTTTTTTGAGTTTTTGGTTCCGACACAACGGGCGAACTCAAACCAGTCGACCCAGTTTGAGGAAGTTCAAGACTCGCCATGATCCCGTAAAAGCTATCAGCACGCTCATCTGCAAGGCGCTGGTATGCCGCCTGCGCCGCCATGGAATCGCTTTTTCCGGCGAGTCTTGCGGCCCAAAATCCAGTATCAGCACCACCCTCGCGATCAACGGAACCGTCACTTGCACGGCGCAAAAGCTCACTTTCAGCCTCTTTCCACTGCCCAGACCGGTAAAGTGCCCAGAAATACTGCCATGAAAAATGGAGATTGCCGGGCTCGCGCTCCGAGAGAACAAGGTATTCTTCTGCCGCCAGACGGTGTGATCCAAGTTTTGCGTAATTCTCGGCCAGCAGCTCTCGAATTTTCGTACCGTCGAGCCCCGCAGGAAATTTCTCCCTCATGAGAGAAAACATCCGGTCGGCAGAAAGGTAGTCCTGTTGATTGTAATAAATACGACCCATGAGGGGCAGAATGCGTTGCTCCAGGATCAGATCGCGCGAGAACCGTGCCCGCTCCAATTGATCCGTGGCCAACGCCAGCGCCTGATCGCCAAGTTTCGCCCGATTCAATGCCTCCACCAGTTCCACACCGTCCAAGCTCCGAGCAGCTCGATTCCTCTCCCGTACGGGGCCCTCTAAAAGAACAGCAACCAGATCGCGCACACCCTCATCCAGGCTGGCATTCCTACCTAAGGAAATCAAAAGGTCACGGTCTAGGGCAAAGGACTTAGCCTTTGGATCAACGTCGCACTTAAGTGACAACATCCGATGAAACGCCCAAGACGACTCCGGCGAATATGGATAGGAGAGGGAAAGTGCTTCCAAAGCCTTTGGAAAGGTTTCGAGCATTGGCCGCTGATCGAGCGTCCGGGCAAACTGCGCCGCAAACCTCTGATAGCCCTTGGTCGCTGGAAAGCGCGACACAAAATTCTGGTAGGTCGAAAGAAATTCCGCGTTACGTTGCAACTTTGCCAGGTTCACGAGGAGGACAGAATGAAGGGCCCTGCTCCAGCCATCTTTTGCGCGCCCACCGGCAATCTCGCGTCGAATGATTTCAACACTCTCGGTTTGATAACCCAAAAGGCTTTTGGACAAGGCCGTATAGTAGGAAAGCGCCGGCGAAAATTCCTGTCGTGCCGCAAGGCCTGACCGGGCCAAGGAAAGATACTGCAATGCCGTGGCTGGTGCAGGTCTCGCATAAGCAGCACCAAGGCCGAGCGCAACCAGACTGCGCGCAGCCCCGGTCGAATCGCGGTATGATTTCTTTAAGTTTTGAATCAATACCTTTTGATCCGCCGATTCCTTGAACTGGCTTTGCCGCAGGGAGGTCAATATTTCTGACTCCCCGGCGGCTTGCGCCGGGGGAGATGGAAGACAGAAAGGAAATCCAACAACAAGTCCCAACAAAAAAATGCGGACCGTTGATTTTTTTTTCTTGAACCGAATGGTCACGACTTCCTCTGAGCGACTGCGGATAATTTAAATTTCCCGTCCTCGTAGTCCACCTTGATTACTCCGGAAGAGGGTGGATTTTCGGATACAAGCAGGTTTGCGATTTCGTTTTCGACCGTCTGTTCAATCCGCCGGCGCAAGGGTCGAGCTCCATAAGTCGAGGCATCGATGCCTTCCAGCAAAGCGGACCGCGCTTCTTCTGACAGTTCCATCGTAAACCCAAGTGGTTCCATCCGCCTGGCGAGATCCTTCAGCTGAATCTCAAGGATGGCTTGTAGTTCCGAGGCTCCCAGTCGGTGGAAAACAATAATTTCATCCAAGCGGTTGATGAACTCTGGGCGCAGATAATTTTTAACTTCGCTCATGACCAGGCTTTTTTCCGCACCTTCATCCACTGGTTCTGATTGGGCGGCAATCCCCATCGGCCGCTTCTTCAAATTTAGATGTTCAGAACCGATGTTTGACGTGCCGATGATCACACAGTTTCTAAAACTAACCCGTTGCCCCTCGCTGTCCGTCAGCCAGCCCTCATCAAGAACCTGCAGGAGTAAATTATAGATGTCGGGGTGTGCCTTCTCAAACTCGTCAAACAGCACGACAGAGTATGGCTGCTGCCGGACTTTTTCGGTCAACTGGCCACCTTCGCCATAGCCCACGTATCCAGGGGGAGATCCCACCAGTTTTGAGACGGAATGTTTTTCCATATATTCCGACATGTCGATGCGAACAATCTTCGACTCATCTCCCATGAGTTCTGTCGCAATGGCTTTAGCCAACTCCGTTTTTCCGACTCCTGTTGGACCCAGAAATAAAAAGGATGCAATTGGGGCATCGGGCTTCCGAAGGCCAGCCCGATTGCGTCGGATCGCGTTTGCCACAGAGTGCACGGCGTGAGTCTGCCCAATCACGCGAGCCTGCAGGTGAGCCTCAAGATTACGCAGCCGTTCTGCTTCGGCCGAAATCATTTTCTCAACCGGAATTCCAGTGAGCCTGTGCACCACCGCCGCAATGTCGCTGGCGTCGACACGCCGCTCCGTCTCGCTCATTGCGGATTGCTGATTATGTCGTTCCGCTGTGATTTTTGCCTCGACGCGAGAAAGTTCCATCTGGTGAGCAGCCATTTGCTCAAAGTCTTGCGCCTTGAACGCTTCGGCTTTTTTCTCCAAGAGTGCTTGCCTCTCAGACTCGAGGGTTCTCAATGCCTGGGGGGTGTGAATCACCTTGAGGTGCTTCAAGGATCCTGCCTCATCAATCAAGTCGATCGCCTTGTCGGGCAGAAATCGTTCAGAAATATAACGGTCCGACATCTCGGCCGCAGCAATCAAACCAGCATCGGTATACTCAATCTGATGATGGGCTTCATATTTTGGCCGGAGCCCCTTCAAAATCTCCACCGTCTGGGCAACCGTTGGCTGCGGCACGCGAACCGGCTGGAATCGACGCTCCAAAGCCTTGTCTGACTCTATGTATTGCTTGTACTCACGGTTGGTCGTAGCCCCAATGCACTGCATCATGCCCCGGGCTAAAGCCGGCTTCAGCATATTTGAGGCATCCAGGCCCCCACCAGTCCGCCCCGCACCAACAACCGTGTGAAGTTCGTCGATAAAGACGATGATTTCACCAGCCGAAGAGACCACCTCATCAATGATGGTCTTGAGGCGCTCCTCGAATTCACCCTGCATCTTTGCGCCAGCGATCAGAGATCCCATCTCCAGTGACAAGACCCTCTTGTTGAGCAGGTGCTCTGGAACATTGGCGGCAATGATTCGTTGGGCCAACCCCTCGACAATGACAGTCTTCCCAACGCCAGGTTCACCAATCAAGACAGGATTGTTCTTCTTCCGCCGCGAAAGAATTTCAATCACACGCTCGATTTCTGGCTCGCGGCCGATCACAGGATCGAGCGCACCACGTCGGGCGAGGGCTGTCATGTCTGTCGTGTATTTATCGATCATGCTCTGACGGGACTCATCGTCCTTCTGATCGATTTTCAAATTGCCGCGGATGGCTGAAAGGGCTTTGTAACTCGTTTCATAATCCAGACCGCAGTCGAGAAGGATCTGGCGGGCGCCAGGGACGCCCTTGTCAAAACCGGCAAGAAACACAGCTCCCGTCGAAACGTAGTCGTCACCGAATTTTTTTCTTTGAATGTCTGCGGCTTCAAAAAGATTTTGAAGTTCTTGCGAAATCCTCATGCTGCCCGTCTTGCCCTGGGGGATGTCCGGCAAGGTTTGTGCGTGGGCCAGGATCCGGTCGGAAAGTTCGCGGCGCAGCGCACCAGAATCGCGCTTCAGTTCCTCAAAGATCCGGATGACGACGGAATCCTTTTGCTCGACCAGGGCAAGGATCAAAACTTCTGCAGTGACGACTGACTTTTGGAGGTTGACGAGTTCCATGATGGCACCCTGAAGCGCCTCCGCCACCTTTGATGTCGCATTTCGGAGAAGCATTTGTGCCATCGAAGTTACCCCCTATAAACGGCCCTCTATCTGCCTTTGACGTTCCAGCAAAATCGTGTCCACGAGCAGCAAGGTAACTCCAACCGTAATGGCAGAGTCTGCGACGTTGAAATTTGGGAAGTAATATTGCCAGCCAAAAATGCGCCAGTGTACGTCGATCCAGTCGATGACGTAGCCAAGACGGACGCGATCAATAAAATTTCCAATGGCTCCCGAAAAAATCAGGGCCAAGGCATAACGGGCCAACTTGTGATGGGGCGGCGTCGCGCGAAAGTAGAACCCAATTGCCACCAGAGCGATCGCCGTGACCAAAAAGAAAAACGGCACTCGAAAATGGTCTTTGGCGTCAGACAGCATCCCCCAGGCGGCACCCTGGTTGCGAACATAGTTCAGGTTGAGTGCGATGTATTGCGAGCGACCTGTGGCATCATGTTCGTTGCCAATGGCTCCAAGGGGAACCCTCCGTCCACGATACGCCGTAAGGTCGTTGGAATCTTCCCAGACACGAAGCGAACGCTCCGCGTGTACCTTTGACGCCTGGTCCAGCGTGATGCTTCCAATCACCATCAGAAACAACCACAGCAATGACCTTGAAATTCGCTTCTGCATGATCTTGCCTTTCACTGGAAATGAAAGCATACACGACTGAGGAGAATAACGCCTTGGCAAAACCTGCAGCGGGTTTCATTTTTGATTTCGACGGCGTCGTTGTCGACAGCTTGGGCACCCACTTGCGTGCTTGGGAGGCCGCCGCTAGCGCGCTCTTCGGCAGTTCTTTGGTCGACCCCACCAGACTGATCGGCCATTCCACAGGCGCCATCGGAATGCTGCTGGCCAAGGAGGCCGGGCACCCCGCAAAAGCGCCTGAACTTGTTCGCCTGAAGCGAGAGGCTTTGGAATCTCAAAAAGATGCCGTCGAAGCCCTGCCGGGAACCAAGGATTTGTTTAGAAGATTGGCGGCGCAGAATCTTCCCTGGGGAATAGCCAGCAACGCAAACCGTGCCTTCATCACACAAACGTTGGGAACCCTCGGACTTGACGTTCCGTTGGTGGTTTCGGTTGAGGATGTGAGGAACCCAAAGCCTGCACCAGATGTTTTCCTTTTGTGTGCCATGCGCCTTGGCATCTCTCATTTGGATCACAAACGGACCATTGTCTTTGAAGACAGCGTTCACGGAATCCATGCCGCAGTAAAGGCCGGGATGTTTGCGGTCGGGCTGACCACGCAACACCCAGAGGTCGTTTTGAAAAAGGCCGGCGCGCAGTTGACCTGCGAGAACCTTGCCGCGGTCATCGCCGGAAACTGGCTGGTTGAGCCTCCATTCTAAAGGCCGCCGTCCACCGCCCGATCAAGCCTCGCGCTTTAGCGCGCCTTTGACTTTTGCCCGGCGCAGGCCAAGTTCGATCAGATCCGACAACAAGGTGGTGCCGTCCTTGCCGGATTTGGACCAGAACAATGGATAGTGGGAAACTTCAGTGAAGCCGGGGATGGTGTTGACCTCGTTGAAGTAGATCTGCCCCGTTTTTTTATCCACAAACCAATCCACGCGAGCCATGCCATAAAGGGAAAGGACTTCAAACAGCCGGCCAGAAAGTTTTTGAATTTCCAGGGTCAGTTCGGGGGTCAGATCGGCAGGAACCCGGGTCGAGGCGCGCGAATCCTTCGCGTATTTTTCTTCATACGAGTAAAAATCCGCGTCAAGGATCACTTCCCCCACAACCGATGGCTTTGCCCGTGTTGTCCCGAGCATGGCGCACTCAACCTCGCGAACTTCAAGGCCGATCTCAATCAGAACCTTGTCGTCAAATTCAAGAGCCTGCTCGATCGCTGTCGGCAAGTCTGCGGCCGTTTTCACTTTCTTGATGCCGACAGAACTACCAAGTCGCGCCGGCTTCACAAACAAGGGAAGCCCGAGCAGGTCAATGGCGCGGCGGCAAATCGACTCTTTCCCGTCGGCCCAGATTTCATCGTTTACCTCAACAAAGGGTACCACTGGAATTCCGGCGGAAGCAGCAAGCCGCTTGGCAACCACCTTGTCCATGCCAACGGCAGAACCCAAAGTGTCTGGACCGATAAACGGAACTCCCGCCAGTTCAAAAAAACCCTGCAAGGTTCCGTCTTCTCCGGATGCGCCGTGGATCATAGGAAAAAAGATGCAGTCCGAAAGATTTTTTGTTTCGAGGCCACACAAAGCGGCCAGCGCATCTCGCGGGTTCAGCGGATGGTGAACTGTTGCACTGGACTTTTGGTTGCGTTGGATCGGAAGTGAAGCCGGGTCTGTTTCCCACTTCGCTGTGTCAGTCTGTGGGTACCAGTCACCACTCTTGTCGATGCCGACAAGATGAAGGTCGTACTTTGTACGGTTTAGCGAACGATAGACAAAAGCGGCACTGCGACAGGCAACATCATGTTCCGTTGACCGCCCACCATAAAGTAATACCAGCGTCTTTTTTGTCATGCTTCCTCCGGATTCCCGCAATCCTGCAAATCAAAAATATTGTCCTGTCATTATAGCGCCTTGCAGGACTAATGACGACCCTTACTACGGACTCCCGTGTTTTTGCCGATTCCATTTGGGATGGGGAGCGTATGCTGAAGTACTGGAAACAACTAAAAAATATCATGATTAAAGGGTTGTCGTCGGCAACTTTTGACCGCTGGTATTCGTTGCGCGCCAAAGGCCGCCCCGTTGACGAAAATCGAAATTCGGCGACCTTGGCCGTAACTGCAAGCCTCTTTGCCTTGCTTATGATCTTTCTAATCGCCTTGGCACAAAGCCGACAAAGCATCGATAAATATGTGTCGGGCAGAAGTCTGATCAAAGCGCCGGATGAACACGCCCTCGTTTGGCACATCGCCGGCCAGGGCGAAATCTCAAGGGCAGACCTCGCCACGATGGTCATTCCCGAGGAAGTCACTTTGCAAATCCGCGTGCCAGCAGGTCTGGCCGCCCCACTCGTTGAATCGACTTCACCGCCTGTTCTAGTCCTGCCTGCCTTGTTTTTCAAAACCGCAAAAGTCACCGTCAACGGACGGTTTGTCCGCCAATTTTTAGAGGGTGAACGCATTGTCTTGCCGCTGCCTTTGGGCGGGTCGCAGATCCCAGGCGGAATGCTCGACATTGAAATTCAGTTGCACAAACAACCAAAAGCAAAGCCGCCTTTGATGCCCGTGGGTCTTCCGGATTTATCGAAAGCAGAACAGTCCATGCTCGTGATGCCATTCAGCGAGTACAAAGACCTCAACGAGTTTGCCTCGGCCGACCGGATCGGGCGAGGAGACTACGTCGGCTTTGTTGGCAGAATGATCATGGCTGTTTTTGCGCTGGTTCTTTTTCTTGTCGTCGACGCCTCGCCAGAGTCCCTGGGCCTAGCGTTATTCATGGGTTTTGAAGCGATCGCCATGAGCTTTAAGTTTGACTGGTTGCCTGGCATTGAAAAGGGACTTGTCTCAAATTTTTGTTTTCAGATGGGCGACCTGTTCCGGATTTATTTTGCGTTACAGCTGGCCAGGATCGCGCCCAAGTCAACGAAATGGTGGTTCATCTTCGGAGTTCCATTATCTCTCCTCTACGGCTACGTCCGCGTTGAGGAAAAACGACTCGGCTGGACTTTTCCTGCGGAGATCCCAAACATCCGTGACATCATCGCAGGCGGAACAGGAGTTGTCGTTTGCGCGCGGGCTGCCACAATCCTCGTCGGCCGAAAACTCCCGTGGAGGGTCGCAGCCCTCAGTGTTGCCGCTGTCGGATTTTTTGAACAGATCGTCGATCCGTTGGGGCAATACCTTCCTTTTATTTCAAGAAACGAACTGTTCACGGAACTGGTGGACATCCTTCAGCCAATTTCAGCCTGGCTCCTTGCCTTCAGTGCTTTCATCAATATTTCATCCCTCGAGACGAGGGTTAAAGCACTTTCTGGTTCTGAGGTCAGGGCCCAATCAATTGAACGTGAAATGGAATTGGGAAAGTCCGTTCAGGCGACTTTCCTCAGAATCCCAGAGATCCCTTTGCCGGTCATGATCGACTGCCATCACGAGGCGGCCGTCTATGTTGCAGGGGACATGTATTTCATTGATTGGAATCTACACTCACAGCAACTCACCGTGATCTTGTCAGATCTGACGGGGCATGGCGTCCAGGCAGCCTTGAAGGCATCGGCCACCAATGTCATCGCCCAAACCTTGTGGAGTGGAGGTAGCGTCGTTCAAGACCGGAGGCGCGACCGCCTCGTCAGGTTCGACGGTCAAGTGCAGTCTTTTCTAAATCGCCTTGGGGGCGACGAAGAGATGAACACCATGCTTGGACTTGAATTCGATGTGAAGACGGGAGCCATCGAAATCTTCCGGTCAAATTTCCCCATGCCTTTGCTTCTGACCCGCTCATCTGGCGGCGTGGAGGGAGAAGAAAAAACAATTTGGACGATTGCGCCGGTGATCCTGCCAAACCGCAAACTTTCCGCGATGCGCTTGGAGCGCGGATCGTTTCTTCTGATTGCCACCGACGGGTTCTTCACGACCAGCCAACAGGTTGCTCACCTTGTGCGTTTTCTGCGTCAGAATCTTAATGCCGATGCGCCCGCGGAGACGGCCTCCGAAATAAAGGAGTTGGTCCTGCAATTTTCAGGATTTCAGAAAACACCGTTGCCGGACGACCGGACGTTGATTGTGTTGGGTGTGGCTGCCTAGCGGATCGAGCATCCGTCATCATCGGCGTCAACCGACCCGTCATGATCGTTATCTATGCCATCTTGGCAGGAGTTGATCGATTCGATCCCCTCTGCCCGCGGGTCGCGCAAAGGATTACGGCCGGCCCGACGATCGCTGCCACCATCATCAACAGGTCCAAGAGTGCTCCAAAGGCCTGCGAAGTAATCCGACATTTCACCTGCAACGCCCTGGCTATGACGGATCACCATTGTGTTCTCGTCATTTTTCATCGATCCCGCCGACGACCAGTTCAGGGATCCAAGCAACACGTCGGTGCCGTCCGAAATTGCGGCCTTCATGTGCATTTTCCCGCCCCAGTTCTCAACCCTGACGTCGATGCCCTGATCGCGCAACCAACTGTGTTTTGATGCAGCATGGGATCCTGCAAGGGCATCGTAAATCAGGCGAACCTTGACGCCCCGCTTGACGGCGTCCTTTAGAGCCGTCGCAGCCTTGGTATCCGTCAGGAAAAACATCGAGATGTCGAGGGAACGTTTGGAGCGTCGAATAAATTCCAAAATGGCGCGGTTCATTGGATCATCTTGCGGAGAAAAAAACACTTCAACGATCGTACCATCAGAGAACCGTAACGGTTTTTGAACGGCCCGTGGAATTTTTACCGATGAAAAACGTCCGTGCCGGAACATCTGACGAAACTCATCCGAATAAATCCGGGCGATCTCTGGGTTTTTCACCACCATTGCGACATTGGCGTTGTACTCACTGCCTACGTCGGTGTGGGAAATGTTTGCGCTGCCAAGCCATACTTTCTTGCGATCAACCACGATGAACTTGTTGTGCATGATCGAATTGACGTTGGCATTGCCCCGACGGTCTGTATCAGGCTTTACAGATCCCGACCCAAGAAGTCCGGCCATCTTCACAGTGTCCGGGTAATCAAAGTTTTCCGGATCCCAATCATCAACTTCGCCTTGACGCTGGTCGACAACCGCCTCGACCGTTACGTCATTGGCACGACGCTTCAGGTAGCGCAGTGATTCCAGAAACCACTCTTGTTTCTGGACACCGTAAACGGCGATCTCTATGCGTTGATTGGTGGAGTCGACAAATTTCTTCAAGCCATCGGCCATCTTGCCAGCCGAGTCATTGATCTCGCCCTGACGGGCGCCGTCAATCCACGGAAAAATCTCGGATGTATAAAGCTCGTAGGAGAAGGGACGCGCAATATCTTCGTAGGTTCCTGCCAGGGCCGCGGCAGAGACCAACAGTGGCGTTACGAACGCCGCGCATATCCAATGGATCTTCCCCATGGATTTGTCCCAAATTGCGTCGAGTTACTGAGCTTTTTCACTTACTTGCTAAGATGGTATCGGATCGGTTTGGTGCTGTCAGCAAAAACTAAAAACTACTTCTACAGGTCTTGTGCCACAGGGCTTTGAAGGATCTCCCAGACCCGCTCCATCGCCATCCCGCGCGACCCTTTGATTAAAACGTAGTCATCTGGACGCAGGGTCTCTTTTAAATGATCCGAGAGGGTGGCGTGGGATTCGAAGTGTTCGACGTCGCTTTCAAATTTACGGCGTCTGAGTTCATCGGCCAGCCACTTCATCCGTTCTCCAAAAAGCAGAACCTTGTCAACACCCGTTGCCGCCAACTTGTCGGCCAGACGGCGGTGCAAAAGCTCCTCGTCCTTACCAAGCTCAAGCATGTCACCAAGGCACGCGTATTTTTTTCCACGGCGGCCCTTGATGGTGGAGCGCTCGCGCAGCAGGTCCAAGGCTGCCGAAACCGACGCAGGATTGGCATTGTAGTAGTCGCAAATCACCAGCACGCCACTCGAGAGTTGCTCAATCCGCGAACGCCCAAACCCTGGCTTGAATGACTCCAGCCCCTTGCGCATCTCGTCAGGGGTAACGCCAGCCACAGATGCCGTGCAGATTGCGCCGAGCAGATTCATTCCGTTGTGCTTGCCAAGTAACGGAAGGATAAATTTCTCGCGCACAAACTTTTGTCCACGGATGTCACCGGACACTTCGATGGAAAGTCCGTCTTGAGCAAGGCGACCCACCAGCACGTCCGGGCGCGGTTTCAGTTTTGGGTACAAGGAAAAACCAACCCGGTTTTCTGCCTTGATGGTGTTTGCCAAAGGTCTGCAATGCTCATCATCAAGGTTGATGACAGCAACGCCCCCTGTCGCCGCCGTGCGCTTTAAAGCGAGGTTTTCCTCTGCGGCGACCGTGTCGATGTTTTTCAGCTTTTCCAGATGCTCGGGCGCAATGGCGGTGACGATTGTGATGGTGGGGCGGATCATGTCCATATGCTGAGCCATGGCACCGATGTCGTCGATTCCAACCTCAATCACCGCAGCCTTGTGCTCCTTGGCAAGGCCAGCAAGCGTCACGGGAATGCCCGTAAAACCGTTTTGGCTGCCTTCTGTCTTGAGCACGGACTTGAACTTCCCCGACAGCATCGCTGCAAGAAGATCCTTGGTGGTTGTCTTTCCCACACTGCCAGCAACGGCGATCACCGGAATGGTAGTCCTGGCGCGCCAGGCGGCTGTCAACTTACGAAAGGCAAGGAGGCCATCTTCAACTTCGATAAACGTTACCGCATCTGCAAGCCCCTCAGGCCTTGGACGCTCACAAACGATCACAGAAACTCCAGCCTTCGCTGCCTGCGCGATAAAATCGTGGCCATGGGTTTGCTCGCCCTGCAGAGCCATAAAAACATCGCCCTTCTTGCAAAGGCGCGAATCAAAACGAATGGCTTTCACTTCAACGGCTGCGGCCTTTGTTGAAATTTGACCACGGATCAAGGGACGCAAGGCCTCGATGACATGCCCAACGGAAAAAGCCGGCTCAACCGGCACCTTCACCACAGGCTTGATCGACGCCACAGGTTTTACAGCTATTTTTTTCGGTGCAACTTTGACTGATTTTTTTACTGGCATGGTAGGGCCTCCATTGGCCTGTTTATTATAGCGCGTCTTGCTCAAACCCGGTTGCCACGGGGCTGGCAGTGATCTATTTTGAGTTAACCCGTTGCCCAGATTGGAAACATGGTCCTCATTTGATGAAATCCAAAAACTCAAAACCACTGATGATTGCGTTCTTCACCATTTTTCTGGACCTCCTTGGTTTCGGAATCATGATCCCGATCCAACCCTTTTACGTCGAAAACTTCGGCGCATCGGCAACTCAAGTCACCCTCCTTGGCGCCTCGTATTCTCTGATGCAGTTTCTTTTTGCCCCTTTCTGGGGGCGACTTTCGGACCGCGTTGGGCGCCGCCCCATCATTCTATTCAGCGTCGCCATCAGTGCGATCGGCCACCTTGTTTTTGGCCTCGCCCAAACCCTTGCGACCCTTTTTGTCGCCCGGATGCTCGCCGGATTCGGAAATGCAAACCTCGGCACTGCACAAGCCGTCATCTCTGACGTCACAAAACCAGAAGATCGCGCCAAGGGTATGGGATTGATTGGTGCCGCCTTTGGCCTCGGTTTTATCATTGGCCCAGCCATTGGTGGTATCCTTGGCCAGTATTCTCCAGTGTGGCCAGCTTTTTTTGCAGCCGCGCTTGCTCTATGCAACCTTGCTTTCGCATCCTTCATGCTGCCAGAAACCCTGAAAAAGGGAGCCCCAGCCGCACCGGGCCGGCGCCTCCTTTCCCTTGCCGCGCTCAAACATGCTGCACGGCGAACCAATATTGCGACCCTTTTCACAATGACTTTCGTGTACACGCTGGGCTTTGCAATCATGGAACAGGTGATTGGATTATTTATCGAAAAAATATGGGTTGGCTCGCAGTATGATGGGCCAACACGGCTGCAAATGGCGTCACAAATGACGGCCGTCTATCTGGTCGTCGTTGGCTTTACTGCCGTTCTAATTCAAGGCTTCATGATCGGCAGACTGACCAAGAAATTTGGCGAGCAACTCCTGGCAAAATCTGGTCTGGTTTTATTGACAGTCGCCATGATCAGCATCCCCCTGGCGGGCAACACTGGAATTTTTCCCCTTATGGTGGCGACTGCCGTCATACTCGCCGCGGGATCGGGGATTTTCAATCCATCCAATTCGTCCATGGTCTCGCGTGCGGCAGATCCATCGGAGCAGGGCAGTACCCTTGGACTGAACCAGTCGATTGCATCATTGGGCAGGGTGCTTGGTCCGGCTTCTGCGGGAGCCATCTTCGAATTGAACCAGAGCTGGCCATTTTACGCGGCAGGATCTCTGACCGCACTTGCAGCGGTCATTTCAATGCGCCTTAAACCGACGGCGAAGGGCTGAATTTACGCGCCGGACAAAATCCGGGACGCGGCCCAATTTCTGGAAAACGCCGGCAAACAGCCGGTCTTTTTTCGTAGACCGTGCAACGGCGATCCGCGCCAAGAAAACCACAACTCCCATCAGACTTTTGGGCGATGGTGAATAGACCGCTCTTCATCCGAAAACTCGACACCACTTTTTGAGCCAAAAGTTTTTTGAAAAGCCGCTTTGGCGACGCCCGGTATTCGCCTTCTTCCGCCAAACCAAGACGGACCATATCTTCTGCCGTGGCCTCAACGGGCAAATGGCAGCAATACGACAGGCAACCATTGCACATGCCCGGCGAATACGGCTGCCAGCGGCTCAGCCGGTCAAGCCCTTCCGTCAACTTCGCCGGAATTTGCTGGTAGTGTTTTTGATTCATTTTTTCCTGTCAAAAGTGACCTGTTACAGCCCAAGCGAGGCCCATATAACCCCCATCCATCCAACCGTCTATGAATTTTCGTCGACAACCCTTTGCTGAATGGCCGGTGGGCATGGTCTGTAAAGAGAAGTGCAATTCACCGTTTTTTATGACGAATCCCGCAAAATTCACGTGACTGGTCTCTTCCCGGGCCTTGCCTCTGCCGCCGCATGCCTTCAAAGGTGCTCCCCATGTCAGGCTCAGTCTCGTGGCGGAGCCGTAAAGAAAAAGCAAAAAAAGGGAGAACGTTATGGAGCAGAAATCAGAACACACGATGGCCATCTTCAGTAGAATTCAATCAAGGGTGATGGAACTGGCTCATTACACGGACGAGCTGTCACGGCAGATGCATCATCAGCCCCGAAGTAAACTTCAACGCCAGCCGCTTCCCCCAATCTGGTACAGCGATTGCCAGGTCCACTGCGGGCAGCGCAAGGTTACAATGAGTCAGCGCCCACTTTTGTTTAAGCTATTTAAGGCCTTCATTGATGCTCCGGGACACACGATCGGACGCCACGATCTTTTGGCCGCAGTCTACCCGGCGGCAGGCTCGAGCGAGGTTTCCAAACAGTTGATTGAAACCCACGCGCATAATCTGGTGAAGTTGCTGGGACGCGGGCGCGATGTGGCTGAAGCATCCTTGGGCTGGGAGCCAGATGTCCGTTGGTTTGTATACGACTTGCGCAACAGCGTCTGGAGCCTGCGTGAAACGCGCCATGAACCCCGCCATTGATGCAGTCCGGGCAAGAGGTTGCTATGCTTTGGAAAAGCCCGCACCAAGACTGGAGTCAGAATGGCCAATGCGGTGTTTCCAAAACATCAAGAGGATCACTTTACGGCTGCGCGCAGTGTCCGTGATGTGGTGATCGGAATGGCCGACGGCCTCACGGTGCCCTTTGCCTTGGCCGCTGGCCTGGCCGGGGCACAGGCCGGAAACCAAATCATTGTCACCGCAGGCCTTGCCGAGATTGTTGCTGGCGCAATCGCCATGGGCCTTGGCGGTTATCTGGCAGCGCGTACGGACTGGGAACACTATGAAAGTGAAAAAAATCGCGAGCTCCAGGAAACTTACGACAAACCAGAGCAAGAGGCTAAAGAGGTGGCTGATGTTTTTCGAGGATACGGCCTTGAGGAAAACTTAACTCAAGCCGTTGTCGTAGCCATCAGGGCAGATCGCACCCGTTGGGTGGACTTCATGATGCGATTTGAACTGGGACTTGAGGCCCCCGAGCCAGGACGCGCCAATTGGAGTGCGATGTGGATTGGGTCTTCGTACCTGGTTGGTGGGTTGGTCCCGTTGGCGCCTTATATGATCACCCGTGACCCCTCGATTGCTCTCGTGAGTTCAATCATCGTGACGGCGATCGCGCTGCTAGCCTTCGGATACTTTAAGGGTAAAATGACGACGCTGCATCCGTGGCGGAGCGGTTTTCAAACATTGAGCATTGGTGGCGCAGCGGCCACGGTGGCCTATCTGGTTGCAAGGAGCATTGCATGAAACCGTTCGCACAAATTCTCACCGTTGTTGCAGCAGCCTGCGGTGTATCCACGGCCTTTGGCCAAGGCATGCTCAAGGGAACAGAACCCGCCGCTTGGCCAAAGATGGGCCATGAGTTTCGCTCGGGTCTGACGTATGACAACCGTGGCTTTGCCAGCGGTGATCAAGCGGGTCACCCAAAAAGCCTTGCCACCATGACGGTGGAAAGGGCCAAGCTCAAGTTCACCGGCGATCTTGCACCAGACGTTTCTTTCTTTGTTCGACTCGCTTTTGAACCCACCGCCAAACAAGCGCTCGATTACGCGATGCTCACCCTGCGTCTTGATGAACACTGGAGCATTGGCTCAGGCAAAACCTGGAATTATATTTCCGGTTACGAATGGCCCAATTCACTTGCCGAATACGTGGGCACTAGCGCTTTCCCCTTCACGATGGGCGCGACGACCGTCCTCAGCGGCTATAGCAAACAGACGTTTGAGCTTGCGTACAAAGGGGGCATCAATTGGCGCGTCCAGCTTTTTGATGACGTGAAGGTGGTGAGCGATGACAAGGGCAACCGCACCAGCGGCGGCTACTTTTCCTCCGGAATTCAGCCAGCCGCCAGCCTGCAGTTGCAATTGGACTCTCTGGCCGGAACGGCCTGGAAGCCCCTGCTGCAACTTGCCACCTATGATGCCGGACACTCGCGGATCGTGTCGCTTGGAGGCCAATATAAAGACGGCCCATGGCTTACCTACGTTCAAACTGCAGTCGACCTTCAGGCGCAGATCAACAGCGGCGAAAGAACGATCCATCAGCGGAGCTACGCCAACGGCCTGATCGAATACTCCCATCCCGAATGGACGCCATTCCTGCGCTGGCAATGGTTCGACATCAAACAGGGTGGAACCAACCTTAAGGGCAACTCGGCTTCAGTCAAGGATGTCTCTGACATCGATGACAACATAAAGTCTTTGTCTGTTGGTGGGCGCTTTATGCGCTACGGCGAAAGGTTCATGCCCTATTTTGCTCTCGCGGCATCGCAGGGCGATTTTCAAGATTCTTCAGATGAAACGACCACGAAGATCCGAAACCTGGCGCAAATCAAGCTGGGCGTGATCTCCAAACTCTAAAAGAATCCCGGTCACATACCGTTGGGGTAGGTCTTGTGATCCACAAGACCGCTGTCGCGGACCATTTTCAGGCCCTTCGCATATTCAGCCAGAAGTCTGATCGCATAATCAATGCGTCCACGGATGTATTGATCGTCTGGCGTCACATCGGTGTCGTGAACCACATTTAAAAGTTTCTCGACATTGCGAATGACAAGATGCTCAGGCAGATAGCAAATCCGCGTATTTTTGTAACTTGAAGTTCGGATCTCATTGACAGGAAATGAGCCGCCCATCCCGGAAGAAACCGTCACAATCAGCCCGGGCTTGTGGCCAAGCTCACGGCTGGAGGCCAGCAGAAAAAAATTCTTGAGTGCTGGCGTCGCCATGCCACTCCATTCTGGAGAAATCACCACAAATCCATCACAAGAACTGAGTTCTTGCGCTACCGGCGACCAGATTTTTTTCCACTTTTCTTCGCCGCTCCAGACACCCTCGTCCCAAAAAGGAAAGTTTGCTTCTGCAAGGTCCAATAACCAAGGCTTCATCTCTGGTTGCATTTGAACCATGCGCTCAGCCATAAAGTCTGCGACCTTGCGCGACTGACTTTTTTTGCGGTGACTGCCCGATATGATCCCGATTTTCATGCCAACCACCCCTTTTCAGTAACCAGCGTCAGAGACCAACTTTAAGCCAACGATAGATCCGATCAAAAGGATCAAAAACGCGATCCTCGCCGGACTTGCCGGATCATTGAAAAAAAACACGCCGACCAGGGCCGTTCCAAATGCGCCAAGGCCCGTCCAAACCGCATAGGATGTCCCAAGTGGAATCACCTTTGCGGCGTCCGACAAGCAACCAAAACTGAGAAACGCAAAAAAAAGAAACCCAGCCACAAAGGCGGTTTTGGTGAAGCCCTCTGAAAGTTTCATGCAAGTCGTAAAACCAATTTCAAACAGACCGGCTAAAAGTAAACTGACCCAGGGATTTAAGTTCATTTCTGGTAACGCCCCCTGATGATCCACAGGTCCTTGACGATTCTCAAGGAAGTCGCTGGGATGTTAAGTTTGCTGCCGTGCACATCGCACCAGACGGAAAGCGGATGTTCCACCACGCGGTGACGACCAAGACGCAGCAAAATCTCCACGTCAAAAATCCAACGAGATACAAACGGTTCGCCAAACGCCTTTGCCACCGCCTCCACCTTAAAAATCTTTGCGCCACACTGCGTATCGTAGGCGGACAGGTGAAGCATGGAATCGGAGATGGTGGTAAAAAAACGGCCCAGAAGATGCCGCTTGAGGGAGCGCTCAATCCTTGCACCCAGTCGCTTGACCCGCGACCCAAACACCGCGTCCAAATCCGCCCCCGACTGATCAAGGACCTCAACCAGGCCTGGAACTTCCGTCAACGGGGTTGCAAGATCCGCATCCCAAAAACCAACCCATATGACACCGGGAAAAGTGGCCGGATTGGCGAGAACATGAAGCATCCCCTGGCGAACGGCCTCACCCTTGCCCGCGTTGCGCGGCAATCGCAGCAAAGTCGATCCCGACGGCTTGCCGGCCTCAATGACCGCTGACGTGTTGTCTCTTGATCCGTCGTCGACAAAAACAAAGCCCACGTTTTCCGGGGCCTTGGCGAATGCAGGCAAATCGATGCGCTTGGCTTCATTGAAGCAAGGAACAATCAAAATGACATTCTTTTGCATAGTTATAGTCATAGTAGGGGGGAAATGCTGGCGGAGAGAGAGGGATTCGAACCCTCGATACAGTTACCCGTATGTCGCCTTAGCAAGGCGGTGCCTTAAGCCACTCGGCCATCTCTCCAGCAGAAACATGCAGCACGAAACTAACTTCAGGAGCGGAGGGAGAGGGATTCGAACCCCCGATACGCTCTCGCGCATAACGGTTTTCAAGACCGCCGCCATCAGCCACTCGGCCATCCCTCCCCGGGATCCCAAAGGTAATTCCGACCTCTCACTTAACAAATGCAATCCAGACGGTCAAACCGTCTCGTCAATCCAATGCATCAAACCATTCGGCGCAGGCGGTCGATCCGGACTTCCAACGGCGGGTGACTGGCCAAAAGGGCCATGAAACCTGCTGGGCGCCCCGAAATTTTCAGAGTCGCCAGCGCCGGGTGGCTGTCATCAATCGACTGGGTTCCCCTTCGAAGGGCCTCCAAAGCCCCAATCATCTTGTCGCGCCCAGCCAGGCCGGCTCCACCTTGGTCGGCACGGAATTCACGCGCCCTTGAAAAGTAGGCGACCACCACCATGCCCAAAATGCTGAAAAGGATCTCAAACACCATGGTAGCGATAAACTGAACCATAGAGTTCGAACCACTGCGCTCGTCGTTATTGCTGCGCATGGCATTGGCCAAGGCAAAGGCCAGGACACGGGCAAAAAACATGACGAAGGCGTTAACAATGCCTTGCACCAGGGTCATCGTGACCATATCCCCGTTGGAGATGTGGGCGACTTCATGGGCCAGGACACCCTCGACCTCGGCTTTGCCCATCCGCTGGAGGAGACCTGATGACACGGCGACAAGAGCACGGCTCTTGGTCGGTCCCGTGGCAAATGCGTTGATTTCAGGGCTGTCATAAACCCCAACCTGGGGCAAAGCCGGAAGGTTTGCGCCGCGGGCCAACCGGTGGACCGTCATGACCAGATCCCGCAAAACCGGATCGGCCGTGTTGGGATCGATGACTTTGACGCCCATCATCATCTTGGCCATGATCCGGCTCAAGGCGAGCGAGATCAAGGCTCCACCGCCACCCCAAATCAGACAGAATACGGCCAGTTGGTCGTAATCGATTCCGTATGCGGTCATGTAAGGCCGGACACCCAGAAGGTTGAGCACCAGCGAAATGGTGACAATGATCAGAATGTTGACGACTGCGAACAGAAAAAATCGTTTTGCCCAAGAAAACATGATTGAACTCCAGTTTTATAGGGTTAACGAACTAGCAATTCTTTAACCACTTCACGCTCCTCAAGGAGCTCTTTGGTTGTGTCTGCAATTTTTTTGCGGGCGTATTCCGAAAGATTCACACCCTGCACAATTTCATACTTGCCGTCACCGTGGGAACGAATCGGGAACGAGAACATCAAACCTGCGGGGACGTTGTAGGAGTTACCGTCACTCGGGACCGCTGCCGAAAACCACTTGCCCGATGGGGTCTTCTCCATAAAGTGCTTCACGTGGTCGATGCAAGCAGAGGCTGCAGAAGCTGCCGAAGATTTGCCGCGGGCAGCGATAATGGCTGCGCCACGCTTTTGAACGCCGACCATGAAATCATTTTCGAGCCAGGCACGGCCACCCACAGCATCGATCACTGATTTTTGACCGGCTGTCGCGTGTTCAAAATCCGGGTACATGGTGCTTGAGTGATTGCCCCAAATCGCAAGGTTGCGAACTTCGCCGACGTTGAGGCCGGCCTTTTTGGCGATCATGGCCTTTGCCCGGTTCTCATCGAGCATGGTCATGGCGGAAAAGCGCGTTGCAGGCACCTCGCGGCAGTTGTGCAGGGCAATCAGGGCGTTGGTATTGCAAGGGTTGCCAACAACCACGACCCTGACGTCACTCGCAGCGCGGTTAAGTGCTTTGCCCTGAGAGACAAAAATGGGTCCGTTGTCACGAATCAAATCGTTGCGTTCCATGCCTGGACCGCGCGGCTTTGACCCTACAAGAAGGCCCCAGTTGATTCCTTCAAACGCTGCATCAGCGTTATCAAAAATATTGATCTTGGAAAGGGTGGGGAAGCCACAATCTTCCAGTTCCATGGCGGTGCCTTCTGCGCCTTTGATGGCAACCGGAAGTTCCAGCAAATTCAACTCGACGGGAGTTTCGGGTCCAAAGACCTCGCCCGATGCAATCCGAAACAAAAGGCTGTAACCGATTTGTCCTGCCGCGCCTGTCACTGCAACCCGAACTGGCTTCTTGCTCATCTCAACGCCCCCTGTTCTGCATCCGATTTGATAAATTCATATTTAGGTACCAAGCGATCTTATTAGCTGGTCAGTCCAGCCGGTCCGTCTTCGTCTCTATCAGCCTCAGGCGGCCCTTTGCTTTTTCCCTTGCTCCTGACCCGGGGCCATCGTCAGGTGTCCGGTTGATGTCCCAATAGGATTCTGAAGGCACATATCCCGGCAGCTGGGACCAGTGGGTCGGCTCCCCGTTGTGAAGGAAATACAATACTTTGATTTTCTTGGTCTCCTCAAGGTTATCCTTGCAAGGACCGCAAGAGAACACATCCCGCGTTGCGCCTTCAAGCCTGACCTTGACCTGTGAAAATTTTTCCAGGTCCAGATGAAACGGACGTGAACAAAAATAGCAGCCGCGATCTGGTGCCGCAGCATTTGGCACAACACGATTCGTTGCCCGCGCAATACCACCGCGAAGCAGACGCGCCATACGGGTGATGGCCGTTGGTGAACGAAGTCCCAGACGAACCTCAAGCCCAGTGGTTCTGTCTTCCGTGTCCTTCACGAGAAATTCTGCCGAGTCGAGTTGGCTGGGGTCGGTGCCAAATGGAGGGAGTTGGCCAAATGCCAATACAATCAGTTCAAAGCTGGAGACCAGCCGCTCGAGAGTGCCCAATCCCTCCGGCGACTTGTTTGCAACGGTTGCTGCCAGTTGCTCAATCCTGACCGAAAGCTGTTCCAGTCGCTCCAAAATAGAGCGGCGTCTTGCCCGATAATCCGTCGCCCGTAGCCGTCCTGATTGGCTGACAGCATGGTCAAAACCAGTCGCCAAAACGACCAGCGCAATCAGAATTCCAGCGGCCATGGCAATCAAGACAAGACTCATGTCGCCAATTTAACTCTGCAAAAGGAAGTTGCTCAACTTTTAAGGCTATTTATTAGAGGAAAGCCGTTCAATTTTTTTCAGAAACTACCGATACCAGTCTCAGGAGGTAACTGTGGGCATAACCTATGAAAATCGCAGGGTTGTTTTTGACCTCGTCGCAAAGCGCTACAAGGACTACATTGCACTTTACCGCGATTTGAACGGCGGCTCAACCGAGGGGATTGCCCCTTTTGATGAATTTTATTGGCACGTTATCTATTACTCCAAGTACGCGAACCGGACTTCTGCCGAAAACCGCCGCTAAACCGCCGTGCGGGTCAACCTGACGGAAATAATGGATTTTCCTTTGATCCTGTGGCCTTGACCAAGGCTTCCAGCGGTGTCTATAGTCATGAAGTATGGTGACACCAAAAGCACAACCAGCACCTGCCAAGGCAGGCTCGATCCCCATCCGTTCAACGGATGACGGGATTCATTTGTCCAATTCAATCTTGTGGTTTGATTCAAAGGTGAACGGACAACTGTCTTTTGTGTCCTCTGCTGAAATCCAAATGAAGGTGAAGGTCCCGCAAATCATCACCACCGAAGAAACACTGAAAATCCTTGCCGCACAAAAGAACGCCCCACATACCCACAACGCCCTTGTCTGCCAGTACAACCGTCCCTTTTCCATCGGCAGGTTGAGGATGGAGCTGTTGCCATCGGGTGGCATCCTTGGTGGAGCCTCTCTTTACGTCGAGACCGAGCAGGGACGCCTTCTGTATGCGCCTTATCTGCAAACTCAAAAAAGCGGTACGGTCCGCCAGATGCAGCTAAAAAAAGCGCACACCCTGATTTTGAATGCCTACCATCCAGATCCGAATCAAGCGCTGCCGAACCGGAAAAAAGAGCGCGACCGCTTTGTCGAGGCGGTTAAATCAACGCTGAAAAATGGCCAATGTCCGACGATTTTGTGCAGGCCGGCGGCCATCGCCCAGGAGTTGACCAAAATCCTCAGCGACGAGGGCATTCAGGTCGCTGTGCATCCGACGATCCACCGAATTAACAAAGTGTATGAGGCCTGCGGTTCTCCGCTCGGCAAATACACGCCCTATTCGGCAAGAAGCGCGCACCGCAACAAGCCCGTCATTTGGCCGGCTCCGACCAAACCCGGCCACTTTCGGTCGCGATTGCCAGAGGGTCCCGTTTTCTTGATTGAGCAGACCTCCGGTGAGGCCCAGCTCTCGCCGTCGATGAAGCGCAGCGTCGAGAGGTTCTATTTCAGCAACGCCTGTGACGGCGTGGAATTGCGGGAAGTCATCGCCGCAGTCGGACCAAAAGAACTCTACTTCACGGGTCCTTATGCCAAGCGCTACGTCGAGGAAATGAAGACCGTTTGTCCAAAGGTTCGCCCACTTTTCCAGAACGACCAGCCGACCCTGTTCTGAAGCTGTCTAATGTGCAGTCACTAGCCCGGTAAAATCAGCAACGCATCCGCCTGAAAAAGCGCTTTCGGCGCGAACTCTCAAAAAAATAATCGCAATTACAGAGGTTTAGGGAAAACCACCCTGGCCGCCCCACTGGCGATCGACTTGCATTATCTGCCGTCAGGTTGAACTTGCGAGGTGACAAAATGGCAGACTACCGGGCGGCAATTGAAAGAATGATGGCGACTCCGAATGGCTTCGAGTGGCTGCCGCAGATCTGGCATGTCATCTATGAAGAGGGCATCCGGGGCAATCATATCCTTTTCCAAGATGCCGATCTGATCGCATTTCGTCAGTCCATGGCTCAAGGTAAAAACAGCTGGGCCTCGGAACTCAACGGAGAAATCGCTGAAAAAATGGATGAAAGAATCGAAGCCCAGGCCATAAGGCTGCTGCGGATCAACAACATCGATGTCATTCGCCGTCGGGTTCAATTGCTGCCACAGGACAAAAAACTGGCGCTATTTATGATCTACCAATGCGGCCTTGAGCTTTGGGGCTCTGCCCTGAAGCGCAGTTTAAACTGAAGTTTCCTTGTCGTCTTGGGCGCCACCGTCATCCTGGGCTCCACCGTCATCCTGGGCTCCACCGTCATCCTGAGCGCCACCGTCATCCTGAGCCGCAGGCGAAGGATCCTTTCTTCCCAGATTAAGTTACAATTGAAGGCCAAAGGAGTGGCCCATGTCATCTACCTCACAGCCTTCGTCCGCCTCCATCCTCTTGCGCCTAAAAAGAACCTTCGTTGCTGATTTTCGAAATGCCAGCCGCAGTTCTGTTTTTGTAGACCTGTCGTTCTTGACCTTGCTCGGTTTTGCCCTTTTCCTGGGTCTAGCCTTCGCCAGC
The DNA here is from genome assembly GCA_947479535.1 of Oligoflexales bacterium. Classification (GTDB taxonomy): domain Bacteria; phylum Bdellovibrionota_B; class Oligoflexia; order Oligoflexales; family RGVZ01; genus RGVZ01. Next base: position 19,441 of record CANJZQ010000005.1, on the reverse strand, counting down.
TTCAACCCTGCCGATCGCAGTTATTTTGCGGCCACCTGGCCTCCTGCCACAAGGGTGTCCAACCTCGCGGGAAGCCTCGGCGCAGGGCTCGCGTCATTTTGCTTTTTCTTCCTGGGCTGCGCATCTTTTCTAGCCCCGGCGGCAATCGCTTTTACCGCCACTCGCGGATGGCGGCGCCGTCAGTCCGAATTCCCAGCTGCATCACTGGAGCAATCCATCCACCCGGCCACCAACGCCTGGGCTGAGGGATTCGGAATCCTGTGCCTGATTGTCGTGGTCAGCGCGGCACTAGACACCGTCCGGGGCGAGATCGACTGGCGCGGTGTCCCAATTTCTGCCGGTGGGATGATTGGTAAACTACTTTCGATAAAAGCCGCAAGCCTGCTCGGGCATGCCGGCAGCCTGGTTGCATTTGTGGTTCTAGGTTCAACGTCCCTCATTTTGATCGCCAACCGTCCGATCGTCCACATTGTGTCGGCAACCCTGCGGCGACGAAATGCCTCGGCTTCTGATGAGGCAAACCGCGCCGATGAAGTGGGCGCAACATCGATCCGGACCATTCCCCTCGCCGAGATTGAATCGACACCATTTGAATTCCACGAAGACCAACATTTTGTTGAAGAGATCCACACCAACAAGGAGACCACCAAGGCCAAGGAATCACCGGATTCCCGCCGGGAGTCCTCGAAACCCGTTAAATACAAAATACCGTCCTCTGAGATTTTCCAATCCGCAGCAAAAGCTAAAGATCCCTCGGCCGTTGTACCCACTCAAAAAGACATCGAGCAAACCGCTGCCCTGCTCACCAAAACTTTTTCTGACTTTGGAGTTGCAGGAAAAATCATCGGCTATCAACCGGGACCAGTGGTTACGGTCTTTGAATTCCAACCAGATGCCGGCGTCAAACAATCACGCGTCCTAAGCCTGATTGACGATTTGGCACTATCGCTCAAGGTCGACTCCATCTTCATTAATCCGGTACCAGGAAAAAGAGCCCTTGGCGTTCAAGTGCCCAACTCGCGCCGCGAGACGGTTTATCTTGGAGACATCATCCGTTCTGATTCTTTTCAAAACAGTCCGAGCCCTCTTGTTTTTGCCATGGGTAAATCTCTGAGTGGTCAACCTGTGAGTGCCGACCTTACGTCGATGCCGCACCTGCTCATGGCTGGGGCCACAGGAGCCGGCAAGAGTGTTGCGATCAATTCACTGATTTGCAGCGTCGTCATGAAGTCGTCGCCAGCTGATGTCCGGATGATCTTGGTTGATCCAAAGATGCTTGAACTGTCCGTCTATGAAGGCATCCCGCATCTTTTGATGCCCGTGATCACTGAGCCGGACCGGGCCTCACACGCACTGAAATGGGCTGCTGCAGAAATGGAGCGCAGATACCGACTCATGCAGTTCGCATCGGTAAGAAATATTGCAGGATTCAACCAGTTTCTCGACCAGGCCAGCCCTTCTCGCCGTGAAGAAATACGTGCCGTGTCAGGATCCGATCAAATCGAGCGCCTCCCGTACATCCTTCTGGTCATTGACGAACTTGCCGATCTCATGATGACTGCACCAAAAGACGTTGAGTCCTCCATCCAACGCCTGGCGCAAAAAGCCCGCGCAAGTGGCATCCACATGGTGCTTGCGACGCAGCGTCCATCGGTTGACATCATCACGGGCGTCATTAAGGCAAACCTGCCGTGCCGCCTGTCCTTCCAGGTCGTGTCAAAACATGACAGCCGCACGATTCTCGACCAGGTCGGCGCCGAGAAACTTCTTGGGCGCGGCGACATGCTTTTTCAAAGGCCTGGTTCCGGCCGCCTGGAACGAATTCAAGGCGCACTGGTCGGCGACGAGGAGGTTCTGGGACTTGTTGCCACCCTCAAGGCTTCTGGTGTTGTGGCCTATGATGATTCGATCATGACCTGGATCGACGAAGAGGTTCAAAGGGACCGCGCCGGAGAGCATGAAAACTTGCCCGGGAATGACTGCGAGGATGATCCAAAATATAGTGAAGCCATGCAGATTGCCCAGAGCCACGGTGTGGTCAGTGCCTCCTTTTTGCAGCGCCATTTAAAGATCGGCTACAACAGGGCGGCACGAATCGTGGAACATATGGAGCGATGCGGCCTGGTGGCAAAGGCTGACGGGGCAAAACCGCGGCGGTGGCTGGGGCCCTCCGCTTGATCAAAGGCTAATCGATGGCCGCCCGGGGCAATGTTTAAATTTCATTGCCCACAGTGAAACCGATGTAAGTCTTCTGCATGGCCTCGGTGTAGGACGTGTTGTTGTAAACGATTGGCAGGCTTCGCTGCCTGTAGCCAAGATCCAACGTCATGAATTTCTTTGAAATCGGAATGTGCCCTGAAATATCTATGTCCAATCGTGACCCAAGAGAAACTGTGACCGACTCATCCTTATTTAGAAAACTGGACGTGCCGACCGAGGCGACGTCGATCTGCAGCAGGGAACGTCCGCCAACCGGAAGGTAAGCACCTGCAATATAGCCGTACCCCGTGCCGCGGCCTGAAAACATATCCGTACCATCGGCGGCCACAGCTCCCGCTTCGGCGTAACCCGAAACTGCACCAAAATAAAAGTATCCCAACCTGTAAGTGATCCGCGTGTCCCTGAAGAGAAGGGACGTCGAAGTGTCATTGAGCAAGAACTTAATTGCTGATGATTCTGTTTGAAGGACCACGCCCAACTCTTTCTGATCGCCAACATTAAAGCCAAGGCTGTAGCGAAGCGATGAACCCGTGTCATTTGAGCCAACAAGTTTGCTCTTGTGGGTTGTCAGCGCATAGTCAGAATTCAGGTAAATGGTCTTCAATCCAGCTTCCACGTCCTGTGCTGATGCGTGAAAAGCCGGGAATAAAATCATCGCTAAAAAAAAGCCAAAATACCCAAGTGGCGCTAAAGAAAATTTCTTCATGTCCGGGGAACTCCTCAGATCCCTGCCAAACAATTCGGCAAAGGGTCAGAGAATATTAGGGGAGTGCTCGTGGAAGGAAATGGAGCAAGGCCGGGCGGGCTTTTGGTTGCTCATAAAAAAATGAGCCTGGCCCAATTAAATCGGATGGATGCCAAGCTCTGACAAGACCCCGGCAAGGCCCTTGCCCATGGCCTCAAGGCCAAATCTTTTTGCAGACGCCGCGGCTCTGGCTTCGCGGATTTCACGGGTTTCAAGCCGCGCTTTTTCCAGAAAGTCCCAAAGCCCATCTTCGATTTCTGGGGACTTAAGGCCGCCGTAGTCAAACCCGTCCGATGGCCGTGGAATTTCCCGCAGTGACCCAACCCCAGAAATGACAACCGGTGTCCCACACACTAAAAACTCCTGGGCCACACGACAAATAATTTCCGATCCAGTGCTGCAAACAACGCCGGCACAGGCTGACGACAAAAGGGAGTTGATGTCGTCCACTCGGGCGGCAGTAAAAGTCACATCCCGCCCAAGGGTCAAACCAGCCTCGCGCGCCTGGTCCTCAAGCGCTTCCACGGAGAGGTTCTCTGGTTCGCCAACGACGGCCAGGTTGTAACGGTCCTGCCCTTTGCGGGCCAGCATTTGAGCAAATAGACGGAAAAAAACCCCATGCCCCTTTACGGGATCGAGCCGACCAAGGATCACACACGTAGACCGTCCCCGCGGACCAGGATCCGCGGATTTCTCCCGATGAATCCTGTCCAAATCGATTCCAGGTTCAACCTTTCTTGCGCGGGAATCCAAGCGCCGCGCGATGAAGTCCGACGGTGCCAGTAAAACATCGACATGGCCCTGCGACAGCCTCTGCATCATGCCACCAGGTTTTGCCGCAGCATCGCGATCATCACCGCGAAAACGAATGACTTTAACGCCGGCGTTCGTGGCCTTGATCCACTTTGAGATAAACGTCTCGGGGCCGCCGTAGACAAAGGCCGCCTTGAGGGTCTGCCCCATCGGAAGTCCGTGATGGATCCCGCGGACAATCTCCGGCAGGTGCACCATCGAAAAACCGTCAACTTCAACCACCCTGATCCCGGCAGCAGCGGCCCTGCGAGCACCGGCACTGCCCTTGAGGGCCACCATCACCTGCGAAAATCCAGCCAGTTGCAGTGCTCGCGCCGCATGCACAGCATATTCTGTGATGGCCGAATTCCAGCGGTTGGACAAAAGATGTGCGATCACGGAAGAGTGCCCGGCTGATTTTTTCATTTCAGGTTTCGTTCCACGCGCTTCGCATATTTGACGAAAGCGTAAAGGGAACTAAGCAGGGCGTAGCAATACCCGGGGTATCCATCGAGAAAACCAAGCCTAAGCACATAACGAGAACTAAATTCGAAGAAGGGGCGAATCACGTGGGCCATAAAAGCGGCCGGGTTTAATTTTCTTTCGGGGCTCCGTTCAGCAATGCGGCTCGTGTAGCGATTAAATTTTTCAAAATAATCGCTGAGGTTCTCGTAACTGAAATGCAAGATCCAGGCACCGCGCCCAAAATTTCTGTTCCGGACTTTACCATTTGAGCCAGATTCCAGTTGGAATTGCTCATGAATTTCTGAATGAAAATTCCCGCTACCGCGTCGAAAAAGCCTCACGGGGGCGTCGCAAGTTTTTCCGAATCGCATCGCGCGCCCCATAAAAAACAGACGGCGCGTCAACCGGTAGGCATCGCGTGATTCCTTGGCTTCACGTGATGCCACAAAACTGGAAATTCCCCGAGAAAGCTCTTCCGAAAGGACCTCGTCGGCATCGAGAGACAAAATCCAATCTCGCGATGCCATGGCGATGGCTGCATTTTTTTGGCTGGCATAGTCATCAAAAACTCGGACGGCCGTCCGTGCGCCGTGGGCCGAGGCGATCTCGAGCGTGAGATCCGTGGACCCGGAATCCAGCACCACCACTTCAACGCCTTCGGGCAGTCTGGCCAGACAACGTCCCAGGCGGGCCTCTTCGTTGAGGGTAATGATGACAACCGACAGATCAATCATGGAGGTATCCTAACATGGCTGCATCTTAACAACGGGACGGACAAACGGAAAGAGCCATGGCAGAATGCCTCGATGACTAAAAAGACGCAAAATCATCTGGAAGACAAAACCCCGGCGGACGTCAGTCGCAATAATCTGGACCGGGAATCATCGCCGTATCTTTTGCAACACGCCGGCAACCCTGTTTGGTGGCAGCCGTGGGACAAGGCCACGTTTGCCGCCGCCAAAGCCGCCGACAAGCCCGTGTTCCTCTCCATTGGCTATGCCACCTGCCATTGGTGCCACGTGATGGAAGGCGACTCCTTTGAAAAGGATGATGTCGCTGCCATCTTGAATCGCGATTTCGTAGCCATCAAAGTCGACCGGGAGGAGCGTCCCGACGTCGACGCGATCCATATGGCTGCCGTTCAGGGGATATCTGGCCGGGGGGGCTGGCCTTTGAGCGTTTTTTTGACCCCCGACGGTCAGCCGTTTTGGGGTACGACCTTCCTTCCACGGTCTGCCTTCAAGAAAGTTCTCTCCGACATTTCCCGCATGTGGCACGAAGACCGGGAGAACGTGCTCAAAAGTGGTGCGGGGCTGACCAGCTGGTTAAAGGGACAGGGCAGCAGCAGGGCGGGGGACGCTTCGCCGGCGAACGAGACATTAAAGGCCCAAGTCCAGGACCTGATCACAAAAGCCGTCGAGGAATTCGAATCCAACTTTGACCCAGAGAACGGCGGCTTTGGCGGTGCTCCAAAATTTCCTCCCGCAATGGCATTGATGTTCCTGTTGCGCGCTTCCAACGAATCAAAGGCTGCCATGCCGCGCCAAATTGTTTCAACAACCCTTGGGCGAATGGCCCGGGGTGGAATACACGACCATGTTGGCGGGGGATTTCACCGTTACGCCACCGATGAAGGCTGGCTGATTCCTCACTTTGAAAAGATGCTGTACGACAACGCGCTTCTTACCGTCGCCTACTGTGATGCCTGGCAGGCCCTCAGTGACGACCCGGCAAGGGATGAATTCCGGCGCGTGGCGCTGCGAACTCTGGATTATATCGTTAGAGATATGCGCCTCCCCGACTCAGGCTTCGCTTCTGCCGAAGATGCCGATTCAGAAAAAGCCGAAGGCAAATTTTACGTCTGGTCGTGGGATGAGCTGAAAGAAATTTTGAAGCCTGATGACTTTCTCACCTTTTGCAAAAGGTACAACATTCTGCCACACGGCAACTTTGAATTTGAAACGCACGCCGCAGAACTCGAGGCCGCAGCCGGCCTGAAAACATTGACGGGAATGAACATCCCGCACCTTGCGAATTCGGCCCCCCTAAGTGACGCCTCAACCGAGGCGATTCTCGATGATCTACTGGCGACACGCACAAAAAGAATCCGCCCACTTCGGGATGACAAGATCCTTGCCGGATGGAATGGTCTTGTGCTTGCTGCCTTGGCGCGGGGTGCCGCCACCTTTGGAGGCAACGAGCACATCAAAGCCGCCATTGACCTCGCTGGTTTTATCGAAAAAAACTTTCACCTCGGTGAAGGCGAGCTGGTTCGATGTCCTGTCAAAGACGGACGACACCTTGCGGCGCAACTCGAGGACTACGCCTTCGTGATCTGGGGCCTGCTTGAAATTTATACGGCGACAGGGACACCAAAGTATCTTGACCTGGCTGTGACCCTGCAGGCGGGGCAAGACCGTAATTTTTGGGACGGTGGATCTGGCAATTATCACGATGCGCCAGCTGACGATGAAACACTTCTTTTTCGTCCGAAATCACTTTGGGATCAGGCCACCCCGTCGGGAAATTCTGTTACGGCGACAAACCTTTTAAGGCTTTCGCGATTCACCCTTGATCAAGGTTATGAAATTAGTGCCGTCAAAGTCCTCGCCTCCGCCTGGGCTGACCTGTGCCGGCATCCACGAGGATTCCCCTGGATGATGATGGCGGCTAACGCCCTGGTGACTGGAAAAAATCATGTTGGCGACACTGATGGCACAAACTACTTTTGTTCCATAGACGGGTGCGAACCCAAAAAATAGGACACTTGGAAATATGATGACCACCTCCAACTCTACATTTATGAAGACGGCTCTTTACAACCAGCACAAGGCGTGTGGGGCCAAGGTAATCGAATTTGGTGGTTGGCTCATGCCCGTCAGCTACACGAGCGTTCTAACCGAGCACAAAGCCGTCCGGGAAAAATGTGGGATCTTTGATGTCAGTCACATGGGAGAGGTCACGATCAAAGGGCCACAGGCGGAGGCCTTCGTCCAACACATCACCATGAACGATGCAGCAAAACTGAAGCCGGGCCAAGGCCAGTACAGTGCGCTTCTAAACGAGTCAGGCGGAATGATTGACGACTTGATCGTCTACCGGCTTGGTGCCGAGGAATTTTTCATCTGCATGAATGCCGCAAACCGGACGAAGGATTTTCAGTGGATTTCAACCCACGCCACGGACTTTGATGTTCGCGCAACGAATGAGTCCGACCAGTGGGCGCAACTTGCCGTGCAAGGCCCCACGAGCCTCGACGCCATGATGGCCGTCGTCGAGCCCTCCGACCGGGGAATCATCGAAGCCTTGCCCTATACCAATATCGCAAAAGTGAATGTCGCTGGCCGCCCATGCCTTGTGGCGCGCACCGGCTATACGGGTGAGCATGGCTATGAAATTTACCTGCCCGTGGATCACGCCGAAAAGCTTTGGCTTGCCCTGCTTGCTACGGCTCCCAAAACCGGGATCGTACCGGTTGGTTTAGGCGCCAGGGATACTTTGCGCCTTGAGGCGTGCTACCTGCTTTATGGCAATGACATGAACGACGAGACAACACCACTCGAGGCCGGCGTGGCCTGGGCCGTGAAACTGACGAAACCAGCCTTCATTGGTAAAGATGCCTTGGTCCGTCAAAAGGCCAGCGGGATAAAACAAAAAATTGTTGCCCTCAAAATGAAAGACGATGGCATTCCGCGCCATGGAATGACCGTCTATTGGAGAGGAGAACCCGCTGGGTTTGTGACCAGTGGCTCCGTTTTGCCGACCGTTGGTGGTGCGGGTGGGATGGCCATGGTTTCTGCGGGCGTGGTTGAAAACGATGAACTCGAAGTCGATATTCGCGGCAAGAGAAAACTTGCCACGGTTGTGAAAAGGCCTTTATATTCTGCCAAAACCAAGTAACGGGGGACCCTACATTGAATTTTCCAAACGAACTTAAATACACCAAGGATCACGAGTGGGTCTCCTCCTCCGACTCAAAAATCGGCGTGACGGCATATGCCATCGAGCAACTCGGTGACATTGTGCACATTGAACTTCCTGAAGTTGGCAAGGATTTGAAGCAGGGCGCTTCGTTCGGGACCATTGAATCCACCAAAACCGTGTCCGACCTCTATATGCCAGTCTCCGGAAAAATCACTGCCGTGAATCAGGCTGTCTTGAAAAGCCCGGAGTCACTGCAGAATGATCCCTACAAAAATGGCTGGCTGATTCAGATCGCGGCGTCTGGCGATGCCCCAGGCCTCATGTCCGCCAAGGACTATGAAGCCTTTATCGCTGAGCACTGAAATTTCTATCAATAGTCGCTGACTGGTGGACAGGAACACACCAAGTTCCTGTCGCCAAGCGCGTTGTCCACTCGTGCGACCGCTGGCCAGAACTTTCTGGCACGGGTTGCAGGACTTGGATAAACCGCCTTCTCTCTCGAATATGGATACGGCCAATGATCGCCAGCCACCAGTTGAGCGGTGTGTGGCGAATTCTTTACGACATTGCTCGTCCGGTCTGCTTGTCCCGCCTCAATTTCCGCGACCTCTTTACGAATTGAAATCATGGCATCACAGAACCGGTCGAGTTCTTCTTTTGACTCGCTCTCCGTCGGTTCAATCATCAAGGTTCCTGCCACCGGCCAAGAGACCGTCGGCGCGTGGAAGCCATAATCAATCAATCGCTTGGCAACATCTTCGACTTCAATGTTGGCTTTTGCCTTGAGGTCCCGCAGGTCAATGATGCACTCGTGTGCCACGAGATCGTGCTTGCCCTGATAGAGGATGGGATAGTGCGGAGCCAAACGCCTTGCCATGTAATTGGCGTTGAGAATCGCTGTCTGAGTTGCCCGCGTAAGCCCCTCTGCACCCATCATCCGGATATACATCCACGAGATGGTCAGGATACTGGCACTGCCCCACGGTGCTGCCGAAACTGGTCCGATGGCTTGGGCTCCGCCCATTGGCACAACCGGATGCCCCGGCAAGAATGCTGCGAGGTGTTTTCGGACTCCGATAGGACCCATGCCTGGACCGCCGCCGCCGTGGGGAATGCAAAAAGTTTTGTGCAAGTTCAGGTGGCAAACATCGGGCCCGAAGTCTCCGGGCCGGCAAAGCCCGACTTGGGCATTCATGTTGGCACCGTCCATGTATACTTGCCCCCCGTGTTCATGGATCACAGCACAAATGGTTTTGATGTGTTCTTCGAAAACACCGTGGGTGGACGGATAAGTCACCATCAGAGCCGCAAGATTTTTACTGTGTTCCGCGGCTTTCGCCCGCAAATCGCCGAGGTCGACGTTGCCCTGCTTGTCACAACCGACAACAACCACTTTCATCCCCGCCAGCACGGCACTCGCTGGATTTGTACCGTGGGCCGATTGGGGAATGATGCACACATCGCGGTGCGTATCGCCTCTAGACCGGTGCCAGGCCCGAATGACCAGAAGTCCGGCGTACTCTCCTTGAGAGCCTGAGTTTGGTTGAAGTGATATCGAATCAAATCCAGTGATCTCAGAAAGCCAGAACTCTAGATCATGAAACAATTTCGAATAACCCTTGGCTTGATCCAGTGGGGCAAAGGGATGAAGCGCGTTAAATGCTGGCCACGTGACCGGCATCAATTCCGACGTCGCATTAAGTTTCATCGTGCAAGAGCCAAGAGGGATCATCGAGTGGGTGAGGGATAAATCCTTTGCCTCAAGGCTGCGAATATAGCGAAGCATGTCTGTTTCTGAGTGATGGCTCGAAAAAACCGGATGGGTAAGATACGACCCTTCGGCGCGTGTCATACCATGAGGAACTGCGAATGCGCTTTTTTTCGCCGCACCCTCCTTTGCCTGATTCACCAGATCAACCGCTCTGGTTGACGCTGAACTTCTTTCGGCATCTGAACCTGCACCAGAAAGAAATGCGGCAACAATTGCAATAACGTCATGTTCTGTAACGGTTTCATCCAGCGAAACACCCACGAGATTTGTTTCGCCACTCCAGAAGGAGCGCAGGTTGATCCCGGCTTCAAGCGCGGCTCGAATAATCCCAGAAGCCTTGGTGTTAGAAACTGTGAGGGTGTCAAAGTAGGACTCGGATTGGAGTTGAAATCCACCGAGTTTCAAAGCCCCGGCAAGGACCTGGGTCCAACCATGAAGGCGGTTTGCAATGCGGCGCAAGCCCTGTGGGCCGTGATAGACCGCATACATGCTGGCCATGACGGCCAGTAAAACCTGCGCCGTACAAATGTTGCTGGTGGCCTTCTCGCGTCTGATGTGTTGCTCGCGGGTTTGCAGGGCAAGGCGAATCGCACTGCGGCCTTCCCGGTCCTTTGAAACTCCGACCAGGCGTCCGGGCAGTTTTCTCTTGTATGCGTCGACAGTGGAAATGAACCCCGCGTGAGGTCCGCCGTAGCCAAACGGCACACCGAATCTCTGGGCACTTCCAATGGCGATGTCTGCCCCCATGTCTCCCGCGGATTTCAAGATGGTCAGGGCGAGAAGGTCGGTCGCAACAATCGCGATGGCGCCGGCGGCCTTTGCGGATTTAATGATGGCCTCGGGCTGGCCGATCGATCCATTTGTGGCTGGATACTGAAGGATGACGGTGAATACATTTTCATCAATTTTTGCGGTGGCCTCATCACCAACGACAACATCGATCCCCAAAGGTTCCGACCGCGTCTTGATCAGTTCGATGGTTTGCGGGTGACAATTTTTTGAAACAAAGGCCACGCGAGCTTGATCGTTGGAGCGCAGCCCGTAGGCCATCGTTACGGCCTCACCAGCCGCCGTCCCCTCGTCGAGCAACGACGCGTTGGCCACCGGCAGTCCCGTCAGATCAGACACCATGGTCTGAAAGTTGAGCAGGGCTTCCAGACGCCCTTGAGCGATCTCGGCCTGATAGGGGGTGTACTGGGTGTACCAGCCCGGATTCTCAAGGATGTTGCGCTGAATGACTGGTGGCGTCACCGTGCCGTAGTAGCCCATCCCGATAAACGGCCGGAGCACCTTGTTGGCCGAAGACAGTTCACGAAGCTCTTCCAGCGCCTCAACTTCTGAACGTCGGCGATCAATCTGAAGCGGACGAGTCAGCTTGATGGATTGCGGGACGGCTGCATCACTCAGCTGCGCCAAAGATTCAAAACCGATCGCCGCAAGCATTTCTTTTTCTTCCGCCGGTGACGGCCCAAGGTGGCGCGAAGAAAAGTTGTCGTCTGCAATCAACGCCTGTTTGAAATCAAAACGGCTGGATGCTGTCATGAAGGGTCTCCGCTCGCGCTGGAAAATTCGCCGGGCGGATTTAAAAAAGTGACCGCCTCAGGAGCGCAATGTTAACAGGTCGCGGTGCTCAACAGCAATTTCGATATTTGCCTGTTTTTTACGCTTGAGGGCTTCCCCGAGGGCTTCGGCCAGGCAGACGCTGCGGTGATAGCCCCCGGTGCAGCCGATTCCGATGCGCAGGTAATGCTTTCCGTCGGCAAAGAATTGGGGCAGGAGAAACCTGCACATATCCTCGAGACGATTGAAGAATTCGCGTCCCAATGGGTCTTGGAGGATTGTCTTTTTAACTTCCGGGTCCAAACCAGAGCGCTCGCGCAGCTTAAGGTCGAAGTAAGGGTTTGGAAGAAATCTCGCATCAAAAATCATGTCCGCAGGGCGGAGTTGGCCGTGTTTAAAGCCAAAACTTGAGATTGTGACGTGGAGTTTGCGCGGCTCAAGTTCCGTATGGTAGCGGGCCTCAATGGCGGCCATCAACGTCTGGGGAGACCAGGTGGAAGTGTCAAAAGCTACATCAGCCGCACGTTCCATGGGAGCCAGCATCTGGTTCTCCCGGCGGATCGCCTCCAACAAGCTGCCCCCGGACGGCAGCATGAGGGGATGCTTGCGCCTGGTGGCACCATATCTGGCCAACAAGGTTTTCTCGTCGGCCGTCAAAAACAACATGTCGATCCGGATCCTCTCGGCCAGCTTTTCCTTCATGGCGGGGAATGACGCCGCAAACTTTTGGTCGCGGATGTCCATTCCAAAAGCAAACCCACGGGATGCATAAGAACCTGACTTGATCAGGTCAATGGCTTGTCCAAGAAGTTCCACGGGAAGGTTGTCTATGCAGTAAAAACCGCTGTCTTGAAGGGCACGAATGGCCGTTGAAAGCCCGGCTCCGGACAACCCGGTGACCACAATCAGAAGGGGTTGTTCGGTTGCCGTGGCGTCAGACATTATCAGTAGTGCTTTCTCCGCCTGCTGGAAGGCAGAATGTTGAGTTGCTCCCGGTATTTTGCCACGGTCCGGCGGGCAAGCTGAATACCTTTTTGTTCGAGCAGCTCAACAATCTTCTGGTCTGAAAGGGGATGTTTAACGTCCTCCACCTTGACCAGGTCGGAAATCATGCGTTTGACCGACTCGCTGGCGACGGAATCCCCATCGGACTTCGACACGGAGCTGTTGAAGAAATACTTCAGCTCAAAAATGCCACGCGGGGTGTGGATGTACTTGTTGGTGGTGACCCGGCTAACGGTTGACTCGTGCATGCTGATGTCTTCGGCGATGTCGCGCAACACCATCGGCTTCAGCCGTTCGACGCCATGATCGAAAAAGTCCTTTTGCCGGACGACAATCTTTTCCGCGACGCGGAAAATGGTCTTCTGGCGCTGTTGTATGCTTTTGATCAGCCATATTGCAGCCTTGTATTTGTCTTGCAGGTAGGTCTTGTCGCTGCCTTGGGCTTCTTTTTTGCTGAGCAGCCCTTTGTAATAATTGTTCAGCTTCAGGCGCGGAAGGCCTTCTTCATTCAACGACACAACCCACTCTTCGCCGAGCTTGAAAACATAAACGTCTGGCACAATGTATTGAGCCGATTCGGCGCCAAATGGACGCCCCGGAATTGGCTCCAGATCACCGATGATCGCCGCGTTCTCTACGACTTTCTCCACCGAGATTTTGAGGGCTTTTGCAATGACTGCGTAGTTGCGTGTCTCGAGGTGGTGCAGATGGGACTCGACCATCTTCTCGACAATTCCGTTCTTTAACTTCCCTGCCCGCAACTGCAACAAAAGGCACTCGCGCAGGTCACGCCCCGCAACCCCAGGGGGATCGAAGCGCTGAATGGTATCCAAGATGCCCTCGACCTCATCAAGGGCAAAACCCTCTTGCGACGAGATCTCTTCGGGAGAAACCCTAAGGTAGCCCTTATCATCGATATTACCGATGATCACGGTCGCGATTTTTTTCTCGCTTTCGTCGAAGTCCAACTCGCCAACCTGACCCATCAGGTGTTCGTTGAGGGACGTTGCCCGGCTGACCACATTTTCATAGTTAGGCTGATCATCTTCGCCGCTGTTTGTGCGGCGGATCGAACTTGCAGAGGCCGACGACTGGTACTCATCGGAATTTCCGAGGGATTCCCAATCGACCGTTTCGGGAGCGTCTTTCCCCACCCGGTCGACGATGTTTTGAGCCTCTTCCATCCGATGTTCAACGGCTTGCTGCTCTGTTTGTTCGCGTTCACGCTCGGCATGAACCGCCTCTTCGGGGGACTCAGCATCACCAGCCGACTCTTCCAAAATTGGATTTTCAGCGAGCTGGGTCTCTACATACTGTTCCAATTCCAAGCGCGAAAGTTGCAACAGCTTGATCGCCTGTTGCAGCTGAGGGGTCATCAGGACGTCCTGACGGAACCCAAGTTTCGGTCGCAAGTCGAAAGCCATGCGGGCGGAACCTTTTTGTAAACGTTGAGACTCGGGGAGCGAAAGCTCCAGATCTATTGTCGCCCCTCTGCAAGAAAAATTCCAACTTCGGGGGGCAGGGAAAATTTATTGCCTCAAAGGCGAAAATTTTCTCCGAGGTAGGTTTCGCGAACTTCCGGGTGGGCGGCGACCTCTTCGGGCTTGCCGTGGGCCGTGATTTGCCCACCTGTGAGAATGTAAACTCTATCGCAACTTCCAAGTGTTTCCCGGACGTTGTGGTCCGTAATCAAGACACCAAGTCCGTCGCTTCGGAGTTGTGAAATTATTTTTTGAATCTCTTGAACGGTCACGGGATCGATCCCGGCGAAGGGTTCGTCGAGGAGAAGAAATTTCGGATTTATGATAAGGGCGCGGGCGATTTCCACGCGCCGGCGCTCGCCACCACTGAGTGCCGCACCATTGCTGCTGGAAATCGCTCCAATCTGAAACTTCTCCAAAAGGTCCGCGAGAAGGGCCTGGCGCTTGTGGCGCTCGATACCACACACTTCCATCACTGATAGAAGGTTGTCTTCCACGGTCAAGCGCCTGAAAATAGACATATTTTGAGGGAGATAACTGATCCCACGGCGAGCCCTGATGTGCATCGGCTCGTGGGTGATGTCTTCGCCATCGAGCAAAATCTTGCCCTCTTGCGGGAAAAGTAAACCCACAACCATGTAAAAGCTGGTTGTTTTACCGGCTCCGTTGGGTCCCAAAAGGCCCACCACTTCGCCCGTAGAGACCTCAAACGAAACCGACTTCACTACCTTTCGGTTTTTAAAGGACTTACAAATCGAATCGGCTTCAAGGCGGGATCGCCCGCTGTATGATTTTTCAGACACGGGTGTCATTTTTTTCCTCCAGGCTGAACCACGCCTTCAACGCGCTCTGCTTTGATCCATCCCGTATCGAGCTCATAGGTGATTTGTTTACCGCGGACAAGATCCTCGCCGCGCCAGAGCTTGGCATTTCCCCGAAGGACCATCTTCCGTTCCTGATTGTAGAATACGGCTTCGTTGCACTCGGCCTTCACGCGCTGTTTTAACTCGACGTCTGATTTGAACGCCTTGACTCGCCCACTTGCAATGACCTTCATCGCCTCACGGGTTTTTTGATCAAAATAAATGGTTGCCTCATCGGCTTGAAGCCGGAAATCCCCTTGGGTGATCAGGACGTCCTCCTTTAAAATCACCCGGCTTTGATCTTTCATGGCTTGCAGGGACTTGCTTTCGAACTGAACTGGCGCGCGTTTCGCTGGCTTTTGCCGTTTTCCATGGGCTTGCGGTTTGGGCGCTGGTGTCCGCGGTGCCCCTTGGGGCGAGGTTGGGGCCACGGCCGGCAAATCAATGGCCGTTGGCGTCGGCTCGGGGCGCTGCTGCCGGTCGAGATCCTCGACCTCCTCCACCAGATCCGCCGAGGCCGGGGGCGTCACCACCGAGCCAAATGCCAACACTGATAGTGAAAGCCAGAGGGTGCGCACCAAGGCACCGGCTGAGTTACGGCATTTCAAAGCTGCCTCCACCCCTGATTGGACCAAACAGGTTCAGTTCTTCCTTGCGCAGGTCAAAGGAAAATCCACCTTCACCCTTCACATAATGCCCGGGGCCACTCAGTTGGGTCTTCGAGCTAGACTGAAGGATTCCGTTGCCCTGCGTGTAAACGGCCGAATCCGTTTCTAAAGTCACATCTCTCGTCTCAAGCTTAACAAAGCCGCGCAAGTCGATGTGGTCCATGGATGACGACGTGATCATTTGCGCCAGGCTGTTCGATCGGAAATAGGCGGTCGCCGTCTCGCAGTAGAGTTGCTCCCAATACTGTTTCTTTCCGTTCCCCTTCAGGGCCCGAAAGCTGACGTCACCGAAAAGTTCAAGCATGTTTGGTTCAAGCAAGTAACCTGATTTCGCCCGAGCCACACTGGTAACCGAACCTGACAGATATCGCGTGGCGGTGAAATCCTCAAAGGTGATGCGAGCCTCCCGGAGGTTTGCATCGTAGACCGGTCGATTGCGGGCCTTGTCCCGCTCACGCGCCAGAAATGCCGCCGTTGATAGCGCCAAGGCTGAAAGGACTAGAACCAGTTTGGTCCGATTCTTCATCAAACAATCTTAGCAGCAAGCAGGTCATGCATGCGAACAAGTCCACTCAGGCGACCTTCCCGGCCATCGATTCCCGGCTCCACAACAAAAAGCGAGGTGATCTGGCATGATTCCATGATGGTCACGGCATCGACGGCCAGCATATCTGCGGTCACCGTGCGCGGAGAAGCCCTCATGAAGTCACGTGCCCTGGAATCCAGGGCGTCCACTTGTGATTTGAGAAGATGGCGGCGAACGTCCCCGTCTGAGATCGATCCCAATAATGTTCCATCTTTTTCTGAAACCACCGCAGCGATGCCAAAGTTCCGCCGCGTGACGGTTTCCAGGACCTCGTGAAACCCAAGGTCTGGCCCAACCACCGGGATGCTGGCCAGATCGTGCATGTGATCCCGAACGCGTGATAGTTTCCGGCCCAAACTGCCAGCTGGATGAAGGGTTGCGAAATCTTTCGCCGTGAACCCCCGGGCCTCCATCAGGGCCACCGCAAGGGCGTCACCAATTGCCATGGCGACCAATGCCGATGAAGTGGGGGCAAGATTAAGCGGGCAGGCCTCACGTGAAACCGACCCGTCGATGACAAAATCTGAAAGTCCGGCCAGGGTTGAAGTCAGTTTGCCGGTGATGCTGGCGACCGGAACTTGAAGCCTGCGGCAATAAGTCGCAACGCCATTGACCTCGGTCGTTTCTCCGCCGTGGGCTATGGCGACGAGCACGTCATTTTTCTGGATGATCCCAAAATCACCGTGCATCGCTTCGCTGGGATGCAGGAAAAATGCCGGGGTCCCCGTGCTGGCCAATGTGGAAGCCAACTTCCTTGCAATGAAGCCTGATTTTCCAAGCCCCGTTGTCACAACCTTGCCCTTGGCACTTAAAATTGCGCTGCAAAGCCCGGCAAAACTGCCGTTCAGCCGGTGCGCAGCAGCAGAAATGCATTGCGCCTCTACTTCAAGGGTTCTGCGTGCCGATTCCAAATGATCGCGCTCAGGTTGCCGGTTCATGTGCGGCTTTCCTTTGCCGCCAAACATGCGCGAACAAATTCACGAAACAACGGATGTGGCTTAAAGGGACGACTCTTCAATTCCGGGTGAAATTGACACCCAAGAAACCAGGCGTGATCGGAAAGTTCCATGATTTCTACAAGTGAATCATCGGGCGATACCCCGGAAAAAGTCATCCCGGCGTCCGAGAAACGTTGCCGGTAGTCGTTATTGAATTCATAGCGGTGGCGGTGGCGTTCACCAATCATGGACTCGCCGTAGGCCTCTTGAGCCTTGGTGCGCGCCTTGACACGACACGGGTATGAACCAAGGCGCATCGAGCCGCCTTTTTGTGAAACGGCCTTCTGCTCTTCCATGAGGTGGATGATCTGGTCTGGAGCCGCCGGATCAAATTCTTGACTGTTGGCGCGGGCGAGTCCGATTTTGTGACGAGCGAATTCAATCGCTGCCAACTGCATTCCCAGGCAAATACCAAAAAACGGCGTGTTTTTTTCACGGGCGTAACGGATCGTCGCAATCTTGCCCTCGATCCCACGGTTGCCAAAACCGCCCGGGATGATGATTCCGTCAAAAGAACCGAGTTGGCTTGCAACCTCCTTCTCGCGGATGGAGTCGGAGTCAATGTATGAAATTTCAACTTGCGCCTGATTTGCAATCCCGGCATGAGCCAGGGACTCGGCGATCGACTTGTAGGAATCCACCACACCAACATACTTGCCAATGACGCCAATCTTGACACTTGTCTTGGGGTGATCCAGCGCGTGAGTGATGGCGCGCCATTCCGCCAAATCCGGTTCGCCAGTCCAGATGTTGAGCACATCGACCAGGGCCTGATCAAAGCCTTGTCCGTGCAGCACCAAAGGAACACGGTAGATGCTGTCGACGTCTTGCGCTTCGAAAACGCGGTCTCTCTTGATGTTACAAAACTGGGCGATCTTCAGCTTCTGATCTTCAGGCACGGGCCGTTCCGCGCGGCAAACCAAAATGTCAGGCTGAATACCAATCTGGCGAAGGTCTCTGACCGAGTGCTGGGTTGGTTTTGTTTTTAGTTCCTTGGCCGCACTGATGTAGGGGACGAGGGTGAGGTGAATGTAGCAAACGTTCTCAGGACCGAGGTCATAGCGGATTTGGCGAATCGTCTCCAGAAAGGGAAGGCCCTCGATATCACCGACGGTGCCCCCGATTTCCACGATAGAAATGTCAGACCCTTCGGCAGCCTTGAAGATGTTTTCTTTAATCTGATTCGTGATGTGCGGAATGACCTGAACCGTTCCGCCAAGGTAGACGCCCTTGCGCTCCTTGCCAAGAACCGCATCGTAGACTTGTCCGGCAGAAAAACTGTTGCGTCGCGTTAGTTGGGCGTGATGGGTAAACCGTTCGTAGTGACCAATATCAAGGTCTGTCTCTGCCCCATCCTCGGTGACAAAAACTTCGCCGTGCTGAAAGGGGCTCATGGTCCCCGGGTCAACGTTGATGTAGGGGTCGCATTTGGTGAGGCTGACCTTGAGTCCGCGGCTTTCGAGCAAAGCGCCAGCACTTGCCGCGACGATCCCCTTGCCGAGCGAGGAGACCACGCCGCCTGTGACAAAAATAAACTTTGTTTTACGCCGCGCCTTCATGCTGCCAACCTATCTGAATGGTCTGTTTACTTCAACCGGCCAAAGCCAACCTGGCGACGTGTTCTACCAAGGTTCCACAAAATAAAACGTAGGCCTTTGCGACTTGAGAAACCCAGCTAAGACCGCCGCTCATCATTAGCGCGAGTAAAATAAAAAAACCGACTGGCGCGACCAGGCGTTCATAGGCGTCTGCCATGTCCTTTGGCAGGATAAGCTGTAGCACCGCTGCTCCGTCAAGGGGGGGCAATGGAATCATGTTAAAGACCGCAAGGATCGCGTTGATCCAGACCATCGCTTCCATCAGTCCGATCAAGGGATAAAAAAACGACCCTTTTGGAATCGAGCTGGTAAGGAACAATTGATAGAGCGTCAGACCCGCCACACACAAAAGGCAAATGACGAGGTTGGAGAGCGGGCCCGCCACCGAGACGAAGGCGTGAGAAACCCTTGGCCAACGGCGAAAGTTGCGTTCGTCCACAGGCACCGGCTTGGCCCACCCCAGAACTGGAAGCTGGGCCAAAAGACCCACGAGCGGCAAGACGATGGTCCCCAAAATATCTGCGTGGGCAAATGGGTTCAACGTGAGGCGTCCGAGGCGCTCGGCCGTTTTATCGCCACATATTTTGGCGCTGTAGGCATGAGCGGCTTCGTGAAAGCAGAGTGAAAAAAGCATCGCCAGAAACCAAGTCAGGGCTTTTGGGAGGAGCGCAAGAAAATCCATGATTCCGAATCCTTACGGATGATTAAAGCACATAACCCGGATTGGGTTGCTCAGCATGCTAGGTCACTGCACGGCAAATTGAT